>NZ_LZJZ01000110.1 GCF_001667585.1 Mycobacterium sp. E2733
ACCCGACCGGTTCGACGCCGGGCGGAAACCCGGCCTTCTCCGGTGCGCGGGTCACCGCGCGCACCGAGCCTCCCGCGATGTCCGCTCCGCAGGAGTCACCCGCCCCCGCCCCAACCGGTCCGGCGCCGCCGGCCGCGGCCGTTGACGGGATACCCGACCGGGGTTGGCGACGCATCCTGCGGCTGAGCACTTTTGGCCTCGTCAGGCTGGGTCCGTCGCCCGCGCAACAGCAGGACGCCCAGTTCGAGGCGGCCATCCGGACCCGCCTGATCGGTAACTACAAGGTCGGCGTTCTGGGCAAGGGCGGCGTGGGAAAAACGTCGGTGGCCGCCAGTGTCGGCTCGTTGTTCGCCGAACTCCGGAGGCAGGACCACGTCGTGGCGATCGACGCCGACACCGCCTTTGGCCGGCTGAGCAGCCGAATCGACCCGGGGTCGTCCGGGTCGTTCTGGGAACTCACCGCCGACAAGAACCTGCAGTCGTTCAGTGACGTGGTGGCCCGGGTGGGCCGCAACGCCGCTGGCCTGCACGTGCTCGGCGGGGAACCGGCGTCCGGCCCGCGCCGGGTGCTCGACCCCGCGATCTACCGCGAGGCCGCGTTGCGCCTCGACCGCCACTTCGCGATCTCGGTCATCGACTGCGGTTCCACTATGGACGCGCCGGTCACCCAGGAGGTGCTGCGCGATCTGGACGCGCTGATCGTGGTCTCCTCGCCGTGGGCGGACGGGGCGAACGCCGCCGCCAGGACCATGGAGTGGCTCACCGACCAAGGCTTCGAAACGCTGCTGCAGAGCAGCGTCGTCGTGCTCAACGATTCGGACGGCCACGCCGACAAACGGACCCGGGCGTTGCTGGCCCGCGAGTTCATCGATCACGGCCGGCCGGTGATCGAAGTGCCGTTCGACCCTCACCTGCGGCCGGGCGGCGTCATCGATGTCAGCCGCGAAATGGCTTCCGCGACGCGGCGAAAATTCCTCGAGGTCACGGCGACGATCGCCAACTATTTCGCCGCGCGGCACGACGAACAGCGGGGCTAGCCCCGCTCGGCTACGTTCCCCATCCGCGCGGCGGGGTCGGCGATCGCCTCGATCTTGGCCACGCGCGAGCCGTGAATCGTCAGCACGATGACGGCGAAGAGCCGGCGCTCGGTAAATGCCAACAGCACCGGTTGCCCGACGGGGCCGCTGACCAGCGTCACGTCCGGCCATAGGTAGCGCAGCAGGTTGGTGGCCACCGCTTCCGGCCCATGGTTGATCTGCTGCGGCGGCGGGGGGTCCGCGAGGATCGTGCCGACGCCCCACACCGTCGGGTCCAGCACGGCGGCCAACGCGGCAACGTCGCCATTGGCGCATGCGGTGATGAACTTTTCGGTGACGAGCTGGTGCTCGGCCGAGGCCACCTCGTTGGTTTTAGGTTGCGCGGCAACGAATTTCGCCCGCGCTCTACGCGCCAGCTGACGGCAGGTACCCACCGGCCGACCCACGGTTTCAGAGATCGATTCGAACGGGACGCCGAACACGTCGTGCAGCACGAAGGCGACCCGTTCCCCGGGGCTGAGCCTGCGCAACACTTCCAACAGGGCGGCGCGGATCTCGTCGTCGAGGGTTACCCGGTCGGCCGGGTCCGAGCGGTGCGGCGCCGGCGGCTCATGGACCTCACCCGGGCGTTCGTAGCGCGCGCGTGCCGAGCGCACCTGGTCCAGGCAGAGCCGGCTCGCCACCACCGTCAGCCAGCCTCGGACGTCCTCGATCTCGCCGATCTCGGTCCGCGATAACCGCAGGAATGCTTCCTGCGCAACGTCTTCCGCGTCACCGACGTCACCGAGCATTTGGTAGGCGAGGTTGACCAGATACGGTCGGTGACGACGCCAGGCTTCGGCGACCTGGTCGCCCGTTGACTGCGACTGGTTCATGACTCTTCGACGATCCGCTGCGGCAAAAAGTTACAGGTTTCCCGCTGTAACTTTCCCACCTTTCGCCCCGTCCTTGGAACACCGCAGAAAATTCGCCAGAAGGGAACCTTCCCATGACCATTGTCGTAACCGGGTCGACCGGCAACGTCGGACGCCCTCTCGTAGCCGCTCTTGCCGCCGCGGGAGCGTCGGTGCGCGCGGTGACCCGCGCACCGGAGAAGGCCGGGTTTCCGCCCGGCGTCGAACCGGTCGGGTCGGTGACCGGGGCGCTGCCCGGCGCGTCGGCGGTGTTCCTCAACTCCCGGGCGCTGGGTGAGGAGCTGGAGACCGTGGTGACCGAGTGCGTGCGCGCCGGGGTCACCAAGCTGGTTGCGCTCTCGGCGATCAACGCCGACGACGACTTCTCCCGGCAGCCTTCCCGCTTCCGCGGGGACCGCAACAAGGAGGCCGAACAGCTCGCCGTCGACTCCGGCTTGAGCTGGGTGAGCTTGCGGCCGACGGTTTTCGCGACGAACTTCGCCGGCATGTGGTCACCGCAGATCCGCGCGGGCGACGTGGTCTTCGGGCCGTATGCCGCAGCTTCGACGGCACCGATCGTCGAGGCAGATATTGCGGAGGTGGCGGCGCGGGCGTTGCTCACCGATGAGCTTGTGGGGCAGCGGGTCCCGCTGACGGGCCCGGAGGCCTTCACCAACTCGGAATTGGTCGAGGCCATCGGCGCCGTGCTGGATCGCCCGCTGCAGTACCGCGAAATACCGAATGCCGCCGTGCGCCAACGGTTCCTCTCGCTGGGCTTCACGGCAGACTTTGCGGATGCCTACATCGCCATGCTCGCCGCGACGCTCGATACACCCGCGCTGGTCACCCACGATGTAGAGAAGATCCTTGGGCGAGCGGCGCTCCCCTTCGGCCAATGGGTCGCCGAGCACCGCGACGTCTTCGCGGCTGCGAAATAGGGAAGGAGCCGCACATGTCCCAACCGCGTCCGCCGCGCTTCCTCAAGCCCATGAACAAGGTGATGATGGCGGTTTAACGGCTCGGGATCCCCACCGGTCCAGCCATGGTGCTGACGGTGCCCGGCCGCAAGTCGGGCCGGCCTCGCAGCACCCCGATGACACCATTCAAATTTCAGGGCGGCCTCTATGTCGTGGCCGGCTATCCCGGCGCCGACTGGGCGGCGAACGCCCGCGCGGCGGGCGCCGGCACGCTCAGCCGGGGACGACGGTCACGGCAGGTCCGGATCGTCGAACTCTCCGCCGGGGAAGCGCGCCCGGTGCTGCGGGCGTTTCCCGCCAAGGTGCCCGTCGGTGTGTCGTTCGCGAAACGTTCGGGAATGGTGCGTAATGGGACGGCCGACGAATTCGAAGCACTGGCGGGGCGGCTCGCCGTCTTCCGCTTCGAGCCGGCGTAAGGGCCGCCTCAGGTTCTGGGCGAGGGCTACCAGACGATGGCCGCCATGTCACGGTTGTCCGAGCACACGCTGCGCACCGCGGCCTCGATGTCGGGGGCGGTGACGATCTGCAGATCCTCGACCGTCACCGCCTGGCCCGCGCGCTTCTGCGCGACCACGCGGGTGTCCCGAAACCCCTCCGCACGTTCGATGACATTGCGGGCGAACCGGCCGTTCTGCATGGCGTCGATGCCATGCCGCCCGCCAGGCGTCGTGTAATTGCGGATGGTCGTGGCCGCATCCAGGAATGCCTCCCGGGCGGCGGCGTCGAGCTTGCTGGCACGCGGCGCCGCGTACCGGTGCCCGATTTCGACGATCTCGGCCGCCGAATACGACTCGAACCGCAGCTTGCGGTTGAACCGGCCCGCCAAACCCGGGTTCACGGTGAGGAATTGGTCCACCTGATCCTCATAACCGGCGCCGATGAAACAGAAGTCGAAACGGTGTGTTTCCAGCGCCACCAGGAGCTGGTTGACGGCCTCCATGCCGATCATGTCGGGTGTGCCGTCCTGGTGCCGCTCGATCAAGGTATAGAACTCGTCCATGAAAATGATTTGGCCAAGCGACTTTTCGATCAGCGCGTTGGTCTTGGGCCCCGACTCCCCGATGTAGTGGCCGCAGAAGTCCGACCGGCGGACCTCCCGGATTTCGGGGTTGCGGACGATGCCCATGCCGGCGTAGATCTTGCCGAGTGCTTCGGCGGTGGTCGTTTTACCGGTGCCGGGCGGGCCCACCAGCAGCATGTGGTTGGTCTGTCCCTCCACCGGCAGCCCGTGCTCGAGGCGCATCATCCGCACTTCGAGCTGATCTTCGAGCGCCGACACGGCCTGCTTGACCGCGGCCAGTCCGACCTGCTTGGCCAGCAGCGCCCGGCCCTCAGCGAGCAACTCGGCGCGCCGCTCCGCGGTCGCGTCATCGTCGAGCTCATCACGGCTCTTGGCCGTCGACGCGTCCCATCGGTCGGTGCGGCTGGCGATCGTTTCCTCGTCGGTCACGACCAGGTGCAGGTTCGGGTCGGCCAGGGCCGCCTTCGCGGCCTCGGTCAGGACGCCGTTGATGGTGGCCTTCGAAAGCCAGACCTGGGCCTTGTCCTCCTCGCGCAGCTGGCGGTGCACCATCCCGCGCACATACGCCAAATCGGCGACCAGCAGCGGGATATCGGCCGGCCCGATCGATGCCGTCAGCACGTCCGCGTCGAAGCGGCCCGACGCGTTGGTCTGCCCGATCACGTCGACGCGGTCGAGCCAGTCCAGCGAGACCCGGCCCTGCCCGAGATGCGCCGCGGCGTGGGCCGCCAGCGCGCAAATCGACGCGGTCACGGCCGACATGATGATCGCCTGCGGGGGCAGCTCCTGGGCAGCGGTCAACAACACGTCCGGCCATCGTTGCGTCGTGTACATCAAGAACGCCCGGGCCAGCTGGTGCCACTGATAGTTGGCCCACGAATCCAGCAGATCGCGATTGGCCAGCAGCCTGTCGGCCTCGGCGTATTCGCCGGCTATGGTCAGCGCCGACGACAACGCCAGCCCCACTTGGGATGCGTCGGTCACCGTGATTCCGATGTAGGGCCCCAGCTGGATCTCCGCGGCGAGGGCCTGCCCGATGCGGGTCGTTTCGCGGTGCAACCATTCGCCGGTGGCATAAAGCTTCTTCAACGAGGCGAGGTCGTTGTCGCCGCAGGCGATGCGGCCCAGCCACGCGTCGGCCATCGACGGGTCGGCGTCGGTGGCCGCGACGAACTCCGGCAGCGCCGCCGCTCGACCCTGCCTGCTCTTGACAGCCATCGCCCGATCGAAATGCCTACGGGCAGTTTGTAAATCACCCATTGCGTATGCCTTCGAATCCTTGACGTTCTACGTGACCGACATGGTGACCGGGTCGAGACTCACGTAGCGGTTCTCGGCGCGGAACATGTCCATCTCGACGAGCCAGTCCTTCTCCGCCGCGCTGACCCGCACCGTCGCCGGGCCAAGCTGCTCGATGATCACCTCGAAGTTGTGCCGGTGTCCCTCGGGCAGCCTCGTGCCCGACGGGGCGACCGTGATCACGGTCGCGGGCCGCGGGGTGGGTGAGATCGGAGCGACGTGCTCCACGACGCTGACGGTGGTGCGCGGCGCGGGTCGCGCCGCACTGACGACGCTGATCTCCGGCATCCGCACGGTGGCCCAGCGCGTCATGTCGCGGGTATGCACGCACACCCGCTCGCCCGCGCCGGCGGTGCGAATCACGATGCGCTTGGCGACCGGATCGTCGGCGGCCACAAAAACCCTTGACAGCTCACCGGCATCCGTGACGGGGATCAGCAGCCGGTCTCCGTTGCTCAGCTTGCCGATCAGCACGCCTGAAGGACCGATCTCGGTGATCAACTGCTCGGGCAGCGGGCTGGGCCGCAGGGCCCGCAGGAAGGGCCGCGGGCCGCACATGTTGGCCGCGGCGGCCGCGGCCTGTTCCCCGTTGAGCCGGCGCAAGATCACACTCGGCGGGGTGGGAGCGGGCGTCGGCGTGCGCACGGAGATCGTCGCGGTGCAGGTCGCATCCGGATACACGGTCACGTTCTGGATGACCTCATCGGCGCGCAGCGTCCAGGCCTGCGACAGCACGCGCGAGGCGATCGCGTCGGCCGGATACGCGTACGTCGTCATCCAGCCCGCCTCACCGCGGATGGCCTTCCATCTCTGCGTCTCCCCCTCGATGGCGTCACACCCCAGCCGCCGATCGAGCTCGGCCAGGTCGGTGGCTGTGGCCACCTTCGCCCGCAGCCCCTGGCAACGCAGCAGGCCCGCGATGCGCTGCGCCACCGAAATGGCCGCGGCGCCAACGGTGGTGCGCCAGCGCAGCGCTTGCGTGTTGTCGATGATGGACAGCCGCATGATCAACCAGGTTTCGCGCCGGCCCGCATACGGCGGGGTGCCGATCTCCGAGTCATACACCCGCGGGTAGTCCCCGATGTTGCCGTGCCGGGAGCCGAGCGAGACGACGCTGATCGAGTCGAGTTCCAGACCAAGCGCCTGGTGCATCATCGGCACCAATTCGACGACGTCGATGACGTTGTCGGTCTCGACGGTCACCGAGCCGGTCACCGTGGTCGCTTGGTGTGCCCTGCCGAGCAGCTGCACCGCCACCACCGCGACACCGTCCTGCACCCGGACCCCACCGCCGGATCGGTTGTTGGCCACGGTGATTGGGGCGTCCCAGCGGATCGGGCGCCGCCCTCGCCGCCAGAGCACCAGCCATGACCACGCCGGCTGACCCCACCAGCGGACGAATACCGCGGCGACGCCGACCCCCACGGCGATCGCCGCACCGAGGTAGCCGCCCACGGCCCAACTCGCCGCCGCGAGCAGGAAGACCACCCACACCCCGAGGACCCGCCGATTGCTGCCCCGGCTGAACCCGGTCAGCGCGGAGGTCACCGCACCCTCCTCAGCCGCGCCGCGATCGCGGCCACGAGCACAGCGGCGGCCACCGCACCGACGAACCCGATGGCGATGTTGCGCGCCCGATGGTCCGGCGGCGGGGGCGGCGGGGCCGGCCTGATGACCCGGGTCTGCGCGCCCGGGGGCATCCGGTCACCCGCCGGGATGTTGAACGTCAGTGCCGCAACGGGATCGACCAACCCGTAGCCGACCTTGTTGTCCACTCCCGCAGGCGGATTGTGCGCCGACTGCACGATCCTGTTGATCACCTGATGCGCGCTGAGGTCGGGGAATTTCGCCCGGACCAGCGCCGCGACGCCGCTGACGTAGGCGGCCGAGAAGCTGGTGCCCCAGAACGGCATGTTCTTCTCGCCGGGCCTCGACGGCGGGTAGGCGTTGACCGGCCCGCCGCCCTGGGGCGAGAGACCCATGATGTGGGTGCCCGGCGCCGCCACACCCACCCAGGGGCCCGACATGCTCTTGTCGAGCGCGGCGCCGGTGGCGTCGACCGCGCCGACCGACAAGACGTAGTCGGAAAACCACGACGGCGACGAGACGACCTTGACCTGATGCCAGTCCCGTGGATCCGATGGTTCCAGCGGGTCGTACATCGGGTTGTTGTTGCAGCCGGCTTCGCCGTCATTTCCGGCCGCGGCCACCACCACCGCGTCCTTGACGGTGGCGGCGTACCACAGTGCGGCGCCCAACGCCCGCTGGTCGGCGGGGGCCACCGCCGGCAGGCAGGCGGTGACCGAAATGTTGATGACCTTCGCGCCCATGTTGGCCGCGTGGACTACCGCGCGCGCGACCGTGTTGAGCGTGCCGGCTTTGACCTTCTCGTCGGAGTGTGCGTCGGGGTGTCGATCGTCCTGCCCGCGGCCGTGTGGGGGGTGCTGACGCCGGGGCGTCCCCTAGC
>NZ_LZJZ01000111.1 GCF_001667585.1 Mycobacterium sp. E2733
CGATGACGATCCGCCACCATTCTGACGAGCCATCATCGGTCTTACCTGGAGGCGACGGCGAATAGACGCCACTCGCCAGGCACGCCCTTGAGCTCGTGAGAGCCCCGCTCCTCGAACTCCAGTCCTGACCCGATCACCAAGTCGCGCAGCGTGCTCGAGACGAGTACCTCGTTCGGTCTCGCCAGGGCGCTCACGCGCGCGCCGATGTGCACCCCGATCCCGCCGATGTCCTCACCACGGACCTCGCATTCACCGGTGTGCAACCCGGCGCGTACCTCGATACCCAACGTCTGCACCGCGTCGCGAATCGCCATGGCGCAGCGGATCGCTCGCTGGGGGCCGTCGAACATCGACAGGAAACCGTCGCCCGAAGTGCTCACCTCGCGGCCCCGAAAGCGGGACAGCTGCGATCGGACGATCGCGTCGTGCGCATCAAGCAGCGCATGCCAATCACGATCGCCGATCTCCGCGGCCCGGCGGGTCGAGTCCACGATGTCGGTGAACAGCACGGTGGCGAGCACGCGATCATCGGCAACGTCGGCCTGGTGGCCGGTGAGGAACTGGGCGATCTCTTGAAAGGAATCGCGCCACGGTTCCACGTAGTGAAGCATGTTGCGCCCCGGCAGCCCAACGAACTTCGCACCCGGTATGCGATCAGCGACGTCCCTGCCCCACTCAGGCGGGATAAAGGGGTCGCCAGTGCGATGGAGGACGAGTGTCGGGACGCGGATTGTCGGCAGGACCGCCCGCACGTCCATCTCAGCCACCAGAGGCAGCATGCGAGCAAAGGTCCCTGGGCTCGCCGACAAGCGTTCCAGACGGGCCCACGTGGCCCGGATCTCCTCGTTCCACGGCATGTCCGGATTCTGGAGGTGGTGCATGTCGCCCGTGCCCCACGCGGCGATCACGGCAGCAGTCATCTGCTCGGGTGTGGGTCCTTCGGTGCGTTCGACCATCGGATCCGCGTAGCCCTCCAGCACGACCAACCCGGCGGTGCGCGACGGGTGTGTTGCCGAGAACAGCGCCCCCGTCGCGACCGCGCCGAGGCCCGCGAGGAGGACCGCTTCACGGCTTCCGAGATCGTCGAGCACAGCAGTGATGCTGTCGGCCCATTGCTCCAACGTCGGCAGCGCGCCCGACGCGACGGGATCAGACGCCCCGGTGCCCGGCTGGTCGAAGAAGATGAGCCGACCGACCGATGTCATCGCATTGATCCACCCTTGCATCGACGGTAGTTCCGGCATGAGCTCACAGTTGCTGAGCCACATCGGGACGAACACGATGTCGCGCGGACCTTCGCGGGATGTGCGATAAGCGACGCGCAAGTCCCCGTTCATCGCATAGCGCGTCTCCGAGAACATTGCGGAAGTGTAAGGCGCGCAGCAGGTCGAGCGGCGCGCATCGACACGTCACCACCCCGGGCAGTGCGCTGTTGTTTCCCAGTCTGTGTCGGGCCACCGGGGCGATCGCGGCCCCCGAAGCCGATGCGCCCCAGAACTTTTGCGCTGAACGCACGGCGAAGATGCCCGCCCGGCGACGCACCCGCCACCCTTCTAGCCGATGGGAGGGAGCACACCCATCTGCATCAGCACGTTGGCCATATCGAAATAGACCTTCTCGCACAGCAGTCGATCGCCGTCGAATTCGAAGATGCCGACTATCGGGATCTCGATGCGGCGGCCGGTTGGTGGGATGCCCGCCCATTCGCCGTCGTGGGTTCCCGTGATGAGCCCTTCGCCGAATATCGCGTCGTCGGCATGGCGCATCCTGCCGAGCTCGGCGTGCAGGTCGGGGAAGCCAA
This sequence comes from Mycobacterium sp. E2733, assembly GCF_001667585.1. Lineage (GTDB taxonomy): Bacteria > Actinomycetota > Actinomycetes > Mycobacteriales > Mycobacteriaceae > Mycobacterium. Next base: position 1,802 of record NZ_LZJZ01000111.1, read on the forward strand.
CCATGAGGCCTTGCAGCAGCTCCCGGACGGCATCCTCGCCATCGCTCGGAACGCCGTTTACCTCGTAGCGTGGCTGCGTGAAGGTGGCGATTGTCGCCTCGACGTCATGGCGGTTTTCCACCTCGACGTGCTGATTGACGATTGCCTCGCGGCGCTGGCGAAGGCTGGTGATGTCGTCTACCGCTGTCATTACGGGGCCTCCTCGATGCCTCGACGAATCCCCCGGTAGGGCGTCACTGTAGAACACCCGTGGGCCACGTGGGCGGCTTTGCTCCGAGGCCATCGTTTCTGGATCGGTAGCGGACCGTCCGATGTCTGCTGATTCGCGTAGTCCACTTCCCCGGTGACGGGGTCGGCGCGAGCGGATACTGATCGCAGCATCACAGCGTCGAGGAAAGGCGCGAGGCAATGTCGAACAATCACAAGTTCAGGAAGGCCATCACCGGGGCGCTGCTGTCCGGCGGCGTGGCGGTGGCGGGTCTGGGGCTGGCCGCGGGCACCGCGCAGGCGGAGCGCGGCATTGCGCCGCAAATCATCGGCCCACTGCCGCTGGATAACTTCACCGTCCCGCACGACTGGTGCCCGGGGCAACCGTTGCCGATGCCGGACGTGCGCTGGGACATGGGCGTCTGCCACCACTGGTACTGGGTCCCCGTCGGCGGGATGGGCAACGTCGGCCAGTTCGTCTGGGAGGGCGACGCTCCCCGCCGGCCGCTGGGTCCGCCCCCTTGCTACGGAGCGCCCATCTGCCTGCCCGGCCTGTAGCAGACATCTTCCGGGCCGCGTGAGCAGCCCGCGATCGGGTAGCCCGCGGGTATGGACATCACCGTGACGTTCGTGGGCAACGCCACCACCTTGATCGCGGCGGGCGGGCTGACGCTGCTGACCGATCCCAACTTCCTGCACCGCGGGCAACACGCCTACCTTGGTCACGGGCTGGTGTCCAAGCGCCTCAAGGAACCGGCGTTGCGCATCGACGAACTACCGCCGGTCGATGCCGTCGTCCTCTCCCACATGCACGGCGACCACTGGGACCGGGTGTCCCAGAAAGGCCTCGACCACGACCTGCCCGTGGTGACCACCCCACACGCCGCCAGACGGCTGCATCACCGTGGCTTCGCCAACGCGAGCGGGCTTTCGACGTGGGAACAACACAAGATCACCAAGGGCGGCACCACCGTCACGATGACGTCGCTGCCGGGCCGACACGGCCCGGGCTGGACCCAGCGGCTGTTGCCGCCGGTGATGGGCACCATGCTGGAATTCGCCGCCGACGACGGATCGCCCCGGCGCCGGCTCTACATCTCCGGTGACACCCTGCTCATCGAGGAACTGAAAGAGATCCCGGCGCGATTCGACTCCATCGACGCCGGCGTGCTGCACCTCGGCGGGACCCGGCTGCCGGCCGGCCCGCGGCTTCCGTTCGGGCTGACCGTAACCATGGACGGCCGCCAGGGCGCGGAACTGGTGGCAATGTTGGCCCTGCCCAAGGCCATTCCGGTGCACTTCGACGACTATGGCGTCTTCGCTTCGCCGCTGGCCGATTTCACGCGGGAGATGCGGCGCCGCGAGATCGCGGATCGAATCATCGAGGTGCCCCGCGGCGCATCGGTGACCGTCTAGCGGGTCCACCGCGGCGCTGTTGACCAGCACCCGGGCCCACGTGCTCGGCGACTACTTTGGCTACCCTAACGTCGCCGGTATATCGTTCTCACGTCCGGGGACTCGACGGGGAAGGATGCGGGCAGCACCCTGGGGGGCGAAATGCGTAAAGTTTCCTGTCTCTTTGCAACTTCGTAAACGAAACTTTCCGGCTGCGTAGTCGGCGTAGACAAGGTGAGATGTGATGGACTTATTCGCGCCACCTGAGGTCACCTCGACGCTCATCCACTCCGGTCCAGGCGCTGGGTCGCTGATCGAGGCCGCCGGCGCGTGGCAGAATCTGGGCGTCGAGCTGGAGAACTCGGTCGCCGTGTACGCATCCGCGTTGTCGTCGTTGATCGATTCGTGGGACGGCCCGTCCTCGATGGCGATGCTGCAGGCCGTACAGCCCTACCTCATCTGGCTCCGCACCACCGCGCAGCAGGCCCAGCAAATGGCCACCTCGGCAGAGTCCGCAGCGGTGGCATTCACCGCCGTCCGGTCGGCCGTGGTCCATCCAGCAGTGGTAGCCGCCAACCGGACGCGGCTGGCGCAGTTGCTGGCCACCAACCGGTTCGGCCAGAATACGGCGGCGATCGCCGCGACCCAGGACGAATACCAGACCATGTGGGCGAACAATTCCGCGGCGATGGCGCGCTATCAGGCGGCGTCGTCACAAGCGACCACGTCGCTGTCGCAATTCAATTCGCCGCTCGCCATCACGAACCCGACGGGCACGCTCAACCAACAGGGAGTGGTGTCCAACGCCCTGCTCGGCACTTCGGCCTCCAGCACGGGGAACGCCATCGACTCGCTCGGCGTCAGCCCCTTCGACCCCAACGCCGGTTGGTTCAGCTACTTCAGCACCTGGGGAAACCAGTTCATCTCCTCCGGTTTCCCGATCAACCTGCTCAGCTACCTGGCGCAGAACACCTCGGCCCAGGCGCTGCAGGGCGTCGGCAGCGACATCGGCCTGGGGCTTTCGGAGGGCGAGGGTGCGCTGGCGTCGTCGGTGACCAGGCTGGCCAGCGCGTTGCAGGCCGCGCCCGGGGGTGCGGCCGCAGGGGCGATGGGGGTCGGTGTTTCGCTGGGCAAGCTAACCGCCCCGCCCGCGGTGGTGGGCCTGCTGCCGGCGACGCAAACGCCGGTGCAACTCGCATCGTCGGTGTCGCCGCTGCCGGCCGATGCCGGACTCACCGGCATGCCGCTCATGCCCATGATGGCGCCGGCCGCCTCCAACTCGGCGGGCAGCGGTTGGCGCAAGCGCAAGCAACAGAAGTTCGAGGACCTTGAATACGGGGCGGAACTCCCGAAGAAGGTGATTCACCGACCGCCAAGCGGGGGATGAGAGCCGATGACGGTTTCTCACCACTCCGGAAGCGGAATCTCGCCGCCGGATAGGTTAATCGTGGCGCAAATGCCCTGTCGCGCAAGCGCAGTGGTGGTTACGCGCGTCCTGTCCCGTTGGGCGAGACGTGATTGACTTTGGCCTGCTGCCGCCCGAGATCACTTCGGCGCTGATCCACTCCGGACCCGGCGCCTGGTCAATGATCGAAGCCGCCGGCGCGTGGCAAGAGCTCAGCGCCGAATTGGAGGCGGCGGCAAGCAGTTACACCGCGGAGTTGGCGACGCTGGCGGGGACATGGCAGGGTCCGTCCTCAGTCGCGATGGTCCAGGCGTTCGAGCCCTACCTGGCCTGGTTGCGGACCACCGCGGCGCAGTGCCAGGAAATCGCCGCATCGGTCGAAACCGTCACGGCCGCTTTCGAATTGACCCACTGGACGGTGGTGCATCCTTCCGTTGTTGCAGCAAACCGGGCGCGGTTGGCAATGTTGCTGGCCACTAACTTCTTCGGTATCAACGCTCCGGCCATCGCCGAGACGGAAGCCGAGTACAACGCCATGTGGATGAACAACTCGGCGGCGATGTATCGCTACGGCGCGACCTCACTGAACGCGGTCAAGCTCTCCCCACTCTCGTCGCCGCCGCCCGTCGCCAATCCTTCGGTGGTCTCCACCCAGGCCACGATGGTGCCCGCCGCCAACGCTCTGATCGGCTCTTCGGCCAACACGCAGTCGATCATTGACGCGCTCGGCGTCACTCCTTTCGATCCCAACAAGGGCTGGTTCGGCTACACCAGCATCTGGGGTTGGCAGTTCATCGCCAGTGGATTCCCCGTCAACCTGCTCAGCTACCTGGCGCAACTCAATGCGGCCCAGGCGCTTTCAGGTGTTGGCGCCGACATCGGACAGGGCCTGGCGGAGGGTTCGGCCGCGCTGGCATCGGCGGATGCGAGCCTGGTGAACGCCCTCGGTTCCGGGGCGCTGGCGCCGCGGGGCGCGCTGGGCGTTTCCGTGCTGGTGGGCAAGCTGAGCATGCCGCCCGCGACGGTCGGGATGCTGCCGGGCGCGCAGCCGCCGGTGCAGCTCGCCTCGGCGGTGTCCGCGCTTCCGCCCGGGGAAGCATCGCCACCCCCTATGCCGGTGGCGCCCATGCGGCGGCCGTCGGGCGGCAAGGGTGGCCGTGGCGACGGGCGGGACTACGAGGACATCGAAATCGGCGCGGAGCTGCCCGGCACAGTCATGAAACGACCACCGTCAGCGGGATAGCTTGTGCGCCAAGGCGTCCCGGCCGTCCGGCTTTCGTGGGCCCGGTTCGTCCTCGGCCAGGGTGAAATAGCTTTCCTCCTCCTGCAGGAAGTGCAGGCGCAGCAGGGCGTGCAACCCGTATAGGCAGGCGAGCAGGTCGTCGAGCTGGTCGGGACCGATCGCGCCATTGCTCTGCGCCAAGGCCAAGTGGGCGCCGATCCGGTCGGAGAGTCGCTGGATCTCCGCGTGGGTGCGGCTCATCGGCGCCGTCGCTTCGCTGGTGCCCAATGGGTGGGCCAGCGCGGGGTAAAGCTGCGTCTCTTCGGCTTGCTCGTGCGGGATGATCCGCTCGGTGAGCACGGCGTGGGCGCGGCCGATCGCCTCCAGCGCCGACCGATCGGGCGCGGCGGCCAACCGGTCGGCGGCGGCGCGCAACAGATCGACGGCGTCGCGCAGCTCGTCGTGTTCGGCGTCGAAGCGCCGCAACATCTGTTCGGTCGCTGCGGGCAGGTCGACCTCGATGTCCGGGTTGCCGCGCAGGGCGCGCAGCGCGTTGAGAATCACGGCGACGTCGATGCCCTCCTGCACCAGTGCGCCAAGCGCCGGTGGCAGCCAACCGACGGCGGCGACGGCCATCGCGGCCAGCGACAGGACCATGCCGACGACCGCGCTCTGCACGGCGATGCGCCGCGACCAGCGGGCGATGTCCATCGCGTCGGCGAGCCGGTCCAGCCGATCGGTGGTCAACACGATGCCGGCGGCCTCAGAGGAGGCGGTGGCACCGCGGGCGCCCATCGCCACGCCGACCGTGGCCGCGGCCAGCGCGGGCGCGTCGTTGACCCCGTCGCCGACCATCACGGTCACCGCGCGGTCCTTCTCGGTGCGCACGGCCGCCACCTTGTCGGCCGGGCTCTGTTCCGCGTACACCTCGTCCAAACCCAGCACGGCGGCCACCTCGCGGGCGGGTTCGGCGCGGTCTCCGGTCAGCATCACCAATCGGTTCAGCCCGGCTTCGCGTAACCGGCGCAGCGTTCGTGGTGCATGGCGACGCAGCGGGTCGCGCAGCAAAACCGCGCCCGCGGGTCGCCCGTCGACGCAGACCCAAGCGATCGCGGCGCCGTCCAGCAGGGCGCGATTCACCACCGCGCGGGCCCATTCCGCGTTCGCGGTGCCCTGCCAGAGTTTGCCGACGTGGATACGCCGGCCGTCCAGGGTGGCGGTGACGCCGCGGCCCGGCTCCTCGACCACCTCGGAGGGTAGCGACAGCCGCAGGCCGCGAGCCCGCGCCGCGGTGACAATCGCCTCGGCCAAGACGTGCGGAGACATCTGATCCACCGAGGCGGCCAGCCCCAAGATCTCGAGTGCATCGCGGCCTGGCGCGGCCGCGACATCGATGACGACGGGACGTCCCATGGTCAGGGTGCCGGTCTTGTCCATCACCAAAGTCGTTGCATGCCCGAGGTTTTCCAGGGTGCCGCCGCTGCGGATCACCACGCCGCGCCGCGACGCCCGCGACAGCCCGGACACGATCGCAACCGGTGCCGCCAGCAACAGCGGGCACGGCGTGGCCACCACCAGCACCGCCACCGCCCGCACCGCCGACCCGCTGGCGAGCCATGCCGCACCCGCCACCATCAGCGTCAACGGCAAGAACCACGCCGCATACCGGTCGGCCAGCCGTACCACCGGCGCGTTCTCCGCTCCGGCTTCCGCGGCCAGGCGGACGATCTGCGCGTAGGTGCTGTCGGTGGCGGTGGCCGTGGCGTGAATCTCGAAGGCGCTGCCCGCGTTGACCACCCCGCTGCGCACGGGCTCGCCGGCGCCGCGCTCCACCTGCAGCGGTTCGCCGGTCAGGACCGATTCGTCCAGCACCGCGACCGCACCGGAAACGCGCCCGTCGACGGGCACCACTTCGCCCGGGCCCACCACGAGCAGATCCCCGACCGCGACCTCGTCCAGTGCGATGACGTCCACCGTCGACCCGACGCGGCGGCGGGCGAACCGCGGCGCGTGTTCCAGGAGCGCCCGCAAATCGCGGGACGCGCGGCGCTCGGCCGCCGCCTCCAGCGCCCGCCCGCCGGCCAGCATGACCGCGATCAACGCGCCGGCGAGATACTCGCCCACCAGCAGCGTGCCGGCCAGCGACAACACCGCGATCAGATCGACCCCGAATCGGCCCCGGCGCAATGCGGCGAGCACCCACACCACCGCGGGGACCACCGCCGCCACTGTGCCCGCGATCCAGCAGCCGTCGGCGACCCCGGGCGCCCCGGCAAGCCGTGCGATCCCCCCGGCCGCCAACGCGACGACGGTCACCGCGACAAGAATCGGTTCGACCCACTGACCGGGCCGCAACCAACCCATAGCGCCCATGCGTGCCAGCTTGGTCGCGCGTCCCGGAGTGGGCTAGGGCCGGATGGACGCGGATTGAGGACTCAGGTCACTAGAAAGGCCCACCGCCGCTCGACGAGCATGGGAGACGTGCCTGACATATCTACGCCGGGGTCCATCCCGATCGCCACCCTCACCGGTGACCCTGTTGCCCGCGTCCCCGCCGACGCCACGATTGCCGACGCCGCCCGTGCGATGGTGACTTGCGACGTGGGCGCCGTCGTGATCGGCGACGACGCGCGGCCGCTCGCGCTGGTGAGCGAGCGCGACATCGTGCGGGCGGTCGCCGCCGGCCGGAACCTCGCCACCGTCGCGGCCTCCGAGCTGGCCAGCACCAGGCTGGTGTGGTGTGACGCCGAAGCCTCGGTCGACCAGGTCGCGGCCCGGATGATGGACCGCTACATCCGCCACGTGCTGGTGGAGCGCGACGGCGCGCTGGTCGGCATCGTGTCGGCCCGCGACCTGCTGGGCGTCTACACGGATTTCGATTCTTGAAATCCCGGGCGGTGGCCGCGTTGGTCGGCGGGGGCCTGGCCGGAGTCACGGGGTGGGATCTGCTGCAGCGCCGGCACACCATCTTGCGCAACTACCCGATCATCGGGCACCTGCGGTTCCTGCTGGAAGCGGTCGGCCCGGAACTGCGCCAGTACATCGTCACGGACAACGACGCGGAGCGGCCGTTCAGTCGCGACCAGCGGCGCTGGGTGTACACGTCCTCGAAGCTGGCCAACCGGTATTTCGGCTTCGGCACCGACAACGACCTGGAGCGGGTGCACAACTATCCGATCATCAAGCACGCGGCGTTTCCCGTCGCGGCGCCGGAGGGCGAACCCGAGCATCCCGACCCCGCGGTGCCGTTGCCGTCGGCCAAGGTGCTCGGCGGCGCGCGGGGCCGCGCCAAGGCGTTCCGCCCGCCGTCGGTGGTCAACATCTCCGGGATGAGCTTCGGCGCGCTCGGCGGCGCGGCCATCACCGCCCTCAACAAGGGCGCGGCCATCGCGGGGGCCCTGCACACCACCGGCGAGGGCGGGGTGTCGCCGTATCACCTGAACGGCGGCGACCTGGTCTGGCAGATCGGCACCGGCTACTTCGGTTGCCGCGACGACGCCGGCCGCTTCAGCCTGCCGAGGCTGATCGACCGGGTGGCGGCCACGCCGGCGATCCGCGCCATCGAGATCAAGCTCAGCCAGGGCGCCAAGCCCGGCCTGGGCGGCGTGCTGCCCGGCGCCAAGGTCACGCCCGAAATCGCCGCCATCCGCGGCGTTCCGGTCGGGGTGGACTGCAGGAGCCCCGCCGGGCATTCCGCGTTCCGTGACGTCGACGGGCTGCTGAACCTGGTGGAGACCATCGCCGCCGAGACGGGCCTGCCGGTCGGCATCAAGTCGGCGGTCGGGGAAGACCGGTTCTGGTGTGACCTGGCCGCGCGCATGGCCCGCACCGGGACGGGCGTCGACTTCGTGACCGTCGACGGCGGCGAGGGCGGCACCGGCGCCGCCCCGCTGGTCTTCAGCGACCACGTCGCCCTGCCGTTCAAGTGGGCTCTCCCGCGGGTCTACCGGGCCTTCGCCGAGCACGGGCTGCACCACGACGTGATGTTCATCGGGTCGGGCAAGCTGGGCATCCCGGAGAACGCGCTGCTGGCGTTGGCCACCGGCTGCGACATGATCAACGTCGGCCGAACCGCCATGTTCTCCATCGGCTGCATTCAGGCCCAGCGCTGTCACACGGGCCGCTGCCCGTCGGGCGTCGCCACCCAGTCACCGTGGCTGCAACACGGCCTCGACCCGGACCTGAAGTCGGTGCGCTGCGCCAACTATCTCGCCACCCTGCGTTTCGAACTGCTGCAGCTCGCCCGCACCTGCGGCTACGTCCACCCGGCGCTGGTGCCGCTGGAAGCCATCGAACTGCTCGACCTCGACATGAAGACCGTGCGGGTCGACGAATTGTTGGGCTACCAGCCCGACTGGGGATTGCCGGGCCGGGCCGACATCGAGGCGATCACCACCGTGATGTCCGGCGCCGCAAGATGAACTTGCGGATCTTTCCTGAATCGGGACGACACGGTGGACTCGGAGGCCGAGTCTGGGGCTGAAAGGCTACTGCTGGCCTCGGATGGCTCGCAGGTCAGATTGACCCTGCTGGAATCCCCGAGTTATCTGGTCCGTGACAACCGTGCCGGTGCCCTGCTGCGTGCCTGGCGCGCGGCAGCTACAGCCGAGGACACCGAACGGGTTAGGGTCAGCGCCCGCCGGTACCGCTGCCGAAACAGCCGCGCCGAGCGTAATAGCAACGCTGACAAAGACTTTCGTGATCACTTGGTGGTTTCTCCTAATGTTGTCAGCTTCATTCTATGTCGGCTGTCTGATGGCTGCACGCTTGACATACGCCGTCTACCGCAACTCATGCGGGCAGTACGCAGCCATGCTCACGCCGACAAAATACCCGGCATGGTAGGCGTCGAGGGTACTGCTTTTCAGCACCTCTTCCGCGACATCGGTGTAGGTTTGGCCAGTATCGAGTAGCTGGCAAACCTTATGACCCGCACTGATCGCGGAATCGGGCGAAACGTAGCTAATGCCCTTGTCCCTCAACGCTTTCAGGAATGCGTCATCCGTAGCGTCGGCATGCGCGGTCGAAGCTACTCCAAGAGGGCCGAGCAACGCGACCACCACAACCACACGACGGCCACCCATGCGGGTGCTCCTCATCTTCTGATGCTCCTGTAGAACAGCTAACGCGAGCCATCGGGTAGGCGGCACACTGGTGAACTTTGGCCAACACGACTGCAGGTTGCTCGACAGATGTAGGTAGCCCGTCGTCCGTTGCGGTGGTCGGGTGACGCTGCGGGCCAGCGACCGTACGGTTCACCAGAACCGTCAAAGAGTCTCGACGAAATCGAGGCAACCATCAGAGACAAACAGTCCTTGGTGGCGGAACGCAGTAGTTTAAAGACCAGTCGCTTACCCACCGCCGTTCCCGGGTGGAGGTCTGCTGTGGGTGGCCGGGCCGGTGAACCAGGTCCACGCAATCTGCAGCCGTGTTGTTGGTCCACCGTTGTGAGAGTCGAGGGCAGGGCGGGCGCATTCTTTGCCCAGCTTCTCGAGAGAGCCACCCGGTCGAAGCGCGCGACCTGTTCCGGCGTCAACTCGTTGCGGTGATCGCGCTTAAGCCCTTTGTGGAAGAAGGCCTTTGCGCTGGACATGTGCGCGTTCATGTGCGATGACGACAGTCAGCTTTAATGCGTTTCGCAGCTGGTTCCCAGCTCGACACGGTAGTATCAACCGGATTATCGGCCCAGGATCCTGCGATGATCGCTACAGCCGATCCTGGCAGTACACTTCATAGAGGTCTCTCCGGAAATTGACGTCTTTCCAGTTTCCAGTCCCGGTATGAGGCAAAGGAGAAGGAGCTATGGCGGCACAGATGCGCTATGGCCGATTTTGAGGGATTAGCGGTAATAGGTGGCTTACTTGTGGTCGGCGGGCTAGTTTGGACTAACCCGGCCCAGGCTGACGTCGACTCCTATCTCAATGACCTGCACAAGGCCCGGATCTATGATGCCGACGGTGGCGACGCCGCGCTGTTGCAGGTGGGCCAGAAATTATGCGTCCAAGTATCGTATGGCGTTTGTCCCCAAGAGCTTAAGGCTATGGCGCTGCAAAGATCCGACGCCAATCTGGGCGATCGTGGGCTGAGCCCCGAACAGGCCGACGAGTTCGTTAACTACGCCATAGCCGATCTCTGTCCGAACTACTAGTCAAGTGTTATAGAAATAAGTTGATAATACCGAATTGTTGTTGAGCTTCCGACGGTGTCGTTTACGCCTTCGCCCGGCCATAACTTGCCAACATTGCGACCGGGTCAAATTCATCACGGCTGTGCTAGTGCAATAAATACCGCACTATGCCCACAATGCGGGTGTTGATAGCTGTGTCATAATTCACGCTGGCATTGCGTATCGGCGAAGCTGATATAGCCCTTCGGCGTTACCACTGCCGCCAGGTCCGACCCAAGATTGCTGGCGGGCCGATCACCCGCAGATTGATATGCCGCCAGACCGGGTACCGATTTTCAATGCCCGCGAACCCGCGCATGTCGCGTGTGCTCGACGAGCATCGCCTTTATGCACTCGGAACAACCGCATTGCTGGTCAGATGCTAGATGCAGGGCGCATCTGACTGCTCAGCGTGCGTTACTGAACTGGGCCTCATGGGGGTCGGATCGGTCGGTTGGCGTCGTCGGCTGTCCAGATGACGCAAGATGAACTTGCGGATCTCGCTCACCCACAGGACCGTGCTGGCCAAGGCCACGCACACCAGCCACTGGCTCACCGACAGCGGCGTGGTGGTGAAGGCGGTGTTGAGGACCGGCAGCTGGACGACGGCCACCTGCAGCAGCGCCGACAGCGCGATCGCCGCCCACAACCAGCCGTTGGCGAAAAACCGGCGGAAGGCGGTCCGGGTCTCCGAACGGGCGTTGATGGTGTTGATCAGCTGGGCGATCACCAACACCGTGAAGCCCGCGGTGCGGGCGGTGTCTAGGGATGACGGCAGGGGCCCGGTGGGCGAGTACAGGTGGATCGTGACGAGCGTGGCGACCGCCACGGCCGCGCCGATCACGATGATGTTGTTCCACATCCGCCCGTCGATCACCCGGTCCGACGCCGAGCGCGGCGGCCGATCCATGACGTCCTCGGTGTGTGGGTCCACGCCCAGCGCCAGCGCCGGGGCGCCGTCGGTCAGCAGGTTGATCCACAGAATCTGCGTGGCCAGCAGCGGCAGCGCGACGGTATGACCCTGCGACAGGCCCACCGCCCCGGCCAGCACGACGCCGAAGAAGACGGTGAAGATCTCGCCCATGTTGGAGGACAGCAGGTAGCGCAGCGTCTTCTTGATGTTCGAGAAGATGCCCCGGCCCTCGCGGATGGCCTGGACGATGGTCGCGAAGTTGTCGTCGGCGAGGATCATGTTCGCCGCTTCCCTGGCGACCTCGGTGCCGGTGCGGCCCATCGCAATGCCGATGTCGGCCGCCTTGAGCGCGGGCGCGTCGTTGATCCCCTCCCCGGTGACGGCGACGATCTCATGCTCGGCCTGCAGCGCGTCGATGATGCGCTGCTTGTCCTCCGGATCGACCTGGGTGAACTGCGAATGCTGGCGCACCGTTTCGCGCAGCTGGTGGTCGTCGAGGGCGGCGAGCTGGACGCCGGACACGGCCGACTCGCGGTCTTCGATGCCCAGCTGGTGGGCGATGCGCGCCGCGGCGCGGGGATGGTCGCCGGTGATCATCACGACCCGGACCCCGGCTCGCCGGGCCTCGGCGATCGCGGCGGCCGCTTCCGGCCGGGGCGGGTCGGTGATGCCCACCATGCCCAGGTACACCAGGTCGGCGTTCGACCGGCACGCGACTGCCACGGCGTGCAGGGCATCGAGCCTCAGCCGCTCGGCGTCGCTTCGAATGGCGGCCCGCGCCGAGTCGTCGAGCGGGACAACCCGATCGCCGGCCTGTAGGTGTGTGCAGCGGGCGAGCAGCTCGTCGGGGTCGCCGATCGTCACTCCGGCCGGGGTGGGCCGCCGCCCGCTTCCGAGCTTCCTACGGGCCACCAGGAAGGCGGCGTCGACGGGGTCGCCCCGGATCGTCCAGCCTCCGTCGTGCGCGTCGAGGGTGGCGTTGGCGACCGCGGCGCCGCCGTCGAGCACCAGCGCGGCCTGGCGCCACAGGGCGTCGCCCTCGTCCAGGGCGGCCCCGCCACGCTCGAGGCGACCCTCGGGCCGATATCCGGCGCCGGTGACCGCCACCTCGCCGAGCGGGGTGACGACCCGCACGATCGTCATCTCCCCGGTGGTGAGCGTGCCCGTCTTGCCCGAGCACACCACCGACGCCGACCCCAGGGTCTCGGCGGACGACAGCTCCTTGACGACGGCGTTCTGGCCGGCCATCCGCCGCATTCCCAGCGCGAGAACGACCGACATGATGGCGGGCAGGCCTTCCGGGACGGCGGCCACGGCGAGCGATACGCCCAGGAGCGCGGCCGTCACCACGTCGTGGGCGCTGTGAATGCCGAAGACCAGGAGAATGGTCGCGATCACGACGACGGCGATCACCAGCACCGCGACCCCCAGCAGCCGGCTGGCCCGCGCCACCTCCCGCTGCAACGGGGTCGCCTCATGGTCGACGACGCGCACCAGGCCGGCGATCTGCCCGGTCTGGGTCGCCATCCCCGTGGCGGTCACCACCGCCCGCCCGACGCCCGTGCTGACCGCGGTGCCCTTGAACACCATGTCCGCCCTCTCCCCGAGCGCCGAGGGCTCGGCGAGCGTGCGGGCGTCCTTGAGCACCGGTTCGCTCAGGCCCGTCAACGCGGCCTCCGACACCTCCAGCCCCGCGGCCGAGAGGAGCCTGGCATCGGCCGCCACGGCATCGCCCTCGGCGAGCAGCAGCACATCGCCGGGCACCACCTCGCTCGCCGGAACGGTGCGCCGCGCGCCGTCGCGAATGACCGCCGCCGAGGTCGCGGCCATCCGCGCCAACGCGCCGACGGCGCGCTCCGCGTGTGATTCCTGCGCGTAACCGAGGAGCGCGTTCAGGACGAGGATGACCGCGATCACGACCGCGTCGACGGGCCAGCCGCCGGCCCCCTCCACAACCCAGACCGCGAGCGAGGCGATCAACGCCGCGAGCAGCAGGTAGATCAGGGGGCTGCGAAACTGCGCCAGCAGCCTCATGTAGGCCGGCGTCGGCGGAACGCTCTCGATGGCGTTCGCGCCAACGACCGCGAGCCGGCGCGCGGCTTCCGCCGCCGTCAGTCCGAATTCGGCGTCGGTGCGCAGCTTTTCGACGACGGCGGTGGCGTCGAGTAACGCGGGGTCTGGGTCGATCAGTGCGGCGTCCACCGAACGCGCTCACCCGCTCAGGGGTGGCTCGCCGGCAGCGCCGACGGGGCTTCTCTGCGGGACTCCATCATGCGGTTGCGGACGATGTGCTCGACGAGGATGGGGACGAAGGTCTGGACGGGTGCGTCGACGAACTGCTCGGCGGCCTCCTCGGACCAGCGCCTGATCTGAGCGGTCCGCTGCTCGTCACCGAGCCCTTCGTGGCGGGCCAGCTTGTCCGCGACGTCGGCCACGGACCGCGCCACGGTCGACCGGCTGCGCGACGGCACTTCGTCGGCGGGCACCCGCGCCTGCTCCAGCGCTTGACGGGCGACCTCCTCGCCGGCGTCCGGGCGGATGACGTGGAGTGTGAGGTGGTGGCCGTCCGCGCCGATCAGGATGACGCTCGACGGCTCGTCGCTGGTGAAAGCCAGCAGTTCGACCGTGTGGCCGTCGATCTGCACCAGCGCGGGAGTCTCGTGCCAGCCATTGCGGCGGTAGCCCACCATCACGACCGGGCCCAGCCGCTCGGACACCGAGGTCAGCAAGTCCGGCAACTCGTCGGCCAGGTTCGTCGTTCGCGGCCACCAGGCGCCGTCGACGTGCTCCGACACGGACCGATATGGCTTGAGCTGTAAGCGATTTTCCATGTGCACGCCTCAATCTTGTTCGGCGCGAGCGGAACCCGGCAGGGTCCGCCGCACCGAACGGGTATGACCTTGTGCCCTTTCGGGATCGGTCGCCGGCTCGCCGCCGAGCCAGCGCCGCTGCACGCTGTGTGACGCGCGCAACATCAAATCGGGTGCGACCGCGGACAGGGAGCTGGCCGTCGCCGCGGCCAGCAGGCCCTGGCCCCAGGCGAGCGGGTCCAGCGGCGTGCAACCGAACACCTGACTGAGCCCCGGGGTGCTCACCACCACCGCGAGCGCGCCCAGCGAGCCGACCGACGTCAGCACCACCAGCGGCGCGTGCGAGTCGACCAGCGTTTGCGTGAGTTGCGCGCCGACCAGCGCGACCAGGGCGACCGTCGCCGCGCGGCGCGGCGGGCCGGTCACGCTGGCCATCGCCCAGCCGGCCGTCGCGGCAACAGTGGTGGCCGCGCCGCGGATCCCGATCGCCCGCCACATCGCCGCCTCGTCGCGGTCGACGTCGGCGGTGCCCGTCTGGGGGCTCACGGCCAACGCGGCGGCGGGCAGCGCGTCGGTCAGCATGTTGACCAAGAGCATCTGGCGGGTGTTGAGCACCGAACGCCCGGTCAGCACGGTGGTGATCAGGGCGAAGCACACCTCACCGAGGTTGCCGCCCAACAGCATCGACACCGCCGACTGCACGCGCCGCCACAGCTGCTCGCCCTCGTCGAGCGCGTCGAGCAGCGCCTCGATCCGTTCATCGAGCAGCACCACGTCGGCCGCGGTGCGGGCCGCGTCGCTGCCCCGCGCCGCCACGCCGATGCCGACGCTGGCCGCCCTGATCGCGGCGGCGTCGTTGACGCCGTCGCCGACCATGGCCGTCACCAGCCCGGCCCGCTCGAGGGTCTGCACCACGTCGATCTTGTGTTCCGGCGTCATCCGCGCGAACACCACCCGCGACGCCGCCGCGGCGGCCCGTTGGTCGGCGGACAGCGCCTCCCAATCGTTGCCGGTGATCACCTGGTCGGCGGTGACGTCGATCCCCAACTCCTGTGCGATCACCGCCGCTGTCGCCGGGTGATCGCCGGTGATCAACCGGACGCCGATGCCACGCTCGCCGAGTTCCTTCAGCACCGCGGGGGCCGCGGCCCTAGGGGTATCGGCCAGTCCAAGCAAACCGATCGGGGTGAGGCCGGAGCCGCACAGGGCCTCGAGGTGGTCGGGATCCGTTGCGGCGGAAGCGGCTTCGCTCGCACTGAGTTGGCGCTCGCCCACCGCCAGGACCCGCAACCCGTTGGCCGCCATCTCGTCGACCAGCTCCGTCAAAGGGTGGTCGTCCTGCAGCAGCGCCGACGCCAGCACCTCGGGTGAGCCCTTGATGGTCAGGCGGGTGCCGACCAGCGCGGCGGCGAAGGGCCGGCCGGACTGGAACGGCAGGAAGGCGTCCCGGGTCAGCCGCTGCGGCCCGGAGCCGTCGCCCCGCAGGGCGGGATCGGCGGCGGCCCGGTGTATCGCATCGTCGGTGGCGTGGTCGACGCGGTGGGTGTGCCTGGCGTAGCTGGTGCTCAGCGCGGCGTCGAGCACCGCGCCCGGGGTGTAGCCCGTTATCGGGCGCACCGCTTTGACCTTCAGCCGGTTCTCGCTCAGCGTCCCGGTCTTGTCGAAGCACACCACGTTCAGCCGGGCCAAGGCTTCCACCGAGTGCGGGTTGCGGATCAGCACCGATTCGCCGGTGAGCCGGCGCGCGGCGGCCAGCTGGGCCAGCGTCGCCACCAGCGGCAGGCCCTCCGGGATGGCGGCGACGATCAGCGTGACCGCGCTGGACACCGCCTCGCGCAACCCGGTGCCCCGCGCCACGCTGAGCAGTCCGACCAGGCCCCCGCCGGCCACGCTGAACGGCAGGGCCCGGCGGGTGATGTGCCGCAACTGCCGCTGCAGCCCGATCTCCTGCATCTTCCGCGGGGCCATCGCCAACGCCCGGCGCATCTCCGACTGCGACCCCACGGCGGTGACCACGGCCACCGCGGTGCCCGCGACCACCGTCGTGCCGGCGTAGAGCATGCAGGTCCGCTCGGCCAGCGGGGCGCCCGGCGTGGGATCGGTCTGCTTGGCCACCGGCAGCGATTCGCCCGTCAGCGTCGACTCGTCGACCTCCACGTTCGAGGCGTGCAGCAGGCGGGCGTCCGCGGGCACCACCTCGTCGGCGTGGACTTCGATGATGTCGCCCAGCCGCAGCCGCTTGGTGGGTACCTTCTCGCGGCGGTGCGCGTCCAGTCGGCCCACGCGCCGTCTCGCCGGCGGATCCTGCACGGCGAGTAGGCGATTCAGTGTGTTCTCGGCGTGCAGCTGTTGTTCGGCCGACAGGGCGGCGTTGACGAGCAGCACGCTGCCCACCAGCACCGCGTCCAGCGGCGAGCCGAGCAGCGCGCTCGCCGCCGCGCCGGTGGCAAGCAGCGGGGTGATCGGGTCCGCCAGGTCGCCGCGCATCTCGTCGGCGAAATCGCGGACGACCGCCCACGCCGCCACGCTCGCGTCGTGCAGCGCGCGAACCGGCGGCACCTGCTGCCACCAGGCGGCGGTCGCCTCCTCGCGGTCCTCCCCGGTCGGCCGGGGCAGCAGCCGCTGCACGTCGGCAACGGGCAACGCGTGCCAGTCGTGGCGGTTTTCGGGCTCCGGCAGCGGATCGCGCAGCGTCTTCACGGCCGCCCGGTACCCGAACCACAGGCTGGCGGCCATGCCGACGTTGACCGATGCCGAACTGCGCCCGGGCACACCGGGAATCAGCATCAACGCGCCGAGCGCCGAAGCCGACGCCGACAACCGGACGGCGTTGTCGGTGGCGGCGCGCGCGGCGGGCAGCGCGTGCAACACCCGCCAGGCGCCGGTCAGGTCGTTCGCGATCACGTCGGCGGCCCAGGGCGGGGAATGTCCGGGCCGCAGCAGGCCGATCGTCACATCGGACCGGTGCGCGGCCCGCATGTCCGACGTGGTCAACAGCGCCACGGTGTTCCCGGCGGCCTTGAGTTCCGCGACGGCCGCCGCCACCGCGTGGTCGATCGACCCCTGCGCCGGATAGAGCTGGTCGAAACCCTGTGCCAGGGAACGTAATCCGTCGTCGTCGAGGGAGTAGACGCGCGGCTGCGCCCGCCGCGCCTCGGTCAGCACCGCGGCGGCGAACGGATCGCGGACGAAGCTGATGAGCGCCTCGCCGACGTCGCCCGCCCCGGGGATGTCGGCCAGCGGGTGCCATCCCGGCTGCAGACCGTGGCTGTCGAGCGCGGCCCGAACCGCTTCCCAGGCGTGGGCACGTGCCGAATTCTCCACTCCGAGTACACGACTGACCGTCAATTCGTCGGTGTACAGCGCGCGGGGGTCGACCATGATCGCGTCGATCCGGTCGAGTGCCCGCAGCACACGGGGGCGCACTACCAGCGCGTCGTGGCGGGCAGTGAGGCCGCGGTTCATCGTGCAGCCGAACGCTTCCCGCACGGTGCGCAACGGTTTGGGGATGGCGGCCAGCGCGGCGGCGCCGGCCGCGTCGGGGTTGCGCGTGAGCAGGCCGACCGCCGCGGCGGCGCCGATGCCCGCCATGCCGATGCGGTTGGCGTAGCGTTCCGCCGGCCCGTCCGGTGGAGCGGGGTCGGCGATCGGCGCCGCGCCCGCATCGTCGGGCACCGGCCGGCCGGCCAACCCGGGCTCGTGCCGAGACCACGCCAGCCTGCCGTTCCACGCCTCGGCCGCCAGCATGGTGCGGGTGGCGGCCTCGGCGGCCGCCGCCGTCGGCGACAGCGTCAGGGCGGCGGTGGTGGCGTTGACGATGCCGAACAACACATCGGTGCCCTCCGGCCCGAGGCGTCGCTCCAACTCTCGGCGCAGCCGCGGCAGGTGGTCGGCCACCGTCGGCGGCACGGCCACCAAGTCCGGCAGTCGGGGCAGCCGCAGCAGGCTGCCGGTCAATGAAAGACCAAGACCCACAGAGGCGGCCGTGGCCGAGACCATCCGGCCCATCAACAGCGCGTCGTCGCCCGGCAGGCTGGCCGGCGGGTGCCTGCCCGCGCGCGGTCGTTCGGCGCCGGCGACGGTTCGGCACAGCTCCGCGGCCGACGGTCCGCCGTCAGCCACGGTGACCACCACCCGCGCGAGAGTGCGGTTGAGGTAGGCCTGCCGCACGCCGGGCGTCGCGCGGACGGCCGCCAGGACGTCGCTCGCAATCGCGGCGGCGTGTGCACCGTCGAGCCCCCGCACCTCGATCCAGTGCCGCGCACCGTTACTGCTGGTGCGCCGAGCCGGTGGGCCGCCCACCGCCTCCAGCACCGCGCCCGCGGCCGCGCGGGTCAGCGCCGGAACGTCCGGCGAGGCTCGCACCAGGGACCTGCCCACGCTCATCGCGACAGTGCCGCCCAACAGGGCGGTGCCGGCGGCGATCTCGGTGCCCATCGCGGCGACACGCACCGGCGCCAACAGCATGCCCAGGCCGGGCAGGCCGCGTCGTGTGCTCACCGTGCTCTCCCGGCTCAGCTGGTCGTCCGAGTGTCCTCGGCATGGTAATAGCGGCAGATTAACGCGCGGTGGCGCGTGGGGCAGGAGTCGTTCAGGCCCTTTTCGGGTGGCTTTCGTCCCTTGTGAAACTGGCTCCCATTGGGCCACCGTTGCGCTATGCGAACCGCCTACCACCACCAGCTGGCCGAGTTGACCGCCCAGCTCGGCGAAATGTGCGGCCTGGCCAACGAAGCCATGCGGCGGGCTACCGAGGCCCTGCTGGACGCCGACCTTGGGGCCGCCGAACGGGCCATCGGCGACCACGAGCGCATGCTGGTGATGCGGGCGCGAGCGGAACGGGAGGCATTCGCCTTGCTGGCGCTGCAACAACCGGTTGCCGGTGACTTGCGGGCGATTTTCAGCGCCATCCAGCTCATCGCCGACATCGACCGAATGGGCGCGTTGGCCGTGCACGTCGCCAAGATCGCCCGGCGGGAGCACCCGGATCGGGCGCTGCCCGGCGAGGTCCGCGCGTGTTTCGCCGACATGGCCGAGGTGGCAATCGGCCTGGGCGACAGCGCAAAACAGGTGCTGATTTCCCACGACCCGCAGCAGGCCGCCCAGCTTCGCGAACAAGACGACGCGATGGACGAGCTCTACCGGCAGTTGTTCAGCCTGTTGCTGGATCATGAATGGGAGGAGAACATTCCCCTCGCCGTCGACGCGGCGCTGCTGGGCCGCTTCTACGAGCGCTTTGCCGATCATGCCGTGGAAGTCGGGCGCCGGGTCGTCTTCATGGTCAGCGGCGACCTGCCCGCGGAAGACGAGATATCCACCTACTGAGAGGCGCCGGGCGGGCTGGGCTGAGAGGATGGCCTCGTGCAGGTCGCGCCCCACATCCAAGGACGCCTGTGGCGCCACGGAAAGCCGCAGGACGACTTCAAGTTCGATCAGATCTCCGATTACCTCCGCGAGCCCGACGCCCTGGTCTGGGTGGATCTGTGCGAGCCGGACCACGATGCGTTTTGCGCGCTGGCGGACGAACTCGGCCTCAACAGGTGGGCCGTCGAAGACGCCGTGGCGGCATCCGAACGTGTCAAGGCCACCGCGTACGAGACCCACACTTTCTGCACCCTGTATGCCGTCCACGTCGCGGACGACGCCGGCGACGAGCCGCAGCGGATGCTGTCCATGCAGCGGATCTCGGCCTTCGTCCTTCCCCGCGGTTTGATCACCGTGCGACTGACGCCCGACTTCGACGTCGCCGCCGTCACGCGGCGCTGGGACGAGATCGGCGCCCTGCAGTACGGCGTAGGCGCCCTGGTGCACGGGTTGCTCGATGTCGTGGTGGACAGTCACTTCGCGGCGGTGGAGGCCCTGGACGACTGCATCGAAGCCATCGAAGACGAGCTGTTCGATGGCAGCCCGCGCCAACCGAGCTTTCAGCGCAGGACCTTTCAGATGAGACGCGACCTGGTCGCCCTTCGGCGGGTGGCGCTCCCGATGCGGGAGGTCGTCAACTCGATTCAGCACCACCGCCACGAGGTGGGCACCGCACCCGAACTGGACCCGCTGTACGCCGACCTGTACGACCACGTGCTCCGCGTGTCGGAATGGACGGAGTCGTTGCGCGACATGGTCACAACCATTTTCGAGACCAACCTGTCGCTGCAAGACGCCCGGCTGAACACCATCATGAAGAAGCTGACCGGATGGGCGGCCATCATCGCCGTCCCCACCGCGATCACGGGCTTCTACGGCCAGAACGTGCCCTACCCGGGCTTCGGCCACCTCGCCGGCTTCCTCGCCAGCACCACCTTGATCTTGGTCCTGATGGCGCTCATCTACGTGATGTTCAAACGTCGCGACTGGCTATGATCACCGACCCGCGACAGGAGACCGCCGCCCCGACCACCACGCTGGTCGCGGCCGCCCCCGTCGACGACGTGCTGCGCCGGCTGGACAGCTCGACCGCCGGGCTGTCCAGCGCGGAGGCCGCCGCCCGGCTGACGCGCCACGGACCGAACGCGGTGCGCACCCACCACGTCAATGTCCTTGCGGTGCTGGGTCGTCAGCTGCGCAACGCGGTGCTCATCTTGCTGGCCGGCACCGCGATCGTCTCGTACTTCCTGGGCGACAGCATGCAGGCGGTCATCATCGGCATCATCCTCGCGGCCAGCGTCGGCCTGGGCTTCATCAACGAATACCGCGCCGAGCGGGCCGCCGCCGACCTGCATGCCAGCGTGCACCATAACGCCGTCGTGCGCCGCGACGGGAAGTTCGTCGCGCTCGCCGTCACCGCGCTCGTCCCGGGCGACGTGATCCGGCTGTCGCTGGGGGAGGCGGTGCCGGCCGATGTGCGGCTGATCGATGTCAGCGGTCTGGAATGCAACGAGAGCATCCTGACCGGGGAATCGACCGGATCGGAGAAATCACCGGAACCGGTGCCTCCCGGAACCGACGTGGCCGACGCGACCGACCTGGCCTTCATGGGCACCATCGTCAGCGCCGGCGAGGGCACCGGAGTGGTGTACGCCACCGGGAAAGACGCCGAATTCGGGCGAATAGCAGCCGGATTGGACGAACGCCAGCCCGAAACCGGCTTCCAGGTCGGGCTGCGCCGGTTCTCGTACCTGCTGCTGCAAGTGGCCGTCGCGCTGATGGTGATCATCTTGATCAGCAACCTGCTGCTGGCGAAGCCGATCATCGACTCCGTGCTGTTCTCGCTCGCGATCGCGGTCGGGATCACGCCGCAGCTGCTGCCCGCCGTCGTCAGCACCGGGCTGGCGACCGGATCGCGGCAGCTGGCCAAGGCGAAGGTGCTCGTGAAGCGGCTGGTGTGCATCGAAGACCTCGGCGACGTCGACATCCTGATCACCGACAAGACCGGGACCCTGACGGAAGGCCGGATCCGGCTGGTCGACTCGGTCGATCCCACCGGCGCGCACAGCGATCCGGTCCGCCGGCTGGGGCTGCTGGCCACCGATGTGGACCCGGAAACCGGTGGTGCCAGCGCGAATTCGCTCGACGCCGCCCTCTGGGAGTCTCCGCGGGCGCACCAATTGGTGGCCGGTGCCGCGCACCGGGTTGCGATGCTGCCGTTCGATCATCAACGCCGCGCAACGTCGGCACTGGTCGACGACGACGGCGATCGGGTGCTGGTGGTCAAGGGGGCGCCCGAGCAGGTGCTGGCCCAATGCCGGACCGTCGCGCCCGAGACGGAGGAAACCCTTGCGGCCTTGTTCGCCGCCGGTCGCCGGGTGGTCGCCGTGGCCGCCAAAGCGGCACCGGCGCTCACGGCGCTCACCAGGGCGGACGAATGCGACTTATCGCTCGCGGGCTTCCTGGTCTTCGCCGACGAACCCAAATCGGCTGCGCGGCAATCGCTGTCGGAGCTGGCCGATCTGGGCATCGAGCTGAAGATCGCCACCGGCGACAATCCGCAGGTCGCCGAAAAGGTATGTGGCGAACTGGGTCTGGCATCCAAAGGCACCATCACAGGCACACAACTGGACGCGTTGGACGACGACGCGTTCGCCGACATCGCGCAAAGGCGCACCATCTTCGCGCGCATCTCGCCCGAGCAGAAGGCTCGGCTGATCGTTGCGCTGCGACGCGAGGGGCGATCGGTCGGCTTCCTGGGCGACGGTGTCAACGACGCGCTGGCCCTGCACGCCGCCGATGTGGGGATCTCGGTCGACAGCGCCACCGACGTGGCCAAGGACGCGGCCGACGTGGTGCTGCTGGAAAAAGACCTCAGTGTGCTGGCCACCGGCGTGGCCGAGGGCCGCCGCATCTTCGCCAACACCATCAAGTACGTGCTGATGGGCACCTCGAGCAATTTCGGGAACATGTTCAGCGCCGCGGCAGCGTCGGCACTGTTGCCGTTCCTGCCGATGCTGCCCAGCCAGATCCTGCTCAACAACCTGCTTTACGACACCTCGCAGCTGGCGATCCCGACCGACCGGGTCGACGCGGCGCAGCTGCACGCGCCGTCGCATTGGAACGTCGCGTTCATCCGCCGCTTCATGCTGATCTTCGGGCCGATCAGTTCGCTGTTCGACTTCCTGACGTTCGGCTTGATGCTGGGCGTGCTGCACGCCGGGGCCATCGAGTTCCGGACCGGCTGGTTCGTGGAATCGCTCGCGACGCAGACGCTGATCATCTTCGTCATCCGCACCCGCATGGTGCCGTTCTTTCGCAGCCGGCCCAGCGCCTTGCTGGCCGTCACCAGCCTCACCGTGGTCGCCGTCGGCGCCGGGCTGACGATCTCACCGCTGGCGCGCACGCTGGGGTTCACGCCGCTGCCGTGGCAGTTCTTCGCCGCACTGGGCACCTTCGTCGTCTGCTACCTGGTCTTGGTGGAGCTGGGCAAGCTGCTCTTCTACAGCGAGCCGATACACCTCGCCGGGCAGCCGCACCGCACCCGCGGGAGCGCGTATCGCATCCGGCGACGGGCCGCGCGCTACCACCATTACGTCGAGCGGCGGACGCGAAAGTGATTGTCAGTGCTCGACCCGGACGGCCGGCAGATCCGAAAGGCCTTGCTGGATTCCGCGTTCGACGTTGTCCGTAAGTGTAGTGCTGCCCGCCGGAGCCGTCTCCTGGCAACTGCAGCTGAGGGTGCTGAACGGGCTTGGGTCGGCGTTGGCCGATGCTGCCATCCAACCAGCAGCGCCGAGAATGAGTGCAACGCCGACCAAAAGTTTAGGAATCATTTGGCCTTCGAGTTCTCGAGATAGGTGCAGCGCCAATTTTACCGGCGCGCTTGTCACGAGCCTGTCAACTGCCGGTAAATTTCAGGCCTGATACTTCGGGCAGTACGCCCGGATGCTCACGCCCACGAAGTAGCCGGCGTGGTAGCCATCGAGGTGGCTGTTGGTCATCACGTCGTTTGCCACCTGTTGTGGCGATTCGCCGGACTCGAGTTCTTGACACACCAAATGACCGGACCGGATGGCGGTTTCGGGCGATTCGTAGTTGATGCCCTTGGCCGTCAGCGCCGCGAGGAAGGCGTCATCGGCGGTGGCGTGGGCGACCGGGGCCGCTCCCAGCGCACCCAGCAACCCCGCCGCCGGGACAACACCGGCAGCCAACAGCAACAGCAGAAGGCTGGGGTTGCGTACCTGGGTCCTCGTCATTTCTGATACTCCCGTGACATCGAAGTGCCGTTGCTCGTTGACCGCGGGGGCTGCCCGAATATTTGCACGTTGCCGCGCCGCACGGTGCAGGATCAACGATATTGCGATCATCGCCACACCCAGGTTTGCTCCGGCGTCGGCTCCGTCGGTGTATTGACGATATGCCGTACGTGCGTTGGTTGTCAGTGGCCCTGGTGGCGGTGTGCCTGGCGGGATGTGGTGTGCGCCATGTGTCGGCGGCCACGGCTCGGGATGCTTCCGGGACGTTCCGCTCCGGTGGCATGGATCGAACTTACCTGCTGCACATGCCGCCGGGTAGCCCGGTCGGTCTGGTGCTGAGCCTGCACGGCGGCGGCGGTACCGGCAACGGGCAGCGTGGGCTGACCGGATTCGACGCCGTCGCCGACGCCCACAACCTGCTCGTGGTCTATCCCGACGGTTACGACAAGAGCTGGGCCGACGGGCGGGGGGCCTCGCCGGCGGATCGCCGGCACATCGACGACGTCGGCTTCCTGGTGGGCCTGGTGGGCAAGGTGCAGAACGACTACGGCATCGCCCCCGGGCACGTTTTCGTCACCGGGATGTCGAACGGGGGCTTCATGTCCAACCGGCTGGCGTGCGACCGCGCCGACGTGTTCGCCGCGGTCGCGCCCGTTGCGGGCACCTTGGGCGTCGGAGTGGCGTGCAATCCGTCGCGGCCGGTGTCGGTCTGGGAGGCCCACGGCACGGCCGATCCGCTGGTCCCGTTCAAAGGCGGGGCCGTGCGTGGCCGGGGCGGGGTGAGCCACTCCATCTCCGCCCCCACCATGGTGAACAAGTGGCGTTCGGCGGATGGTTGCCAAGGCGACCCCTCGGTGCAGGCACTGCCCAACGTCGGGGACGGCACCGTCGTGCACCGCTTCGACTCCACGGCGTGTACCGCGTCCACCGAGGTGATCTTCTACCAGATCGACAGCGGCGGGCACACCTGGCCGGGCGGCCGGCAATACCTGCCCAAGGCCATCATCGGGCCCACCACCCGCGCGCTCGACGGGTCGGAGGCCATCGCGGAGTTCTTTTTGGCGCACGCCCGGGACTAGTGGCGCGGCGCGTCAGCGCTGGCAGGACGGGCACCAGTACGTGACCCGTTCCCCGGACTCGTCGTAGTTGATCCGGGTGCCACAGCGACGGCACGCCTGCCCTGCGCGCCCGTAGACCCACAGCTGCCGCCCGGCCCGGGTGTCACCGGTGGTGCAGCGATTCCAGCGAAACCGGTTCAGCCACAACATGTCCCGGGCGCGGGCGGCAAGCCGACGCGGGTCGGCGACCGCGCTCACCGGTGCGGTGGGCAGGTGTCCGCTGACGAAACACAGCTCGTTGCAATAGACATTGCCGATGCCCGCCAGCACTCGCTGGTCGAGCAGCGCCTGGGCGAGCGGTCGGTCCGGTTGGGCCGCCAGGTTGGTGGCGGCGACCGTGGCGTCCCAGTCTTCGCCCAGCAGGTCGGG
The DNA here is from genome assembly GCF_001667585.1 of Mycobacterium sp. E2733. GTDB lineage: Bacteria > Actinomycetota > Actinomycetes > Mycobacteriales > Mycobacteriaceae > Mycobacterium. Next base: position 27,027 of record NZ_LZJZ01000111.1, read on the forward strand.
CCCCAGATGCGCGACGGCCTCCCCGTCGCGGTCGCGCTCCAGGATCTCCAGGACGCCCAGGTCCACGCCGACGGCGCGGACAGTGCCGGCTTCCAGGACGATCCGTGCCCGGTGATCGACTCGCACAGGCCGGTCGCCGACCCGCCAGCTGCCGTCCATCTTCAGGTGTGAATGGATGCTGGCCCGGCCCACCCGGATGAACAGGTGCTTGCCCCGGCTCACTACCTCGTCGACCGTCTGCCCGGTGAGGTCGACGGTCGCATACCGGGGGACGCGAACGTCGCAGCGGGTGAGGGTGCGCCCGGCCAACCGTTCGCGCAGCACGGCGGCGGTGTGCCAGACGGTGTCTCCTTCCGGCATGGCTACCGCAGCCGCAGTCCGCGTGGTGTGCGGGCGAAGCCCGCCTCCTGCAAGCCGTCCGCCACCCCGCCGCGGCCGTGTTCGGGTTGCAGCGCCGGCACCCCGTCGATCCGCTCGACGAGGATCGATGCGACACGCCGGGAGGCGACCAGCTCGGCCAGCGCCGCGGCCGCCGCGTGATGGGCCGCCGGGTCGTCGGTGAAGGTGAGCATTGACCGTCCGCCGCGCTCGAGGAACCAGGCCAGGTGGCCGTCCACCAGCACGACGAGCGCCCCGGCCTTGCGGCCCGGCCGCGCGTTCTCCCCGCCGGACGCCGGCCACGGCAGTGCGGCGCCGTAGGGATTGGCCGGGTCGGCGGCGGCCAGCACGACCGCCCGGTATTCCGGTCGCTCGGGGTCGATCCCGTCGCTGTAGCTGCGCAGCCGGTCGACGGTCGAGGCGACGGCGAACTGCGCGCCGCCCAGCGACTCGACGAAGTAGCCGCGCTGGCATCGGCCGGCCTCCTCGAAGGTGCTCAGCACCTTGTAGAGCGTGGCGAACCCGCCAGTGACGCCCTCGGCCGCGACCGCGCCCCTGGTCAGCACCCCATGGCGGCCCAGCAGCAACTCCGCCTGGTAGTGGGCGCGCACCGTGGAATCGGGTTCGGGTGGCGGCAGCGCCGACCACCGGCCCGCCACCGTCGGGTCGGCGGGCCGGGATTGCGCGTGCGCCACTCTGTATCGGCTCAGGCGCGGCGGGCGGTGTGACCGGTGCGCCGGGGCGGAGCGCTTGCGGCTGCCCACGCCGCCGAGCACGGCGCGCACCGGAGCGAACGTGTCACCGGTGACCCACCCGGCCCAAATCAGCTCCCACAGCGCGGCTTTGAGTTCCGCATCGGGGATCCCGCTCTGGGCCAGCTGACGGAAGAAGTACGCGCCGCCGCCGGCCAGCGTGTCCAGGATCGCGCGGTGGGCATCGGTGAAGTCGATCTCGACGGGCCCGGCCAGCGTCAAGGACGCGGAATCGCTCACGTGTAGCGCGACCCAGCCGTCGCTCGCCGAAATCGACCCCGCGCCCGACCAGGTCACCTCCCCGGTGGCGAGCAGCTCGTCGAGCATGGCGGGGGAGTAGTCCCGGACCCGGGGGCCCAGCACCAGCGGTTCGATCGCCGAGGCCGGCATCCGGACACCGGCCAGCTGGTCGACCACCGACATCAGCCCGTCCAGCCCCGAGCAGCCCGTCGAACCGGGCGAGGCCACCCGGTGCCAGGCCGGCAGGAACCGGCCGTACGCGGCGGTGCTCACCGGTTCGACCTGCGCGCGCAGGGCCGCCAGCGAACGCCGCCGCAACACGCGCAACACGTCGGCGTCACACCACTGTTCGGCCGCGGACGCCCCGGCGGTTTCCGGGGCGGCGACGAAGTCACCGCGTACCAGCCGGCCTTGAGAACTGGAGGGGTCGGACAGCCGGCCGAGCACGTCGGCCGTCACCCGCAGCCCCAGCCCGAACCGGGCGGCCGCCGCCGCGGTGGTGAACGGGGTGTGGGTGCGCGCGTACCGGCCCAGCAGCTCGCCCAGCGGGTCGGCCACCGCCTCGGTGAAGGCGGCCGGAACGCCCAGCGGAACGGGCGCCCCCACCCCGTCGCGCAGCCGGCCGATGTCCTCGATGGCCGCCCACCAGCTGCGGCCGGCGAACGACACGGGCAGCGCCCGCCGGGCCGCGAGCAGCCCTTCGAGCCAGCCGCCCACCTCGGCGCCGCCGGCCCGGGCGGCGACCTCCTCCTCGGTCATCGGACCCAGCAGCCGCAGCAGGTCCGCGACGCCTTCGGCGTCGCGCGCGGCCCGGTCCGCGGACAGGTGCTGCAACTGGCGGCCGGTCGCGGCGATGACGTCCGGGTCGAGCAGCTCGCGCAGCTCGACCCGGCCGAGCAGCTCGGCCAGCAGCGTGCTGTCCAGTGATAGCGCCGCGGCCCGGCGCTCGGCCAGCGGGGTGTCGCCCTCGTACATGAAGGCGCCGACGTAGCCGAACAGTAGGGACGCCGCGAACGGTGAGGGGCGCGCCGTTTCCGCTTCGGCAACCCGCACCTTGCGCTGGGCGATGCCGGCCATCAGCGCGACCAGGGCGGGCACGTCGTACACGTCCTGCAGGCATTCGCGGATGGTCTCCAGCACAACCGGGAAGTCGGGGTATTTGCGGGCCACGTCCAGCAGCTGGGCGGCCCGCTGGCGCTGGTGCCACAGCGGCGACCGCTTACCCGGGTGCCGGCGGGGCAGCAGCAGCGCGCGGGCCGCGCACTCCCGGAACCGCGACGCGAACAGCGCCGAACCGCCGACCTCGGCGGTGACGATGGGGTCGATCTCGTCGGCGTCGAAGACGAACAGCTCGGCGCCGGGCGGGGTCTCACCGGTGTCGGACAGCATGTCCGGCAACCGCACCACGATGCCGTCGTCGGAGGCGGTCGGCTTCTCGTCCAGGCCGTAGCGTTCCCGCAGCCGCCGGCCCACCGCCAGCGCCAGCGGCCCGTTCACCCGCAACCCGTACGGCGAGTGCAGGATCACCCGCCAGTCGCCCAGTTCGTCGCGGAACCGCTCGACCAGCAGGGTGGTGTCGGTGGGGACCACGCCGGCGGCGGCCCGCTGCTCGTCCAGCAGCGCCCACATGTTGTCGGTGGCGTAGGCGTCGAAGCCCAGGCCCGCGCACCGCGCGTTGAATGCGTCGCGGTCCAGTCCGGCCAGCTCGCCGGTGAACGCGCCCAGCGCGGCGCCCAGCTCGGCGGGGCGGCCGGCGTCGTCGCCGCGCCAGAACGGCAGCCGGGCCGGCTGGCCGGGCGCGGGGATCACCAGGACCCGGTCGTGAGTGATCTCGGTGATACGCCAGCTGGTGGCGCCCAGCGAGATCACGTCACCGGGCCGGGACTCGTACACCATCTCCTCGTCCAGTTCGCCGACGCGCGACGGCTTTTCCGCCTCGCTGGCGAGGTAGACGGTGAACATGCCGCGGTCGGGGATGGCGCCGCCGGAGGTGACGGCCAGCCGCTGCGCGCCCGGGCGCGCGGTCAGCGTGCCGGTGTCGCGGTCGTAGACCAGGCGGGGACGCAACTCGGCGAACTCGGTCGAGGGGTACTTGCCCGACAGCAGGTCGAGGGTGGCCTCGTACACGCTGCGCGGCAGTGTCGCGAAGGGGGCGCTGCGGCGCACCGTGTCGAACCACCGGTCGGCGTCCAGCGGCTCCAGCGCGGCGGCCGCCACCGTCTGTTGCGCCAGGATGTCCAACGGGTTGGCGGGCACCCGCATCGTTTCGATCTCGCCCGCGAGCATCCGCTGCACGGTCACCGCGCAGCCGATCAGGTCGGTGCGGTGCTTGGGGAACAGCACGCCCTGGGACACCTCGCCGACCTGGTGGCCCGCCCGCCCGATGCGTTGCAGGCCGCTGGCCACCGACGGCGGCGCCTCCACCTGGATCACCAGGTCGACCGCGCCCATGTCGATGCCCAGCTCCAGGCTCGACGTCGCCACCACCGCCTTGAGCAGCCCGCGCTTGAGGTCCTCTTCGACCAGGGCGCGCTGCTCCTTGCTGACCGAGCCGTGGTGGGCGCGCGCCAGTATCGGCTCGGCGCCGTAGGTCTGGCCGCTGCCCATGAGGTGCGCGGGCGCCCCGCCCGCCACCTTGGGGTTGGTCTCGCTCGACAGGCCCACCCCGCAGCGTTCGGCGTGGATCTCGTTGAGCCGTGCGGTGAGCCGCTCGGCGAGCCGCCGCGAATTGGCGAACACGATGGTCGAGTTGTGCGCCTCGATCAGGTCGACCAGCCGCGCCTCGACGTCGGGCCAGATGCTGTTGTCGGCCAGGTTGGCCATGTCGGGCACCGGCACCTGCACCGCCAGCTCGACCGTCTTGGCCGCCCGGGGTGCGACGATGGTGGTCGGTTGCCGTCCGGACAGGAACCGGGCGAGCTCTTCGGGTGGGCGCACCGTCGCCGACAACCCGATGCGCTGTGCGGCCGGACCCTCGCGCAGCGCGTCCAGCCGCTCCAGCGACAGCGCTAGATGCGCGCCGCGCTTGCCGGCGGCGATGGCGTGGATCTCGTCCACGATCACCGTCCGCACGCCGGCCAGCGTTTCGCGCGCGGCCGAGGTGAGCATCAGGAACAGCGACTCCGGCGTGGTGATCAGCACGTCGGGCGGACGCGCGATGAGCTGCCGGCGTTCGGCGGGCGGGGTGTCGCCGGAGCGGACGCCGACGCTGATGTCGGGCGGGGGCAGGCCGCGGCGCTCGGCGATGCGGGTGAGGCCCGCCAGCGGGGTGCGCAGGTTGCGCTCGACGTCGACGGCCAGCGCCTTGAGCGGGGACACGTAGAGCACGCGGGTGCCGGCCGGCCGCTCGGCCGAGCCGGCGAGCGAGGCGAGGCTGTCCAGCGCCCACAGGAACGCCGCGAGCGTCTTGCCGGATCCGGTCGGCGCGATCACCAGCGTGTTGTCGCCGTCGGCGATGGCGTCCCAGGCTTCGGCCTGCGCGGCTGTTGGGCCGGCGAATGTGCTGGTGAACCATTCGCGCGTGGTCGCGCTGAACCGGCCTAACGGGTCACGGGTGGTCACCTCACCATGGTGCCAAGGCGTACCGACAAGGGCGCTGGCTAGCGCGGCTGGATTCGGGCCGTCGCCATCGCGTGGGACAGCTCCTCGGGTATCTCCGGCACCCGGGCGATGGCGTCGAACAGTGAGTGCGCGCAGGCGTCGGCCAGGCGTTCGGCGTTGATCGTGGGATCGATGATGCGCTGGCGGCACAGCTCGAAGGTGAACGCCAGCCAGCCGTGACAGATCACCCGCAGGTCGCGGTCGACCTCCGTTTCCAGCTTCGCCCCGGAGATGTTCGCCACCAGGTCGTGGATGCGGCTCATGATGTGTTCGAGCTGGCGGTTCTTGGCTTCGTCGTCGACGCCCAGCAGAACCGGGTCGGACCGGCCCAGCCCCACGTAGGCGGCCCAGGCGGCCTCCGGATTCTGCTCGTGGTAGGCCATGTAGGCCATGACCCCGGTCCGCACCTCTTCGTACATGGTGAGGCCGGTGGCGTCGTCCATGTTGGTGGTCTCGTACAGCCGGTCGGCCTCGTCCTTGACCACCGCGGCGAAGAAGGCGCGCTTGTCGGGGAAGTAGTGATACATCAGCGCCCGGGACACTCCGGCGCGCTCGGCGATCTCGTCGATCCGCACTTCGTCGTAAGGTCGCTTTCCGAAGACTTCGGCCCCCAAAGCGAGCAGCTCAGCGCGTCGATCCTCGGGGGATAACCGCCTTCGGCCTGTCGGCATGTGAGAGATAGTACTCACCGGCGCCGAGACACCAACCATAATCTGTCTATCCCGGCTCTGCGCCCACGGTCGGCGCCGATCCATCCGAATAATTGACGGTGTGGACGATTTTCGCGGCGGGCGGGCTTTTGCGGGCAGGACCCAGGACTGAGCCGTTTTGCCGGGTTTGCCGATGGGTATGTGTCCCCATGCGAATTCCGCAAGGGCCAGCGGGATTGCGGCGCCTGGCCGCCGGACAATCCGACATCGCGCGGTAACTATTGCGACGCGGCAAACGATGAACAAAACACTGATTACCCGGAGCATGAGGGGTACGGATGCACAAAGCGGATGAGCGGTCGGGTGGTGATCGCTTGGGGCAGGAAGACGGCGAGGTGCGTGCCGCCATCCGGTTCGCAGTGGTGGCAGCGACCGTGGCGGTCGGCTTCCTGGTCATGGCCGCGCTGTGGGTCAGCACCTGCCCCGGCAACGGCGTGGACACGGCGGCGTGCGGCACGCCGCAGCGGACATTGCTGGCCCTGGGGGGACCGCTGATCCTGCTGGCGGGCGGGCTCTGGGCGTTCCTGCGGACCTATCGCGTATGGAAGGCGCAGGGCACCTGGTGGGGATGGCACGGCGCCGGCTGGTTTCTGTTCACCCTGATGGTGCTGATGGTCGCCCTGGGCGTGGCCCCGATCGCCGGCCCCGCGCTGACCCTCTGACTGGGTCTCGCCAAAAGCCTTTCCGGGGATCTACCGTTGATGGTGCAACCCGTATTGAGCTGCGCATTGAGTCATCTCCACTAGGAGCAGCCATGGGAGACACATTTCACGACCCCGTCGACCATCTGAGGACAACGCGGCCGCTCGCCGGCGAGTCGCTGATCGACGTACTGCACTGGCCCGGCTACCTGCTGGTGGTGGTCGGTGTGATCGGAGGATCCGGAAGCCTGTCGGCCTTCGGCACCGGGCATTATCACGAGGGCATGACCGCGGGCGTCCTGGCGATCATCGCCGCGGTCCTCGGCTTGGTGTGGGTGGCGATCGAGCACCGGCGGATCCGCCGGATCGCGGATCGCTGGTACGCCGAGCACCCCGAGGTGGACAGGCAGTGGCCTGCCAGCTAGGGGCGCTCGCGCCGCGGCGCATGTGAGCGCCGACCCTTTTTTGCCGGGAAGTAAACGCGGGGGGTTACCCGCCTCATCTTGTGGGTATCAGGTGTGCACCATGATGAGTGCCGGAAGGGTTGTGTCAGCGTGGTCACCCGATCATGGGGGACAGGAACACGAAGACACCGACATAGATGCCTACAGCGAGAACTACCAATACGACCAGCGCGATCCCGGCGATTTTCGCCACGCGCTCGAGCCGCCGTGTCAGAACCGTTTCGGTGGTTTCCGGCCCGTCCATCTCGGGCCCCACATTCGGCGGACACCATGACTAATCGGCTCGAACGTACGGTCCACGGCGGGCCCCGGGGCGGTAGTAGTGTCGGTCAAACATTGCCGGGAGACCAGATGAACGATGCGGGATTGCGCACTAACAAGCGTCAGCGCGGCCACCGCGCCGTGGAATTGCATGTCGCGGCGCGCCTGGAGAACCTGGCGATGCTGCGGACGCTGGTCGGTGCGATCGGCACCTTCGAGGACCTGGACTTCGATGCCGTGGCGGATCTGCGGCTTGCGGTCGACGAAGTGTGCACCCGGTTGATCCGCTGCGCGACCCCCGACGCGACCCTGGTCGTGGTGGTGGACCCGCAGGACGACCAGTTGGTGGTGGAGGCGTCCGCGGCCTGTGAGACCCACGACGTGGTCGCGCCCGGCAGCTTCAGCTGGCACGTGCTGACGTCCTTGGCCGATGACGTCCAGACTTTCCACGATGGTCGCGAGCCGAACCAAACCGGCAGCGTTTTCGGTATCACGCTGACGGCGCGACGGGCGGCCTCCAGCAGGTGACACCACCAGCTGCCGGCGGTTCGGTCTCGCGCCCGAACGAATACGCCGATGTCCCGGAGATGTTCCGAGAGTTGGCCACCGTCGAGGCCGACTCGATGGAATTCCAGCGCCAACGGGACAAGATCGTCGAGCGTTGTCTGCCACTGGCCGATCACATCGCCCGCCGGTTCGAGGGCCGCGGCGAACCGCGCGACGACCTCGTCCAGGTGGCGCGGGTCGGCTTGGTCAATGCGGTCGTGCGGTTCAACGTCGAGGCCGGCTCCGACTTCGTGTCCTTCGCGGTGCCCACGATCATGGGCGAGGTCCGCAGGCACTTCCGCGACAACAGCTGGTCGGTCAAGGTGCCGCGACGCCTGAAGGAGCTGCACCTGCGCCTCGGCACCGCCACCGCCGATCTGTCGCAACGGCTCGGCCGGGCGCCCACCGCGACCGAACTGGCCGCCGAACTCGATATGGACCGCGAGGAGGTCGTCGAGGGCCTGGTGGCGGGCAGCTCGTACAACACCCTGTCCATCGACAGCGGCGGCGGCGGCGAGGAGGACGAAGCGCGCGCGATCGCCGACACCCTGGGCGACGTGGACACCGGTCTGGACCGGATCGAGGATCAGGAGTCGCTGCGCCCACTGCTGGAGGCTCTGCCTGAGCGGGAGCGAACGGTGTTGGTGCTCAGGTTTTTCGAGTCGATGACCCAGACCCAGATCGCCGAGCGCGTCGGCATCTCGCAGATGCACGTGTCCCGGCTGCTGGCGAAGTCGCTAACGCGGCTGCGCGACCAATTGCAGTAGGGGCGGCTCTTCGCCCTCCGCCCGCAGCGATCGCAGGAGCGACTCGGCGGCCGGCGTCGTCACCGGGAGGGTGCCGTCGGGGTCGCAGAGGCGCAGCAACCGCGCCACCGCCGGGCTCGGTGCCATCGCCCAGTAGGCCTGGGCGCCCGAGCAAACCACATTGATGCGGTGAAGCGCCGAAAAGCCGGCCGTGCCAATGAATTTCAGGCCGCGCAGGTCCAGGATCACGCGCCGCGAACGACCGACGACGTGTCGGACGTAGGCCGCGAGCTGATCGGCGTTGGCGGCGTCGAGCTCACCGTCCACCGTGATCAGGGTTCCCGATGGGTCCCAGCGCGCGGTGAACTGCGCCGCCCGGCTGTGCTGCCAAGATTGGGCCACAGACATTACTGACTCCATCCGTAGAGCAGGATGTGCTGCGGAAGACGTCAGGCGTTCATTGAAGCGGAAAGGCAGGGAGTTCGCCTTCCCCACGCCCATCGACGTTATCCGGACGGCTGTGAACTCAACCTGACCGGAACGCTACCCCCGCCGGACCGGGGCGACAACTGTTTCCCAGGAATATCGTCGGGCGGGCTATTTGATCTCGGCGAGCACCGTGCCCTGGGTGATGGCGGCGCCCGCCTCGACCGCGAGTCCGGTGATGACGCCGTCCTTGTGCGCGGTGACCGGGTTCTCCATCTTCATCGCCTCGAGAACCACGACCAGTTCGCCGACCACGACCTGCTGCCCCTCCTCGACCGCGACCTTGACCACCGTGCCCTGCATGGGGGCGGTCACGGCGTCGCCGGAGGCGGCGGCACCGGCGTGCGCCCCGCGCTTGCGCGGCTTGGGCTTCTTGCGGATCACACCGGCCGGATCCGCGGCGCCGTTGGAAAGCGCCAGATCGCCGGGCAGCGATACCTCGAGCCGGCGGCCGCCGACCTCCACGACCACCGTCTGGCGGGGCCGGGTGTCTTCCTCGTCGAGGGGTTCGCCGGCGGTGAAGGGCTCGATGGTGTTGTTCCACTCGGTCTCGATCCAGCGGGTGTGCACCGAGAAGCTGTCGCCGTCGCCGATGAAGGCGGGATCGGACACCACGGCGCGGTGGAACGGGATGACGGTGGCCAGCCCTTCGACGTGGAATTCGTCGAGCGCGCGGCGGGAGCGGGCCAGGGCCTCTCCGCGGGTGGCGCCGTACACGATCAGCTTGGCCAGCATCGAGTCGAACTGGCCGCCGATCACCGACCCCGCCTCGACGCCGGAGTCCAGGCGGACGCCGGGGCCGCTGGGAGTGTCGTAACGGGTGACCGGGCCGGGGGCCGGCAGGAAGCCACGTCCGGCGTCCTCGCCGTTGATGCGGAACTCGATGGCGTGGCCGCGGGGCGTGGGGTCCTCTGTGAGGTCCAGCTTTTCGCCGTTCGCGATCTTGAACTGCTGCAACACCAGGTCGATGCCCGAGGTCTCCTCGGTGACCGGGTGCTCGACCTGCAGCCGGGTGTTGACCTCCAGGAACGAGATCAGGCCGTCCTGGCCGACCAGGTATTCGACGGTGCCGGCGCCGTAGTAATGCGCCTCCTTGCAGATGCGCTTGGCCGACTCGTGGATCTCCTTGCGCTGCGCGTCGGTCAGGAACGGTGCGGGCGCCTCCTCCACCAGCTTCTGGAAGCGGCGTTGCAGGGAGCAGTCGCGGGTGCCGGCCACGATGACGTTGCCGTGCTGGTCGGCGATCACCTGCGCCTCGACGTGGCGGGGCTTGTCCAGGTAGCGCTCGACGAAGCATTCGCCACGGCCGAAGGCGGCCACGGCTTCGCGTACCGCCGACTCGTACAGGTGCGGGATCTCTTCGATGGTGCGCGCGACTTTCATGCCGCGGCCGCCGCCACCGAAGGCCGCTTTGATGGCGATAGGGACGCCGTACTCCTTGGCGAAGGCCACCACTTCGTCGGCGTCCTTGACCGGGTCGGGGGTGCCGGGCACCAGGGGAGCCTGGGCGCGCGCGGCGATGTGGCGGGCGGTGACCTTGTCGCCGAGGTCGCGGATCGACTGCGGGCTGGGGCCGATCCAGATCAGCCCGGCGTCGAGGACCGCCTGCGCGAAATCGGCGTTCTCCGAAAGGAAGCCGTAGCCGGGGTGGACGGCATTGGCGCCCGACTTGGCCGCCGCGTCGAGGAGCTTGCCGAAGTCCAGGTAGGACTCCGCGGAAGTCTGGCCACCCAGAGCGAACGCCTCGTCGGCGAGGCGCACGTGCGGGGCGTCGGCGTCAGGCTCGGCGTACACCGCCACGCTGGGCAGGCCCGCATCGCGGGCCGCGCGGATCACCCGGACAGCGATCTCGCCGCGGTTGGCGACAAGCACTTTGGAGATCCTCGAGCTGGCGTGACTAGCCACTGCGCCTCCTGTTTGGCAGATCTGAAGCGGACGTGTTTCCGCGGTGGGCTTCTTTAAGAGAGTTTCTTACAACTCCAGGGAAGTCTAAGCGCCGCGCCGTCACGCCGATCAGGCGGTGCCGGAATTTTGGGCTGACTCGCGCAGCCGCCGCTTGATGCGGGCAAGCATCGCCGACATGCCGCGCAACCGCAGCGGGCTGATCAGCGCGGCCAACCCCAGGTCGGTGTAAAAGTCCTCGGGCACCGCCAGGATGTCGGCCGCGGGTTGCTCGTCGAGACCGGCGGCCAGGATCGACGCGAACCCGCGGGTGGTCGGCGCCTCGGCGGGGGCGCTGAAGTGCAAGCGCACCCGGTTCGGGTCGCTGGCATCGACGTGGAGGAAGAGCGGGGTCTGGCATTCCGGCACCGGCTCCATGCCCTGCTCCTCCAGCTCGGGAGGCAGGTCTGGGAGGTCGTTGGCGAATTCCAGCAGCAGCGTCAGCTTGTCCTGGCCCTGGACTTCGGCGAAGTCGGAGACCACCTCGGCCAACGGTGCGGGCAGGGTCATCGGACCGGAACGGCCCCCGGCTCTTCACCGGCGACGATCGGCGTGCGCACGGTGTTGCCCCACTCGGTCCACGATCCGTCGTAGTTGCGCACCCCCGGCTTGCCCAGCAGATACGTGAGCACGAACCAGGTGTGGCTGGACCGCTCGCCGATACGGCAGTAGACGACGGTCTTGTCCTCGGGGTCGATGAAGTCGTAGAGCTCCTCGAGTTCCTCGCGGCTGCGGAATCGCCCGCTCTCGTCGACCGCCTTGCCCCACGGGATGGACCGGGCGGTGGGGATGTGGCCGCCGCGCAGCACGCCTTCCTCGGGGTAGTCCGGCATGTGGGTGCGCTTGCCGGTGTACTCGTCCGGCGAGCGCACGTCGATCAGCGGCTGGCTGCCCAGGATGGCCAGGACGTCGTCCTTGTACGCCCGGATGGGTTCGTCGTTGCGGGTGACGACGGGGTAGCCGGTGGAGGTCTCGGTGGGGACCTCCAGGGTGGTCTCCCGGCGCTCGGCCAGCCACAGGTCGCGCCCGCCGTTGAGCAGGCGCACGTCGGGGTGGCCGAACAGTGTGAAGACCCACAGCGCGTAGGCGGCCCACCAGTTGCTCTTGTCGCCGTAGATCACCACGGTGTCGTCACGCGAGATGCCTTTGCGGTCCATCAATTCGGCGAACTGCGCTCCGTTGATGTAGTCGCGGACCGTCGGGTCGTTGAGGTCGGTGTGCCAGTCGATCTTGACCGCGCCGGGGATGTGGCCGACGTCGTAGAGCAAGACGTCCTCGTCGGATTCGACGATCACCAGGCCGGGGGTGCCCTGATGGGCGGAGAGCCAGTCGGCGGTGACCAGTCGTTCGGGGTGGGCGTAGGCCGTCAGAGTCGGGCTTGGATCGGGGGGTAATGCCACGCCACCGAGCCTACCGCCAGGGCTCACCGCCTCACCTGGGGCCGCACCGCCGCCGTCGGCCTGCCGCGCCACATAAACGTCCGTGACGACACGCGGGGCGGGTCGCAGAGGATTATGTCTCGCGGACGGCCCGGTTTGTCGCCCACAGCGCGGTCACCGAAAGCCCCGCCCGCTGCAACATGGACCGCAGCAGCGGCAGGCTCACACCGATCACGTTCGACGGGTCGCCGTCGATCCCGTCGACGAACCAGCCGCCCAGCCCGTCGAGGGTGAACCCGCCGGCGACGTGCAGCGGCTCGCCGCTGGCGACGTAACCCCGCAGATCCGCCTCCGCGGGTACGGCGAAACGCACTGTGGTGCAAGCGGATTCGACTTCGCGATGGGCGATCGCGCCGTTCCGCAGCCGCAGCAGGCAGTGCCCGGTGTGCAGCCGGCCCGACCGGCCACCCATGCGGTGCCACTGGGCCATCGCCTCGTCGGCGGAACCGGGCTTGCCGCACAGCCCGCCGTTCAGGTAGAGCATCGAATCACAGCCGAGGACAATGCAATCGGCGGCGACGGCGCCGTCCAGCTCGCCCGCCACCCGTTCCGCCTTGGCCGCCGCCAGCGCACCCACCACCTCGGCGGGCGCGGCGTCGGGCCCCAGCTCGGCGACGACGGCGTCTTCGTCCACGCCGGAGACCACGACCAGCGGATCGACGCCGGCCTGGCGCAGCACCTGCAGGCGGCCGGCCGAGGCCGACCCGAGGACCAGGCGGGTCAATGCCTCATGTGCGTCATTTGCTGCATGGTGAGCCGCTGGTAGTTGGACATCGCGAACCGCAGCCGGTCCACCGGCAGGCCCCAGCGGGTCGGCTCGGGCTCGGTGGGCTCGGGGACGCCGCCCCCGACGACCCCCAGCGCCGCGACCAGTGCGGCCAGCTCCTGGTCGGTCGGGTGCCCCTGGAGGATGTGGATGTGCGGTTCGTGCTCGTGCTGAGTCATCTCGTCACTCACAGCGGGATGTTCCCGTGCTTCTTCGGGGGCAGGTGCGCGATCTTGCGTTCCAGCAGCCGCAGCGCGGTGCCGATGTAGCCGCGGGTGTGCGACGGCGGGATCACCGCGTCGACGTAGCCCCGCTCGGCCGCGACGTACGGGTTGACCAACGTGTCCTCGTACTCCTGCTGCAGCTGCAGGCGCAGCTCGTCGACGTCCTTGCCCTCCTTGGCCGCCTCGGCCAGCTGCTTGCGGTAGACGAAGCCGACGGCCCCGGAGGCGCCCATCACCGCGATCTGCGCGGTCGGCCAGGCGATGTTCACGTCGCAGCCCATGTCCTTGGAGCCCATGACGCAGTACGCGCCGCCGTAGGCCTTGCGGGTGATCACGGTGATCTTCGGAACGGTGGCCTCGCCGTAGGCGTACAACAGCTTGGCGCCGCGCCGGATGATGCCGTTGTATTCCTGGCCGGTACCCGGCAGGAAGCCGGGGACGTCCACCAGCATGATGATCGGGATGTTGAAGCAGTCGCAGGTTCGCACGAACCGCGCGGCCTTCTCCGAGGCGTTGATGTCCAGGCAGCCGGCGAACTGCGTCGGCTGGTTGGCCACGATCCCGACCGGCCGGCCCTCGATGCGGCCGAACCCGACGACGATGTTGGTGGCATAGCCGTTCTGGATCTCCAGGAACTCGTCGTCGTCGAGGATCCGGGTGATCACCTCGTGCATGTCGTACGGCTGGTTGGCCGAGTCCGGGATCAGCGTGTCCAGTTCGAGGTCCTCCTCGGTGAGGTTGTCCTCGATGGCTCCCTCGGGGACGGGCTCGGCGTAGCGCGGCGCGTCGGTGGCGTTGTTGGGCGGCAGGTAGCTGAGCAGGTCGCGCACCCAGTCGAAGGCGTCCTGCTCGCCCGAGGCGACGTAGTGCAGGGTGCCCGACTTGGCCATGTGGGTGTGGGCGCCGCCGAGTTCCTCCATCGTGACGTCCTCGCCCGTGACGGTCTTGATGACGTCCGGGCCGGTGATGAACATCTGGCTGGTCTGGTCGACCATCACCACGAAGTCGGTCAGGGCGGGGGAGTAGACGTGCCCACCGGCCGCGGCGCCCATGATGAGCGAGATCTGCGGGATCACGCCGGAGGCCAGGATGTTGTTCCGGAAGATCTTGCTGTACAGGCCGAGCGAGACGACGCCCTCCTGGATGCGGGCGCCGGCGCCGTCGTTGATGCCGATCAGCGGGCGGCCGGTCTTGATCGCCAGTTCCTGGACCTTGACGATCTTCTCGCCGTACACCTCGCCGAGGCTGCCGCCGAACACCGTGGCGTCCTGGCTGAAGATGCAGACGTCGCGCCCGTCGATGGTGCCGTAGCCGGTGATCACGCCGTCGCCGAGCGGACGGTTGTTCTCCAGGCCGAAGTTCTTGCTGCGGTGCCGCGCCAGCGCGTCGAGTTCGACGAACGAGTCCTCGTCGAGCAGGGCCAGGATGCGCTCCCGGGCGGTCAGCTTGCCCTTGGCGTGCACCTTGTCGACGGCCTCTTCACCCACGGGGTGCAGCGACTCTTCCCGGCGCTTGTGCAGCTCGGCCAGCTTGCCTGCGGTGGTGTGGATGTCGATGGTGTGTTCGGCGGCCGGCTCCGCGGTGTGGTCGGTAACGCTTGTCATGGGAATCGAGCTTAGCGGCGAGCTAGTCTCCGCTGATGGACTGGGCGACCGAATGCGATGTGCTCGTTGCAGGGTCGGGCGGCGGCGGCGTCACCGGCGCCTACACCGCGGCGCGCGAGGGCCTGGACGTCCTCCTGGTGGAGGCGACGTCGAAATTCGGTGGCACCACCGCCTACTCCGGTGGGGGCGGCGTCTGGTTCCCGTGCAATCCCGTGCTGGTCCGGGCCGGCCCCCCGGGCGCCTTCAACGACACCATCGAGGACGCGCTCACCTATTACCACGCCGTCGTCGGCGACCGCACGCCCCGTGAACTGCAGGAAACCTACGTCCGCGGTGGTGCGGGGCTGATCGAGTACCTGGAGGCCGACCCCCTGCTGAAGTTCGTGCCGTTGCCCTGGCCGGACTACTACGGCAAGGCGCCGAAGGCGCGGCTGGACGGCCAGCGCCACATCGCCGCGAAGCCCTGGAAGGTGGCCGCCGCCCCCGAGCTGCGCGAGGTGATCCGCGGGCCGCTGGACACCGACCGGCTCGGCGCGGAACCGCCCTCCGACTACTACCTCGGGGGACGCGCGCTGATCGCGCGGTTCCTCAAGGCGGTTGAGCAGTACCCGACGGCGTCGCTGCAGCGGGACACCGCCCTGGTCGAGTTGGTGATGTCCGACGGGGCCGTGACGGGCGCGATCGTCGACAGCGGCGGTGAGCGCCGCGCCATCCGCACCCGGCTGGGGGTGCTGCTCGCCGCCGGCGGCTTCGAGAACAACGAGGAGTTGCGGCGCAAATACGGGGTGCCGGGCGACGCACGAGACACCATGGGCGGCCCGGGAAGTCGCGGCCTGGCGCTGCAGGCCGGCATCGCCGCGGGCGCCGACACCGACCTGTTGGACCAGGCGTGGTGGTCGCCCGGCATGACGCATCCCGACGGCCGCTCGGCGTTCGCGCTGTGGTTCACCGGCGGCATCTTCGTCAACCAGGACGGCAACCGGTTCGTCAACGAGTCCCGGGCCTACGACCGGGCCGGTCGCGAGATCATCGCGCAACTGCAGGACGGGTCAATCACGCTGCCGTACTGGATGATCTACGACGACTCCGAGGGCGAGGTGCCGCCGGTGAAGGCGGCCAACGTCTCCATCGTCGAGACGGAGAAGTACGTCGCCGCCGGCCTGTGGCACTCCGCGGACACTCTGGAGGAGTTGGCCGACAAGATCGGTGTCCCGGGTAGGCAGCTGGCGGCGACGGTGGCCCGGTTCAACGGTTTTGCCGCGTCGGGCGTCGACGAGGACTTCGGGCGGGGCGACGAGGCGTTCGACCGCGCGTTCTCCGGGGGCGCCTCGCCGCTGGTGCCCATCGATCGTCCGCCGTATCACGCCGCGGCTTTCGGCATTTCGGATCTGGGCACCAAGGGCGGCCTGCGCACCGACACCGCCGCCAGGGTGCTCGACACGTCCGGCAACCCCATCCCCGGTCTGTACGCCGCCGGCAACACGATGGCCGCGCCCAGCGGCACGGCGTATCCCGGCGGCGGTAACCCGATCGGAACCAGCATGCTGTTCAGCCACCTGGCCGCCTTAGACATGCGAGACATGCGAGACATGCGGGCACGGGCCACCGGCGCCGCTGAGTTCTAGGCTGGGTCCAGTGACGGACCGAGACCAGCTCAGGGCTCCACTGGACCAGGCCGCGCTGCGCGCCGAACTGATCGGCACCGGACTCGGCTGGCGCCGTCTCGACGTCGTCGAACAGACCGGTTCCACCAACGCCGACCTGCTCGCGCAAGCGGCCCAGGGTTCAATGGGGGCCGACGTGGCCGGGGCCGTGCTGATCGCCGAGCACCAGACGGCGGGGCGCGGGCGGCACGGCCGCAGCTGGTCGGCCACCCCGCGGAGCCAGATCACGATGTCGGTCGGCGTCAGCATCGTCGACGTGCCGACCGCCGGCTGGGGTTGGCTGCCCCTGGCCACCGGAGTGGCGGTGGTCGACGCGGTCGCCCCGCTGCTCGAGGGGGTTCAGGTGGGACTCAAGTGGCCCAACGACGTGCTGGCGGGTGCCCCCGGTTCCCCGGGCAAGCTGGCCGGCATCCTGGCCGAGGTGGCGCGGCCGGTGGTGGTGATCGGCCTGGGGCTCAACGTGTTTCAGGCACCTGACGGCATCGAGGGGGCGACCTCGCTGGTCGACCTCGGTGTGGCATCGCCCGACCGCACCCGGCTGGTGTGCGGGCTGTTGAACGAGCTCGGCCGGCGGATCGTGGCCTGGCGCGCCGCGCGCGGCGCCGACTGGGCGCTGGCGGCCGACTACCGGGCGCGCAGCCTGACCATCGGCCACCGGGTAGAGGCCCACCTGCCCGGCGGCCGGGAAGTCGTCGGGGACGCCACCGCGGTCGACGACCAGGGCAGGCTGTGCATCGACACCGGGGCAGAGACCGTCGTCGTATCGGCCGGCGACGTGGTGCATTTGCGCTAGCTATCCCGCCCCGCGCGGCTAATGTCGGCGAGCATGAGCTATCCGGATAACGTCCTGGCCGCCGGCGAGCAGGTCATCGTCCACCGCCATCCGCACTGGAAGCGGTTGATCTGGCCCGTCGCAGCCCTGCTGCTGGCGACCGCGCTGGCGGCGTTCGGGTCCGGATACCTGAACTCGACGCACTGGGGCCAGCTGGCCAAGAACATCATCTATGGCGTCATCTGGGGCATCTGGCTGGTCATCGTCGGCTGGTTGACGCTATGGCCGTTCTTGAGCTGGCTGACCACGCATTTCGTCGTGACGAACCGGCGGGTGATGTTTCGGCACGGGGTGCTCACCCGTACCGGAATCGATATCCCGCTGGCGCGCATCAACAGCGTGGAATTCCGCGACCGGATCACCGAGCGAATGTTTCGCACCGGGACGCTGATTATCGAATCGGCGTCACAGGATCCGTTGGAGTTCTACGACATTCCGCGCCTGCGAGAGGTGCACGCGCTGCTGTATCACGAGGTTTTCGACACCCTGGGTTCGGAGGAGTCGCCCAGCTGACCCAACCGGCCGGCCCGGTTGCGCCAGGCGCGCAGCGGCGTGACGTTCCCGCCCTCGATCTCGTCCTCGAGCATCTCGGCGATGCCGCCGGCGGTGAGGGCGGACTCCAGCGCCTTGTCGGGGTTGCGCGCGAACTCGTCCGGGAACACCCAGCGCCGGAATGCCCAGAAGCGGAACGCCATTTGCAGCAGGTTTCCGATGATGTAGGCCGAGATGAAGTCGGCGATGTTCTCCACGGTGAGCGACACCGTCGGCTCCCGCAGCTGCAGGACGTAGCTGGAGAACCACAGCGGCGCCATGGACAGCAGCACCCCCACACCACTGAAGGCGAAGAACAGCAACGCCTCGTGGTGCCGCTCGCGGCCGCCGCGATCCCGGAAGCTCCATTCGCGGTTCAACACGTAGGACGCGATGACCGCGACGATGCCGGCGATGACCTTCGCGGTGACCGGTTTGGAGTCCAGAATTGTCAGTTTCAGTGTGTAGAAAATCGCCGAGTCGATCACGAACGTGGTTCCGCCGACGATGGCGAATTTGATCAGTTCGTGGTGGCGCAGCAAATAGGGCTTAATAAAGCCGGGCATGCGCTCGATTGCGGCTTCGGCGAAGGGCACAAGTGGTCAGTGTACGGACGGACACAAAATCGACGCAAAATCGACGCAAAATCGTACATAACGATTCGGTGTCACCGCCGGTCAACACGCCGTCCGCGCCGTGACACCATGATGCCCGTGCCGAGTACACGCCCGCCCGGGGCCGCCCCCGCAGTCGCGCCGTTGGTCGCCATGGTCGGCGGCGGCCAGCTGGCCCGGATGACCCATCAGGCCGCGATCGCGCTGGGGCAGACCCTGCGGGTGCTGGCCACCGCTTCCGACGAGCCGGCCGCGCAGGTCACCCCCGACGTCACGATCGGCTCGCACACCGAGCTGGAAGACCTGCGCCGGGTCGCCGCCGGGGCCCATGTGCTGACGTTCGACCACGAGCATGTGCCGGGCGAGCTGCTGGACAAGCTGGTCGCCGAAGGCGTCAACGTCGCCCCACCGCCGCAGGCGCTGGTGCACGCCCAGGACAAGCTGATCATGCGCCGGCGGTTGGAGGCGCTGGACGTTCCCGTGCCCCGCTACGCGGAAATCCGGAGCGTCGACGAACTCGATGCCTTCGCGCAGCGCATCGCCGGGCCCGTGGTCGTGAAAGCGGTCCGCGGCGGTTACGACGGGCGCGGGGTGCGGATGGCGCGCGACCCGTTGCACGCCCGGGAGATCGCGGCCAGCTTCCTGGCCGACGGCGTGCCGGTGATGGCGGAGGAGCAGGTGGACCTGCGCCGCGAGCTGTCGGCGCTGGTGGCGCGCTCACCGTTCGGCCAGGGCGCGGCGTGGCCCGTCGTCGAGACGGTGCAAAAAGACGGGATCTGCGTGCAGGTGATCGCGCCCGCGCCCGGGCTGGCCGGCGAGCCGGCCGAGGCCGCCCAGCAGCTGGCGTTGCGCCTGGCCGCCGAGCTGGGCGTGGTCGGGGTGTTCGCGGTCGAGCTGTTCGAGACCACCGATGGCGAACTGCTGGTCAACGAGCTGGCGATGCGACCGCACAACTCCGGGCACTGGACCATGGACGGGGCCCGCACCAGCCAGTTCGAACAGCACCTGCGCGCGGTGCTGGACTATCCGCTGGGCGATACCGACGCCATCGCGCCGGTGACGGTGATGGCCAACGTGCTCGGCGCCGCGGAGCGGCCCGCCATGACGACGGATGAGCGGTTGCACCACCTGTTCGCGCGGATGCCCGACGCCCGGGTGCACCTCTACGGGAAAGAGGAACGGCCCGGTCGCAAGGTCGGCCACGTCAATTTCCTGGGCACCGATATGGCGGAGGTGGCCGCGCTGCGGACGCGCGCTGAGCTGGCGGCACACTGGTTGTCGCACGGGCACTGGACGGACGGATGGGACCCGCATGACTAGTTGTGACGCTCGCGTCGGGGTGATCATGGGCAGCGACAGCGACTGGTCGGTGATGGCCGACGCCGCGGCGGCGCTGGCCGAATTCGACATACCGGCCGAGGTTCGGGTGGTCTCGGCGCATCGCACGCCACAGGTGATGTTCGACTACGCGCGCGGCGCGGCCGACCGCGGCATCGAGGTGATCATCGACGGCGCCGGCGGCGCCGCCCACCTGCCCGGGATGGTCGCGTCGGCGACGCCGCTGCCGGTGATCGGGGTGCCGGTGCCGCTGGCGCGGCTGGACGGCCTCGACTCGTTGCTGTCGATCGTGCAGATGCCGGCGGGCGTCCCGGTGGCCACCGTCTCCATCGGCGGCGCCCGCAACGCGGGCCTGCTCGCCGTGCGCATCCTCGGCTCGTCCGACCCGGCGCTGCGGGCCCGCATCGTCCAGTTCCAAGGCCAGCTGGCCGAGAGCGTGCGCGCCAAGGATGAGGCGCTGCAGCGGCTGCACGGTAAAGTTACCGGTGAGTAGCAAGGAGGCTTGAGATGGCTGGTTGGGCCGGAGACCCGTCGTTCGATTTGTTCCAGTTGCCCGAGGAGCACCGGGAGCTGCGGGCGGCGATTCGCGCGCTGGCGGAGAAGGAGATCGCCCCGCACGCCGCCGACGTGGACGAGAATTCGCGGTTCCCCGACGAGGCCCTCGAGGCGCTGAACGCGTCCGGCTTCAACGCGGTCCACGTCCCCGAGGAGTACGGCGGCCAGGGCGCCGATTCCGTCGCGGCGTGCATCGTGATCGAGGAGGTCGCCCGCGTCGACGCTTCGGCGTCGCTGATCCCCGCGGTGAACAAGCTGGGCACCATGGGCCTGATCCTGCGCGGCTCCGACGAGCTGAAGAAGCAGGTGCTGCCGTCCATCGCCGACGGCACCGCGATGGCGTCCTACGCGCTGAGCGAGCGGGAAGCCGGCAGCGACGCGGCCTCGATGCGCACGCGCGCCAAGGCCGACGGCGACGACTGGATTCTCAACGGCGCCAAATGCTGGATCACCAACGGCGGCAAGTCGAGTTGGTACACCGTCATGGCCGTCACCGACCCGGACAAGGGCGCCAACGGCATCTCCTCGTTCATGGTGCACGCCGACGACGAGGGGTTCACCGTCGGTCCCAAAGAGAAGAAGCTCGGCATCAAGGGCTCCCCGACCACCGAGCTGTATTTCGAGAACTGCCGCATCCCGGGCGACCGTGTCATCGGTGAGCCGGGCACCGGCTTCAAGACCGCGCTGGCGACGCTCGACCACACCCGGCCCACCATCGGCGCACAGGCGGTCGGCATCGCGCAGGGTGCGCTGGACGCCGCCATCGCGTACACCAAGGACCGCAAGCAGTTCGGCCGCCCGGTCAGCGACAACCAGGGCGTGCAGTTCATGCTCGCCGACATGGCGATGAAGGTGGAGTCCGCCCGGCTGATGGTGTACCACGCGGCCGCCCGCGCGGAGCGCGGCGAATCCAACCTGGGCTTCATCTCCGCGGCGTCCAAGTGCTGGGCCTCCGACGTCGCGATGGAGGTGACCACCGACGCGGTGCAGCTCTTCGGCGGCGCCGGCTACACCGTCGACTTCCCGGTCGAGCGGATGATGCGAGACGCCAAGATCACCCAGATCTACGAGGGCACGAACCAGATTCAGCGTGTGGTCATGTCGCGGGCGTTGCTGCGCTGACCTATAGGATCACCGACGGTTAACCATTCGGGGTGGTGAGACCGCACGTAGAGTCGTGCGAATCGGTCTTGTCCGCGGCAGGGGGTCTGTCTCTCAGTGAACAGCGTGGCATCTGCGCGCATCCCCGGATGACCGGGAATTGATGCCTGTGCGCGCTCCCGTGACCCCGGCGGCCAGTTGGCAGTCGCTGTCTTTGCTGTTGGTCGAGGACGACCGCGCCGATGCGGTGTTGGTGGAGGACCTGATCGCCGATGCGGTCGCCGATATCCGGGTGGTGTGGGCGCAGTCGATGGCCCACGCCGAGCGTGAGCTCGCCTCCGCCAGGCCCGACTGCGTGCTGCTGGACCTGAACCTGCCCGACGCCAACGGCATGGATGCGCTGGACCGCATCGCCAAGCGCGATGCCACCGTTCCGATCGTCGTGCTGACCGGGCTGAACGACGAGTACTTCGGCGCTTCCGCGGTCGCGGCCGGCGCCCAGGACTACCTGGTGAAGGGGCGGGTCGAGCCCGAGATGCTGCGGCGGGCGCTGCTGTACGCGATCGAGCGCAAGCGCGCCGAGCTGATCGCCGCCGACCTGCACGCGACCCAGCTGCGCGCCCGCGAGAACGCCCTGCTGGAGCGCGGCCTGCTGCCCTCCCCGGTGCTGCTGGACAACCCGGGCGTCGACATCGTCGCCCGATACCGGCCGAGCCGCGAGGACGCGCTGCTGTGCGGGGACTTCTACGACGTGGTCCAGACGCCCGACCGGGTCATTCACGTCCTGATCGGCGACGTCGCCGGGCACGGGCCGCACGAGGCCGCCCTGGGTGCGGCGCTGCGGATCGCCTTCCGCGCGCTCACCCTCGCCGGTGTGCGCGGGGTGGAACTGATGCGGCAACTCGAGCGGGTATTGCACTCCGAGCGGACCGACACAGGCGTTTTCGCGACCGTGCTCAGCCTGGAGATCCAGGCCGACAGCTCGCGGATCACCGTCATCCGCGCCGGTCACCCGGGCATGCTGTTGCAGCGCGACGGCACGGTGGACTGGGTGGAGCCGCCGGGCGGTCCCGCGCTTGGCCTGCGCGCCGACAACTGGCCATGCCATGAGATGGAGTTCGCCGCGGGTCACGGCCTGCTGCTGCTGACCGACGGCCTGTTCGAGGGATATTCGGGACAGGGCACCCGGCGCCTCGGCGAGGACGGTCTGCTCGAGCTGGCCCGGTCGCACGCGAACCGGCCGGGTCCGGGGTTCGTCGACGCGCTCATCGACGGCGCCCAGCAACTCGCTCAGTCGCAGGGCGGGCTCACCGACGACATCGCCGTGCTGCGGGTCGAAAGGACCACCAGGTGACCCCGAGGTTGCGTCGACTGCGTCTGTCGCAGCTCACCGTGCGCGGCTGGCAGGCCCTCGTCCTGCTCAGCATGGGCGTGATGGTGCTCGCCGGCGCAGCCGTCGGCGCGCTGTTGCTGAACCGCACCGACGAGATGACGCACGAGCTGCTCGACAACATCCAGCCGGCGCGCGTGGCGGCCTTCCAACTGCAGGCCGCGCTGCGCGACCAGGAGACGGGCATCCGGGGCTACCTGATCGCCGGGGACCGGCAGTTCCTCACGCCGTACTACGACGGGCAGCACGCCGAACACGCTGCGGTCGAGGAGATCCGGCGCCGCCTGAGCCAGCGCCCGGACCTCATCGACGACCTCGACGCCATCGAGAACGCCGCGGCCAAGTGGCGGGCAAGCTACGCCGAACCGGTCATCGGCACCGTGATGCCGAACGGCAAGAACGTCGCGAGCAAGCCTTCGGCGGAGCGCGGCAAAATCGAATTCGACCATCTGCGTATGCTTTTCGACAGCCAGAACGCGAACCTGGCCGCCGCGCGGGCGGCCGCCGCGGGCGAACTCAAACGCGTCGACGCTTGGCGCGACAGGGCATTCGGCGCCATGGTGTTGCTGTTCTTCGTGACGGCCGGGCTGCTCGGGTTCCTGATCCGGGACACGGTCGCCCGCCCGCTCGCGGCGCTGGCCGCGGCGTGCCGACGGATCACCCAGGGCAGCTTCGATGAAAGCATCTCACCGCCGAAGCGGCCCAAAGACATTCGCGACATGGCGATCGACGTCGAAAACATGCGCAGGCGGATGGTCGACGAGCTCGTGACGTCGCGTTCGGCCCAGGCCCAGCTGGACGAGCAGGCGGCCGAATTACGCCGGTCCAACGCCGAACTCGAGCAGTTCGCCTACGTCGCGTCGCACGACCTGCAGGAGCCGCTGCGCAAGGTCGCCTCGTTCTGCCAGCTGCTGGAGCGGCGATACGCCGACAAGCTCGACGAACGCGGGCTCGAATACATCGGATTCGCGGTCGACGGGGCCAAACGGATGCAGGCGCTGATCAACGACCTGCTCACCTTCTCGCGCGTCGGCCGGCTGGGCGCCACGGAAACCGACGTGGACCTCGACACGACGCTCAACTCCGGCCTGGCCAACCTGGCCACCGCGATCGAAGAGTCGGAGGCCGAAATCGTGCGCCCCGATGCGCTCCCGCGGATCAAGGGCGACCCCATGCTGCTGACGATGCTGTGGCAGAACCTCATCGGCAACGCGGTGAAGTTCCGGCACAAAGATCGCCGGCCCCGCGTCGTCATCGACTGCGCGCCGGGCACCGGCAACCACGACGGCGAATGGTTGATCACCGTGTCGGACAACGGCATCGGCATCCCGGCCGAGTTCGCCGACAAGGTCTTCGTCATCTTCCAGCGCCTGCATGGCCGCGACGTGTACGCCGGGACCGGCGTCGGCCTCGCGCTGGTCAAGAAGATCGTGGAGCACCATGGCGGCACCATCCGGATCGACACGCCCCGCACCGAGGGCACGCGGTTCGAGTTCACACTGCCCATGCCCGAGCCCGAGCCCGTTGGCGAAGCAGACGCAGACGCAGACGCTTTGGAAGGAGCGCCGCAATGACATCCGAAGGCAGAGCGATCGACATCCTGCTCGTCGAGGACGACCCGGGCGACGAGCTCATCACGCGAGAAGCGTTCGAGCACAACAAATTCAAGAACCGGCTCCATGTCGCGCACGACGGAGAGGAAGGCCTCGACTATCTCTACCGGCGCGGCAGGTTCGAGGATGCACCGCGGCCCGACCTCATCCTGCTGGACCTGAACCTGCCGAAGTACGACGGCCGCCAGCTGCTGGAGAAGATCAAGTCCGACCCCGACCTGGCCCGCATCCCGGTCGTCGTGCTCACCACCTCCTCGGCCGAGGAGGACATCCTGCGCAGCTACAAGCTGCACGCTAACGCCTATGTCACCAAGCCTGTCGACCTGGACCAGTTCATGAAGGCGGTCCGGCAGATCGACGAGTTCTTCGTCCAGGTGGTGCGGCTGCCCAGCCTGTAAGGCTCACTCCTCGCTCACGCTTTCGTGTTCCGTTCTGCGCGCCAGGCGATCAACCGCCCCGTGACGATGAGCAGCAGCAGGAAAACGATCAGCAGCAGGGCCGCGTCATAAGACAGGTCCTGCGCCGTCTTCGACGGCAGGTTGTAGAACGTCCAAATCGGATAGGTCAGGTAACCGACCTGCGAGTGGGTGAGTTGTCCCGTCGGAAGGGAATTCGACCATCCCGCCGTGTACAGCATCGGCGCCGTCTCGCCGACCACCAGCGCGATCGCCAGCAGCATGCCGGTGACGATCCCTGGCACCGCCGTTTTCAGCACAATCTTGCGCAGCGTCCAGGTGACGGGAAGCCCCAGCGCCTCCGCGCCCTCCCGGTACGCGGTCGGCACCTGGCCCAGGGCGGACTCGGTGGCCTTCGCGATGTACGGGATGCTGAGAACCGACAGGGTCAACACCCCGGCCGCTAACGAGAACCCCCAGTCGAAGTTCACCACAAGCGCGAGATAGCCGACGTAGCCGAGCACGATGGAGGGGATACCGGACAGCACCTCGTAGGCGCCGCGCAAGATCGATCGCTTTCTGCCGGTTGCGAATTCGGATAGGTAAATCCCGGTCAACACGCTGACCATCCCGCCTACGAGCATGACCCCGAGACAAAGGACAACCGTCCCGACGATCGCGTTGCGCAGGCCACCGCCGTTGCCTTGCGTATCGTGCACCAGCACGCTGAAGTGAAACACCGGCAACGCGCGGGCGACGACTCCGACCAGCATCCACAACGTCGGGGCGATCACCGCCGCCAGGCAGCAGAAGCAAGCCGCCCAGAACAGCGCGTTCATGCCTTTGCGCCGAGCGCGTACCGACCGCAGTTGGCTCACGTCAAACCCCTCGTCCGACCGGCAGCGCTCGACCGGACGCCCGGCGCACCAGCGCGCGGGCGGCCACGTTGGTCAGCAAGGTGATCACCATCAGCACCAGGGAGACCTCGGCAAGTGTCTTGACCGCGAAGTTGGTGGAGTCCGTCATGGCCGAATCCAGTTGCGAGACAACGGTTGCTGCGATGGTGGTCATGGTCGAGTAGATGTTCCTGGGCATCGCGCCCAACTCCGCGCCGGACACCATCGCCACGGCCATCGTCTCCCCGAGCGCCCGCCCGAGTCCCAGGACCACGGAGCCGACGACGCCGCTGGACACCCACGGCAGGGTGACCCGGCGCGCGCACTCCCAGTCGGACATGCCAAGCGCGGTGGCGCCCTCGCGGGGCAGCGACGGAACTCCTCGGAACAGGTCGCGACAGGTGCTGGCGATGATGGGGATGATCATCACCGCCAGCACCAGACCGGAAACCAACATGCCCTCGCCGTTCCCGGTGTTGCCGCGGAAGTAGTTCAGCACCGGCACATCTGGTGCGTTGCGGGCGATCATTGGGGCGATGTGGTGGGCGATGAACGGGCCGAAGGTCATGGCGCCCCACAGGCCGACCACGACGCTCGGAATGCCGGCGAGCAATTCGAGCACCATGCCGACGGCCGCGGCCAGACGTTTCGGCAGTTTCTCCACGATCGCAAACGCCGCGCCGACGGACACCGGCACCGCGATGATCAACGCGATCCCCGAGCTCGCCAGCGTGCCGACGATGAGCGGCAATGCGCCGTATTCGACGCTGAGTGGATGCCAGACACCATGGGTGACAGCGTTTGTGCCGTACAGGTTTCCCGGGTTCCATTCCGTGCCGGTCAAGAAGTGCAGCCCGTTGACCCTGATCGCGCCCGCCGCCTCGAATACGAGCGTGGCCAACACGAACAACAGCGCGAGAAGCGGGATCACCGCACTTATCCCACCGGCCCACCGCACCGCAAGGCCGGCGCGGCTGACGGTACGGACGCGGCCCCGCATGCGCGCGAGGACGGCCGGGCGGCCGGGCGTCCGCGGGTGGACTGAGGCGGTCACGCGTCTACCTAGCCGGCGATCTGGGCGATCTGGGCGTCGGACAACTTCACCAGCGACGCCGGCAACGGCTGGAAGTGAACCGCATCCAGGAACGAGGGGCTGCTCCCGTCGGTGACCGCCCAGTGCAGGAAGGCCTGCAACGTCTGTGCCGTGGCGGCGTCCTTCTGGCTGTTGTAGACGACGGCGTACTCGTAGTAGACGATCGGGTAGCCGTCAGCGGCGGGGCCGTTGATCAGTGAGATCGCCTGGTCTGCCGGGGTCTGCGAGGCGAAGCCGTTGGCCTCGGCCACAACGGCTTGCGCGTCGGGCAGCAGGTACTTGCCGGAGGCGTTTCCCAATTCGGCTTCGCCCAGACCCTTCTGGCTGGCCTGGTCGAGGTAGCTGCTGCCGATGTAGGCCACGCAGCCCAGGGTGTCAGCGCAGCCGGTGACCATCCCGCCGGCGCCGTTCTCGCCGAGGGCGCCCGGCACCGCCGGGAAGTCGACGGTGGTGCCGAAGCCCGGCGACTTCCCCCAGCCGTCGGGGTCTTGCTTCGACAGGTACTGGGTGAACACGAAGGTATCGCCGGCCCCGTCGGAACGATGCAGCGGAACCACCGGGGTGGCCGGCAGGTTCACCCCGGGGTTGAGGGCGGCGATCTGCGGGTCGTTCCAGGTTTTGATCTTGCCCTGATACATGGCCCCCAGCACCTTGCCGTTCAGCTTGAGGTGCTCGGTGACGCCCGGCAGGTTGTAGTTGACCTGCTCGGCGGAAATGGCCAACGCGATGTTCATCAGCCCCTTGTGCGCGGCCATGTCACCTTTGGACAGGTAAGCGCCCGAGGCGCCGATGTCGACCGCGCGCGCAGCGGCCTGTGCGATACCCGCGCCCGAGCCGGTGGCACCTGTGGTGATCGTTACGTTGGGGTATTTCGAGTGAAAGGCCGAAACCCACTGATTCATCAGGGGATACAGCTCGGTGGCGCCGGTCTCCGTCAACGCCAAGTTGGTCGTCGCGGGCGTAGTCGCGGGGCTGCCGGTGGTAGCGCCTGGGCTCGGCTGACCGCCCGGTTTGTTCGAACCGCAGGCGGCCGCGATCAGGACCAGCGGCACGGTGGCGGAGAGAGCCAACATCATTTGCAGACGATTTTTCACGGTCCTTGCCCTTCTCTATCTTTTCGCGCCTCCCAGATGGCGCCCTAGGTGGCGCTGTCTGCGCCGACGACGACACCGAGGAGCCTGCGGTCGCCGAACAGTCCGGATACGTATCTGACGGTTTCCGCGTGCTTCGGTGACAGGAAGAGCTGTTCGGTGGGGCCCTCCTCGACCAGCCTGCCGCCGAAAAACAGGGCCGTCCGGTCACCGATCCGGGCGGCCTGGGCAAGGTCGTGGGTCACCATGACCACGGTCAGGCGGTCGGCGAGCGATCCGATGAGCTCTTCGATCTTCTCGGTCGTGGACGGGTCCAGTGAGGAGGTGGGCTCGTCGAGCAGCAGCACCTCGGGGTTCACCGCGAGCGCGCGGGCCAGGCACAACAACTGCTGCTGACCGCCGGAGAGGCGGAACGGCGAATCGCCGAGCCGATCCTTGACCGCGTTCCACAGGCCGACCTCATTGAGCCGTGCCTCGGCGACCGCACGAAATTCCTTGCGCGGCACGAGCTTGTGTGCTCGCACGCCGGCAAGCACGTTGTCGATGATCGACATCGGAAACGGATTGGGGCGCTGGAACAGCATCCCGACCCTGCGGCGAAACTCCATCAGGTCGCGGTCTTTGAAGATGCTGCGTCCGCCCAGCCGGACATCACCACTATGGCGGTAGCCGGCGACCTTGTCGTTCATCCGGTTCAGGGTGCGCAAGAAGGTCGTCTTGCCGGAGCCCGTGGGGCCCAGCAACGAGATGACCGCGCGCGGGGGAAAGGCCAGGCTCACGTCTTCGAGCACAGTGTTGGCGCCGAAGCCGAGGGTGAGGTTCACCGCCTCGATTACCGGAGCAGCTACATCGACATCCACGGCACCGGTTTCGGCGTCGATCTGTGCACGGTCCATCTACTGCCGATGCTACGTGCGTCTGCCCTCGCAGGGCTGGTCGCGGTTCATACTCTGTCAATCTTCCAAGGCGTTGCTCACCAACCGCTCAGCTCTGAGAATTTTGTACATCGACGTTTGTACATTCACATTTTGTTCACTCTCCAGTGACCGCCTACGCGTTGGGCGGGGGAGTGCGCTAGGCGGGCTGCTTCGGTGGCACAGTGGATATTGGCCACCTTGAATCTTCTGAGGAGTTTCGTGAGATTCAGCCGATCGGAAGCCCTGTTGAGCCTGCTGAGCGCCGGCGCGCTGGTTCTGTCGGGGTGCGGCGGCCATTCCGACACCGCGCAATCAACGGTGCAGTGTGGCGGGAAAAAAGTACTGCACGCCAGCGGTGCGACCGCGCAAGAGAATGCGATAGCGCAGTTCGTCTACGCCTATGTCCGCGCGTGCCCGGGTAACACGCTGGATTACAACGCGAACGGCTCCGGGAAAGGGGTTGAGGAGTTCGTCAGCAATGTGACGGACCTGGCGGGCTCCGGGGTGCCGTTGGACCCATCGAAAGGTGAGCCCGAGCGGGCTACGGCGCGGTGCGGCTCGCCTGCCTGGGACCTGCCGGCGGTGTTTGAACCGATCGCGGTCACCTACAACCTCAACGGCGTCAATCCGCTGAAACTTGACGCGACGACGCTGGCAAAGATTTTCAACGGCGGTATCACCAAATGGGATGACCCGGCGATCAAGGCGCTCAACGCGAGCATCAACCTGCCGTCCGTGCCCATTCACGTCATCTACCGCAGCGACAAGTCCGCGAACTCGGCCAACTTCCAGCAGTACCTGGATGCCGCGTCCAACGGCGCCTGGGGCAAGGGTGGCGGCGAGAAGTTCAACGGCGGCGTCGGTGACGGGGCCGCCGGGGATGAAGGCTCGTCGGGAGCACTGCAGAGCACCGATGGGGGGATCACCTACAACGAGTGGTCGTTCGCGGTGGGCAAGCAGTTGAGCATGGCCCAGATCATCACCTCGGCAGGTCCGGATCCGGTGTCGATCACCACCGATTCGGTGGGCAAGACGATTGCCGGGGCCACGTTCAAGGGCCAGGGCAACGACTTGGTGCTGGACACGTCGTCGTTCTACAAGCCGACGCAATCGGGGGCCTACCCGATCGTGGAGCCGACGTACGAGATCGTCTGCTCGAAATACCCGGATTCTGCGACCGGCCTGGCCGTAAAGGCGTTCATGCAGGCGGCCGTCGGTCCGGGCCAAGACGGGCTGGACCAGTACGGATCCATTCCGCTGCCGAAGTCGTTCCAATCCAAACTGGCGGCGGCGGTGGACGCCATCGCTTGATCAGCTGAAGGGAGCCCGACGGTGAGGCACAGCGAGCCGGATACGCGGGTGGGGTCGCGGTTTGGGCCCTACCGGCTGCTGCGGCTGCTGGGCCGCGGCGGGATGGGCGAGGTCTACGAGGCCGAGGACACCCGAAAACATCGGGTGGTGGCGTTGAAGCTCATCTCGGCGGAATTCTCCGGCGACCCGATATTTCGCGCGAGGATGCAGCGCGAGGCAGACGCGGCGGGGCGGCTGACCGAGCCCCATGTCGTGCCGATCCATGACTACGGCGAGATCGACGGCCTGCTGTATCTGGACATGCGCCTGATCGACGGAATCGACTTGTCCGCGCTGCTGAAGCATTCGGGGCCGTTGAGCGCCCCGCGGGCGGTGGCCATCGTGCGCCAGATCGCCGCGGCGCTGGACGCCGCCCACTCCACCGGCGTGACACACCGAGACGTCAAGCCGGAAAACATTCTCATCACGCGCGATGATTTCGCCTATCTGGTCGATTTCGGCATCGCTCGCGCCGCCGCCGACCCCTCGCTGACCCAGACCGGAATCGCGATGGGAAGTTACCACTACATGGCCCCTGAGCGGTTCACCGACCACGAGGTCACCTATCGCGCTGATATTTATTCGCTGACATGCGTGTTGACCGAGTGTTTGACCGGGTCGCCGCCGTATCGGACCACCAGCATCGAACGGGCGGTTGCCGCACATTTGACGGAGCCCGCCCCGCGGCCCAGCCAGCTGCGACCGGGAAGCGTCCCGGCGGCGCTCGACGAAGTGATCGCCAAAGGCATGGCGAAGAACCCCGCGGAGCGCTATCAATCCGCCGGTGAGCTTGCCGCCGCGGCCAACGACGCGCTGACCGTGACGGACCAGCACCAGGCCGCGTCAATTCTGCGGCACGGCGAACAGGCCACTCCTCGGGGCGACTGGGAGCCGTCGCCCGGCGGCGCCGAGACAATCGCTGCTCCCGCGGCTGGGTCCATGCCGGCGGCCGCCGGCGCGGGCAGTTGGCGCAATGGCCGGCCACCGCCGCCGTCGGGCGGCTCCGCCCCGCCACCGCTGTATGGCCGACCACCGCGGAGACCGGCGCCCGACTTCACGCACGGCGGGCCGTGGGGCCGGTCCGGAAAGCGGAAGTGGATCCTTGTCGGCGCCGCGGCGATCGTCGTGGTTGCCGCCGTCGTCGCCGGGCTTTTGGCATCCGGCCCGTCGCGGTCCCCGACGTCAGCGTCAGGACAATCCGTGCTGCCGTTCAATGGCATTGACTTCCGCCTGTCGCCGGGCGGCGTGGCGTTGGACAAGGCCGGCGACGTGTTCGTCACCAACCAGGGCATGTATGGGCGGGTCGTGGAGCTGGCGTCCGGTTCGACCACATCGACGGTGCTTCCGTTCACCGGCCTTTATCAGCCCCAGGGCCTGGCGGTGGACGAGGCGGGCACCTTGTACGTGGCCGATTTCAACAACAGGGTGGTGAAGCTGGCGGCGGGCTCGAACAACCAGGCCGTACTCCCGTTCACCGGCCTCAATTACCCCGAGGGTGTGGCGGTGGATACGCAGGGCAGCGTCTACGTCGCTGACCGGGGCGACAACAGGGTGGTGAAGCTGGCGGCCGGGTCGAGCACCCAAGAGGTGCTCCCGTTCACCGGCTTGAACAACCCCGATGGAGTCGCCGTGGACCCCGCCGGCAATGTCTACGTCGCCGATACCGACAGCAACCGGGTGCTGAAGTTGCCGGCCGGCGCGACCGCCCAGACCGTGCTGCCGTTCACCGGGGTGACCGTGCCGTGGGGTATCGCAGTCGACGCCGCGGGCGACGTGTATGTCACCGAACACGACAGCAACCAGGTGCTCAAGCTGGCTGCCGGGTCGAACAGCCCGACGGCGCTGAGGTTCACGGGCCTCAACACCCCGTTAGCGGTGGCGGCGGACAAGGACGGAAACGTCTACGTCGCCGACCGCGGCAATGACCGGGTGGTCAAACTCGCGCCGTGAGTTCAGGACGTCGTCTGGGGTGCGCCCAGATACTCGTCGTTGTGCTGCCCCGGCGCGGGCGGGGGATCGGTGACCGCCGCGTCGAAGCTCGCGTAGCGCGCCGGCATGCGCACCACCGTGACCGCGTCGTCGCCGCTGCCCACGCTCAGGGCGAGCTCGTTCTCGGCGAACAGCGGGGTGTCCACCACCTGCTTCCAGGTGTAGGCCAGGCAGGCCATCAGGCCGCCTTCTTGTAGCAGCTCAACCCATTCGGCCGCGGTCTTGCCGGCCAGCGCCGACTCGAGCTCCTCGGTCAATTCGGGGTAATTCATTGCGCGCGAACGCTGATCGATGAACCGCTCGTCGGTCAGCAGGTCCGGCCGGCCGATGATCTGACACAGCTTCGCCCAATGCTTGGGCACATACGCGCTGATCACCAGGTAGCCGTCGGCGGCCTTGAACGCGTCCGACGGCTGGGTGGCGAAGCCAACTCCCTTGCGCTTCTTGGGTTTTGATGCGGCGTCGGGCTTGGGCGCCTCGCTCGGCTTGTTCAGGTGGATCGTGAGCTGGCTGGCCTGCAAGTTGACCGCCACGTCGTACATGGCGACCCGCACCACGTCCACCACGCCATGACGCTCGCGGTTGAGCAGCGCGGCCAGCACCGCCTGGGCCAGCACGTGACCGCTGGCGGCGTCGACGAGCTGGAAGGGGATGATCTGCGGTTTGCCGGTCGGCGTCGGCATCCCGGTGGTCATGCCCGACTCGGCCGCGACCATCAGATCGACGCCCGGCCTGCTGCCGTGCGGGCCGTTGCCGCCGTAGGCCGACAGCCGCGCGTAGACGAGCCTGGCGTTGCGGGCGCGCAACTCGGCGGGGCCCAGGCCCATGCGTTCCATCACGCCGGGGCGGAACCCTTCCAGCACGACGTCGGCGCTGTCGACCAGCCGCAGGATCTGTTGCCTGGCCTCGTCGTCGGTGAGGTCTACCGCCACCGACTTCTTGCCCCGGTTGTGCGGCAGGAACAGCGTGGGCAGCGGCGGGCGCCCGGGCAGGACCGCGGTGATCTGCCGGGCAGCCTCACCCAGGGGCGCCTCGACCTTGATCACCTCGGCGCCCAGGTCGGCCAGCACCTGCCCGGCCAGCGGCCCGGCGATGTTCTGGGTGAAATCGAGTACCCGGAACCCGTCAAGTGGCTTGGGGGGCGTGCTGTCTGCCATGGGTGGCCTTCCGTCAACGGGCCGTGTGCAACTCCGCGATGCAGTAGTAGTTCTCGGCGAACGGCGCACCGGGTTCGGTGCGCTGCAAAGGTAACCCGTTGTCGGCCAACAACTGATTCAGGGGTGTGCGAACCGGGCGCCAGCCCTTCCGCTGCAGATACGTCGCCGCGTCGTTGCGCTCGCCGGGGAAGCCCAGGTCGCCCAGCGCGATGTCGAGGCCGTTCTCCCGCCACTTCTCGCTGCGGCGTTCAGAGCGTCCCCACTGTCGCCGGAGTTGATGAAGACCTCGGCCACCAGCCGGCTCCCGTCGGCGCTGAGCGCGGTGATGTCGTTGAGCAACCGGTCCTGCGCCTCGGGCGGCAGGAAGCCGAGCAGGCCCTCGGCGGCCCAGGCGGCCGGGCGCCCGGTGTCGAAGCCGGCCCCGCGCAGCGCCGACGGCCAGTCGTGGCGCAGGTCGATCGGGACGGCCCGAACCTCGGCGGTGGGCGTTGCGCCGAGCTCGGCCATGGTTGCCGACTTGAATTCGATGACTTGCGGCTGGTCGATCTCGAACACCGTGGTCCCCGCCGCCCAGGGCAGCCGGTAGGCGCGGGCGTCCAGGCCGGAGGCCAGGATGACGACCTGGCGGATTCCGGCGGCGCCCGCCTCGGCGAAGAACGCGTCGATGTAGCGCGTGCGTGCGGCCAGCATGTCGGTCATGCGTTGCATGCCCCACGGGGCCCCGGGCTCGTCGACGTCGGCCGAACTCAATTCGCCGGCGGCCCATCGCGTCATGAAGTCGACGCCGACGGCGCGCACCAGCGGCTCGGCGAACGGGTCGTCGATCAGCGCGTCGCGGGTGGCCCGGGCCCGTCCGGCCGCCACCATGGTGGCGGTGGCCCCCACGCTCGTGGCCAGGTCCCAGCTGTCGTTGTCGGTGCGCGTCATCGGCAGTGCCCTTTCGGTCTAGTCGTTAACCAGGGTAACGATGGCGTCGCAAGACCGCCCGGGACTGGCGCTCGAGCGGGTGCTGGCCGGTCGGGTTTGACACGGTTGTGTCACCAGCGGGTGTCTGGGCGCGCGAGCGTGCGCCATCGCCGCTAGCCTCGCGCAATGACCACTTCGTCTGTCATCGCCGATGCATGCACCCTCGCGGCGACGCGGGACGCCGGTTGGCGGCGCGACGCCGAGTGGGCGCGACGGTTGGCGTGGGTCAGCCTGGCCGCAGTGCTCGTCGAGGGCGGCATCGGCCTCTGGCAGGGGTTGGCGCTCGGTTCCGTGGCGCTGACCGGGTGGGCCCTGGGCGGGGTGTCCGAGGCGCTGGCCAGCGCGATGGTGGTGTGGCGGTTCAGCGGGGCGCGGACCTTCGCCGCGCAAGCCGAGCGGCGCGCGCAACGCGGTGTCGCGGTGTCGTTCTGGCTGACCGCCCCCTACATCGCCGCCGAATCCATTCGCGAGCTGACCGGTGAGCGCCACGCCGAGGCCTCGCTGATCGGCATCGCGCTGACGGCCACCGGACTGCTGCTGATGCCGATACTCGGCCGGGCCAACCGCCGGCTCGGCCTGCGGCTGGACTCGGGAGCCACCGAGGCCGAGGGCATGCAGAACTATCTGTGCGCCGCCCAGGCGGCCGGGGTGCTGGCGGGGCTCGCCGCGACGGCGTCGTGGTCCGGCGGATGGTGGATCGACCCGGCGGTCGGCCTCGGGATCGCCGGTGTGGCGGCCTGGCAGGGCGTCCGCGCCTGGCGCGGCCACGACTGCGGCTGCTGCTGAGTCAGTCCAGCCGGTAGCGGATCAGCCGGGAACTATTGGCCACCACCGCGACTGACGACGCGTTGTGCAGGATTGCGGCCAGCACGGGGGACAGGGCCCCGCCGGCGCCGATGATCAGCCCGGCGGCGTTGACCGCGATGGACATGCCGTAGTTCTCCCGGATGACGTCGACGGCCCGGGCGCCCAGGTCCCGCACGTCGAGCAGGCGATGCAGGTCGTCGTTGGCCAGCGCCACGTCGGCGGTCTCGACGGCCACGTCTGTGCCGGCCAGACCCATGGCGATCCCGATGTCTGCGGCCGCGAGCGCGGGAGCGTCGTTGATGCCGTCGCCCACCATGCCGACCACGTAGCCCTCGTCCTGCAGCCCGCGCACCACCTCGAGCTTGTCCTCCGGCATCACCTCGGCGCGCCACTCGTCGATCCCAAGTTCCTCGGCGACCACCTGAGCGATGTCCGGATGGTCGCCGGTGAGCATGACGATGCGGCGGATCCCGTTGTCGCGCAACTCCTTCAACACCTCGACCGCCTCCGTCCGCACCTCGTCGCGCAGGCTGATCAGCCCCACCAGCTTGCCGTCGACCGCGAGCAACAGCGGGGTCTCGGCCTGGCGGCGCAGCCTATCCACCCACTCCGACGCCTTCTTCGACACCCGCACCTTCTCGGCGCGCAGTAGCCCGGGGCTGCCGAGCAGCAGGGTGCGGCCGTCGGCCCAGGTGCGCATGCCCAGGCCCACCAGGACCTCGCACTCCTCGTGCGGCGGGATGGTGATCTGGCGCTCCTCGGTCGAGCGGATCACCGCCTCGGCCAGCGGATGGCGGGAATGGATCTCCGAGCTGGCCGCGTAGGCCAGCACCTGCTCGGGCTCCCAATCCTTGTGCAGGGCAATGATATTGGTGACCACCGGGCGGCCGACGGTCAGCGTTCCGGTCTTGTCGAACACGATCGCGTCCACCCGGCCGGCCTGTTCGAGGTGCGAGCCGCCCTTGATCAGGATGCCGCGCCGCGCGCCGTTGCCGATCGCGGCGCTGATCGCGGTCGGCGTGGACAGGCCCACCGCGCACGGGCACGCGATCAACAGCATCGTCATCGCGCGGCGCACATCGCCGGTGACCGCCAGGGTGAGAGCCGACACGATGAACGAGGTGGGAACGAAACGGCGGGAGAAGTTTTCGCCCACGGTCTGGATGGGCGCCCGGTCGTGTTGGGCCTCCTCGACCCGGGTGATGATGCGCCCGATCGCGGTCTGGTTGCCGACGGCCTGCGCGCGCACCACCAGGCGCCCGCGCACCACGACCGACCCGGCGTGTACGTGCGCGCCCACCATGACGCTGACGGGCAGGTTCTCGCCGGTGATCGCGGACTGGTTGACGATCGCCTCGCCGTCGACCACCTCGCCGTCCACCGGGATCGCGACGTGGTCGTGGATGATCACGTCGTCGCCGATCTGGACGCCGTCGATGGGTACCTGTACCTCCGTGCCGTCGGCCAGCAGAACCCACGCCGTGTCCTGGCTGCCGCGCAGCAGCTCGGAGATGGCCCGGCGGGTCCGGCGCAGCGTGAGGTCTTGCAGGTACTCACCGATGTTGAGCAGCCACAGCACCGTCAGCGCCACCACGTTCTCGCGCAACACCAGGCTCGCCACCGTCGCCGCCGACACCAGGGCGTCGGTGCCGGCCCGGCCGGAGCGCAACGAGCGCAGCGCGCCGCGCAGGAACGGGTAGCCGGTGAAGATGGTGACGCCGGTGGCCAGAACCCGGCCGTTCGGGCCGAGCAGTGGCGGCCGGGCGAACACGTAGCGGCGCACGCCGAGCAGCGCCAGCGCCGCACCGCCGACGACCATTCGCAACACGTCGGTGTTGCGGATCTCCTCCGAATGCGGCGCGCGCGCCGGGATCAGCTCGGCGGCGACGTGCGCGGCGGAGCCGATCGCGGCCAGCACCGCGGCGCGGTCACAGCGCCGGGGCGAATACCAGACGACGACGGATCCCGTGCGCGGGTAGGCGTGCACCACGCGCACGCCGTCCTCCTTGGCGACGGCCTCCTCGACCGCCACCG
This sequence comes from Mycobacterium sp. E2733, assembly GCF_001667585.1. Classification (GTDB taxonomy): domain Bacteria; phylum Actinomycetota; class Actinomycetes; order Mycobacteriales; family Mycobacteriaceae; genus Mycobacterium. Next base: position 64,158 of record NZ_LZJZ01000111.1, read on the forward strand.
CGCGCCGGGAGTCGCACCGCAGCCAGTCGACGGAAACGCGCATGCGCCCCGCGGCATCCGAAATGACCTGCAGCGCGGGGTCTTCCGGGCGGACCGGCTCGAGGGCGGTGGCGAGCGCCATCTGCGCGGGGATCAGTGGTCGTGCTGGTGGGCGTCGGCGACCGAAGGCGTGGGCGCTTCCTCGCCGATGCGTTCGCGCGCTTCGGCCATGACGTCGGAGACCTTGAGCCTGGCGGACTCGGCGGCCTCCTCGGCCTTGCGCGTGCCGCGCAGGCCGAGCTCCGCTGCCGACACGGCGGTTTGGTGCAGCGGCGCCTTCTTCGCGGCCCTGCGCAGCAGGTCGTAGGCCGCCGCCCCGACCACCCCGTGCACCACCACGGTGCCCGCCTTTGCCAACAGTCCGTACGCTGCCATTGCTCTGAACCTTCCCGTTGTCATCGACCGTTGCCTCGACGTTAACATCGCAATATTGCGATATCAACATGTATTGGGGAGCGCGCCGGGCGCCGCGCACATGCCCGCCTCAGAGCACCCGGGTGACCTTTTCGGTCTCGATCCTGCGCGGAAGCGCCGACGGGTCGGGGTTGGCCACCTGCACCAGCGACCCGCCGACGGCCAGGATCGCCAGCAGGCCGTCCACCAGCTCGCCGGGTTCCGACCACGCGGCGGTGGACAGCACGCGATCGGTGGCCGTCAATTCCCTTGCGGCGGCTGAGCTTTGGCAATCGGCGAGGACCTCGTCGACCGACCGGCCGGCGAGTGCCGGGCCGGGACGGGGTTCGGCGACGATCTGGTCGCCGTGCACCCGCACGGCGGTGGCGTAGTCGGTGACGCCGACCGGCAGGTCGGGGGCCGGGCGGCCGAACGGATCCAGCGACAGCACCGCCACCTCACGGGCGTCGGTCTCGTCCGCCTCGTCCAGCCGTTCGGCGGTGCACAACGCTACGTCGGCGGGGTCCGATGCGAGCACGGCCTCGGCGCCGATCCACCACACCCCGAACAGCACGGCCGCGGTCTGCCAGTGCGCCGGCAGCAGGATCGCGACCCGGCTGCCCGGTCCGGCGCCGAACTCGTCGCGTAACAGGTTGCCGGTCTTGGCCGCCCAGTTGGCCAGGGTCGCCGCCGACAACTCGATGCGCTCGCCGGTCGCGTCGTCGTAGTAGGTGATGCGCGGGCCGACCGGGTCGGTCCGCAGCATCGGGTCGAGGATGGCGCCGGTGAGCGTGCTCAGTTGATGCACTCGGGCTTGTCGGAACCGGCGGTCAGGATCGGCGAGGGCGCCGGGACGTTCGGATCGGGCGCGACCGCACCGACGTTGGACACCCGGGCGGGCATCACCGACGCGGTGCCGGAAAGCCCGGAGCCGGGGCCGCTGTAGTCGTTGCCCAGCACCACCCGGACCGAGCCCGCCGCGACGGACGGATCGGCGACCACCGGCAGTCCGCCCAGCTCCTTGGCCACCTCCTGGGCTCCCAGGTCGTCGCTCTTGGCGGCCCGCACCTGGCTGGCCTTGACATGGTCGCCGTCGTTGTTGCCGACAGTGCCTGCACCAAATCCCTTGGCGGTCAACACCTGTGAGACCGCGGATGCCAGCCCGTTGATGTCGGTGTCGTTGAGCACGCTGGCGGTGGTCTTCGCCGGGGTGTAGGCGATCTCCTCGGTCTTGCCCTGCTCCTGGTCGTGCAGCAGGCCGCTGACCCAGTCGGCGACCTGGTGCGGGTCCACCCGCACCACGCTCTGCATGCCGTCGTCGCTCCAGCCGGCCCCGTCCAGGACCGGGATGGTGGCGAACGCGACGTTGCCGCCGGCGAGCTTCTGCATCTGCTGGACGAAATCCATTACGTCCCAACCCTGCGAGATCACCACCGAGCGCTGCACGGCGGCCTCCAGCCGTCGCACCGTGGCGGGGCTGGACAGCGTCTTGCCGGAGATGACCCGGTGGGCCAACGAGGCCATCACCACTTGCTGACGCACCACCCGGTCGAGGTCGCCGCGGGGCAGCTCGTGGCGCTGCCGGACGAAGCTGAGCGCCTCCGGCCCGTCCAGCCGTTGCGGGCCGGCCGGAAAGTCGGCACCCGAAAGCGGTTCGAACACCGGCTCTTTCAGGCAGACGTCCACGCCGCCGAGCGCGTCGGTGATCAACGAGAAACCGAGCAGCCCGATCTCGGCGTAGTGGTCGACGGTGACGCCGGTGAGGTCGGCGACGGTTTTGATCAGGGCCTCGCGCCCGGCCTCGGTGCCCTGCGCCGCGGCGTCCTCGGCCGAATCGCCGGCCTTGACCAGGCTGGTGCGCTTGGCCTCGCGGGTCTGGCCGTAGACGCCGTTGATCTTCGTCTTGCCCAGGCCGGGGGCCGCGACGTAGGAGTCGCGGGGGATCGAGATGGCGGTCGCCGACTTCCCGTTGTTGGGGATCCGGATCAGGATGATGGTGTCGGTGTTGGTCGCCTCCTCGTCGCCGGCGCGTAGCGTGGCCAGCTCCTCTTGAGACAAGGGGTTGCCGTGCGCGTCGGTGCGGCTGTCGAGGCCCACCAGCAGGATGTCGATCGCGCCGTCGTCGCCGCCCTTGCCGAGCGAGGGTGCGGACATGTGGAAGATGCCGTCCTCGAAGGACCGGACGTTGCTCCACGCGAGCCCGGTGCCGAGGACAACCGCAAGCGCGAGCGCGGTGGCAATCACACGAACCACACGTTGCACAGGCATCCCACTAGGTTACTTGTGGCACACCCGCTTCGCGGGTAGCGAACCCCCGCGCGCCCCGGCGTTCGCCCGGCCTTTCCCGGACATGCCAGACTCAGACCATGTCGAGCAGGATCGTGATCGCCGGCGCCGGGGGGCAGCTGGGCAGCTATTTGCGCTCGCTGGCGGCCAGTCAGGGCCGTGACGTGCTGGCGCTGACGTCGTCGGAGTGGGACATCACCGACCCCGCCGCCGCCGAACGGATCATCGAGCCCGGTGACGTGGTGATCAATTGCGCGGCGTTCACCGACGTCGACGGCGCCGAGAGCGACGAGTCCGGCGCCTACGCCGTCAACGCCACCGGCCCAGAGAACATCGCCCGGGCCTGCGCGCGCGCCGGCGCCCGGTTTATCCACGTCTCCACCGACTACGTCTTCGGCGGGGACCCGGACGGCGCTGACCCGCGTCCCTACGAGCCCAGCGATCGAACCGCCCCGGCGGGCGTGTACGGGCGCAGCAAGCATGCCGGGGAAGAGGCCGTGCTGGCGGCGCTGCCCGAAGCCGTTATCGTCCGGACCGCCTGGGTGTACACCGGCGGTGACGGCAAGGACTTCGTCGCCGTCATGCGCCGGCTGGCCGCGGGGGACGGCCCCGTGAACGTCGTCGACGACCAGTTCGGGTCACCGACTTATGTGGGCGACCTGGCGGAGGCGCTGCTGCAGATCGCCGACGACCACGTGCCCGGGCCGATCCTGCACGCCGCCAACGAGGGCGCGGTGTCCCGCTACGAGCAGACCCGCGCGATCTTCGAAGAATGTGGCGCCGACCCGGCGCGGGTGCGTCCGGTCAGCACCGCGGAATTTCCCCGCCCGGCGCCGCGCCCGAGCTACTCCGCGCTGTCGGGCCGCCAGTCCGCCGCGGCGGGCCTGCGGCCGTTAAGGCCCTGGCGCGCGGCGCTTGTCGCGGCGCTCGCCGCCGCGAAGAGCAACGCGGCTACCGACGTCGCCGCCGATCGACCGTTACCCTCTACGCGTGACTGACGTCCTGCCGGTCGTGACGGTGACCTACTCACCGGGCCCACACCTCGAGCGCTTCCTGGCCTCGCTGTCGCTGGCGACCGAGCGGCCGGTGTGCGTGCTGATGGCCGACAACGGCTCCACCGACGGAACCCCGCAGGCGGCCGTCGAGCGCTACCCGAACGTGCGGTTGTTCCACACCGGGGCCAACCTCGGATATGGCACCGCGATCAACAGGGCGGTCGCGCAGCTCGCCGAGACACCGGACGTCGACGACGACTGGGTGATCGTGGCCAACCCGGACGTGCAGTGGGGCCCGGGCAGCATCGACGCCCTGCTGGACGCCGCCACCCGCTGGCCGCGCGCCGGCGCCCTGGGCCCGCTCATCCGCGACCCCGACGGCTCGGTATACCCGTCGGCGCGCCACCTGCCCAGCCTCATCCGCGGCGGCATGCACGCGGTCGTCGGCCCGATCTGGAAGCGCAACCCGTGGACGGCGGCGTACCGGCAGGAGCGGCTGGAGCCCACCGAGCGCACCGTGGGCTGGCTGTCGGGGTCGTGCCTGCTGGTCCGCCGGTCCGCCTTCGGCCAGATCGGCGGGTTCGACGAGCGCTACTTCATGTATATGGAAGACGTCGACCTCGGGGACCGGCTCGGCCGGGCCGGCTGGCTGAACGTCTACGTGCCGTCGGCCGAGGTGCTGCACCACAAGGGCCACTCCACCGGGGACGACCCGGGGAGCCACCTGGCGGCACATCACAAGAGCACCTACATGTTCCTGGCCGACCGGCATGCGGGATGGCGGCGCGCGCCGCTGCGCTGGACGTTGCGGGCATCACTGGCGCTGCGGTCCCGGCTGATGGTGCGCGGCGCCTTGCGCAGTCGTAGACGGAACCTGGCCGAAGGGCGGCGCTGAGATGGCTAACCCGCAAGTCGATGCCGTAATTCTGGTCGGCGGCAAGGGCACCCGGCTGCGGCCCCTGACGCTGTCGGCGCCCAAGCCGATGCTGCCCACCGCCGGGCTGCCGTTCTTGACCCACTTGCTGTCGAGGATCGCCGCGGCGGGCATCGAGCACGTCATCCTGAGCACCTCGTATCAGGCCGCGGTGTTCGAGGCGGAGTTCGGCGACGGGTCCAAGCTCGGCCTGCAGATGCAATACGTCACCGAGGACTCGCCGCTGGGAACCGGCGGCGGCATCGCCAACGTCGCCGGGCACCTGCGCCACGACACCGCGATGGTGTTCAACGGCGACGTGCTGTCCGGCGCCGACCTCAATCAGATGATCGACTTCCACCGGTCCCAGCGGGCGGACGTCACCCTGCACCTGGTGCGGGTGGGCGACCCGCGGGCCTTCGGGTGCGTCACGACCGACGAGAACGGCCGGGTCACGGCCTTCGTGGAGAAGACCCAGGACCCGCCGACCGACCAGATCAACGCCGGCTGCTACATCTTCGAGCGCGGCATCGTCGACCGCATCCCGCGGGGCCGCGAGGTGTCGGTCGAACGCGAGGTGTTCCCCGCCCTGCTCGCCGACCCGGACGTCAAGGTGTGCGGCTACGTCGACGCCACCTACTGGCGGGACATGGGCACGCCGGAAGACTTCGTGCGCGGGTCGGCGGACCTGGTCCGCGGGATCGCGCCGTCACCGGCCCTGCACGGGCACCGCGGCGAGCAGCTGGTGCACGACGGCGCGGCCGTGTCGCCGGGCGCGGTGCTGATCGGCGGCACAGTCGTCGGGCGGGGCGCCGAGATCGGCCCCGGCGTCCGGCTGGACGGGGCCGTGATCTTCGACGGCGTCAAGGTCGAGGCGGGCAGCGTGATCGAACGGTCCATCATCGGCTTCGGCGCGCGCATCGGCCCGCGGGCGTTGATCCGCGACGGCGTGATCGGCGACGGCGCCGACATCGGTGCTCGGTGCGAGCTGCTGCGCGGCGCCCGGGTGTGGCCCGGCGTTTCGATTCCCGACGGCGGCATCCGCTACTCGTCCGACGTCTAGCCTCTTCTCGCTCGAACGTCACGCCAGCGTGACGCTCGACGCCGGCGGTCACGCTAGCGTGACGCTCGACGCAACCCTTGCCCCACCAGATACGTCAAGGCGTGGTCGGTGTCGTCCGGCAACGCATCGACCGGCCACCACCGCAAGTCATCCGACTCGTCGCTGATCGCGATCTGCGCGCCGGCCGGGGCGCGCGCCACGAACTGCAGATCCAGGTGGCGGGTGGGCACGCCCAACGAGCAGGTGAGCGCGTGGACGTGCACGGCCGCCAGCCGGGGCTCGATGCGCAGACCTTCGACACCGGATTCCTCGGTGGCCTCGCGCAGCGCGGCGGCGACGATGTCGCCGTCGTTCTCGTCGCAGTGGCCGCCCAGCTGCACCCACCGGCCCACGCGGGGATGCAACGTCAGCAGCGCCCGGTCGCCGGTGTGGTCGAGCACCAGCGCCGAGGCGGTGACATGGCCCGGCACGCACTCGCGGCGACACGCGTCGGGACGGGCCAGCACGAAGGCCAGGACCGCCTGCCGCAACGAGTCCTGCGCCGGGTCGGGCGCCTCCCACTCGGACAGCAGCGAGATCGCCGACTCCCGGACGCTCACCGGGAACCCCGCCGTTTGCGGCGGTCCCGCAGCGCGACCCAGGCCGCGCGGCACTGCGCCACCACCTCGGGTCCCAACCCCAGCCCGTCGACCAGGACCCGCCGGTCGACGAGGTCGAGCGCCTTCTCGATCTCGTTGGCCTTCAACAGCAGATCGACGTCACGGGCGAGCTCGGGACCGGCGAGCTCCGGCGGGGGGACCGGCAGCTGCTCGGCTTCGCGCGGTTCCAGCTCCAAGATCCCCCCGCCGTAGCTGCGGCCGATGATCTCGGCGAAGGCGAACGTGACGCTGTTGTGGAACACCGCGGCCAGCCCGGTCGGGTCGACACCGGCCGCGAGCCGGACCCGGTGCACCGTGTCGGTGCTCGTCGCCGCGGCGGCGTTGACGGTCAGCCGCGGCGCCAGGTGGATCTGGCGGAGCATGAACAGGTCCGGAATCCACAGCGACGGCGTGCTCCACCACGGCTTGCGGATCGAGCACTTGAATCCCCGATCCACGCCGGCGGCCTCACCGGCGTCGATGTGCGCGAGCACGGCGGGCTCGACGGGTTCGCGCGGCGCGTCGAGCAGCCAGCCGCGGCGCCCGGCGGCGACATCGGTTGCCCGGCAGTCGGTGTCGTACACCAACCCGGACAACTGCGCGCTGCGCGAGACGAGCGGGACGCAGTGGGGCAGCAGCCCTAGTTCGCGGGCCTGCGCGTCGGTGAACGTGAAGAAGCTGTTGCGGCCCGTCACGATCCCCACGTCCACGGCGGCGACCGACCCGAGCCGGGTCAGCGCCGTCGACCCCTTGAGCGTTCGCAGCAGCCGGATCGCGGCCGGGTCCAGGAAGTACTTCGTCCACTTCTCGTTCTCGTGTAACAGCGCGGGCGCCCATTCGACGTTCAGATCCGCGTGCGCGAGCGCACCGGCGTCGGTGAGGTGGACCGTGCGGATCCGGCCCGGCCCCGGGCCGGCGACCCCGCAGAACAACACCACCTCCTGCAGGATGCCGTCGAACACCAATCGCTCGAACGTCACCAGCGTGATGTCACTGAACCGGCTCAACAGGAACTCGCGCAGCTGTGCGGCGTAGGTGACCTGAAGCAACTCGGCGGGCAGCACCAGGCCGACCCGGCCGCCGTCGCGCACCAGGATCGAGCTCGCCACCACGAAGGGGACCCAGGCGTTGGTCAGCCGGGTGGGCCGCAGTCCCTCGCGCCGCATCAGCTCCAGCGCGGGGTCGCGCTGCTCGGACGCCCAGTTGCCGAACCGGATGTAGGGCGGATTCCCCGCCACCCCGTCCCAGCCGCCGGGCCCGGCGGTGGCGAGCCAGGTGAACAGGTTCGCCGCGTCGACGGGCGCGAATTGCCGTGCCTTGGCGGCCTCGTCGGCGACGAGCTCGACGCCGTGCACCCGCCCGCCGAGGGCGGCCAGCTCGCGCAGGATCGCGCCGTCGCCGCAGGCGGGTTCCACGATGCGCGGTCCGGCGTCGCGCACCCAGCGGGCCAGGAACCGGGCCACCGGGGCCGGTGTGTAGTAGCCGCCGCGGGCCTTGTCGGCGGACGCCGCCGCCTTGCCCGCGAACGTTCTCATGAGGCCAGTATCACTTGCGGATCAACAAATCCCCGGCGTCCGCCGGGTCGCGGGGCCCGGCGGGTTCCTCGGGGTAGCCGATCGCGATGGCGCCCAACGGCTCCCAATCGGCCGGCAAATCGAGCTCGGCGCGCACCAGGTCGGCGGCGAAGATCGTCGAGCCGATCCAGCAGCTGCCCACCCCCCGCACGGCCAGCGCGACCAGCAGGGCCTGCACGGCCGCCCCGACCGCGACGGTGAACATGGTGTGCTCGGCATCGGTGCGGGCGGCGTCGGGATACGTGTGCGCGCCGTCGGGAACGAGCATCGGGACGACGACCTCGGGTGCGTCGTAGAGGATCTGGCCGCGGGCCACCCGCCGTTCTACCGAGTCGGCGGGCCGGCCGTCACCGGCGAGGTCCGACCGCCACTTGTCCTTCATGCGGTCCAGCAGCCGCAGCCGAACGTCGCGGGTCTGCAGCCAGACGAAGCGGACCGGCCGGGTGTGGTGCGGGGCAGGTGCGGTGAGCGCCTCGGCGACGGCGGCTTCGATCAGCTCGGGCGCGACCGGTTCGGCGCTGAACCGGCGCACCGACCGCCGCAACAGCTGCGCCTGCCGGCGCCCCATGTCGAGGGCCTCGGCGGTGCCCAGCCAGAACAGGTCCTCCTCGCCGGGCCGCAACAGTTGCCGGGCCGTCGAGCCGTCGTCGGCCACCTCGAGCCCGCGCACCACGGCGACCGGCATGTCGGTCAATTTGCCCTTCACTAGATCCGCCGCCGCCGCGACCTCGTCGGCCACCGCGATCTCGGTGACCACCAGCTCGTTGCCGTGGCGGTCGACGGCCCCCGAATAGCCGTGCAACACGGCCAGACCGGCCGACCCAACCGCCGCGTCGATCTGGCCGTTGCGCCACGCGCGGCCCATGGTGTCGGTGATGACCACGGCGACGTCGACGCCGAGCCGGTCCGCCAGCCCGGCGCGCAGGGCCGCGGCGCTGCCGTCCGGGTCGATCGGCAGCAGCGCCAGTTCGTCGCGGCCCACGTTGGACCCGTCCACGCCCGCGGCGGCCTGAATCAGGCCGATGCGGTTCTCGGTGATCAGGGTGCGGCCCTTGCGCGCCAGCACCCGCACCGCCTCGGCCTCGACCAGCTTGCGCCGGAGTTGGTCCCGCTCCTCGGCGTCTTGCGGCGCCGGCACCAGCCGGCCCTCGCACTTGGACACCACCTTGCTCGTCACCACCACGACGTCACCGTCGCGCAGCCAGGGTGCGGCCGCGGCCAGGGCCGCGCTCAGGTCGTCGCCGGGCCGGAACTCGGGGAGCCCGGCGACGGGCAGGATCTCGATCGCCGCGCCGGTGCCGTGTTCGGTCACGGCTTCACGCCGGCGAGGTCGAGCCCGGCGCTCACCATCTCGGCCGTCGCCTTCGGGTCGGTCATCAACAGCGGCGCAGCGGTCACCGCCACGCCCTCGATGTCGGCATGATCGCCCTCGTGCACCAGCCAGCAATCCAGGATCCCGGTGCCACCGCGCGCCCCGTAATGCCGGCCGACCGCTTCGGCGGTCGACTCCACCCCGATCACCGACAGGCAGGCATCGGCCATGCCGCGCAATGGTTTTCCACCGATGATGGGCGAGTAGCCGACGACCGGGGCGGTCGCCGAGCGCAACGCCGCCCGAATGCCGGGGACGGCCAGGATGGCGCCGACGCTCACCACCGGGTTGGACGGCGCCAGCAGGATGACGTCGGCTTCGGCGATGGCCGCTACAGCATCACTTGTGGCGGTGGCCTTTTCGGCGCCGACGAAAGCGAAGCTGTGGGTGGGCACGTCGGCGCGGTAGCGCACCCACCACTCCTGGAAGTGGATCGCGCGCCGGTTGCCGTCGGCCGGATCGGTAATCACCACGTGCGTCTCGCAGCGGTCGTCGCTCGCCGGCAGCAGTCGCGCGCCGGGTTGCCAGCGATCGCACAGCGCCGTGGTGATCTGCGAGAGCGGGTAGCCGGCGTTGAGCATCTGGGTGCGCACCAGGTGGGTGGCGATATCCCGGTCGCCGAGCCCGAACCAGTCCGGCTGCACGCCGTAGCGCGCCAATTCCTCTTTGGCGTGCCAGGTTTCGTCGCGGTGACCCCACCCGCGCTCCGGGTCTACCCCTCCACCTAAGGTGTACATGCAGGTGTCCAAATCCGGGCAGACCCGCAGTCCATGGATCCAGGCGTCGTCGCCGATGTTGACGATTGCATTAAGTTCGTGGTTGCCGGCTCCCGCGTCTGGGTGCTGTTGCGTTTCGAACTGTCCCAGCCCGAGCAACTGTTGAATCCCCAGCAGGAAGCGGGCGCCGCCAACCCCACCGACCAGAACGGTGACCTTCACGTGGACGACAGTACTGCCCGGCGACCGCGCGGTGGCGGGGCCGTTACGCGGCCTTTAAGCGTAGTCGCGCGCAGTGTGATCGACACGCCGAATGCGCAAAACAACGGAAACGCCGTAATTCGGTCACGAGATGGTATGGAAATGCGCCGTAATGCTTGACCCGGCAGATTAACCCGTGTCTAATCACAACAGTGTCATTTCCCGGTTGGCCGGCCGGTTCCGGTGTCGCAGACCGAGATTCGATCACTTGTTCGAATTGTCTGTACACATCAGAAAAGTGGGAACCACTCACTCTCCCAATCAAACTGAGGAGGCGGACGACCGTATGTCTTACGAACATCTTCGAGGAGTCATGGCGAGCACGCCGCACACCCCTATCGTCTCAGCGCCGGTCCGACCCGTTCGGCCGCACCTGACCGTGGTTCCTGATGCGCCAGTCGCATTCGAGCCCGAGCCGATGCCGGCGCCCGTCGCGGACCAGTGGCAGGACCGGGCGCTGTGCGCCCAAACCGATCCCGAGGCCTTCTTCCCGGAGAAGGGCGGCTCCACCCGGGAGGCCAAGAAGATCTGCCTGGGGTGCGAGGTGCGTCACGAGTGCCTGGAGTACGCCCTGGAGCACGACGAGCGCTTCGGCATTTGGGGCGGTCTCTCCGAGCGCGAGCGCCGGCGCCTCAAGCGCGGCATCATCTAGGGCGCCGAAGGCGCCTGCGCGTCAGGGTCATTCGTCGTCGATCGTTGGGTCGATGACCGACGGCTCCACATCGAGATAGATGGCGACCTGGGCCACCAAGATTTCGTGCAGTAAATCACCGAGCTCGACGGTGTCCTTGGCCCGTCGCTCAATCGGCTTGCGAAACAAGACAATTCGCGCTCGTGTGGCGTTGCCGCGGACGTCGACGCCGGCCGGGATTAAGCGCGCCAGCGGGATCGGCCCGTCGGCGATCACCTCCGGCGGCCACTGCACGCTGTCGGGATCCTTGGCCGCGATGCGGGGAATCTCGTCGACCGCCACGTCGAGGTCGGTCAAGCGGGCCTGCCATTGCCGCTCGATGGGTTCGTAGGCCTCCAGCACCGCCATGTCGAATCGCTCGGCCCGGCTGCGCCACCCGGGCACCGTCGGCGGCAGCAGCGGGCCGCGCACATCGCGGCCCCGTCGGGAGGACCGATGGGAAGCGAATCGGCCCGGGGACCGATCCCTCCGCGGAGAGCTGCGCGAATCGCCCACGCGCCGATGGTAACGGTTGCACATCGGGGGTCGGCCGGTTGCGCGTGTCCGGCGCTTCGACGGCGTTTCCGCACGATAGCCTTTCGGCGTGAACGTTCCCCGTCGCTGTTGCCGGCCCGGGTGCCCGCACTACGCCGTGGCGACCCTGACGTTCGTCTACTCGGACTCGACGGCAGTCGTCGGCCCGTTGGCGACCGCGCGGGAACCGCATTCCTGGGACCTGTGTGTCAACCATGCCGGCCGCATCACCGCGCCCCGCGGATGGGACCTGGTGCGCCATGCCGGACCCCTCCTTTCTGAGCCCGCCCACCCTGACGAGGACGACCTCGTCGCCCTGGCCGACGCGGTGCGCGAGCGTGGCGATCGCGGCGTGCCGTACGCCCCGGTGAACGGCTTCGCCGACCCGCACCTTCATCACGCCGGGTCGCAGGCGACCGCGCCCAGCAGTAGCGTGCTCGCGCCCCCCGAGCAACGGTCCGGCCGGCGCCGCGGGCATCTGCGGGTGTTGCCCGACCCCAGTGACTAGCCGTTCCTGCGTCGCGCGCATTCCCCGCGCACCGCTGCGGTCCGGAGTTTCCCGGGGGCCGATAGGCTGACGGCCAAGAGGCGAAAAAACGAAGCACTTTCAAGGCGTCAGGAGGCCCCGGCATGTCTCGGCTCGCCGCGACCGTGCACCGCGTCGTCAAGGCTTATGACGTACGCGGGCTGGTCGGCGAGGAGTTGGACGAGCCGCTGGTCACCGCTTTGGGGGCGGCCTTCGCCAAGATGATGCGCGGCGAGGGCGCCCGTCAGGTGGTGATCGGCCACGACATGCGCGACAGCTCGCCGACGCTGGCCGCGGCTTTCGCGTCCGGTGTGACCGGCCAGGGTTTGGACGTGGTGCGGATCGGCTTGTCGTCGACCGATCAGCTGTACTTCGCCTCCGGCTCGCTGGACTGCCCCGGCGCCATGTTCACCGCGAGCCACAACCCGGCGGCGTACAACGGCATCAAGCTGTGCCGGGCGGCCGCCAAGCCGGTCGGCGCCGACAGCGGACTGCGCACCATCGGCGAGGACGTGATCGCCGGGGTCGAGCGCTACGACGGACCGCCCGGAACCGTCACCGACCGCGACGTGCTGGACGACTACGGGACGTTCCTGCGTTCGCTGGTGAACACCTCCGGGTTGCGGCCCCTGCGGGTGGCCGTGGACGCGGGCAACGGCATGGCCGGCCTCACCGCGCCCGCGGTGCTCGGCGCGATCGACTCGATCACCTTGCTGCCCTTGTATTTCGAGCTCGACGGCTCGTTTCCCAATCACGAGGCCAACCCGCTCGATCCGGCCAACCTGGTCGACCTGCAGGCCTACGTCCGCGAGACCGGCGCCGATATCGGGTTGGCGTTCGACGGGGATGCCGACCGCTGCTTCGTCGTCGACGAACGCGGCCGCCCGGTGTCGCCTTCGACGGTGACCAGCCTGGTGGCCGCCCGCGAGCTGGGCCGCGAGATCGGCGCGACCATCATCCACAACGTGATCACGTCGCGGGCGGTGCCCGAGTTGGTAACCGAACGCGGCGGCACCCCGCTGCGCTCCCGCGTCGGACACTCCTATATCAAGGCGATGATGGCCGACACCGGCGCGATCTTCGGCGGCGAACACTCGGCGCACTATTACTTCCGCGACTTCTGGGGCGCGGACTCCGGAATGCTGGCCGCGCTGTACGTGCTGGCCGCCCTCGGCGAGCAGGTCCGGCCGCTGTCGGAGTTGACCGCCGACTACCAGCGCTACGAATCGTCCGGCGAGATCAACTTCACGGTGGCCGACGCCGAGCTGTGCACGGAGGAGGTGCTGAAGTCCTTCGGCAGCCGGATCCACTCCATCGACCACGTGGACGGGGTGACGGTCGACCTGGGCGACGGCAGCTGGTTCAACCTGCGCAGCTCCAACACCGAGCCGTTGCTGCGACTCAACGTGGAGGCGCGCAGCACCGAGGACGTCGACGCGGTGGTCGCCCAGATCAGCGCTCAGATCCGCGCGCAGTCGGCGCCCGCCGAGGCCGCGCCGTGAGCGCGGTCCGGGCGGTCGATCTGGAGGACACCGAGGGTCTGCTGGCCGCCGACCGGGACGGGCTGCTGCGCGCGGCGTCGTCGGCCGGCGCGCAGGCGCGCGCGGTTGCGGCCGCCGTCGACGAGGGCGCGCTGGAAGCCGTGCGGACCGACGACCGGCCGCGCAGCCTGATCTGGGTCGCCGGCCGCGGGACCGCTGAAACCGCCGGCGCGATGGTGGCCGCGACGGTGGGCGGTACGGCGTCGGAGCCGATCGTGCAGACCGCCGAGGTTCCGCCGTGGATCGGCCCGCTCGACGTGCTGATCGTCGCGGGCGACGATCCCGGCGATCCCGCGTTGGTCGCCGCCGCCGCGACCGGGGCGCGCCGCGGGGCGCGGGTTGTCGTCGTCGCGCCGTACGAGGGTCCGCTGCGGGATTCCACGGCCGGCCGGGCCGCGGTGCTGGCGCCCAGGCTGGCCATCCCCGACGAGTTCGGGCTGTGCCGGTACCTGGCCGCCGGCCTGGCCGTTGTGCAAATCGTGGACCAGCGACCGAGCATCGACCTGCGGGCGCTGGCCGACGAGCTGGACGCCGAGGCACTGCGCAACAGCGCGGGCCGCGAGCTGTTCACCAACCCGGCCAAGACAATTGCCGCGCGCATCGCCGACCGCCAGGTCGCGCTGGCCGGTGACTGCGCCGCGACGCTGGCCCTGGCCCGGCATGGCAGTTCGGTCCTGCTGCGGATCGCCCACCAGGTGGTGGGTGCCACCGGACTGTCGGACGCCGTCGTCGCGCTGCGCGCGGGGATCGCCGGTGGCTTCCCCGACCCCGCCGACGCGCTCTTTCACGACGAACAGATCGACGGGCCGCTGCCGCGGCGGCTGTTGGTGCTGGCGCTCACCCTGTCCGCCGAACAGTCGGTGGTGGCCGCCCGCACCGCCGGGCTCGACGACGTATACCTGCTCGCCGCCGAAGACGTGCCCGACGGGCCCGGCGGCTCGGCCGGCTCGACGGTCGCGCCGGCGTTGGGTGGCGCCATCAGCGCCGAGCAGCAACTGGCAGTATTGGCCGTTCGACTGGAGATGGCCGCGGTTTACGCGCGACTGGTGCGGGGATAGATAGAACAGTGGAACTGCTTCGCGGAGCCTTGAGGACCTACGCCTGGGGATCGCGTACCGCCATAGCGGAATTCACCGGGCGGACGGTCCCGGCCGCCCATCCGGAGGCCGAGCTCTGGTTCGGCGCGCATCCGGGCGACCCGGCCTGGCTGGAAACCGACGCAGGCACGGAGTCCTTGCTCGACGCGCTGGTCGCCGACCCGGAGGGGCAGCTCGGTCCGGGGGCGCGCGCCCGGTTCGGTGACGTGCTGCCGTTTCTGGTCAAGGTCCTCGCGGCCGACGAGCCGCTGTCCCTGCAGGCCCACCCGAGCGCGGCGCAGGCGGCCGAGGGCTACCTGCGTGAGGAGCGGCTGGGGATTCCGCTGTCCTCCCCGGTGCGCAACTACCGCGACACCTCGCACAAACCCGAGCTGCTGGTGGCGCTGCAGCCGTTCGAGGCGCTGGCCGGATTCCGGCCGGCCTCCCGCACCGTCGAGCTGCTGCGGGCCCTGGCCGTGTCCGACCTCGACCCCTACATCGAGTTGCTCAACGACCAGTCCGACGCCGACGGACTGCGCGCGCTGTTCACCACCTGGATCACCGCACCGCAGCCCGACATCGACGTGCTGGTGCCGGCCGTGCTGGACGGCGCCATCCAGTACATCAGTTCCGGCGCAACGGAATTCGCCGGCGAGGTCAAGACGGTGCTGGAGCTCGGGGAACGCTATCCGGGCGACGCCGGGGTGCTGGCGGCCCTGTTGCTGAACCGCATCACCCTGGCCCCGGGCGAGGCGATCTTCGTGTCGGCCGGCAGCCTGCACACCTACCTGCGGGGTTTCGCCGTCGAGGTCATGGCCAACTCCGACAACGTGTTACGGGGCGGCCTGACCCCCAAGCACGTCGACGTCCCCGAACTGCTGCGGGTGCTCGACTTCGCGCCGACCACCGAGGCGGAGGTGCGCGCCCCTGTCCACCGCGAGGGCTTCGGCCTGATCTACGAGACCCCGGCCGACGAGTTCGCGGTCGCGCTGCTGGAACTCGACGGCGATTACCTGGGCCACGAGGTCGACGCCTCGTGCAGCCACGAGGGTCCGCAGATCCTGCTGTGCACCGAGGGGTGCACGACGGTGCACGGCAAGTCCGGATCGCTGACGCTGCAGCGGGGGATGGCCGCCTGGGTGGCGGCCGACGACGCCCCGATCCGGCTGGTAGCGCGCGAGCCCACGAAGCTGTTCAGGGCGACCGTAGGGTTGTGAGGGCGCGCCGGCGGTCTTATAGTGGCGACCCGCATCGCCCGGCTTCGCCGCGCTCGCGATCGCCACGGGCGGCCTGACGGCGTTCGCCCAGCCACAACCGCAGGTTGTGCGCCACGGCGCGGCCGACGATTCGCGGCGGCGGAACCATATAAAGGCTGTCGAGCAGCGAGAAGCGGCGCAAAAACCATTCCGCCAGAACGGGATCGGTTTCTGCGGCCCCGAGGAATTGGTCGAACAGCGCCCCGGAGGGACGCCACCACCACGGGACGGGCCCCTTGGTGCCGGCGTGGTGGAAGGTGACGTCGCCGATGGCGTTCATCGTCCATACCGGAAACGTGGTCTTGGCCGTCGCCCGATTCAGTGCGGCGGCCACCTCGTCGTCCGGCAGCTGCAGGGCGCGCCGGAGGTGACCCGCCTGCAGCGAGGTCATCGTCATGCCCTGGCCGAAGGTGGGGTTGAAGCTGGCGACGGCGTCGCCGAAGGGAATGATGCCGGCGGGCAAGCGGTCCAGCTTGTCGTAGCGGCGCCACTTGCTGGCCGGGAAGGCATGGAATGCCGGCTCGCCGATCGGTTCGGCCTGCTTGAGCGCCGCGTTGACATGGGCCGGGACCAGCTCTTCGGCCAGGTCCAGCATCTCGGGGAAGGTCTGCGGCGGTTTGACGTTGGCCACCCCGAAGGTGGTCAGCACCCAGGTCCCGTCCTCGTAACACAGCATGCCCAGCCCGAGCGACTTGTCGTGCGAGGCCCCGGCGACCACCACCTTCTCGGCGATCAGGCCTTCGGGCATGCGGAACTGTTGGGTGGCGTAGTAGATGCCGATGTCGAGGAGGTCTTCCCGGGGGCGCTCATACCCCCACTGCGACAACCACACCGGCAGCCGGGTGCCCCGGCCCGCCGCGTCGACGACGAGGTCCGCGGCGACGAATTGCGCGTCCCCGCCGTCGGCGGGATCCAACACCACCCCGGTCACTCGCCGGCGCGCCGGATCGAACCGCGGTTCGGTCACCGAGCGGCGCACCATCGTGACGTTGTCCGTGTCCTGGACTCGTTTGCGCAACTGCCACTCCAGATGCGGGCGGCTGGGCACGTAGGCGGTGAATTCATCGCGCAGGGTGTGCGCCGTCCCGAGCACGTGACCCGCAGCGCCGAGGTGGATGCAATCGGGCCGGTTCTCCAGGATGGGCACGCCGGCCGCCACCATGTCTTTGAGCAGCCCGGGGAACAGGCTCTCGAACTCCATTGCGCCGCGGGCCATCAGCATGTGCAGGTGCCGGTCCTGCGGGACCGTCGCCCGGTTCGACGGTGTGCTCGGCAAGTCGTCGCGTTCGTAGACGGTGACGCGGGAATACGCGTCCGAGAGCACCCGCGCGGCGCACAGGCCGGCGATGCTGCCCCCGATGACCACCGCATGGTCCCTGGTGTTTGCTTTGGTGTCCGGCATCTCGGCAGAGTACCCAGTACTGTCACGGACCAATGGGTCCCCAGTGGATGGGAAGGGCGGCGGATGGCCAACCGATGGCGCATGAAGTCGGTCGAACAATCGATCGCCGACACCGACGAGCCTGACACCCGGCTACGCAAGGAACTGACCTGGTTCGACCTGGTCGTTTTCGGCGTCGCGGTGGTGATCGGCGCCGGGATTTTCACGGTGACCGCGTCGACGACCGGCGACATCACCGGCCCGGCGATCTGGATATCGTTCATCATCGCGGCGGTCACCTGCGCGCTGGCGGCGCTGTGTTACGCCGAGTTCGCCTCGACGCTGCCCGTCGCGGGCAGCGCCTACACCTTCTCGTATGCGACCTTCGGGGAGTTCCTGGCCTGGATCATCGGCTGGAACCTGCTGCTGGAGCTGGCGATCGGCGCGGCGGTCGTCGCCAAGGGTTGGTCGAGCTACCTGGGTAACGTGTTCGGATTCGCCGGCGGCACAACCAGCTTCGGGTCTTTCAATCTGGACTGGGGTGCCCTGCTGATCGTCGGGGGGGTGGCCACCCTGATCGCCCTGGGCACCAAACTGTCGTCGAGGTTTTCCGCCATCATCACCGGCATCAAGGTGTCGGTGGTGCTATTGGTCGTCGTGGTCGGCGCCTTCTACATCAAGGCCGCCAATTTTTCGCCGTTCATTCCCAAGCCCGAAGCCGGGCACGAGGCCTCGGGCTTCAACCAGTCGGTGCTGTCGCTGCTGACCGGGGCGCACAGCAGCCACTACGGCTGGTACGGCGTGCTGGCGGGCGCATCGATCGTGTTCTTCGCGTTCATCGGGTTCGACATCGTCGCCACCATGGCCGAGGAGACCAAGCGGCCCCAGCGCGACGTGCCGCGGGGAATCCTGGCTTCGCTGGCGATCGTGACCGTGCTCTACGTGGCCGTCTCGGTGGTGCTGTCCGGGATGGTTTCCTACACCCAGCTCAAGACCGTTCCCGGCCACAAGCCGGCCAACCTGGCCACGGCGTTCGCGGAGAACGGAATCCACTGGGCCAGCAAGGTCATCGCCATCGGGGCGCTGGCCGGGTTGACCACGGTGGTGATGGTGTTGATGCTCGGCCAGTGCCGCGTGCTGTTCGCGATGGCGCGCGACGGGTTGTTGCCGCGGCGGCTGGCGAAGACCGGCTCGCACGGCACCCCGGTCCGGATCACCGTGCTGGTCGCGCTGGTGGTGGCCGCGACGGCGTCGGTGTTCCCGATCGCCAAGCTCGAGGAGATGGTCAACGTCGGCACGCTGTTCGCGTTCGTCCTGGTCTCGGCCGGCGTCATGGTGCTGCGCCGTACCCGGCCCGACCTCGAGCGCGGTTTCCGGGCCCCCTGGGTGCCGGTGCTGCCGATCGCGTCGATCTGCGCGTGCGTGTGGCTGATGGTCAACCTCACCGCGCTGACCTGGGTGCGGTTCGGCGTCTGGCTGGTGGTGGGAACCGCGATCTACGCCGGCTACGGATACAGCCACTCGGTCCAGGGCCGCCGCGCGGCGGAGGAGCTGGAAGCCCCCGCGCGGGCCGAACCGGACGCCGTGCCCTAACGATAGCTTTACAAAATGACGCCTGGTGTCTAGACACGAGACGTATATACCGATATTGTCAATCTCCAACGTGGTGTGACTCACAAGGAGGTTTGGCATATGACCACACTGGAACCGCAGGTAGGCACCGAAGCGGTGGAGCCGCCGGTCTGGCGTGACAAGAAGCGCCGGCTCTGGCTGATGGGGCTGATCGCGCCCACGGCGTTGTTCGTGATGCTGCCGATTGTCTGGGGGCTTAACCAGCTCGGCTGGCACGCCGCCGCGCTGGCGCCGCTGTGGATCGGTCCGATCCTGGTCTACGTTTTGCTGCCGATCCTGGACCTGCGGTTCGGGCCCGACGGGCAGAATCCGCCCGACGAGGTGATGGAGCAGCTGGAGAACGACAAGTACTACCGCTACTGCACCTACATCTTCATCCCGTTCCAGTACCTCAGCGTGGTCTTCGGCGCCTACCTGTTCACCGCCTCGAACCTGAGCTGGCTCGGCTTTGACGGCGCGCTGGGCTGGGCGGGCAAGCTGGGCGTGGCGCTGTCGGTCGGCGTGCTCGGCGGCGTTGGCATCAACACCGCCCACGAGATGGGCCACAAGAAGGACTCGCTGGAGCGGTGGCTGTCCAAGATCACCCTGGCGCAGACCTGCTACGGCCACTTCTACATCGAGCACAATCGCGGCCACCACGTCCGGGTGTCCACGCCGGAAGACCCGGCGTCGGCCCGCTTCGGGGAGACCTTCTGGGAGTTCTTGCCGCGCAGCGTCTTCGGCAGCCTGCGCTCGTCGCTGCGGCTGGAGGCCCAGCGCCTGCGCCGGCAGGGCAAGAACCCGTGGAACCCGGCGACGTATCTGTCCAATGACGTCCTCAACGCCTGGCTGCTGTCGATCGTGTTGTGGGGGGCGCTGATCGCGGTCTTCGGGCCGGCGCTCGTCGCGTTCGTGATCATCCAGGCCGTCTTCGGCTTCAGCCTGCTCGAGTCCGTCAACTACCTGGAGCACTACGGGTTGCTGCGGCAGAAGCTCGACTCGCCTTCCGGGAAAGCCCGCTACGAGCGCTGCGCGCCGGTGCACAGCTGGAACTCCGACCACGTCGTCACCAACCTGTTCCTGTACCACCTGCAGCGGCACAGCGATCACCACGCCAACCCGACGCGCCGCTACCAGACGCTGCGCAGCATGGAGGGTGCGCCCAACCTGCCGAGCGGGTACGCGTCGATGATCTCGCTGACCTACATCCCGCCGCTGTGGCGCAAGGTGATGGACCACCGGGTGCTGGCGCACTACGACGGCGACATCACCAAGGTCAACATCCACCCGCGGATGCGCGACAAGGTGCTGGCACGCTACGGGGTGCCCGCATGATCGCCTACCGCTGCCCGGGTTGCGACTACATCTACGACGAAGCGAAAGGCGCCCCGCGGGAAGGCTTTCCCGCGGGGACGCCCTTCAGCGACATCCCCGACGACTGGTGCTGCCCCGATTGCGCGGTCCGCGAGAAGGCCGACTTCGAAACGACGTCCGGCGACGATGCAGAGCGCAGCGATGAGGAGGAGCCGGACAATTGGATAGGAGTGAATCAGTGAGCGACTACAAACTCTTCATCTGCGTGCAGTGCGGGTTCGAGTACGACGAGGCCAAGGGCTGGCCGGAAGACGGCATCGCGCCCGGGACCCGCTGGGACGACATCCCGGAGGACTGGAGCTGCCCGGATTGCGGCGCCGCGAAGTCGGACTTCGAAATGGTGGAGATCGCCCGTTCGTGATCGCCACGAACATGATTTAAGGAACCGAAATCCTCGCGAAAGCAGCTATTGTCGCGCCTGTGAAGCGGATGCCGTATCCCGAGGCGTCGCGCGTTCTGCTGCGCGACTCGGTGCTGGACGCCATGCGCGAGCTGCTGGGCAGCCGGGACTGGTCCGCCATCACGCTGTCGGACGTGGCCCGCGCGGCGGGCATCAGCCGGCAGACCATCTACAACGAGTTCGGTTCGCGGCAGGGCCTGGCGCAGGGCGTAACCC
>NZ_LZJZ01000112.1 GCF_001667585.1 Mycobacterium sp. E2733
GTCATCGCCAAAGGCATGGCCAAAGACCCCGACCAGCGCTATGCCACCACCGTGGAATTCGCGCACGCCGCCCGCGACGCGACCACCGTGAACCCCACCGCGGGCCCCATCGACAGCCAAGACACCCTACTGGCCCCCACCGGGGCCGCGCCACCACCGCCGCTGGAAATGAAACCCACCCCGCAGCGGCCCAGGTGGCGGCGCCCCCACGTCGTGATTCCCGCCGTGCTCGCTACCGCGGTGTTGATCGGCGGCGGTGTCTTCGCGGCCGTCAACGCCTCCCACCACCACAAGCCGACCCCCGCTGCACCGCCCACCACGACCGCGCCGACCACCCCGCCGCCGAATACGGGTCCGTTCACCGGTATCTACACCGTCAACTTCGACTCGGCCACCGGTCTCGATGGTCGACCGGTCGAAGGTTCGACGCCGGCAACCGAAACCTGGGGCGTCCGGTCGGTGTGCCGCTCGGGCGGTTGCGTGGCCACCGGGTCACGGCGAAGCGGCGACACCACACTCGTGCCGACGCAGGCGTTCGATGATGTCGGCGGCCGCTGGCTGGCTGTGGGCGTCGGCTCCGGAACGTGCCGCAACGCTGCCGGCGAACGCTGGGAGGTGTTCACCCTGCAGCCCCACCCCGACGGCACCCTGACCGGCGACTACAGCTCGACGACCAGCAACGCCTGCGGCACTAAGCGGGCGGTGACCTTCACCCGCGCCGGCGACATCGACCTCACCAGCCTGCCCGACCCGGCCGGCCAGCCGGCGCGGGTGGTGTCGGCGGCCCAAGCGCTGCACGGCCGCTACCACGAGACACTGACCTACACGAACGGGAGCACATACGAGTACGACCTCGCGGTCCGCACCGATTGTCTACGCACCGGCGACCGGTGCATGAGCTATTTCCACAACCCCGACATTTCCACGGCTCTGGTGTTCGCCGGCGCCAAGTGGACCGCGGATACGGAGGTCGACGTACCGTGTCGGGCCGGCGGCACGACGCATCTCAAGGCCACCGCGCAGTATCCGCTGCCTGCAACGGCGCAGGGTCCGATCACGCTGCTGGCCGGACACGGCCACCAGGAACAAACTTACCCTTGCCCCAGCAGCCTCGATTTCGACGAGAAATATGTGCGCACCGGCGATTAGAGCCTGTCGTGGGCGGGTGTCGGCTAGGAACGCTTCCAGGTCGTCGGGGGCGGGGAGCAAGTCGGCGGCGATTCCCCGCGGTGGCCGCGCCAAGGTGGATGTCGCCGTTGGCGGGAATGTACCGGCCGATGCTGGCGTCGCGGTTCTGATCCCCCGTGACGTCGATGGGCACGCGGATACCGCGCTTGGGTTCCTCAAAGTCTTGTGCGGTGCCGCCGTTGAGGCGCCATGCGCCGATGGTGCTGGCACCGCCTGTGGTGGCACGTTGAGGGTATGGGTTGATAGCTGGTGGCATCGATGGCTGATCTGGGATGCGCTGGCACCATCACCGCAGAGGGCCGTCGCGAACGTCGCGCAACCGTCGGACACGGGCGCCGGGGCGGAAACGATCCGGGCTATCCGCTGGTTGCGCAAGGTTCCTCGGGACGGTCGCGCGGCAGAATCCTGCACCGTTGCGTTTCTGGGGTGCGATGCCGTCGCCGGACCTATCGTGTGCTGAACCACTGCCGCGGGGAGGCTGATGTGGCCGAAATGGACGGGACGCCGTTCGGGCGTTACCGGCTGATCGAGTTGCTGGGTCGCGGCGGGATGGGTGAGGTGTGGCGGGCCTATGACACCGTGATGGATCGGGTGGTGGCCCTGAAAGTGTTGTTGCCTAATGTCGCCGAGGATCCCGCCTATGTGGAGCGGTTTCGCCGCGAGGCGCACGCCGCGGCCAGCCTGGACGAGCCGCACGTCATCCCCATCTACGACTTCGGCGAGATCGACGGACGACTGTATGT
>NZ_LZJZ01000113.1 GCF_001667585.1 Mycobacterium sp. E2733
CGCTGCTGGTGATCGCGGTACTCATCGCGGGCGGTGTCTTCGCCGCCGTCAACGCCTCCCACCACCACAAGGCGACCGCCGCGTTCACCGGTATCTACACCGCCAACTTCGACCCGGAGACCTATCTCGACGGCAAACCGTTCGAAGGTGCGGTGCCGAAGACGGAAACCTGGGGCCTGCGCTCGGTGTGCCGCCCGGGCGGGTGCGTGGCCACCGCGGCACGGCGCAGCGGCGACACCACACTCGTGTCCACGTTGGTGTTCGACGAGATTGGCGGGCGCTGGCTGGCCGTCGGCCTCGGCCCCGGAACCTGCGGCAACACTCCAACCGAACGCTGGGAGGCGTTCACGCTGGAGCCCCGTCCCGACGGCACCCTGTCCGGCGACTACAGCTCGACGGCCAGCAATAACTGCGGAAACAAGCGGGCCGTGAGCTTCACCCGCACCGCAGATGTCGACGTCACCAGCCTGCCCGACCCGGCCGGCCAGCCGCCGCGGGTGGTGTCGGCGGCCGAAGCGCTGCACGGCCACTACCACGAGACAATAACCTTCGCGAACGGGGAGACACACGATTACGAATTCGCGGTCCGCACCGACTGTCTGCGCACCGGCGATCGGTGCATGAGCTACTTCCACTCCCCCGACGCTGCTAGTGCACTGGTCTTCGGCGGCGGGACGTGGGCCTACGACCACCAGTTCGACAAGCCGTGTCCGGGCGGCGGCACATACCACATGAACGTCACCGCGCGGTATCCGCTGCCGCAACCGCCCCGGGATCCGATCA
The DNA here is from genome assembly GCF_001667585.1 of Mycobacterium sp. E2733. GTDB lineage: Bacteria > Actinomycetota > Actinomycetes > Mycobacteriales > Mycobacteriaceae > Mycobacterium. The sequence goes on from NZ_LZJZ01000113.1 coordinate 784, forward strand.
CGGTGCTGACGGCGCACGCCCACCTGGAACAGACCGGCTGCAAGGTCGGCCAAATCGATTTCGACGACAAGTTTGAGCGCACCGGCGACTAGAAAGTCACCCTTTCTGGGGCTTCTGCTCACGAAGGCTGGCGACCCAAGCGCAGCGGGCCCGGCCATAACGTGGACCCGTCTTCTGCTGGCTCGTCGATTTTGGCCGGGCATGCAGCCAGGGAGTCTGGGTCGCGGGCGCTGTTCGCGGTTGCGGTTGCGGTGGAATAGTTTCCGGCGAGCCGAGTGCCCTGTTCTGAACCCAACAACTAGACGGTATGGAGGCTGACTCGTGGCCGAAGGCCTCGGGCTGCAAACGGTCGTGGGTTGCCGGTGGCGGGTGAACACTCGCTCCGGTAGAGCCACAGTTGCAGACCAGGAGGCCTCCGGTGAGTTTCAACGGTACGAGTGTCGGGTTGGATGTGCACGCACTTTCGGTGGTTGCGCATGCCGTGGATGAGCAAACAGGACGTGTCGAGCGGGCACGGTTATGCCCGGATCACGGTGAGATCCTGGGCTGGCTTAACCAGCTCCGCGCTCCGGTGCGGGTGGCTTATGAGGCCGGTCCCACCGGGTTTGGGCTGGCACGCGCGTTGGCTGAGGCGCATATCGACTGCACGGTCGCTGCGCCGTCGAAGTTGATCCGCCCGGCCGGGGATCGGGTCAAGACCGATGCCCGTGACGCTGCGCACCTGACCCGGTTGCTGCGGCTGGGCGAGGTTACTGCGGTGAGCGTGCCCGAGCGGGAGGTGGAAGCAGCGCGGGATCTGGTGCGGGCCCGTGAGGACGCCCGGGCGGATCTGATGCGGGTGCGCCACCGGCTGTCCAAACTGCTGCTGCGCCAAGGCAGGGTGTATTCCGGTGGGCAGGCCTGGACTGGGGTGCACGAAATCTGGCTTCGTCGGCAGCGTTTCGATGACCGGCATACCGGGGCGGCTTTCGATCACCACTTCGATGCGGTCTTGAACGCCACCGCAGCCCGTGATCGTCTCGACACCCAAATCCTCGAGGTCGCGGCATTGCCGCGGTTCGCCGACACCGTCAATCGGCTGGGCTGTTTGCGTGGGATCTCGGCGCTGACTGGACTGGCCTTGACCGTAGAGATCGGTGACTGGAACCGGTTCACCGGTTCCTCGATCGGCGCCTATGTCGGCTTAGTTCCCACCGAATACTCCTCGGGAACATCGCGGGTGCAGGGATCGATCACCAAGGCAGGCAATGCTCACGTGCGCAGATTGTTGATCGAGGCGGCTTGGCATCACCGGGCGTCCTATCGCAACCCTGGCCCGACGATGCGGGCACGGTGGGCCAAGGTCGATCCAGCGCTCAAGGCACGCGGACATGCCGGCAACCGCCGTCTGCACCAGCAGTGGTGTCGCTTCATCGAACGCAAAAAGCCTCACGTTGTAGCCAATGTCGCCATCGCCCGCGAATTGGCCGGTTGGTGTTGGTCACTGGCCACCTTGCAGTGACCGCTGAAAAGTGACTTGGTCGGTGTCGGCTTGGGCCACGGCGAGGTAGGCGAACGGGATCTGCGTTACAGCTATGAGCAGCAACATGATTCACCGAATCGTGATGCGACGCCCGGTCTCTAGAGAGCAACCACCGTTCGCGCCGAACCATCGTCTTGCGGTACCCAACCCGCGCATATCAGTCTGACACCACCGTCGTTGACCAACGACCGCCACGAACCTGGCAGACACCGATCAAAGGAAAGCCGCCCCGGCACCACCGAGGCGGCTTTCACCTGCCTATTGACAAACAGTGCCTACATATCAGCTGTTTGTTCTGCGACACGAGTCGGTGCAGGCGATGCCGGCGCGGGTCGCCGCCCTGCGTCAGGGACCAATGCTCCTGGCAGGCGGGGACAAGTGGCCCTACGCCCAGCCTCGACGCGGCACGAGAATGAGAAGTCCCAGCTGGCGTTGATCGTTGCGGTGATCAGCGCACCGGGTGCGGCGAATTTCGTCGATGAGGGGCGAGCGGATGGTACCAGGGCAGACACCGGGGTCGGTGGCCGAGGGCACGCCGTTTGGGCGTTACCGGCTGATCGAGTTGTTGGGTCGCGGCGGGATGGGTGAGGTGTGGCGGGCCTATGACACCACCATGGATCGGGTGGTGGCCCTGAAGGTG
>NZ_LZJZ01000114.1 GCF_001667585.1 Mycobacterium sp. E2733
CGGAGAATCGGGCGGTGGCCGGGCAGTTGGCCGCGATCGGGGAGTTGTTTGCCTATCGGTTGTCGCGGTGTGCGGAGTGTGAGGAGTGGGCGGTGGATACCGAGGCGGCGGTGGCCGCGGAGGTGGCCGCGGAGTTGCGGATCAGCCAGGGGTTGGCGGCCGGCCGGGTGCGCTATGCGCGGGCGCTGCGTGAGCGGCTGCCCCGGGTGGCCGCGGTGTTCGCCGCTGGGGATATCGATTTTCGGATGGTGCAGACGTTGGTGTATCGCACCGATCTGATCACCGATCCCGACGTGGTGGCGGCCGTGGATGGGCAATTGGCGGCCACGGTGGCGCGCTGGCCGTCGCTGACCCCGGCCCGGTTGGCCGCCCAGGTGGACAAGGTCGTGGCGGCCGCGGATGCCGATGCGGTGCGGCGGCGCCGCGAGCGCGCGGCCGGGCGCGAGGTGTGGATCGGTGACATGGGCGAGGGCCTGGCGCGCATCGAGGGCACGCTGTTCAGCTCGGACGCCCACGCGCTGGATGCGCGGCTGGATGCGGTGGCGGCCACGGTGTGTGCGCATGATCCGCGCAGCCGCGAGCAGCGCCGCGCCGATGCGTTGGGGGTGCTGGCCGCCGGGGCCGACCGGCTTCGGTGTGGCTGCGGGCGGCCCGACTGCGCCGCGGGCACCCGCCCGGCGGCCGGTGCGGTGGTGATTCATGTGATCGCCGAGCAGGCCACCATCGATGGCACTGGTGAGGCGCCGGGCTGCCCTCTGGGCGCCGAGGGGTTGATCCCGCCCGAGTTGGTGGCCGAGTTGGCCGCCGCGGCCACGCTGGCGCCGCTGGTGCACCCCGGCGACGCGGCGCCCGAGCCGGGCTATGTGCCCTCGAAGGCGCTGGCCGATTTCGTGCGGTGCCGGGATCTGACGTGTCGCTGGCCGGGCTGTGATTGCCCGGCGGTGGCCTGCGACCTCGACCACACCATCCCCTACAGCGCCGGTGGGCCCACCCATGCGAGCAACCTCAAGTGTTATTGCCGCACGCATCATTTGGTGAAGACCTTTTGGGGCTGGACCGAACAGCAACTGCCCGACGGCACCCTGATCTTGACCTCTCCCGCGGGGCAGACCTATGTCACCACCCCAGGCAGTGCGCTGTTATTTCCCAGCCTGTGCCGGGCCACCGGGGCGATCGCGACCCCCGAAGCCGAGGCGCCCCAGGACTACTGCGGCCAGCGCACGGCGATGATGCCCAAGCGCCGCCGCACCCGCGCCCACGACCGCGCCTATCGGGTAGCCACCGAACGCCGCCACAACCACCAAGCCCGCCTGGCCCCGCGAGCCGAATCGGTGAGCTACAGCGGGCCGGCCCCACCCGCCAGCGATGACGATCCGCCACCATTCTGACGAGCCATCATCGGTCTTACCTGGAGGCGACGGCGAATAGACGCCACTCGCC
>NZ_LZJZ01000115.1 GCF_001667585.1 Mycobacterium sp. E2733
CATCGCCGTCTCACTGCTCAGCCTGGTGCTGTTGACCACCGCGATGGCGGGGCCGACATGACGTCCGGATCCCGCTCAACCGCGCGGTCATCGTGCTGGTCATCGACGTCTCGGAGTCGATGGCCTCCACCGACGTGCCCCCCGACCGGCTGACCGCCGCCAAGGTGGCCGGCAGGCAATTCGCCGACGAGCTGACGCCGGCCATCAACCTGGGCCTGGTTGAGTTCGCGGCCAACGCCTCGCTGCTGGTCTCCCCGACCACCAATCGCGAGGCGGTGAAGGCGGCGATCGACGGTCTGAAGCCGGCGCCCAAGACCGCGACGGGCGAAGGCCTCTTCACCGCGCTGCAGGCCATCGCGACGGTCGGCTCGGTGATGGGGGGCGGCGACGGCCCCCCGCCGGCGCGCATCGTGCTGGAGTCCGACGGCAAGGAGAACGTGCCGCTGGACCCGAACGCCCCGCAGGGGGCGTTCACCGCCGCGCGGGCCGCCAAGGCCGAGGGCGTGCAGATCTCGACGATCTCGTTCGGCACCAAGACCGGCGAGATCGAGATGGACGGGAAGCGGGTGGCCGTCCCGGTCTCGAC
>NZ_LZJZ01000116.1 GCF_001667585.1 Mycobacterium sp. E2733
ATGGGCTGCAACGCCTTATCGAGGGATCCGAGGTGTCCGGTAAGCGGGTGCTGGTCGTCGCGGACACCAGCACCACGAACGCGTCGATCGGACGGCCCGGCGCGTGCATGATGGCCGTGGCCACCGGGTCGGCGCCCAGGGTCAGCCCGCCGACCACCGCGTAGTCCCAGTCGCTGGTGAGGTCGCGCATCAGCGTGCCGATCAAGGCCGAGGCCCGGTGATGCAGGGTGGCGCGGCGCAGGTCGACGTAGTAGTCGGCCTCCTTGCCCGACGACAGCGTGACCCGGCCGTGTACCACCGACAGCCGGCGCACCAGCTCGGCCAGCTCCGCGCGCAACGACGACTCAGGTGCGGCCACGGCCACCGCCGATCCGCTTGATCACGGCCCGCATCAGCGCCCGCGGGACCACCCGCTCGGCGGCGATGATCGCCTTGTACTGCATGCCCGGGATGCTGATCACCTTGCCGCGGGCGACGTCGGCCAGGCCCTGGTTTACCACGTCGTCGACCTCGAGCCACATGAACGACGGCGACTTGGCCATGTCGATCCCGGCCCGGGCGTGAAATTCGGTGCGCACGTAGCCCGGACACACGGCGTGCACGCCCACGCCGGTGCCCTGCAGGCCGACGGACAGGCCCTCGCTGAACGAGATCACCCACGCCTTGGACGCCGAGTAGGTCGACCCGCGTCCCGGCACCAGCCCGGCGACGCTGGCGATGTTGATGACCGTGCCGGCGCCGGCGTCGAGCATGGCCGGCAGGGCCGCGCGGGTGAGGTGCATGACAGCGGTGACGTTGACGTCGAGCTGGGCTTGCAGCAGCGCGGGGTCGGTCGCCCAGAAGTCGCCCGAGGTGCCCACCCCGGCGTTGTTCACCAGGACGCGGACGCCCTGGGCCACGCGTTCGCAGACCTTGTCGCGGCCGGCGGGGTCGGCCAGGTCGGCGGGCAGCACCTCGACGCTGCCGGCCCGACCCTCCAACTCGCCCGCCAGTTCGTGCAGCCGGTCGACGTCGCGGGCGACCAGGACCAGGTCGTAGCCGTCGCTCGCATAGCGTCGCGCGAACCCGGCGCCGATCCCGGACGTGGGCCCGGTGATCAGCGCGACGGGACGAGGCATGAGCGACATCCTAATGACGGCGGCACCGCCGCCCACCCGGCGCCCGGCGCGCCGTCAGTGCTGATAGTTGGTGGCCTGGTGGCCGTTGCGGCCGGCCGGCGGCGGGCGCCGAACGGCGTCCGGCCCGCGCTGCTCCCGGCGGATCGGCTCGGCCGGCCGGCGCGGAGGCGCCTCACCCAGCAGCCCGGAGGCGTCCTGCTGCGCGCGCCGGGGCGGCAACTCCGCGCGGCCGGCGGGGGCCAGCGGTCGGCTCGGCGCCGCGTTGCGCGGCCCCGCGGGCGCGCCCGCCTCCTGCTGGGTTTCCTCGGGCAGCGGCGGCAGCACCCGCAACAGGTCGTTGAACTGCCGCACGGTGCGCAGGCCCTCGTCCCACTGGGTGCGGGTGCTGGTGATGGGCATGGCGACCAGCGTCCAGTTCTGCTCGTTCCACATGATCTCGGCGCAGTCCGGCGCGGTGTGCGCGAAGGTGACCATGCGGCGGTCGCAGGCGCGCCGCGCGGCGTCCAGGTTGGTGGAGTACACCATCCGCGGGCCGATCGCACCCAGCAGCCAGATGTCGCTCTCCCGTGGCTCTTTCAGCCCCTTGAGCCGCAGATCCACCACGACGTTGGTGCCCACCTTGCGGTGCAGCGCGATCACGGTGGCGACTTCCTCGAGGTCGAAGATGTACACCGCCTCGCCGCGGATCTGACCCAACACGACGTTCTCGGCGGCGATGTCGCCGACCGTCGAGATCACACCGCGCTTCCAGCGCTTGAGGATGTCGGCCGATTCACGCTCGTAGTCGAACCCGTGCGACCGCGCCCACGACCTGCGGCGCCTGCTGCGTCCGCGGCGTCGATCGAGATCGACGTACAGCAACACGCCCGCGCCGACGAAGCACAGCGCGGACAGCGTGAACCAGAGGGGGACCATCCCACACAGGGTATCTGCATTTCCGCCGGAATAAAGAAGTCCGGCTGGTCACAACCCAATTACAGGACGGAACACCCGCCCCTCGGGACGGTCCCCTTCAGGATCAGCGAGGATCAGCCCAGGATCAGCGAATCGCCGTCCGGGCTGACGTTGACCGGAACGGTGTCGCCGTCGTGCACGTCGCCGGCCAGCAGCTGCTTGGCCAGCTGGTCGCCGATGGCCTGCTGCACCAGCCGGCGCAACGGCCGCGCGCCGTAGACCGGGTCGAAGCCGCGCTGGGCCAGCCACTGCTTGGCCGGCAGCGACACCTCCAAGGTGAGGCGACGCTGCGCCAGCCGCTTCTGCAGCTGGGCCAGCTGGATGTCGACGATCGACACCAGCTCGCCGGGCTCGAGGCCATGGAAGATGATCACGTCGTCGAGCCGGTTGATGAACTCCGGCTTGAACGCCGACCGCACGGCGGCCATCACCTGCTCCTCGCTGCCGCCCGACCCGAGGTTGGACGTCAGGATCAGGATGGTGTTGCGGAAGTCGACCGTGCGGCCCTGCCCGTCGGTGAGCCGGCCCTCGTCGAGCACCTGCAGCAGCACGTCGAACACGTCCGGGTGCGCCTTCTCGATCTCGTCGAACAGGATCACCGTGTAGGGCCGCCGCCGCACCGCCTCGGTCAGCTGACCACCCTGGTCGTAACCGATGTACCCGGGCGGGGCGCCGACGAGCCGGGCGACCGAGTGCTTCTCGCCGTACTCGCTCATGTCGATGCGCACCATCGCGCGTTCGTCGTCGAACAGGAACTCCGCCAGCGCCTTGGCCAGCTCGGTCTTACCGACACCGGTCGGCCCGAGGAACATGAACGAACCCGTCGGCCGGTTGGGGTCGGCGACGCCGGCCCGCGAACGCCGCACCGCGTCGGACACCGCCGTCACCGCCTTCTTCTGGCCGATGACGCGCTTGCCCAGCTCGTCCTCCATGCGCAGCAGCTTGGCGGTCTCGCCCTCGAGCATCCGCCCGGCGGGGATGCCGGTCCACGCCGACACCACGTCGGCGATGTCGTCGGGTCCAACCTCCTCCTTGAGCATCACGTTCTCGCGGGCCTCCGCCTGGGGCAGCGCGGCATCGAGTTTCTTCTCGACCTCGGGGATGCGCCCGTACCGCAGCTCGGCGGCCTTGGCCAGGTCGCCGTCGCGCTCGGCGCGCTCGGACTCCCCGCGCAGCGCCTCCAGCTGTTCCTTGAGCTCGCGGACCACATCGATCGCGCTCTTCTCGTTCTGCCAGCGGGTGGTCAGCTCGGACAGCTTCTCCTTCTGGTCGGCCAGCTCGGAGCGCAGCTTCTCCAGCCGCTCCTTGGACGCCTCGTCCTCCTCCTTGGCCAGTGCCATCTCCTCGATCTCGAGGCGGCGCACCAGGCGCTCGACCTCGTCGATCTCGACGGGCCGGGAGTCGATCTCCATCTTCAGCCGGCTGGCGGCCTCGTCGACCAGGTCGATGGCCTTGTCCGGCAGGAAGCGGGCGGTGATGTAGCGGTCGGACAGCGTCGCCGCGGCGACCAACGCCGAGTCGGTGATGCGCACACCGTGGTGCACCTCGTAGCGGTCCTTCAGGCCGCGCAGGATGCCGACGGTGTCCTCCACCGACGGCTCGCCGACCAGCACCTGCTGGAAGCGCCGCTCCAGCGCGGCGTCCTTCTCGATGTACTTGCGGTATTCGTCGAGCGTGGTCGCGCCGACCAGCCGCAGCTCGCCACGGGCCAGCATCGGCTTGATCATGTTGCCGGCGTCCATGGCGCCCTCGCCGGTCGCGCCGGCGCCGACGATGGTGTGCAGCTCGTCGATGAACGTGATGATCTGCCCGGCGGAGTTCTTGATGTCGTCGAGGACGGCCTTCAGCCGCTCCTCGAACTCGCCGCGGTACTTGGCCCCGGCCACCATCGAGCCGAGGTCCAGGCTGATGACGGTCTTGTCGCGCAGGCTCTCCGGCACGTCGCCGGCCACGATCCGCTGGGCCAGGCCCTCCACGATCGCGGTCTTACCCACGCCGGGCTCACCGATCAGCACCGGGTTGTTCTTGGTGCGGCGCGACAGCACCTGCACGACGCGGCGGATCTCGTTGTCCCGACCGATGACCGGGTCGAGCTTGCCTTCCCGCGCACGGGCGGTCAGGTCGGTGGAGTACTTCTCCAGCGCCTGATAGGTGGCCTCCGGTTCGGGGCTGGTGACGCGGGCGCTGCCGCGGACCTTGACGAAGCCGTCGCGCAGGGCCTGCGGCGACGCGCCGTGGCCGGTCAGCAGCTTGGCGACGTCGGAATCGCCGGTGGCCAGGCCGACCAGCAGGTGCTCGGTCGAGACGTACTCGTCGTCCATCTCGGTGGCCAGTTGCTGGGCGGTGGTGATGGCGGCCAGCGATTCGCGCGACAGCTGCGGTTGCGAGCTGGCGCCGCTGGCCTGCGGCAGCCGTTCGACCAGACGCTCGGCTTCGGTGCGAATGGTCGCGGGCTGGACGCCGACAGCCTCCAGCAGCGGTCCCGCGATCCCGTCGGCCTGCGTGAGCAGGGCCATCAGCAGGTGCGCGGGCCGGATCTCGGGGTTACCGGCGGCCGAGGCCGCCTGGAGCGCCGAGGTCAGCGCCGCTTGCGTCTTGGTTGTCGGGTTGAAAGAGTCCACGACGCCTCCGTTCGCATAAGTAGGGAAAATGCTTGTCGCGTTGTTCAACGTCGTCAAGGTTGAGTGTGTTCCGCTCAACTCTAACGAGTTTTGGGCAATATGACGCACGGGGTACCCCCGGAGCGATGACGCAGACCGAACAGCACCAGGAGCGGGCCGACGGCCGCCGGGTCCCCGGCGCCTCCAGGCTGGCCATCGTGGTCGGCGGGGTGGCGCTGGCGGGACTCGCCGTCGCCGGATTCCGCGCCGACCTCGCCGGGGACGGCTCGTCGGCGACGGTCCCGGAATCGGGCACGTTGCAGGTCAACGGGACCGGCACGGCGAAGACGATAAGCTGTCATGGTGGGTACCTGTCGGTCAGCGGCCAGACGAACACCGTCACCGTCACCGGTCACTGCACCAGCGTGAGCGTCTCGGGCCAGGGCAACCGCGTCGCGGTCGACAGCACCGACGCGGTGAGCACCTCCGGGACCGGCAACACGGTCACCTTCCACTGGGGCTCACCGAACGTCGTCAACGCCGGAACGACCAACACCGTCAAGCAGGGCTGAGTGCCTAGAATCGGGCCCCGTGGGGCTCGAGGACCGAGAAGCGTTGCGGGTGCTGCGCGACGCCTTCGCGCAGGAGGATTCGGGCTCCGACAACGAACTCGTCCACCGGTTCTACACGCACTGGTTCGGCCTCGACGTGTCGGTACGCGACCTGTTCCCGCCCGAAATGGGCGGGCAGCGGACCGCTTTCGCCCATGCCCTGCACTGGGTGTACGGCGAACTCGTCGCCCAGCGCGCTCAGGAACCGGTCGCCTTTCTGGCTCAGCTCGGCCGGGACCACCGCAAATACGGTGTGCTGCCACAGCATTACGACACGTTGCGGCGCGCCTTGTTGTCGACGTTGCGGACGTACCTCGGCGATGCCTGGACCGACGCCGTCGACGAGGCGGCCAACCAGTCGCTCAACCTGATCGTCGGGGTGATGCGCGGCGCCGCGGACGCCGAGGAGGGGCCCGCCTGGTGGGACGGCACCGTCATCGAGCACATGCGGGTCTCCCGCGACATTGCGGTGGTCCGGCTGCAGCTCGACCGCCCGATGGACTATCACGCCGGCCAGTACGTCAATGTCCACGTCCCGCAATGCCCGCGCCGCTGGCGGTACCTGTCGCCCGCGATCCCCGCCGATCCCGGCGGGGGCATCGAGTTCCACGTCCGCGTCGTGCCCGGCGGCCTGGTCAGCACCGCCATCGTCAACGAGACCCGGCCCGGCGACCGGTGGCGGCTGTCCAGCCCGCACGGCGGCCTGCGGGTCGACCGGGACGGCGGCGACGTGCTGATGGTCGCCGGTAGCACCGGCCTGGCCCCGCTGCGGGCGCTGATCATGGACCTGAGCCGGTACGCGGTGAACCCACGGGTGCACCTGTTCTTCGGCGCCCGCTACCGCTGCGAGCTCTACGACCTGCCCACCCTGTGGCAGGTGGCGTCCCACAATCCGTGGCTGTCGGTCTCGCCGGTCTCGGAGTACAGCGCCAACCCGGCGTGGGCCGCCGACTATCCCGACGTCACGCCGCCGCGCGGCCTGCACGTGCGGCAGACCGGCAGGCTCCCCGAGGTGGTGACCAAATACGGCGGGTGGGGCGACCGGCAGATCCTGATCTGTGGCGGCCCGGCGATGGTGCGGGCCACCAAGGCCGCCCTGATCGCCAAAAGCGCTCCGCCGGAACATATTCAGCACGACCCACTGTGGAGGTAAGCATGCGCGTCGTCACCCTGCGCGACCCGGCATCGCCGGTATCCGCGGAGTTCGTGCCCGAGGCCGGCATGATCGGCACCTCGCTGAGCGATGCCGGCGTCGAGTTGCTCGGGCAACGGCGCGGGCTGGACGCCTATGTGACGGCGGGCAAGACGATGGGCATCCCGATCCTGTATCCCTGGGCGAATCGGTTGGGCGAGAACATCTATACCGCCGAAGGCGTGACGACGACGCTGACGCCGGGCGAAAACCGGGTCCGTGCCGATCCCAACGGGCTGCCGATTCACGGCGTGCTGGCGGGCTACCCCGGCTGGCGGGTGACCGCCGAGTCGGCCGACGAGTTGACCGCCGAGCTGGATTTCGCCGCCGACCCGCAGTTGCTGGCCGCGTTCCCGTATCCGCACGTGCTGACGGTGGCGGTGCGGCTGGCCGAGCGGACGCTGACGGTGCGCACCACGGTGACCGCCACCGGCGCTCGCGCCGTCCCGCTGTGCTTCGGCTTCCACCCCTACCTGCGCCTGCCGGACGCGCCCCGCGCCGACTGGGTCATCCACACACCGCCGCTGCGGCATCTGTTGCTCGACGACCGGGGGCTACCGACCGGCGCGTCCGAAGCGGCCCCGGCGCGCGAGGAGGCGTTGGGCGACAAGGCTTTCGACGACGCCTACGACCAGGTGCCCGAGGGGGCGGTGTTCGCGGTCTCGGGTGGCGGGCGCCGGCTCGAGGTGCACTTCGACCGGGGGTATCCCGTGACGCAGATCTTCGCCCCGACCGCCGAGGAAATCGTGTGCTTCGAGCCGATGACCGCGCCGACCGACGCCCTGCGCCGCGGCGGCTACCGGTTGGCGCGGCCGGGTGAGCCTGCGGTCGCGGAGTTTTCGATCCGGGTCTGATCTAGCTGCGCGTCCTGCGCGGCTGCCACACCACCACGGCGGTGCTCTTGGGCACCACCGCCAGATCGCGGCGCTGGCCGGCGCGCACCTGCGCGAGCTCCTCGGTGAGCTCCTGCACGCGCGCCTGCAACGCCTCGACGTGGTTGGTCAGCTCGATGATGCGCTTGATGCCGGCGAGGTTGACGCCCTCGTCCTGGGACAGCCGCTGCACCTCGCGCAGGAGGTCGACATCGCGCTCCGAATAACGCCGTCCCCCACCGGAAGTGCGGCGCGGGCTGACCAGGCCAAGGCGGTCGTAGGTGCGCAGCGTCTGGGCGTGCATGCCGGCCAGCTCGGCGGCTACCGAGATCAGGAACGTCCGGGATTCTTCCCGTGGAGTCTTCGCCATCAGCGATTACCTGCCCATCCTGCGCGTGGGTCGAACCCACTGGCCCGCTCGGCGGCCGCGTAGGCCTCGAGCGCCTCGGCCGCGGCGCCTTCCACGTTCGGCGGCACGGCAACCTTCACGGTGACCAGCAGGTCCCCGTTGCCGCCGCTGCGCTTGGGAACGCCCCGCCCGCGCACCCGCAGGATGCGGCCGTCGGAGGTCCCCTTGGGCACCCGGACGCCGACCTTGCCGTCCAGCGTGGGCACCGAAATCGTTGAGCCCAAGGCTAATTCGGTGAAGCTGACCGGTACGGTCACGGTGAGGTCGTCACCGTCGCGGCCGAACACCTTGTCCGGGCGCACATGCACGGTCACGTACAGGTCGCCCGACGGCGCCCCGCGCAGCCCGGCCTCGCCCTGCCCGGGCAGCCGGATGCGCTGCCCGTCCTCGACGCCGGGCGGGATGCGCACGTTGATGGTGCGGGTGCGGGTGGTGACCCCGGTGCCCTTGCACTCGTCGCAGGGGTGCTCGATGATCGAGCCGCTGCCCCGGCAATCGGTGCAGGGTTCGGAGAAGCCGAACGCGCCCTGGTTGCGGTTGATCACGCCGGAACCGTTGCAGGTGGGGCACACCTTCGGGCTGGTGCCCGGGCGTGCGCCGCTGCCATGGCAATTCGTGCACGGTGCCGGGCTGGTCAGCCTCAACGGCATCGCCACGCCCTTGGCGGCCTCGACGAAATCCAGCTGCGTCTCGGTCTCCAGGTCGTTGCCGCGGCGCGGCCGGCTGGGGCGGGCGCCGGCGCCGCGCCCGAACAAGCCGCCGAACAGGTCACCGATGTTGGCGCCGCCGCTTCGGCCGGCGGCGTCGAACAAGTCGTTGAGGTTGAACTCCGCGCCGTCACCGCCGGCACCGAAGCCGCCGAAACCACCGGTGTCGAAACGGCGCCCGCCGAACCCGCCGCCCGCGAACAGGCGGCGGGTTTCGTCGTACTCCTTGCGCTTCGCCGGATCCGACAACACGTTGTGCGCCTCTGACACCGCCTTGAATCGCTCACCGGCGGCGGGGTTGTCGGGATTGGCGTCCGGATGCAGGTCGCGCGCCAGCTTCCGGTAAGCGCGTTTGATCTCTTCGGGACTGGCGTCAGAGGAGACGCCCAGCTCCTTGTAGAAGTCCTTTTCGACCCATTCTCGCTGGGCCATGTCGCGTCACCCCCTCCCACCTTTCTGTTCTGTTGTTGCGCTGATTGTGTGGTCTATTCACCGGACGCGCCGGGGTTATCGTCCGATTCGGCCGGGTCCGCCGCGGCGGCGGCCTCGTCCGGGACGGTGTCGACGACACCGACCAAGGCGTGCCGCAGGACCTGCTCGCCCAGCTTGTAACCCTGCCGCATGACCGTGCCGATCACCGGCTTGGCGCCGTCACCATCGCCGCCCTCGTGCTGCACGGCTTCGTGCAGCACCGGGTCGAAGTCCTCGCCTTCCTCGCCGAACGCGACCAGACCGAGTCCGGTCAGGGCGCTGTCCAGCTTGTCGGCCACCGACTTCAGCGGGCCGGACTCCAGATCGCCGTGCTTGCGCGCCCGCTCGAGATCGTCGAGCACGCCCAGCAATTGGCTCACGACGGCGGCCTTGGCGCGGTCCGCCGCGGCCTGCTGGTCGCGCAACGCACGCTTGCGGTAGTTGGCGAAGTCGGCCTGGACGCGTTGCAGGTCGCCCAGCAATTCGGCGGCCTTGCCGGCCTCCTCGGGAGTTTCGCCCGCAAACTCTCCGGAGGACGTGCCCCCTCCCGGCGCCCCTTCTGGTTGGGGGCCGGGAGGGGCCTGCCGCACTTCACCCGTGTCGGGGTCGATCCGCCGTTTGTCGGTGACGGTCACCGGTTCCTGATTGCCGTCCGTCACTTGGACTCCCGGTCGTCGTCGACCACCTCCGCGTCCACGACGTCGTCAGCCGAGCCCGACGGTCCGCCGGCTGCACCGGCCTCCGCGCCACCTGCGGCCTGAGTGGCCTCGTAGATCGCCTGTCCGAGCGCCTGGGACTCCTGGCCCAGCTTCTCCATCGCCGACTTGATCGCGGTGATGTCGGTGCCGCCCAGGGCCGTCTTGGCCTCGGCGATGGCGCCGTCGACCTTGGACAGCGTCTCCTCGGGAACCTTCGATCCGCCCTCGGCTTCGCGCTGGTCCTTGACGAACTTCTCCGTCTGGTAGACCAGCGATTCGGCCTGGTTGCGAACGTCGGCCTCCTCGCGACGCTGGCGGTCCTCCTCGGCGTGCGCCTCGGCGTCCTTGATCATCCGGTCGATCTCCTCCTTGGACAGGCCGGAGCCCTCCTGGATCTTGATCGTGTTCTCCTTGCCGGTGCCCTTGTCCTTGGCCGTGACGTGCACGATGCCGTTGGCGTCGATGTCGAAGGTGACCTCGATCTGCGGGACACCGCGCGGAGCCGGCGGGATGCCGGTCAGCTCGAAGGAGCCGAGCAGCTTGTTGTGCGAAGCGATCTCGCGCTCACCCTGGTAGACCTGGATCTGCACCGACGGCTGGTTGTCGTCGGCCGTGGTGAAGGTCTCCGACCGCTTGGTGGGGATGGTGGTGTTGCGCTCGATGAGCTTGGTCATCACGCCACCCTTGGTCTCAATACCCAGGCTCAGCGGCGTAACGTCAAGCAGCAGAACATCTTTCACCTCACCTTTGAGGACACCCGCCTGCAGCGCGGCACCAACGGCCACTACCTCGTCGGGGTTGACGCCCTTGTTGGGCTCCTTGCCGCCGGTGAGCTCCTTGACCAGTTCGGTCACCGCGGGCATCCGGGTGGAACCACCCACGAGCACGACGTGGTCGATGTCGGAGACCGAGATGCCGGCGTCGGAGATCACCGACTTGAACGGCTGGCGGGTCCGGTCCAGCAGATCCTGTGTGATGCGCTGGAATTCGGCACGGGTCAGCTGCTCATCGAGGAACAGCGGGTTCTTGTCCGCGTCGACGGTGATGTAGGGCAGGTTGATCGAAGTGCTCTGCGAACTCGAGAGCTCGATCTTGGCCTTCTCGGCGGCCTCACGCAGCCGCTGCATCGCCATCTTGTCCTTGGTCAGGTCGATTCCGCTGGTGCCCTTGAACTTGTCGACGAGCCAATCGACGACCCGGTCGTCCCAGTCGTCGCCACCGAGGTGGTTGTCACCGCTGGTGGCACGGACCTCGACCACACCCTCGCCGATCTCGAGCAGCGAGACGTCGAACGTTCCGCCACCGAGGTCGAAGACCAGGATGGTCTGTTCCTTCTCGCCCTTGTCCAGGCCGTAGGCCAGCGCGGCCGCGGTCGGCTCGTTGACGATGCGCAGCACGTTCAGGCCGGCGATCTGGCCGGCCTCCTTGGTCGCCTGACGCTGGGCGTCGTTGAAGTACGCCGGCACGGTGATGACGGCGTCGGTGATGTCCTCACCCAGGTACGCCTCCGCGTCGCGCTTCAGCTTCATCAGCACCCGGGCGCTGATCTCCTGCGCGGTGTATTTCTTGTCATCGATCTCGATGGACCAGTCGGTGCCCATGTGCCGCTTTACCGAACGGATGGTGCGGTCGACGTTCGTCACCGCCTGGTTCTTGGCGGGCTGGCCGACGAGCACCTCGCCGTTGCGCGCGAACGCGACGATGGACGGGGTCGTCCGTGAGCCCTCGGAGTTTGCGACGACGACGGGGTCACCGCCCTCGAGAACTGCGACGACGGAGTTGGTGGTCCCGAGGTCGATACCGACCGCACGAGCCATAGTGATTCCTCCTGATTGAGTAGAGCCTTCTTTGGTGCCACTATGCTGAGTGAACCCCGCTCAAGACTGCTCTCGGCGGCACCGTGGTGTCAACCCAGGATTGAGTCTGGTTCGCTCAACTTGTCGATCATGCTAACGGCGCGCACCGCCGTCTTGTTCCCGGGGGGGCCGAACGAGTGCGGCATGACCGCACAGTGCAGCGGCTCGGCCCGTGGATGGGTTAGCCTGAGCTTTCCCTGGAGCCACCCCCGGCAGGAGCTTGATGGCACCGCTAGACAGCGCCGCCGCGCGGCTCGCCCGCGAAGACGCGGGCTATCACAAGGGGCTCACGAACCGCCAGGTACAGATGATCGGCCTGGGCGGGGCCATCGGAACGGGTCTCTTCCTCGGCGCCGGGGGAAGGCTCGCGTCGGCGGGACCGGGGCTCTTCCTGGTGTACGGGATCTGCGGCATCTTCGTGTTCTTGATCCTGCGCGCGCTCGGCGAACTCGTGCTGTACCGCCCGTCCTCGGGGTCCTTCGTGTCCTATGCCCGGGAATTCTTCGGCGAGAAGGCCGCTTTCGCCGCGGGCTGGCTGTACTTCGTCAACTGGGCGATGACGGGGATCGTGGACACCACCGCGATCGCGCACTACTGCCACTACTGGACGACGTTTCAGGCCGTCCCGCAGTGGACGCTGGCGCTGATCGCGTTGGTCATGGTGCTGGCGATGAACCTGATCTCCGTCAAGCTGTTCGGCGAGCTGGAATTCTGGGCCTCGCTGATCAAGGTGCTCGCGCTGGTGACGTTCCTCGTCGTGGGCACCGTCTTCCTGGTCGGCCGCTTCAAGGTCGACGGTCATGACCCCGGTGTGGCGCTCTGGGACAGCCATGGCGGACTCCTGCCCGCCGGCCTGCTGCCCCTGGTGCTCGTCACCTCCGGGGTCGTCTTCGCCTACGCCGCGGTCGAACTCGTCGGCATCGCGGCCGGCGAGACCGCGAATCCGCACAAGATCATGCCGCGGGCGATCAACTCCGTGGTGTTTCGCATCGCCATCTTCTATATCGGGTCGACGGTGCTGCTGGCGCTGCTGCTGCCGCACACCGCCTACCGGGACCACGTGAGCCCGTTCGTCACGTTCTTCTCCAAGGTCGGGTTCGGCGGGGCCGGCAGCGTGATGAACCTCGTCGTGCTCACCGCCGCGCTCTCCAGCCTGAATGCCGGCCTGTACTCCACCGGCCGCATCCTGCGGTCGATGGCGATGAACGGCAGCGGCCCGAAGTTCACCGCACCCATGACGAAGAACGGCGTGCCCTACGGCGGGATCCTGCTCACCGCCGTTGTCGGCCTCTTGGGCATCGTGCTCAACGCGGTCAAACCGAGCCAGGCGTTCGAAATCGTGCTCCACATCGCCGCCGTGGGCGTCGTGGTGGCCTGGGGCACGATCGTGGCGAGCCAGTTGCGGTTCTACCGGCTGGCCCGCGCCGGGACGTTGCAACGGCCGCACTTCCGGATGCCGCTGGCGCCCTACAGCGGCTACCTGACGCTGGCCTTCCTGGCCGGCGTCCTGGTCCTGATGTTGCTGGACAAGGTCCAGGGCCCGTGGTTGCTCGGCGCAATGGCCGTCGGCATCCCCGGTCTGATCGGCGGCTGGTATCTCGTCCGCCACCGGGTGCGGGCAGCCGCCGAAGACGCCGCGCTGCCGGCCGCGGACCCACCCGCTGCGGCCTAGGGCTCGTCGATGTCCTGACCGCCGGCGAGATCCGCGCAGTCGACGAGCTCGACGTCGTGCCGGGTGCGCAGGTACGCCCCGGCGCCGCGATCACCGGAGATGCTCGAGAGGACCTCGGGCCAGTGCCGGCGCGCGATCACCACCGGGTGGCCCGGGCGGCCGCCGAAGACAGCGCGCGAAAGGCCGCTGGACGACGCGACCGCGCGGCCGAGCACCCGCGCCACTACGGCCGGACCGACGTCGGGGGTGTCAATGACGTGCACCGCGGCGTAATCCGCGCCCATGCGGTCGGCCTGCTCGAGACCGGTGCGCACCGAGGCGCTCAGCCCGTCTTGCCACCGCGCCGCGGTGACCGCGACGGTCCCGGGCGGAGCGGGCACTTGGGCGGCGCCCAACACGACGACGACGTCGGCGCAGCCCCCGGTGCGCAGGGCGTCGACCGCGATGTCGAGCCAGCCCTCGACCAGCACCTTCGGCTTGCCGTAGCGCCTGCCTGCGCCCGCGGCCAGCAGGACTCCGACGCTGTGCGGTGGAGAGGTCGACTCCGGTAACCCCACTCTCCTATGATGACATTGCACTTCTCCCATAGCGATAACTTCGCTATGCACCGCCATCGGATGGAGCGAAATGAGTCAGGACGTACAAGGGCACGCCGTCACCCCGGCGCCCCGGTACGCCGGGACCCGCGTCCAGCGGGTGGAAGACGGCCGGCTGCTGACCGGCCGCGGCAGCTTCGTCGACGACATCTCGCGACCGGGCATGCTGCACGCCTGCTTCGTGCGCAGCCCGTTCGCGCGGGCACGCATCAACGGCATCGACGCCTCGGCCGCGCTGGCGCTGCCCGGCGTGCGTGCGGTGTTCACCGCCGCCGACCTCAACCCGGACGTCAAAGAGGCGTGGCACGCCGTCGCCGGCAAGGACATGCCGGACACCCCGCGACCGCCACTGGCCGAGGGCGAGGCCAAGTTCGTCGGCGACCCGGTCGCGCTCATCGTCGCCGAGAGCCGCTACATCGCCGAGGACGCGCTCGAACTCGTCGACGTCGACTACGAGCCGCTGCCGGCAGTGAGCGACTTCACCGGCGCCCAGGACTCCGATGTGCTGGTGCACGACGACTACCCGAACAACGTCGCCGGCGGGATGGGCGGGGCCCCGCCGGACGAAAGGCTGTTCGCCAACGCGCCGTGCGTCGTCAAGGAACACATCTATCAGCAGATCTACGCGCCGGTGCCGATCGAGACCCGCGGCCTGGTCGTCGAATGGACGGCAGCCACCGGAGAACTCACCATGTGGGCGTCCACCCAGACGCCGCACGAACTGCGGGCGTTCTGCGCGCGGCTGTTAGGCATTGCGGCCCAACGTGTTCGGGTCATCATGCGAGACACCGGCGGCGGTTTCGGCCAGAAGGTCGTCCCGATGCGCGAGGACATGTGCATCATGCTGGCCGCGCGAAAGGTGCCGGTGGCGCTGAAGTGGATCGAGGACCGGCGCGAGAACCTGATGTCGGCCGGGCAGGCCCGGCATGTGGACGGCAACGCGCGCATGGCGTTCGACGCCGAGGGCAACATCGCGGCGGCCGACATCGACTTCGTCCAGGACATCGGCGCCTACCCGACGCCCTACCCCGTGCTGACCACCGCGGCCATCGGGATGTTCTTCCCGGGGCCCTACCGGGTGCCCAAGGCCAGCTTCAACTACAAGACGGTGTTCTCCAACACCAGCGGCCTGGCCGCCTATCGCGGACCGTGGCAGTACGAGACGCTGGCGCGCGAGATCCTGCTCGACATCGCCGCCCGCAAGATGAACATCGACCCGGTGGAGCTGCGCCGCCGAAACCTGCTGCGCCGCGACGAGATGCCGTACGTCAACCCCAACGGCATGCCGTACGACCACGTCGCCCCGATCGACACGTTCGAGCAGGCGGTGAAAATCCTTGATCACGAAGGGTTTCGCAAAGAACAGGCGGAGGCGCTGGCGCGGGGCCGCTACCTGGGCCTCGGGTTCTCGGCCTACATCGAGCCGACCGGCGCGGCGACCGGGCACCTCGCGACCGAAGGCGCCACCATCCGCATGGAGCCGACCGGCAAGATCAACGTGTACGTCAACGGCGGCTCCAGCGGAAACAGCATCGAGACCACCGTCGTCCAGTTGACCGCCGACGCGCTAGGCGCCGACATCGACGACGTCGCCACCATCCAGGGCGACACCGCGGTCACCCCCTATGGGGCCGGGACCCAGGGCAGCCGCAGTGCACCGATGACCGCGGGGGCCGTCAACGAGGCGGGGGCCATCCTGCGCGAGAAGATCGTGGCGCTGGCCGCGCACCACCTCAAGGTCGCCGAATCCGAAGTGGAGCTGGCGTTTTCCGTGGCCAGCGTGCGCGGCGCCCCGGACAAGTCGGTGTCGTTCGGCGAGCTGGCCTACGTGGCGTACTACTCGCCGCAGCAGCTGCCGCCGGGACTGTCGGCCAACCTGGAGGCGACCGCCCGGTTCAACTCGACCAATCCCATCCATTGGTCAAACGCGACCCACGCCTGCACCTGTGAGGTGGATGTGGCGACCGGCAAGGTGACGCTGCTGCGCTACATCGTCAGCGAGGACGTCGGGCCGATGATCAACCCGTCGGTGGTGGAGGGCCAGATCGCCGGCGGAACGGTGCAGGGCATCGGCGGCGCACTGATGGAGGACATGGTCTACGACGACGACGGCAACCCGCTGGCAACAACTTTCGTCGACTACCTGCTGCCCACGGCCACCGAGGTGCCGCTGATCGAATTCGGCCACGTCGAGATACCCGGGCCGGGGCCCGGTGGCTACAAGGGCGCCGGCGAGGGCGGGGCCATCGGCTCGGTGCCGGCGGTGATCAACGCGATCAACGATGCCCTCGCACCGCTGGGCGTGACGATCACGCGGCTGCCGGCCAGCCCGGCGTCGATCGCCGCCCAGCTGGAACGGGGCGAACGGTGAAACCGGCCGCATTCGAATACCACCGCCCCGACACCATCGACGACGCCGTGGGCCTGCTGGCTGAGTTGGGCGACTTGGGAGACGGGGCGAAAATCCTTGCCGGCGGCCAGAGCCTGGTGCCGATGCTGGCGATGCGGCTGGCCTACTTCGCCCACCTGATCGACATCTCCCGGCTGCCCGAGCTGCGGGGCATCGAGCGCAGGGGCTCGGAATTGTGGATCGGCGCGGGGACCACCGAGGCCACCGTCGGCGCCGACGAGCAAGTGCGCCAAGCGGTTCCGCTGTTGACCCGGGCGACGCCGTTCGTCGGGCATTTCCAGATCCGCAACCGGGGCACCCTCGGCGGCTCGATCGCCCATGCCGACGCCGCCGGCGAATACCCGGCGGTCGCCCTGACCCTGGATGCGGTGATGGAGGTGGTCTCGCCACGCGGGCGCCGCGAGATCGCGGCCGCCGACTTCTTCGCCGGGGTGTGGGAGACGACGATGGATTCCGACGAGGTGCTGACCGGGGTGCGGTTCCCCGTGTGGGACGGCAGATCCGGGTTCGCCGTCGAGGAATTCTCGCGCCGGCACGGCGATTTCGCGATCGCCGGCGCGCTGGTCGCCGTCCAGCTCGACGAGCAGGATCGGGTGTCGCGCTGCGCGGTCGGGCTGCTGGGCATGGGGTCCACGGTTCGGCGCGCGACGGCGGCCGAGGTCGCGGCCGTGGGCAGGCCGGTCGGCGAGCTGGTGCCCGAGGAGATCGGCGAGGCCGCGATGAGCGGGCTCGATGACATTCCCAGCGACCTGCAAGGGTCGGCGTCCTACCGGTTGAAGGTCGGCGCCACCATGGCCACGCGCGCGTGGACACAAGCGATAGCCGAAGCCATGGGGGCAAGCAATGCGTGAACATTCAATCGAGCTGTCCGTCAACGGAACTCCGATCACGGCCGGGGTCGAACCGCGGATGACGCTGGCGGACTTCCTCCGGGACAAGTGTGGGCTGACCGGCACGCATCTGGGTTGTGAGCACGGGGCGTGCGGGGCGTGCACGGTGCTGCTGGACGGCGAGGCCGTGCGCTCGTGCCTGATGTTCGCGGTGCAGGCCGACGGGTCCGAGGTGACGACGGTTGAAGGCATCGCGGCGCCGGACGGCACCCTGTCGCCCGTGCAGTCGGCGCTGCGAGAGTGCCACGGGCTGCAATGCGGCTTCTGCACGCCGGGTTTCGTCATGTCGCTCACCGCGCTGCTGCGCGACAATCCCGACCCCAGCGACCACGAGATCCGGGAGGGCCTGTCGGGCAACTTCTGCCGGTGCACCGGCTACCAGGGCATCGTCGCGGCCGCCCGCCGCGCCGCCGAGACGCAATCGGTCACACAGCGGTAAAGCTTCACCATCGGGGCCGCATCGACAGGTGCGCGGTTACCGGGATTTTCGTTACTTCGCGCGTAATCTGATGTCCCGATATTGCTGATAATCGGGAGTTGCGCGTGCGGTTTTCCCAAAGGGCACGGTGGAGCCTTGCCGGTGGATCCCTGCTGATCGCGCCGGTGCTGATCAGTCCCGCGCTGATCGACGCCTGTTCGTCCACCATCGCGGGCCGGCCCGTCGCCGCGCCGGGCGCGGGTCCGGTCGAGCCCACGTTTCCCACGCCCCGGCCCAGCGTGTCGTCGCCGGCGCCCACCGCCAGCCCGGCCCCCGGCCTGCCGACGACACCGGCCAATCCGACCGCGCCGGCCGGCGCGATCCCGCTCCCGCCCGACCAGAACGGTTACGTGTTCATCGAAACCAAGTCGGGCACCACCCGCTGCCAGATCAACAAGACGACCGTCGGCTGCGAGGCACCATTCACCAACTCCCCCATGCAAGACGGCGAGCACGCCAACGGGGTCAGCGTCGACTCCGGCGGCAAGGTCCAGTGGGTGCTCGGAAACCTGGGTGCCATCCCGACCGTCCAGATCGACTACAAGACCTACAACGCCAATGGCTGGACCATCAACGCCACCGCAGACGGCACCCGCTTCACCAACGACCGCACCGGCCACGGCATGTTCGTCAGCGTCGACAAGGTCAACACGTTCTAAAGGCCAAAGCCCGGACCTCTGAGAGTCTCGTATGTCGTTTAATTCGAGACCGCGTTCAGCGCCTCGACCTGGTCTATTTGGTCGAATACGCATACAGCCGACGCAATCGCCAGGCGCCACCAGCTATTGCTGCCGCTCAATAAGGCAGCGTAGATTCATGGCCCGGGCGCCGGACCCTGAACCGTGCGACGCAGGAACGCAACTTGGTCTGCCTTCACCTGTGGATCGTGATAGACATCGAAATGACCGTAAGGGTAGCGGCGCAGTTCAGCGCGGTGAGCACGCTTGGCGGCGCTTAGGGCGGGCGCAATAGGGGTCGTCTGATCGGAGTCGCACACGCAGATCAGGACTGGCATCTTTAGCTTCCCAGCCTTGCGCCCCGGCCGGTAGAACGGGAAAGTCAGCATCATGCGGGCGGCAAATTCGTTTCGCCACTTCGAGTCGGAGGGGACAAGGGCCTCGAATCCCGGCTTGGCTTCTGGCGCGGTCATCGCTCCAAAGGCGCCGGGCTCGCCAACGGCGGGCACTAGAACCGGTGGGCGTCCCAGCCATGCGCCTGCTTGATCGAGCACTGCCGCGGCCACGAACCGGACCGTATTGCGGAGCGGCACCAGCATCAAAGTGGGAATAGCGTCGGTGAACGGTGCCTGCGAGATGACCGCCGCGATGCGGGCATCTGTGGCCGCGACAGCCAGCACATGGCCACCGCTGAACGACGTGCCGAACAGAACCACGCGATCGGGGTCCACCCCGCCAAGTCTGCGAGCCCATGCGACGACGGCGCGATAGTCGTCATGCTGACCGCGGATGTCCAGGAGTTGGCGCGGCTCGCCGGTCGAGGCGCCGAAGTGACGGTAGTCGAACAGGATCACGACGAAGCCGGCATCGCGAAATGCTTCCGCGTAGCCGGGAAGCGCATCATCGCGCGTGGCCGACCAACCGTGGGCCATCACGACACACGGAACGTTGCCCGTGTCTGAATCGGGCCGGTACACATACGCGGCGAGTTGCTCACCGTGCGAAGGTATCCGAACGTCTTCCCGCACAGTCATAGCCATGATTGTGGTCTTACCCCACGGTCGTATTGCGTGCTTTCGGGATAATCGCGGCGGCGCCATACTGGCGATATCGATCACGTCGCACGCAGCAGCACCGGGCCGGGCACGTTCTTGGGTGCGCGGAGGCGTGGCGTGGCCAGGGAACCAAGACGGGATTCAAGCATGACAAACTCAAACAACTCGGGTGACCAGAAACCACCGGAGTGGGCTCGCTCACTCTCGGCCACGGTGGCCCAGCGCTATTCGCAGTCCGCGCCGCCGCCACAACCGACGGTTGCGCCACGGCCGGCAGCCGTTTTGGTCCTGCTGACCGACGGACCCGACGGCGTGCAGGTGCTGCTGACCGAGCGTGCATCCGGCCTCCGCAACTATCCCGGGCGGCTGAGCTTTCCCGGCGGCGCGCAGGATGCCGCCGACGCTGATCCGGCGGGGACGGCCCTGCGGGAAGCGCACGAGGAGATCGGGCTGAATCCGGCCAGCGTGCGCATCCTCGGCTTACTGCCCACATTTGCCGACCCAAAAGGAAAGTTCATCGTGACCCCGGTCCTGGCCTGGTCTGCCTGCCCCGATTTCACCGGGCCGGTGAGCTCGGGTGAAGTCGCCGCGGTCCATCAGGTCGCTATTCGCGACCTCTCCACGACGAATGACACCGGCAAGCGTCCCGGTCAAGCACCGTCGTCCGGTAAACCGGCGGCGCCCGTGAGCCAACTCGGTCCAATGACCGCCGCGATCATCGACGTTGTGTCGGCACTACTAAGCGGTCAACGCCCGACGACGTGAAACGCGACCTAGCCATCGAACGGATGCGCCACTACCACTTCTGAATTCGTGGGGACGAGGCTGGCGCTGCGCGTCTCGCGATGTGTCGCCAGCGCCGCGGCGATAACGCATAAATCAGAGCCGCCGCGCGCTAATCTGTCGTTACAACCCGAGGGGGACCAAGTGGCTGACGTAGATCCTGCTGAGGCCGCATTTGATGCCTTGCTCGATGAGTTGACCTCATTAGAGGTGTCAAAGCTGACGTGGCTCGAGATTGCCGCTCGCCTGCTTACCTTCTGTCATAAATTCAGGCCCCTCGCGACCGCTTGGAGCGGACTTAGCATCGATCCCTGGCACACAGTTCTGGGCGTGGAACTGAGTGCGGGAGACGCCTTGGTCAATGTCGACCGCACTTTCTTTGTGCAGCGACCCGGCCTTGCCTCGAAGCTCGTCGCCTCATCATCCTTCGCCTCGCGCGAACACGTCCGGGCCTTGGTCGCGACGGCGAAGAGTGCGCTGAGTCCACGGCCCTTCGCGGACACACGCTTCTCACTGTCGGTAGTGGCGAGGGGCCTGGCGGGTGCGATCGACAACCTGGCCGGTTCTACGTACATGACCTGGTTCAAAAACCAAGGGGAGGTGACGATCGCGGAGGGCGAGCCGTATCCGGTTTGTAGCCATGACCCGCGGCCCTGGCTGGGCACACACGCGGCGAACACCAATCCCGCGAGCCGCCCGAATCGTGATCTCAGTTTCACCCCATCGCTCCGCATCGCGACGGGTCCACTCGGATTCACCTACACGCTCGACTTCACGTTCTGGGACCGGTTAAGTCCGCTCGGCTCCAGCCCCAATGGTCTGGTGATGGCAGCGGCGCAACCGAACCTTGGGCTGGCGGAATTCACCATGGACACGGATAACCCCCCAAACGATCCGGCGACCTGGTATGCGAATCATGGACCGGGAAACGCCGTCGAGCAGGTCGACAGGATCACGAGACTGATCGAGGCGGCGATGCGGCAGGGCGCCGAGCTGGTGCTCATGCCCGAATACGCCGCCTCTGAGATCACGCACACAGCGCTCGAAACAGCGCTGTCGGGTAAACCCGCTCCGATCGTTTTCTGCATCGGTATATCGCGCCCGGACAAAAACAAGTATGTACACAACGAGGCCTGGCTCCGAGTGAGCACACCCGGAGTGTCACAAAGCTATTCGGCGCACTTCCACGCAAAGACAAGTGGCGCCAAACTTTTTGGCGCTGCTGAGCGCATCCACACCGCCTCCGAGATCAGGGTTTTCGTCAGCCCGAACTGGTCGCTCAGCGTGCTGATCTGCGTTGAAGTGTTGGCCACCGAGATACCGGATCAGCTCGCAAAAATAGGCGCCAATCTGCTCCTCGTGCCGGCGATGAGCGAAAAAACGGGCTCCATGGCCCGCGACGCGGGCGGTCTGCGCGAAGGAAGCCAGGCCTTTGTCGTGATGGCCAACGGTCCCGCCTTCTGGTGGCCCATGCAGGACCCACCATGCGAAGCTTTCTTTGCCGGCCCCTACGCAAGCTCGCCTTCGAGCTGGGAGGCGCCCCTGCCTGGACAGGCGCGAAAGCTGAACAAGATCGCGGCGTGGATATTCCGGGCCTCGAGGAAGACCGTCTCCATACGGCAACTTCCCGCCTGACAATAGTTGACAATAGTTGTAAATCGCGCCTAGCCGGTCTACAATCGCTCTATGGCTGCCGCGGCGACACAACTCACTGCATTGCTCGACGACCTCGCCAAGCGCGCATCGGTCCGAGACGTGCGGGATTTCAGCGTCGTAGTCGGGCTGGTAAGCGACCTCGGCCGACTAGTCACCCGTGGTAGCGAATCGGATATCCGCCAGGCGCAGGCGGCCGTGTCGGCGGTGCGCGAACAGCTTCGTGACGACGAGCGCGCGCTCGGCAGCCCCACCCAGACGTTGGCGGGCCCGGAAAGCCGACCCTTCCTTGCGGGTGCCCTGTGGGCTATAAGCGAGATGATGACAACCCGGCTCGATGCAATGCCCTTCCCCACTACTCGTGGTCGTGTGACGCGCAGGGTTCGCATCCGGGAAATGGTGCTGGAGGCGCTGGCCTCTGGAGACGAACCCCAGTCGCCGACGGCGATTCTTGAGTCAATAGTCAAGCATGACGGTGCGACTCGGTTTGACGAAGTGTCGCGGGCCCTGACCGAAATGTTGGCCGCTGGGCTGGTTCATTCGCTACCGTCCGACACCGACCGAAGGATGAAGTACCTCGAGCTCACGCCCCAAGGTCGTTCGATTGCGGACAAGTACGAGCAGAAGGGCGTGATCAGGACGAAAATCCACGCTTGATCTCCGATTGCGCCACCTGCCGGCCAAACGTCGCCCGCGCGAATGTGATCCCGTACCGCTCGGCGATGCGCATGAATACATGTCATCCGCCTGGCCGCTGAACGCCCCCGTTCATTTCATCGCCTCGGCCCACGCGATATGCCCTTGGAAGCCAAGCGATTTCGCCATGTCGCGGTAGCGGTCCCGCAATTGCGCGTAAGCCGCGACGTCGCCGTGAGCATGCGCGAGCAGAGCCCGAGACCGCGCCAGCCAGACGTCGCGAAAAGCTAAGCCGGCTTCGGTCGGCGCCTGCGCCAGTCGGTCGATCGCCGCCTCGGCTTCGGTCAGGTCAGCGTCGGCCCCGCGACCAAGCAGTGTCTCCACCAGGACACCCGTCGCTGGGACGCCCCACGCCAGCAGCTGTCCCTCGCGGATCAGATCGTCTACGGCCGCGCGCATGGCCGGTATAGCGCCATCGATGTCTCCCCGCTTAGCCCTCTCACGCGCCAAGTACACATGGACGATCGGTAACTCGCCGAGGTTGTGTCCCCCGCGTGTGAACACGTCGATGGCCTCGGTCAGCAGCTTCTGTCCGTGATCACGCTCCGCGGCCGTTTCACGGTGCATCAGCGCAACGCCCAGCGAGACCCGAGCGAAGGCCAACGCCAGGTCATCGGCGGATCGTTCGGCAATCGCTACGGCAGCCTCGATCTCGCTCACCGTGGAATCATTAGACGCCAGAACGCCACCCATGACTCCCGGGAAGTACACGTAGCCCACCACGAGGGTGTAGGACAGGGGGTCGGCATCGCGGGCCATGGCCAGGCCGTGGCGTACATCGTCGCGCCATCCAGGAAGACCCAGGGCATAGCGAGCCATCGCCCGCAGTGTCAGGGCGACGGCCAACGGAGAGATCCCGAACATGAAATTGCCTTTGGCGGGGTCACCATCGGCCAACTCGATGACCCTCTGCGACCAGCGCAGCGCTTCGCACCACTCGCCGCTCTCGATCTTGGCGTAGATCAGTGGCACCGACAGCCCCACCGTCGAGGTCGGATCGTCCAGTGAGTCGATGAGGGCCATGGCTTCCGATGCCAGCGGCGAGGCCTTGCGCATTTCGGCCTGATAGGCGTAATCGAGCACCAGCCCCACCATGGCGATGGCCAGTGAAGCTTTGTCGCCGGCGGTGGTGCACAACTGGCGCAGATCGTCGAAGGGCGCTCCCGCCACATTGAGATGGACTCGCCAGGCGCTGCCGCACAACATGGTTCGAGGAGCAATGCGCATGGTTACCCGGTTCGGATCATCAGCGGGTACGGCGTCGGCGAGGTTTTCGGCACGCTGCCAGCTGAGCCGCGCCGCCGCGATGTCGCGGTTCATTGCCCACCCTGCGGCGCGCATTTGCCAGCCGTACGCGGCGTGGAGGTCACCGGCGGCCTCCAGATGTTCGGCGATCAAGGCAGCGTTTTCATCAGCTGCTGCCAGGTCACGTGATTCGATTGCGGCTGCGACGCGCCGGTGGCGCTCGGCGCGATCCGACTTGAGCTGTGATTCGTAGGCCACCGTGCGGATCAGCGGATGGCGGAAGACATACTCCGGTTCTCGGGTGAATCGGATCTGATCGATCAACTCGCCGCGCAGCAGGTCGTCCATGAAAGGATCGATGCCCAGCGTTTCCAGCAGGTCCCAGCTGAACTTCGAGCCGATGACCGCTGCTGCAGTTAAGGTTCGCTTGGCCGCCGGGGCAAGGCGGTCGATGCGGGCGGCAATAGTCGCTTGCACGGTGGCGGGGACGCTGACTTCGGCAGCGCCGGCTGTCGAAAAGTAGGCGGTACGGCTTCCGCCAAGAACACCACGGTCTGCCAATTCCCGCACTATCTCCTCCGCGAAAAATGGATTACCGGCAGCCCTCTCGGCGATCATGCTGGCCAACCCGCCAACCGAAGGATGCGGCCCGAGAAGCTGTGCGACCAATGCTGCGGTCTCCGGATCACTCAGCGGCGCAAGGGCGATGGTCTGAGCGCCGGGCACCCGGGCCAACGCGCCGCGGTATTCGGGGCGATAGGTGACAAGTACCAGCGCGGGCGTCTGCGGGATCACCGTGAGGAACGCGGCCAGCATCGACTCGCTGACCTCATCAATCCAGTGCGCGTCCTCGATGACATAGACTGCCGGGGTTTCGCGGGCGAGTGATGCGGCATTGACCAGCGCGGTCAACCGCCGCCGACGCGCATCCGGATCGATCTTCGGCAGCTCCACGTCGGGATCGGCGACGCCAAGCAGGTCATCGAAGAGCAGCAAGTCGTCCGGCTCCGCGTCGGGAGCCTGAGCCCGGATCTGGGCCCGGGCGGCCTCCGGGTCAAGACCCTTGACGCCGGTGGTTACTCGAAGCAGACCTGCGACGGCATGAAAGGGCACTTTGCTCGTGTGCGACTCGCAGAAGACTGTGAACACATCGATTTGACGAGCATCTGCCATCGCACAGACTTCACGCACCAGACGGCTTTTACCGATGCCCGGTGCCCCGAAGAAACCGACGACCACGCCGTATCCGTCGATGGCACGGTTCAACAAACCCTCGACGGCGGACATCTCCCATTGCCGACCAACCAGATTCGACTGAGCGCGCCCAGCAGACCGATGCCTGTCGCAAATATCCAGCAGCCGACGGGCGGGCACCGGCTCATCGGCACCCTTGATCTGGACCAGCTCAGCATCACCGAGGACCGCCGCACCCTCGACCAGCCGTGCCGTGGATTCGCTGAGCATCACCGCGCCCGGCGGTGCCACCGATTCCATCCGCTGAGCCATACCGACCTGCTCACCGACGGCGGTGTATCCGAAAGACGCCGAACCGATTTCACCGGCGATCACCTGACCGGAGTTCAACCCGACCCGCAGCAGCAGCTCTACACCATCGCGGTCTCGGACATCGGCACCGAGTTGGTTTGCTTCCTGTTGGATCGCCAAACCCGCGAGGCAGGCGCGAACAGCGTGGTCCTCTAGGGCGACCGGCGCTCCGAACACGGCCATGATGCCGTCGCCGGTGAACTTGTCCACCGTGCCGCCATAGCGCTTCACCATCGCCGCGCAGCGGTTAGCCAGGTTGGCCATGATTTCGCGCAGCCGCTCGGTCCCGACAGCCGCGGCCATCTCCATCGAATGGACAACATCGGCGAACAAGACGGTGACTTGCTTAAACTCGGCCGCTCGAGTCGCCTCGTTGAGAGCTGTACCGCATTCACTACAGAACTTGGCCACCGGACTGGATTGCGCGCCGCAGGAACCACATACCAACCCGGTCTGAGTCAGTTCACGGCCGTCATCCCGGTTGGGGTCCACGCCAACATCGTGTCACTGCTGGTCAACGCTGTCCGGCATATCGCCATGCCGGCTGTGAGCGACTGAGACGAAGTTTCGGGACTCTCGTATGCCGTCTATTTCGAGACCGGTTTCCGTACAGCCTGCAAGCAGCACAGGATGGGTCAAGCAGCTGGGCGAGCAGGCCCAGAACGTATGAAGCCGGCTTACCGGCGGACACCTCGGCGAAAGTCTGGGACACCTGCCGGAGTTGCCCGGCTACCTCACGCCTGTGCGACAAGTCCAAGGCCGCCAAAGTGGCGAGCAGGTCTCAATGGACACCTCCGGGTCCGACATGGATCTCTGCACTTTTCATGTGCGCGCCGGACGGTTTCTCTGTCAGCATGACGCACGCAGGGTAATGCCGACCTCATCTGGGCGACAGCCCACTGACGAGAATCTGGACGGGGAGTTGAAGGAGCTGTACTTCGCCCAACGACAGTTCACCATGTACGGCCCGTCGCACTGGGCGGTCATCGCTGTATTCGCGATTGGTAGCGTGCTTCTGGTCTGGACCGGGCGCAGGCAGAGTCCATCGCAAGCCCGGATCCTCGGCCGGATCCTCGGAACCCTGACGGCGGCGATATTCGGCATGGTGCTGGTGGATTCGCTTTTCCCACCCACCATCGGCAGGTCAGTACCGCTGAACCTGACCGACCTCGCCACCGCCGCTGCGGCCTATGCGTTGTGGTCACAGCGACACTGGGCGTTCGCCCTCACCTACTATTGGGGCCTCGTGCTGAGCACACAGGCGTTGATCTCCCCAGTGCTGACCGGCCCGGATTTCCCCGACTACCGGTTCCTCGGCTTCTGGTCGATTCATCTGCTCGTGGTCTGGGCGGCGATCTACCTGACCTGGGGCCGCAGAATCCGGCCCAGTTGGCGCAGCTATCGCATCGCGGTGACGGTCACCCTGATCTGGGCAGCCGCCACCTTCACGTTCAACTGCGTCGCTGGGGCTAACTACGGCTTCCTCAACGGAAAACCCCGCACCCCAAGCCTCTTAGATGTGTTAGGCCCGTGGCCGGTGTACCTGCTGACTGCGGCCACTCTCATCCTGACCGTGTGGGCCCTGATGACCCGGCCGTGGGTCCGTTCCACGGTATCCCGGCCGTCGACCATCCGATGACGGTCGACAGGCGCTGGACCGAACACCTGCTGAATCAAACTGCAGCATCGGTCAGGAGCCCTCATCGTCCTGTCTCCGCGGACCAGCCAGGAATGCCGATCATTCAGCAACGAGGTCGTCGGTGTTGACGAACACCAGATCGCCGGTGTCCAACTGCACCGCCCAACGGCGCGCCGGGTCGATGTGGCGACCACCGATGTCCACGGCTTGGCCTGCCAGGTCACCGAAATCCTCCACGATCACCCCGCCTGTCTCGGCTTCAGTGCCCGGGTAGACGCGCACCCGCATGTTCACCGCCAGCTGCGCGCGGGGGCCGTCACTGTTTCCCCTGCCACGTTTGACCACTGTCCACTCCTGCCAACCTCTACTAACTGCTGGTGCCAGTACATCACCGCTGCTGGACGATGAAAGGGAGCTTGCGCCAATTCCTTGCACCGTGTCCATGACCGGCAGCTTCGGCAAGGCCACTCTGCTACATCACCCCGTGCATGAGTGGTGTACCGACCGCCGCGCACCTCGGCCAAGGGTCTCGGCCACCTCGCCCAGCCCCTCGGCCACCCCGATCTAAGGCGACCAGCTCCTCGAGCGGCTTCGCAGGGGTCATCGGCGTTCACGGTAGTTCAGAGACAGATTTTTGACTGCCTCTCGGGCCTGGTCAATTCTGGTCATCGGTGTAGGCAGCCATCTCGGCGGTGGTCAAAACCTATTCCGCCAGATCAGTCCTTTGGCCGGGAGCCGGCTGCTACCTCATCGGGGTAGTCGTTGTAGAAGGGCACAAAGCCTTCTTCTCGGCCTTTCAGCACGTAGAGCGGATCCTTGACGTCGGGTCCGTAACCCTGCTTGCGAAGATCGCTCTTTTTGCTTTTGAACGTCGAGGTCTGATCCAGCGAATCGACCACCCGCACAAACAACGGCACCGCGTAGCGGGGCAGCCTTTCATAAACCGTGTTGGCCAACGCCTTACCGTCAAGCTGATGACCCTCCTTCAGGACAACGGCGGCCATGCCGGCGCGCCCGTCGGCACCGGTCACCTGCACCCCGAAGACCGTGGCCGCTTCGATGGCCAGGTCGGCCGATACGGCCGCCTCGACATCGGTCGTCGCGACGTTTTCGCCCTTCCACCGGAACGTGTCTCCGAGCCGGTCGACGAACGCCGCGTGCCGGAAGCCCTGTGGGCGCATCAGGTCGCCGGTGTTGATCCAGGCGTCGCCGTCGCGGAATGCGTTGCGCACCAGCTTCTTCTCACTCGCCTCCGCATCGGTGTAGCCCTCGAACGGCTGCTTGCTACTGACCTTGCTCAGTAACAGCCCCGGCTTGCCACCGCGCACCCGGCGCACCCGTCCCTTGTCGTCGCGAACGGGTTCGCCAGTTTCAGATTCGTACTCAACGAAAGCGACAGCGGTCGGGCAGATGCCGGCGCTCCGGGAGATGTTGAAGAGGTTGAGGAACCCGGTGTTGCCTTCGCTGGCCCCGTAGAACTCGGAGACCCGCGGGATGTTGAAGCGGTCGGTGAACGCGTCCCAGATGTCGGGCCGTAGCCCGTTGCCGGCGATCACGCGCACCCTATGTTGGCGGTCGGTATCCTTCTCAGGCTGATTGAGCAGGTAACGACAGATCTCACCGATGTAGAGAAAGGCAGTGGCGTCGTAGCGGATTACCTCGTCCCAAAAACGGGACGCCGAGAACGACCGGCCCAGCGCGAGGGTGGCGCCGGCGCCGAGCACCGCCGACACCCCCACGGTGAGAGCGCTGTTGTGGTAGAGCGGCAAGCAGCAGTACAGCGTGTCATGGCTTTTCAGCCGCATCCCGATTGC
Source organism: Mycobacterium sp. E2733 (assembly GCF_001667585.1). Classification (GTDB taxonomy): domain Bacteria; phylum Actinomycetota; class Actinomycetes; order Mycobacteriales; family Mycobacteriaceae; genus Mycobacterium. The sequence continues at coordinate 28,642 of NZ_LZJZ01000116.1, forward strand.
GCCGGACCCTCCAAGGGCTCGCAGCCACCGGTAATGCGTCATCACACTGGCCTTCGGAGCACCAGTGGTCCCGGAGGTGAAAATGTAGAAGGCGTTGTCGTCGGCAAGCACCGACGAAGTCGCCGCCGGATTCTCCGTGGGCGCGTCGGCCGCCAGCCGGTCCAGTTCGTCGATAGTGATCGGATGCGCGACCTGGGCGCCCGATTCGTTGACGGCCGCGAGCAGGTCGCCCTCGCCGACCAGAATCTTGGCCTTCAACAGCTCGACGCTGTGCGCAAGCACCTTGCCCCGGTGGTGGTGGTTGAGCAGGCCTGCGATTGCGCCCAGTTTGACCACCCCCAACATCAGCAGCAACATGCGCGTCGAGTTCGTCATCATGATGGCGACCACGTCGCCGCGCCCGACGCCCCGTGCGGCCAGCATCGCGGCATACCGGTTGGCAGTCTCGTTGGCCTGGCGATAGGTCACGGTTTCATCTTCAAACCTGACAAATACGCGGTCGCCATGGCGAGCCGCGCGGTTCTGTAGGACTCGACCGACCGAGGTCTTGGCCGACCGACGGGTCAGGCCCGCAATCACCGCGCCGCGTGCGATGACGGGCGCGTCCTTCAGCAGACCGGGCAACGCCGCGGCAATATCCTTGAGCCTGACGGAGTCATCAGCCGTCCGGGCAGCGGTCGCCATAGCTAGCCATCCCGCACAGGTTCAGCATCGGCGGAGCGCCGGTACATGAGCCGCGCCCCGCTCTCCAATACGGGGGCCAGTAGGACCGATGCGAGTTCACCCGGCAGCGTCCAGCGCGGCTGCACTTTGCGCGGCCGTTGAATTATCGCCTTCGCGACGACATCGGCAGCCTCGTCCGGCTGCATGCCGGGCATCCGACTCAGGCTCGCCGTGGGCTCGCTCATCCGGGTGTGGACCAACCCCATGTAAACCGACGTGATATCGATGCCGTCGGCGTGGAGTTCCGGTGCGACGCTGCGCAACCACATGTCGAATGCGCCTTTGGAAGCTAGGTACGTCCCCCACCGCGGAGTCGGAAACATCCGGACACCGATGGTCGAAACATTCACGATTAGTCCGGCCCCACGATCCCGCATTGCCGGAAGTAGGCCGAGCAGCAGCCGAATCGGACCGAGATAGTTGGTGTCGATCGTGCGCTGAAAGTCGTGTGGCCTGTCGTACTGAAGTCGCAGCGATCGCCGAATCGACTTGGCAGCATTACTGACGACGATGTCCGGGGGGCCGTGATTTTCACTCACTTGCTTTGTCAGCGACGCGATTCGCGCCTCGTCGGTCAGGTCGGCCGGATACGGGACCGCCCGCCCGCCGCCGGCACCGATCGACGCGGCAACCTCGTCGAGCCTATCCGCCGAGCGAGCAACGAGCAGGACGGTCGCCCCAGCGGCGGCCAGTTTGCCGGCAGTAGCCTCACCTATGCCGTAGGAGGCGCCGGTCAGCAGCACGGTCTTGCCGGACACCGCACTCCTCAGCCTCAGCGGATCCGCCAGTCGCGGCGGGTTCACGAGTATGTCGACCACCTTGGCCGTCGCGCTCATGGGCGCTGTCCGACGGCCCTCGGAGCCGGATGTGTGGGCGCTGGATGCACACGCTCTCCTAAACGTCGCAGCCCAACCGGTGCATTTCGTTTGAAGTAGGCAATTCAGTAGTACCCGTTTTGCTGATGACCAAGCCCATTCTCGAATTTGCCCGGTTACACCCGCGCCCTGCCGGCGCGGCCAATCCCTGCGACCGCGTACGCCACTGCGTGGCTATCGTCATGGCCTCCGTTCACGCGTAGTCAATTCCCTTCAGTACCGCGGGGGCTGAGGCGCTTGAGCAGCGACCGCTGCGGGTCCTTCTCGCGTTCTTCAAACAGGAAGTCCAGCCCACCCTCGATTGATGCGGCAGTGCGTGCCCTCAAGTCCCGTGCGTTGTCCTCGTCGGCGACGCCGCCATATTCGAGTGTGGAGATCGCTTCGCCGAACCAGAAGTACAGGCGCTCGGGTCGCGGTATGGGTGTCAGCCCGATGCCTCGCACGATCGGCAGTGCCTCAACATTGAACAACTTCTCGAAAAGTTTGCGCGTCGGAGCCATCAGCGGATTGTCGGTGTCTATGACAATATCCAGCGCGTCTTCGATACCCAGTGAGGCAAACGGGACGATGGGATAGCGGCCTTCGATCGCCATGAGCGCAAAGCCAAGGCGGTTCTTCCAAATCAGCTGGTAGCGTTCACCTTTGCGTTTGGCGACCTCGCGAGCACCACCGGGGAAGACCAGAATCAACTCGCCGCGTCGCATAAGTTCACGCATGTTGGCCCGGGTTCCCGGCACAATGCCGCAGGCTTTCAACAATTCGCGCGCAACAGGTGCTTTGAAGAGGACGTGCTCTCCGAGTCCACGCACCATGATGCCTCGCTCAATTAGCTCCGCAGTCCACAAAATCATGTCGAACACCGCGTACAAGGTGTGGTTGCCCACCAGCAACGCACCACTTTCAGGTACGTGTTCGATGCCGTAGACCTTGGGCTTGGCAATACGGCGCACCGGCGCCAGCGCCTTCACGACTGGCGCCAATGACTTGGCAGAAGGTGCCGGGGGCACGGCCTCACGAGGATTGGCGGCTTTCGCCACGCGTCGAGCTTACCGCTGAAATATGTCGACTACAGCGGGCAGCATCACGATTGCGCTGCCGCTCAGAGACATCGACTTCAACTGTGGTGCAGTCGTTTGCTTCGATACACGCCGAACTCATTGTCTTCTCGCTTGGCACCGGCGTTGCGGCCGCCCGGGAGCGAGCTGCACAATTGATTACCGCCGCATACCGGGTGTGCGGCCTGGCAAACGACCTCGGACCTACAGCTCGCCGCTCTGCAGGCGCATTGCTGACTTCGGCGGATTATCGCGACGGCTGTCCCCCGCGCTCCCAAGCGGCATGACTGACCTTATGTCGGGTGGTGTAATGATGGCATCGACTATCGCCGCCCGTTTGGCCTACCGCTTGTACCGCCCTGGCTATCCAGGATGTCAGGGCTGGCTCCGGTCGGGCATCTGCCGCCGGGCCGGGTCGTCGAGTTACCGGGCCGCGGCAGCACCTATGTGGTCGATTCCGGGCCGGTCGCTGACGCGCCGACGTTCCTGCTGCTGCACGGCGCCGCAACCACCGGGCTGATGATGTGGTATCCGGCTCTGGAGATGATGCGTGAGTTTGGGCGCGTGGTGGTATTTGACCAGCGCTGGCATGGGCAGGGCATCTCGTCGCCGCGGTTTTTGCTCGAGGACTGTGCCGACGACGTGGCCGCGTTGGCCGATGCACTGGGGGTGGATACGTTCGTCCCCGTGGGCTATTCGATGGGATCACTTGTGGCACAGCTGGTGTGGTACCGACACCGTGAGCGGCTCGACGGGCTGGTGCTGGGCGCGGCGGCGACCGGGTGGTGGAACGGGGTGGCCTGGGAGCGTCTGGGTGCGGGCGTGTTGGCGGCGCTGATTGAGGCGTTTAGCCCACGACCCGGTGTGTCGGCGGCAGCGGCGCCCAGCGCCGAAAGTTCTGTGGGGAACGACCTTCAGTGGATGCTGGGCCAGGTGCGAAGCACAAGCCTGGGCGGGATCGCCCGCGCGGTCGCTGAGATCACCCGCTTTGACTCGACATCTTGGGTCGGCACGATCGACGTGCCGACCGTTGTGCTGATTCCACTGCGCGACAGGACGATCCCGCCACGACAACAGTTCTGGCTGGCCAATCAGATACCCGAGGCGCAGGTCGTGACCGTCGATGGCGGTCACACGTGCTGCGCGTTGCAATACGACAAGTTCGTCGCGGCGCTGCACGAGGCAGTTGATTCGGTCCGGCGGCGAATCGCCCCAGAAGCCGGGAAGATAGCGACCCTATCACTGGGGGTTTCGCGCTGAGGGCGGCGAAGCCGGCGATGGTGGAGACCGGCTTTACCTTCCGAAGCATCGACCAACTCAGCCGTCCCATACCAGGTGGCCGTCGGGGCGGCGGCGGGCACCGTCGGCGGGGCGGTGTGGGCTGAGGCGGCCGTCCGGCATGAGGTGTTGCACCGGCACCGCGCGGCCGAGCAGTGCCACGTCGGCGATCAGGCGCCGGTGGCAGCGCCACCAGACGCTCTCGCTGCACATCACCGCCGTGGTGCGCCGGGCGGCGTCGGCCAGGACCTCGTCCAGCGCCGTGTCGAACTCCGGCGTGCGGGTGTATGCGGCGTACGCCCGGAATGCGGCCACCGTCCACCAGCTGTCCGGCTCCTGTTCTCCGGCCGCGACATGACGCCGCCCGCCCAGGCGCGGCTCCCACCGGTAGTCGATGCCGCGTTCGGGCAGCCAGCATTCCAGGGCCTCCCGCCGCACGTCCGGATTCGTCCGACTGGCCGGATAGCGCCGCACATCCACCACCAGCGCAACTCCGGCGCCGGCAAGCAACTCCGTTAGCCGCTCACGGCCGGCTGTCCCGTGCCCCACGGTCAGCAACGCCCGCTCCACCAGACCAGTCTGCCCGGCAGTCGACACATAGCCCGAGCCGATCAAGGATGGGTGCGGTGATCCTCGCCGTCGACTTGGGTAAGACGTCGTGCCGGGCTTCGGCATGCGGCCGCAGGGCTGAGGGGCCCGGCGCGCCGGGGCTCGCGGCGCCCGGCGGCGTGCGGGCCGCGGAGGCGGCGATCCTGACCGTGGCCAATCCATTGGCGCGCGAGCTCGGCGCGGTCGACGAGGTGATCGTGGGCGCCGCCGGAGCGCTGGCGGCGCCGGACGCGGCGCGGGCGCTGGGCGATGCGCTGCTGGCCTCGCTGCGGGCGGAGCGCATCGCGGTCACCAGCGACGCCGTGATCGCGCACGCCGGCGCGCTGGACGGGGAGCCGGGCGTCGTGCTGATAGCCGGCACCGGCGTCGTCGCGCTCGGGATCGACGCAAACGGCGCGCTGCGCACCGCCGATGGCTGGGGCCCGTGGCTGGGCGACGAGGGCGGCGGCGCGTGGATCGGCGCCGCCGGGCTGCGCGCGGCGCTGCGCGCGCACGACGGCCGCGGCCCGGCCACCACGCTGCTCGACGCCGCCCGCGCCCGCTTCGGCGCGCCGGAGCCCAGGCCCGCGCAGCTCACCGGTGCCGCCGCGCTCGCGTCCTTCGCACCCGACGTCCTCGCTGCGCAGGGCGACGCAGCCGCGCTGGCGATCGTCGGCGCGGCGGCTGAGGCGCTCGGCGCGACCGCCCGCGCGGCCGGGGATGGCCCGGTCGCGATGGCCGGCGGCCTGGCCGGGTTCGACGCGCTGCGTGAGCAGCTCGACCTCGTCCCCGCCGCCGGCGACGCGCTCGACGGGGCGATGCGGCTGGGGGCGATCCACGAGCCGCACGTGATCCGCGTGCGGGCGGCACCGAAAACCATTGCCGCTCAAGGGCTCGACGCGCTCGCCACCGAAGCCGTGCGCCCAGGTCTGCACGACCTCGACGCGCGGCCCATCGGGAAAGTCGTCGCGCTGCTCGTCGCCGCCGAAGGCGATGCACACGCCGCGGTGGCGGCGGCGGTCCCGCGGATCGCGGCGGCGGCCGAGGCGATCGCTGCGCGGCTCGAGCACGGCGGCCGCCTGATCTACGCCGGTGCCGGCACACCCGGGCGGCTCGGCGTGCTCGACGCGGCCGAGTGTGCGCCCACGTTCGGCACCGACCTCGTGCGCGGTGTGATCGCCGGCGGGCCGGCGGCGCTGACCGAGGCGATCGAGGGCGCCGAAGACGCGTTCGACCCCGCCGATCTCGCCGACCTGACCGCCGCCGACGCGCTCGTCGGGATCACCGCGTCGGGCCGCACGCCTTACGTGCTCGGGGCGCTCGAGCATGCGCGCGCGGCGGGTGCGCTGACGGTCGCGATCGTCAACAATTCCGGCAGCGAGGCATCGGCAGACGTGGTGATCGAGCTGTTGACCGGGCCCGAGGTGTTGGCCGGTTCGACACGGCTGACCGCGGGAACCGCCCAGAAGATAGTGCTCAACACGCTCTCGACGAGCGTGATGATCGCGCTCGGCAAGGCCTACGGACCGCGGATGGTTGACGTGCGGCCGACCAGCGCGAAGCTGCGCCGCCGTGCGGTGCGGATCGTCCGCGACGCGGCCGGCGTCGACGAGGAAACCGCGGCCGCCGCGCTCGCCGCCGCGGGTGGGCACGCCAAGACGGCGATCGTCGCGCTGCTCGCAGGCGTCGACGCCGCCGAGGCCGCCGTCAGGCTCGACCGGGCGCGGGGACGCGTGCGGGCCGCGCTCGGAGGGGAATGAGGCGCCCACCTTCCGCAGGCGCGCTCAGCAGGTTCGCAGGCGGGGTCAGTACCATCAGTGCCGTGGCACGCAACGGCCCATCGGACGACTTCCACGAACAGGCGACGCAGCACGCCGACTACGGCGTGCCCGAGCAGCCCACGTCGGGCGAACCCGTGCTGAACCCGCCCGACGGGTCCGAGCAGCCCGAGGCCTTCGACGGGCAGGAGAGCGAACCCACTCCGTGGTATCGCAAGCCCCCGCTGCTCATCGCCTGGCTGGTGTTCGTCGCGATCCTGATCGCGCTGATCGTTTACGGCGTCACCCAGCTGCTGCAGGGCGGCCAAGGCACCAGCCCGAGCCCGAGCACCAGCAGCACGACGGCTACGACGACCACCACCACGACCGCGCCGACTACCACCACCACGACGCCGACCACCAGCAGCGCCGTCGAGGCGCCGGCGCAGCAGCCGACGCAACAGCCCACGCGCCCGCCGAGTCAGCAGGAGCCAACGCATAAGCATCACCTGCCGCAGGTGCCGTCGGTGATTACGATTCCGGGGGTGCCTACGCCGATCACGGTCCCGCCGGGCCTGCGCTGACCCGGTCGGCCGCTATGGTGAGGACCACCGGGCGATCGGAAGTGGGGTGCGGGGGATGAGCGAGTCGCTCGGGCTGTCGATTGGGGCGGCCAACCTGGTAGCTGCCCGCGCGGGCAGGCCAGCGGTGGTCCGCAGCGCCGTGTTGACCCTCTTCGAAGGCAGGCCGACCGAAGTCGGCCTGCCTGAGGAAAACCCGAACCTGACCGAAAACGGGATGGTGCTGCGCGGATTCGTCGAGCGCGTCGGAGACCGGTCCCCCGTGGTGGCGGCCGACGGGACGAAGTACCTCGGGGAGGTGCTGACGGTCGAGGCGATCGAGGCCATGGCGCGCACCGTCGGGTACGGCTCCCCGATCACGATTGCCGTCCCCGCGTACTGGTCCGACGCCCAGTTCACCGCGCTGCGTGAGGAATTCTTCGCCCAGCCGGATCTCGCCCGCGGCGGTGTGGCGCCGGTGCTGGTGTCCGACGCCACCGCCGCGCTCGCGGCGCTGCGCGGCAGACCGGGGTTCCCGACCGCCGGCGTCGTCGCGCTGTGCGATTTCGGCGCCACCGGCACCAGCGTCACCCTGATGGACGCCGGGTCCAACTTCACCCGCGTCGGCCCGACGGTGCGATCCGCCGATTTCTCCGGCGATGCGATCGATCAGCTCGTGCTCGGCCGCATGCGGGCCTTTGACGACACCATGGCCGACCTGGGCAGCACCGTGCGGATCGGCTCACAGAGCCGCCTACTCGGCGAATGCCGGCGCGCCAAGGAGCAACTGTCGACCGCCGCGACGGCCTCCGTCGCGATGGCCCCGGGTGCGAACGCGCAGCTGTCGCGCGCCGACCTGGAGCAACTGATCTCCGAACCGCTGGACCGGTTCCTGGGCACCCTCGAGGAAGCTTTGCGCCGCAACGGGATTCCGAAGGGCAGGCTTGCCGCCGTGGCTGCGGTCGGCGGCGGTGCCGGCATCCCCCTACTCGCCGCGCGACTGTCGGAACGTTTTCAGGTGCCGGTCCACATCCCACCGCAGCCCGCGGTCAGCGCCGCCACCGGGGCGGCCGTGCTCGGTGAGCAGCAGACGTCGGGCGGCGCCCCCACCGCCGCGGGCGCTGTCGTGGAAACGCCGACCGAGATGGTCGGCACCGCCGGCATCGACATGACCCAAGCCGCGGCGGCCGCCCAGGCCACCGATGTCGACGGCGCCCTGGCCTGGTCCCAGGACGCCGACGGCGACGAGCCGGTGCCCTACACCGGGCGCGACGCCACGGGCGAGTACTCCCGGGAGGCAACGGATTCCGGCTACGGAGACGGCGATCGCTATGCCGCTGAAGAGGGCCCGCTGCCCTGGTACAAACGCACCGCGCTGGTCCTGTTGGTGGCGGGGGCGGCCGCGGCGGTGCTGCTAGCCATCGCCTTGGCCCTGACCCTCGGCCGCCCCAAGTCCCATCCGACCAACACCACACCGCCGAACACGCCGGCTCCGCCGCAAACATCGCAAACCGTGACCATCACCGAGCCGAACGGCAGCACCACCGAGACGGTCGTCCCGGCGCCCCCACCGCCGCCGTCGTCGTCGACACAACCGCCCGACACGACCACCAGCCAGGCCCCCACCACGACGCCGGCGCCGACCACCACCAGCGCCCCGCCCACCACCACGAGCGCCCCGCCCACCACCACGAGCGCCCCGCCGACCACATCTCAGGCGGCCACGACCGCGGCGCCGACGACAACGCGACAAAGACTGCTGCCGCTGCCGCTACCGCAACCGCCGTTCGGGGGTTGACGACGGGACTTTAAGACAGTCGTCCGGTTTCTCCGCCGGGCCGTGGGTACCCCGCTGACGTGAATGACGGGGGCTACGCCGAGTGAGTGGTTCGCTCGGCCTGTCGATCGGCGTTGCCAACCTGGTCGCGGCATGTGCGGGTGGCACGCCGTTGACCCGCAGCTCCGTACTGACAGTTTTTCCGCACCGGGCAGCCGAGGTCGGTGACCCGCAATCGGGCTCGACGGATTCCGGCCTAGTGCTCAGCGGATTTGTCGAGCGCGTGGGACACTCCTCTCCTCTGGTGGCGGCCGATGGGACAACCCACAGCGCCGAGACGCTGACGGCCGAAGCGCTCGATGCGATGGCACGCGCGGTCGGCTACGGCGCGCCCGTCACCGTTGCGGTCCCCGCGTACTGGTCGGCGGACCAAGTCAGTTTGCTGCGCGACGGGTTGTTCGCACAGCCGGGCCTCACACCGCCCGGCGGCGCGCCTCCGGTGACGATCCCGGATGCCACGGCCGCGCTCGCGGCTCTGCACTCGAAGCCGGGATTCCCGACCGACGGCATCGTCACGCTGTGTGACTTCGGTGCCGGCGGGACCAGCGTCACCTTGACCGATGCGGCGTCGAACTTTCAGCAGATCGGCCCCACGGTTCGATACGGCGAGTTCTCCGGCAACGGGATCGACCAGTTGATCCTGCGCAACCTGCATACGGGCGACAACGTTGCCGAAGACACCGACCGCGCGGGCACCAAACCGATGGGATCGTTGAGCCGTCGGTTCGACGAATGCCGGCGCGCCAAGGAGCAGTTGTCGGCGGCGACGGTGACCGTCGTTCCGGCCGAGATGCCCGGTTTCGGTCAAGACGTCCGGTTGTCCCGCAGCGAGTTCGAGGACATGATCTCCGAGCCGCTGGAGCAATTCGTCTCAGCTGTCGAGGACATATTGGACCGCAACGGAATTCCCAGGGGCCGCCTGGCCGCTGCCGCGACCGTGGGCGGCGGAGCCTGCATCCCACTGATCACCTCACGGCTGTCGGCGCGCCTGGATGTCCCGATCTTCACCACGCCGCAACCCGCGTTCACCGCGGCGATCGGCGCCGCAGAGCTGGGCCGGCAGCGATCCTCGCCGGGTGTCCCGACGGCCCAGGGTCCCGTGCCGGAGACACCGACCGACCTGGCGCCGGCCGGATGGGCGATTCAGGCCGCGAGTGAGGCCGCCGGAGAATCGGCCGCCGACGAGGACCCGGCGGCGACCTACCGCGCCCTGGCGTGGTCGCAAGCCGCCGACGCGGACGCCGACCCGATCCCCTATGTGGGCGACGACGCAGGCTATGAAGACGCTGCACCGGTTCCCTATGTCGCCGCGCGCAGGCGTTGGTATACCCGCCCGGGGTTCGTCGTGGGCGTGACCGCGGTCACCGCCGTCGCCTTGGTGGGGATGGTCGTGGCCGCGGTGTTCGGATTGACCTCTGTGAAAAGTCCGACCGGGACCCCCACGGGTGTCACCTCGCCGGTGGAATCGTCGGCAGTCCCGCAGGAGTCGGAGCTACCGTCCTCGACCATCCCGAGCCCCTCGGCGGCCCCACCGCCGCCGACCACCGTGACCACGGTGACCACGGTGACCAACGCGCCGACCACGACGGTCTGGGAAACCACCCGGCCGCCGTCGAGCACCACCACCCGGTCGACCCCGACCTCGCCGACGACGACCACCCCAAGTACCACGGCGCAGACCACTACTGGCTACCCGACGACGACTGCCTACCCGACGACGACGCCGCCCTGGCCGCTGACGACGTCGCCGCCATGGGGCTACTGACGCCGGTGCAGGCGCCGACTGTCAAGCCCGGCTCAACCGACGGCCAGCGCAAGCCCGAACCTCTAAGTTAGGGCAGCCTTTCTCGCGGCGAAAGCTGCGGAGATGCAACTATGAGCAGGGCTAAGCAGGCAAACAATTCGCAGGCTGAATCAAAGATGCATTGGGGAGACCTTCTGTGACCACGCAGATGCTGATCAGACTCATCGTGGGCATGGGCATGACGCTGGTTGTGGCCGCGCTCGCCGGACGTCGGGTGCTGTGGCTGTTCAAGCTGATCACGTCGGGAAAGCCCGCCCCCGGTCACACCAACGATCCCGGCCGGCGAATCTGGACTGAAGTCGCCGAGGTTTTCGGGCAGCGCCGCCTGCTCAAGTGGTCGATCCCCGGCCTGGCCCACTTCTTCACCATGTGGGGCTTCTTCATCCTGCTCACGGTCTACATCGAGGCCTACGGCCTGCTGTTCCAGGACAACTTCCACATCCCGATCATCGGGCGCTGGGACGCGCTGGGCTTCCTGCAGGACTTCTTCGCGACCGCCGTCTTCCTCGGCATCACTACCTTCGCCATCATTCGGCTGATGCGCAGCCCGCGCGAGATCGGCCGCTCGTCGCGGTTCTACGGCTCGCACACCGGCGGCGCGTGGCTGGTGCTGCTGATGATCTTCAACGTCATCTGGACCTACGTGCTGGTCCGCGGGTCGGCGGTCAACAACGGCACACTGCCCTACGGCAACGGCGCCTTCCTGTCCCAGCTCTTCGGCGCGATCCTGCGCCCGCTCGGCCAGCCCGCCAACCAGATCATCGAGACGACGGCCCTGCTGCTGCACATCGCCGTCATGCTGGCCTTCCTCATCATCGTGCTGCACTCCAAGCACCTGCATATCTTCACCGCGCCGATCAACGTCATCTTCAAGCGGCTGCCCGACGGGCTGGGCCCGCTGCTGCCGATCGAGGCCGACGGCAAGCCGATCGACTTCGAAAACCCGCCAGACGACGCCGAGTTCGGCCGCGGCAAGGTCGAGGACTTCAGCTGGAAGGCCATGCTGGACTTCGCCACCTGCACCGAATGCGGTCGCTGCCAGTCGCAGTGCCCGGCCTGGAACACCGGCAAGCCGCTGTCTCCCAAGCTCGTCATCATGGATCTGCGCGACCACTGGATGGCCAAGGCGCCCTACATCCTCGGCGATAAGGAATCGCCCGCCGAGAACACCCCGGAGGGCGGGATCGGCGAGGAACTGGCCGGCGAGAAGCACGCCGAGGCGCACCACGTCCCGGAGTCGGGCTTCGGCCGCGTCATGGGTTCGGGCCCGGAGCAGGCCAGCCGCCCGCTGGTCGGCACCGTCGAGCAGGGCGGCGTCATCGATCCCGACGTGCTGTGGTCCTGTGTCACCTGCGGCGCGTGCGTCGAGCAGTGCCCGGTGGACATCGAGCACGTCGACCACATCGTCGACATGCGCCGCTACCAGGTGATGATGGAATCCGAGTTCCCCTCGGAACTTTCGGTGCTGTTCAAGAACCTGGAGACCAAGGCCAACCCGTGGGGCCAGAACGCGTCCGACCGGACCAACTGGATCGACGAGGTGGACTTCGACGTTCCCGTCTACGGCGAGGACGTGGACAGCTTCGACGGCTTCGAGTACCTGTTCTGGGTCGGCTGCGCCGGCGCCTACGACGACAAGGCCAAGAAGACCACCAAGGCCGTCGCGGAATTGCTTGCCATCGCCGGGGTGAAGTACCTGGTGCTGGGCACCGGCGAAACCTGCAACGGCGACTCCGCGCGCCGCTCGGGCAACGAGTTCCTCTTCCAGCAGCTGGCGCAGCAGGCCGTCGAGACCCTGGACGGGGTGTTCGAGGGCGTGGAGACCGTCGACCGCAAGATCGTCGTCACCTGCCCGCACTGCTTCAACACGCTGGGCCGCGAATACCGCCAGCTGGGCTCGAACTACTCGGTGTTGCACCACACCCAGCTGCTCAACCGGCTGATCCGGGACAACAAGCTGGTGCCGGTGACGCCGGTCTCGCAAGACATCACCTACCACGACCCCTGCTACCTGGGCCGGCACAACAAGGTGTATGAGGCGCCGCGGGAGCTGATCGGGGCGGCGGGGGCCAATCTCACCGAGATGCCGCGCCACGCCGAGCGCAGCTTCTGCTGCGGTGCGGGCGGCGCGCGGATGTGGATGGAAGAGCACATCGGCAAGCGGATCAACCATGAACGCGTCGACGAGGCGCTGGCCACCAACGCCGCCACGATCGCCACCGGGTGCCCGTTCTGCCGGGTGATGATCACCGACGGCGTGAACGACCGGCAGGAGGAGGCCGGCCGCACCGGCGTGGAGGTGCTCGACGTCGCCCAGATACTGCTCGGGTCGCTCGAGTACGACAAGGCGACGCTGCCGGAGAAGGGCACGGCCGCTAAGGAGGCCGAGAAGCGGGCGGCTCAGGCGCCCAAGGCCACCGCGACGGTCGAGGCACCGGCCAAGGAGACCAAGGAGGCGCCCGCCGAGGCGGCCCCGAAGTCCGAGGCCGCGCCCGCCGCACCCGCCGCGCCGGCCGCGCCCGCCAAGGGGCTGGGCATCGCCGGAGGCGCCAAGAAGCCCGGCGCCAAGAAGGCGGCGCCCGCCCAGGCCGGGGCCAAGACGGAGGCACCGGCTCAGTCCACCGCGGCGCCCGCCGCCCCGGCCAAGGGATTGGGCCTGGCGGCGGGGGCGAAGCGACCCGGCGCCAAGAAGGCCGCGCCGGCCGCCGAAGCACCCAAGGCCGAGGCCGCGCCGAAGGCCGAACCGGCCGCCGACGAGGGCAAGGCCGAGGAGAAGCCCGCCGAGAAGGCGCCCGCCGCCCCGGTCAAGGGCCTGGGCATCGCCACGGGCGCGAAGCGACCCGGCGCGAAGAAGGCCGCACCGGCCGCCGAAGCACCCAAGGCCGAGGCCGCGCCGAAGTCCGAACCGGCGGCGGCCGAGCCCGAGCCGGCGCCCAAGGCCGAGCCGGCACAGGAGACCGACGGCGCCGACGCCCCGTCCGGCCCGCCGGCGAAGGGGCTGGGCATCGCGCGCGGAGCCCGTCCGCCGGGCAAGCGCTGACCTGTGATTTTGCCGCTTGACAGCAAATTTCGGTGGACACAGGTGGCACCATTGGTGACGTGACCACTCACCAGCTGCCACTGAACGCCTCCGCGCACCACCGGCAGCGCATCTTCGCGCAGTCGTCCAAGCTTCAGGGCGTCCTGTACGAGATCCGCGGCCCGGTGCACCAGCACGCCGCGCGGCTCGAGGCCGAAGGGCACCGCATCCTCAAGCTCAACATCGGCAACCCGGCGCCGTTCGGCTTCGAGGCGCCCGACGTGATCATGCGCGACATGATCCAGGCGCTGCCGTACGCGCAGGGTTACTCCGATTCGCAGGGCATCCTGCCCGCGCGCCGGGCGGTGGTCACCCGCTACGAGCTGGTCGAGGGCTTTCCGCGGTTCGACGTCGACGACGTCTACCTCGGCAACGGGTGCTCCGAGCTGATCACGATGACGCTGCAGGCCCTGCTCGACAACGGCGACGAGGTGTTGATCCCGTCGCCGGACTACCCGCTGTGGACGGCGTCGACATCCCTGGCCGGCGGCACGCCCGTGCACTACCTGTGCGACGAGACGCAGGCGTGGCAGCCCGACATCGCCGACCTCGAGTCCAAGATCACCGAGCGCACCAAGGCGCTGGTCGTCATCAACCCCAACAACCCGACCGGCGCCGTCTACAGCCGCGAGGTCCTCACCCAGATGGTGGAGCTGGCGCGCAAGCACGAACTGCTGCTGCTCGCCGACGAGATCTACGACAAGATCCTCTACGACGACGCCAAGCACATCAACGTGGCCACGTTGGCGCCGGACATGTTGTGCCTCACGTTCAACGGGCTGTCCAAGGCCTACCGGGTTGCCGGCTACCGCGCGGGCTGGCTGGCGATCACCGGCCCCAAGGACCACGCCGAGAGCTTCATCGAGGGCATCAACCTGCTGGCCAACATGCGGCTATGCCCCAACGTTCCGGCCCAGCACGGCATCCAGGTGGCCCTCGGTGGCCACCAGAGCATCGAGGACCTGGTGCTGCCCGGCGGGCGGCTGCTCGAGCAGCGCGACGTCGCCTGGGAGAAACTCAACGAGATTCCCGGGGTGTCCTGCGTCAAACCCGAGGGCGCGCTGTACGCCTTCCCACGGCTGGACCCCGAGGTCTACGACATCACCGACGACGAACAGCTCGTCCTCGACCTCCTGCTGCAGGAGAAGATCCTGGTCACCCAGGGCACCGGATTCAATTGGCCGGCACCGGATCACCTGCGCATCGTGACGCTGCCGTGGGCCCGCGACCTGGCCGCGGCGATCGAGCGGCTGGGCAACTTCCTGGTCAGCTATCGCCAGTAAGCACCTTCGCACCCGGCGCCTCTACGGTGGACCGGGTGACGCACTCGCACTCGCATTCACACAGCCTGTCCGGCCCGGCGCCGGTTGAGTCGCTGCCCGCCAGGATCGTCGTCGGGCTGCTGGTCGCGATCGGGGTGGCGGTCGTGGGTGGCGCCATCGCGCTGTGGCCCAGCCGGCAGCACGTCGCCATCCCGATGCCCTTCCAGAACGCGGCCGGCGGCGCCGTGAGCACGCAGGCAGGGCACGTGCTGTCCAGCGGCATGGGCGACTGCGGCAGCCCGTCGGTCAGTCAGGTGCTCACCACCGCGCCCCAGCCGGCACCGCCGGGCGCGGGGCGGTGCGTGCTGACCCAGGTGGCCATCGATTCCGGGCCCAACGCGGGTGCCAACACGTTGTTGGAGTCCTCCCCCGGCCCCGGTCAGCCGAAATTCGCTGTGGGAGACCATATTCGGCTTGTCCGGCAGGTCGACGAGCAAGGCGCCACCAGCTACGCGTTCTACGACTTCGAACGCGGCTGGTCGTTGGTCGCCCTGGCCATCGCGTTCGCGGTGGTGGTCGTCGCCGTGGCGCGCTGGCGGGGACTCCTCGCGCTGGTGGGCATCGGGGTCGCGTTCGTGGTCCTGGTGGCGTTCTTGTTGCCGGCGCTCCGCGACGGCGCACCCGCGGTTCCGGTGGCCCTGGTGGCCGCGGCGGCCATCCTCTACGCGGTCATCTATCTGGCGCACGGTGTGAGTCTGCGGACCAGCGCCGCGCTGCTGGGCACCTTGACCTCGCTGCTGCTAGCCGCGGGTTTGTCCTGGGCGGCAATACAATTGGCACATCTGACCGGGTTGTCGGATGACCAGAACGCCGCCGTCAGCGCGTACCTGGGCAACGTCTCGATCAGCGGCCTGCTGCTCGCCGGTTTCATCATCGGGTCGCTGGGTGTGCTCAACGATGTGACGGTGACGCAGGCGTCGACGGTGTTCGAGCTCGCCCACCTCGGTGGCTCGCGACGCGCGATCTTCTTGGGCGCCATCCGAGTTGGGCGTGATCACATCGCCAGCACGGTGTACACGCTGGTGCTGGCCTACGCCGGCAGCTCGCTGCCGCTACTGCTGCTGTTCAGCGTGGCCAACCGCTCGTTGACCGACGTGCTGACCAGCGAGAGCGTGGCCATCGAGATCGCGCGGTCGGCGGTGGGCGGCATCGCGCTGGCGCTCTCGGTGCCGCTGACGACGGCGATCGCCGCGGCGCTGGCAAAGCCTAGTGAAATCGGCTCCGCTCCAATAGATCCAGCAGATAGCCGCCGTACCCGGACTTGAGCAGGGTATGGGCCCGCTCGGCCAACTGCTCGTCGGTGATCCAGCCCCGCTGCCATGCCACTTCCTCGGGAACGCTGACCTTCAGGCCCTGCCGGCGTTCCAGCGTGCGCACGAAGTCGCTGGCGTCCAGCAGGGAGTCGAACGTGCCGGTGTCGAGCCACGCCGTTCCGCGGGCCATCACCTCGACCGAGAGCTGGCCTCGATTGAGATAGATCTGGTTGACCTCGGTGATCTCGTATTCGCCGCGCGCCGATTTCTTCAGGCCCCTGGCGATCTCGATCACGTCGTTGTCGTAGAAATACAGGCCGGGCACCGCGTAATTGGACTTGGGCGTCTTGGGTTTCTCCTCGAGCGACAGCGCCGTGCCGTCGTCACTGAACTCGACGACGCCGTACTCCGACGGGTTGGCCACCCAGTAGGCGAAAACCGCTCCGCCGCTGATGCTTTGGAAGCGGCTCAGGCTGGTGCCCAACCCTGGGCCGTAGAAGATGTTGTCGCCCAGCACCAATGCCACCGAGTCGTTGCCGATGTGGTCGGCGCCCAGAACGAAGGCCTGGGCCAGGCCGTCGGGGCTTTCCTGCGTCACGTAGCTGATGTTGATCCCGAACTGCGAGCCGTCGCCCAAAAGCCGCTGAAAGCCCGCCGCGTCGTGTGGGGTGGTGATCACCAGAATGTCTTGGATCCCGGCCATCATCAGGGTGGACAGCGGGTAGTAGATCATCGGTTTGTCGTAAACCGGCAGCAGCTGCTTGCTGATGCCCACGGTGATCGGATGCAGGCGAGTGCCCGAGCCGCCGGCCAAGATGATCCCGCGCATGACTGGCTCCCCCTATTCCACGCTTAGTTGACGAGGTCGGATTCGGTGAGTTCGGTGGCCGCCAGCGCCGACGCCAGGTCGTCGTGCCGGAAGACGGACGTGACGTGGTCGTGCACCACGCGGAATGCCGACGCGGCGGTTGTCACCGCCCCGGGACTGTCCGGGGCGGTGACCTTCTGTTCGACGACCACAACCCCGTCGTGCACGTACATCCGGCCGAGTTCGGCCGTCGCGTGGCGGGAGGCGGCCCACCCGCGCAGCGCCTCGTGGCCCTGCGCGGCCCCGTGCGCGTCGCCGATCTCGATGTCGTCGCTGGACAACGCGACCAGGGTCTCCAGGTCGGCAGCGTTCAGCGCGTCGTGCCATGCCAGGACGGTGGCGATCTCCGAAGTGGTCATGGGTTGCAAGTTACCGTGTGTGCCCCGCCGCCGTGGCTAGAGCGGGGTGCGGTCCAGCCAGTTCTGCCACACCGCCTCGTCGCCGAACAGTTGGATGCCCGTGTCGGCGAGCGGTACCCGGCGCAGCATGGCCAGCAGCAGCTCGGTCGCGCCGCCCCGCAACGCCGCGGTGCCCTTGCCGTGCTCGTGTGACCAGGCGATGCGGCCCTGATCGACACGGATGGTCCACTCGCCGGCTTCGCCGAGGCCGGGGTCGGTGGCATGCAGGTGCAGGGTGTCGCGGCCCTCGAGCGGAAGCGCCGCCCCCTGGTTGCCGGCCTGGATCGCGACCCGCTCGAGCCATTCGGTGATCGCGTCGGCGGCCACGTCGGCATCCAGCGTGAACTCGGCGCCCAGCGCGATGGCGGCGTCGGCCCGATGCACGGCCACCTCGTGCAGGCGGCGGCGGACCCACCAGTTCGCCGGGCGGGGGCCGAGAAAGGTCCACACGGGCGTCTCCACACCCGTCAGCTCGACGGCGTCGATGAGCCGCTGCGCACCGCCGTGCAACCAGGAGACGGCGTCGGCCGGATCGGGTGGCGGCTTGCCCCCCTCGACGGATCGGGGGTCGAGGAACTCCTGGAGCTGGTCGCGCACGATCTGCGCGGCCCACCGGTCGCCGCGGCCCACGTGGCGAAGGAGCTGGCCCAGACTCCAGCCCGGGCAGGTCGGCACCGGCCGGGAGTGGTCGGCATCGCGGAAAAGCTCCGAAAATGCGCGGTTTTCTGCAAGGAATGCGCCGGCATAGTCCACGCGGGTCACGCTACTCGCCGGCGTGTGCGACCAAGGACTCACCGGGCAGGGGACTTCGTCCCTATTCCGGCCTGCGTCGACGTGCTGCGATCAGACCATCACTGGTGGACACTGGAGACGACCATGGGCATGCCTGCCATCCGCACCGCGCACGAGCGCGAGAACCTCGCGATTGAGCGCGAACGGATCGCCGAGGAGCGGGAAGGCATCGCCCAAGAGCGCGAACACCTGGCGCACGAGCGTGAACTCATGGCCTCCCGGCGCGAGCGGCTGACCGAGGGTGTGGAGCGCTGGGCCCGCTACCTCGAGTCACGCACCATCCTCGCCAATCGCCGCGAAGCGCTGGCCGACGAGCGCGAACGGATCGCAGACGAGCGAGAAGCGCTGGCCGACGAGCGCGAACGGATAGCCGACCAACGCGAACTCACCGCCACCAGAGGCGAAACGCTGCCGGGGCTTCCCGCGGGTAACCACGCGAAGGGCGAACGACAACACGAGGCGGTGCTGCGCGAGCAGGCCAAGGTCGAACGGGAGCAGGCCGCCAGCGAACGCCAGCTCGTATGGCAGCAGTCTGAACACGAATATGAGCAGGCGGCACAGCGAGTTGGGGGAAAGCATCGTGCCGACTGAGCCCCGTACCGAAGAACGGTAGGACATGTCTGGCGCCGACGACCTCGCCGAAGCCGAGCGGGACCCGCAAGATCTCGCCGAGGCAGCAGTCCGCGCCCGTCAGAAGGCCCAGGAAGCGCGTGAGGCAGCGCAGGCAGCCCAGCGATCCGCGGCCGAAAGTGTGGCCGAATCCGCGGCCAGTCACGACCGAACGGCGACCTCATACGAAGAAGCGGCCGAACACAACGAGCGTCGCCGGGATGAATATCGGGAACACGCGGCGGCACACCGCCAGTTCGCGGAAGAGGATCGCGCCATGGCTCAGCAGCTGCGACGGATGGCGGAAGATGACTCGACAGGCCCATTCGCCCCCGCCGTCGGACGGTAGCCAGCGGCCCACTACGGCCGCGGCGCGCCCAGCCTGAACACCCGCCAGCCCGCCTGCTTCCAGCGGGCGGCATCGAGGCAGTTGCGGCCGTCGACGATGACCCGGGCCCGCACGCGGTCGGCCAGGTCGCCGGGGTCGAGGTCGATGAATTGGCGCCACTCGGTGAGGACGAGCACCGCGTCGGCGCGCTCGCAGGCCTCCTCGACCGAGACCGCGTAATTCAACGTCGGGAACAGCCGCTGCGCGTTGTCGAGCGCCTTAGGGTCGTACACGTTGACCGCGGCGCCGTTGAGCTGCAGCTGGCCCGCAACGTTGAGCGCGGGCGAGTCGCGCACGTCGTCGGATTCGGGCTTGAACGCCGCGCCGAGCACGGCGATGTTCGCGCCGAGCAGCGACCCCCCACAGGCCGCGCTCGCGAGCTCCACCATCCGGGTGCGCCGGCGCATGTTGATGCTGTCGACCTCGCGCAGGAAGGTCAGCGCCTGGTCGGCTCCCAGTTCGCCGGCGCGGGCCATGAAGGCGCGGATGTCTTTGGGCAGGCAGCCGCCGCCGAAACCCAAACCGGCGTTGAGGAATTGACGGCCGATCCGTGGGTCGTAGCCGAGCGCGTCGGCCAGCAGGCTGACGTCGGCGCCCGCGGCCTCGCATACCTCGGAGATGGCGTTGATGAACGAGATCTTGGTCGCCAGAAAGGCATTGGCGGAAACCTTGACCAGCTCCGCGGTCTGCACGTCGGTCACCAGGAACGGCACACCCTCGGCGAGCAGGGGGCCGTAGAGTTCGCGGACCGCCGCCTCGGCCCGCGTCGAATCCTGTTGAACGCCAAGGACGATGCGGTCCGGATGCAGGGTGTCTTGCACCGCGTAGCCCTCGCGCAGGAACTCGGGGTTCCAGGCGATCTCGACGTCGATCGCGCGTGGCGCCAGCGCGGCCGCCCGCCGGTTCAGCTCGGCCGCGGTTCCCACCGGAACGGTTGACTTGCCCACCAACACCGACGATCTCGTCAGCCGCGGCACCAGCGCGTCGATGACGGCGTACACGTGGCGCAGGTCTGCGCCATACTCGCCCTTCTTCTGTGGCGTGCCGACCCCGAGGAAATGCACGTCGGCGAACTCGGCCGCCATGTCGTAGTCGGTGGTGAACCGCAGCCGCCCCGTTGCCAGGTTCTTCGTCAGCAGTTTGCGCAGGCCGGGTTCGTAGAAGGGAATGTCACCGCCGGCGAGCTTGGCGACCTTACCCGGGTCGATATCGACCCCGACGACCTCGTGTCCCAGTTCCGCCATTCCGACCGCGTGAGTGGCACCCAGGTAGCCGGTGCCGAAGACGGTGCATCGCATATAACCGGTGTAGGTCGCCGCGATGAGCTAACCGCATCGCCCCGCTAAGCGGGAGGCAAACGTCAGGTGACAGCTGGCCCGGGAGCGATTAAAAGTGGCCGAAGCCGCCGTGACCACCGCCGAAACCGCCGTGGCCGCCGCCGAAGCCCGGAATGCCCGGGAACCCGCCGCCACCGCCGCCGTGCCCTTCGTCACCGCCGCCATGACCGCCGCCGGGCGGCCCACCGATGATCGGTCCACCGATGCCCGGGATCGGCAGCGGGATCGGTACCGGAACGGGCGCCACCGGGGGTGGCGGTGCGGGAGCCGGCGCGGCCGGTGCCGGGGCAGGCGCGGGCGCCTCGGGAACCGGAGCGGGAGCGGGCGCCGCCGGGGCCGGGGC
>NZ_LZJZ01000117.1 GCF_001667585.1 Mycobacterium sp. E2733
GCCTACATGTCCCCCGAACGGCTCAACACCGGACAGGCCGACGCCCGCGCCGACATCTACGCCCTGGCCTGCGTGCTCTATGAGGCGCTGACCGGGCAGCGCCCCTACCCCGGCGACAGCCTCGAACAACAAATCGTCGGGCACCTGACCACCCCGCCGCCCCGGCCCTCGACACGCCGCCCCGGGGTGCCCGAAGGCATGGATGCCGTCATCGCCAAAGGCATGGCCAAAGACCCCGACCAGCGCTATGCCACCACCGTGGAATTCGCGCACGCCGCCCGCGACGCGGCCACCGTGCCGCTGCCCCGAGCGGAGCAGACCGTGCAGGTGCACCCACCGGTCTGGCCCGATCAGCCCACCGCGGGCCCCATCCAGGGCTACGAGACCCAACTCGCCCCGATCGGCGCCGCGCCCGTCCTGCCACCACCATGGGGGGCACCCCCGCTGCCCCAGGTAATGCCCACCCCGCAGCGGCCGAGGTGGCGGCGCCCGAACGTCGTGATTCCCGCGCTGCTGGTGATCGCGGTACTCATCGCGGGCGGTGTCTTCGCCGC
>NZ_LZJZ01000118.1 GCF_001667585.1 Mycobacterium sp. E2733
GACATGTCGAATGTCTGTGCCTCGTTGACGGTAGAGAACGACCAGATGATGCGGGCGAGCCATTCGCTGGCGGCCGTCACGTCGACCCCGGCACCAACCTCTCCGCGGTCACGCGCGTCACGTACGTAGGGTTCGAGAAATTTGGTCGTCCGCCGGACCGCCGTATCCCCGTCAGAGATCATGTGCCGCATCAGCTCAGCGTCATCGGCCATCAAACGGTTGCGAGTTCGGTGGTCGAGCAAGATCCTCGCGTGTGTTTCGGCCATCGCGCCAACCTGCTCGGCCAGCGTACTTTTCTTAGCCATTGCGGTCGCCACGTCACGATAGAACCGCTGCGCCCCGAACTCGATGGCGGCGTCGATGAGCACATTGCGGTCCTCGAAGTAGCGGTACACCGTGCCCCGGGAAACGTTCGCCATCCGCGCCACGTCCTGAACGCTCGTGCGCTGGATCCCGAGCTGTGTGAAGCATTCGTTCGCCGCCTCCAGAATCTGGTCCCGGCGATCGAACTCGTCGGTGATCTCCGCTTCGCCGGTCTTCGGGTCGGTCAGCATCTCACTCCTCCACGCCCTCAGGGCTAT
>NZ_LZJZ01000119.1 GCF_001667585.1 Mycobacterium sp. E2733
AAGGAGAACAAGCCGTCCAACCCCAGCGATCCGCATGACGGGGCCTACACCGCGGCGCGGCTTGCCCGCGACGAGGGGGTGCCCATCTCGACGATCTCGTTCGGCACCAAGACCGGCGAGATCGAGATGGACGGGAAGCGGGTGGCCGTCCCGGTCTCGACCG
This sequence comes from Mycobacterium sp. E2733, assembly GCF_001667585.1. GTDB lineage: Bacteria > Actinomycetota > Actinomycetes > Mycobacteriales > Mycobacteriaceae > Mycobacterium. Next base: position 164 of record NZ_LZJZ01000119.1, read on the forward strand.
ACCAGATGAAGATGATCGCCAAGCTGTCCGGCGGGCAGTCCTACACGGCCAGCAACGTCGACGAGCTGTCCAAGAGCTACAACGCCATCGAGAAGGACATCGGCTACCGCACGGTGCCGGGGCCGGGCAGCGCCGGGTGGTTGCGCCTGGGCGTCATCACCGCGCTGATCGCGACGGCGCTGGCGCTGCGGATCAACCGGCGGCTCCCGGTCTGACCGCTCAGGACGGCAGCCGGCGGTTCAGCAACAGCCCGGCCAAGATGGCGCCGGCCATCGCGACGGCCCCCAGCAGCATCCACGCCAGGCTGGCGTCGCCCTTGACGGTCTCGTAGCCGATCTGGCGCTGCAGGGTCGCGTAGACGTTCTTCAGCGACTCGAGGCTGTCCGCGTGGAACGACTGGCCGTCGGTGATTTCGCAGATCTTCTGCAGGGTCTGGTCGTCGACGGGAACCGGGATGGTGGCGCCCTCGTACTCGACGGTGCCGTACGGCGTGCCGAAGGAGATCGTCGAGATCTGCACGCCCTCGGCCTTGGCGGCCCGCGCGGCGGTGAACGCCCCCTGCGGGGCGTTCGGGTC
>NZ_LZJZ01000120.1 GCF_001667585.1 Mycobacterium sp. E2733
CGCTGCTCGCGATCGCGGTACTCATCGCGGGCGGTGTCTTCGCCGCCGTCAACGCCTCCCACCACCACAAGGCGACCGCCGCGTTCACCGGTATCTACACCGCCAACTTCGACCCGGAGACCACTGTCGAGGGGAAACCGTTCGAGGGTGCGGTGCCGAAGACGGAAACCTGGGGCCTGCGCTCGGTGTGCCGCCCGGGCGGGTGCGTGGCCACCGCGGCACGCCGAAACGGCGACACCCTGGACGTGTCGACGTTGGTGTTCGACGAGGTCGGCGGGCGCTGGCTGGCCGTCGGCCTCGGCTCCGGAACCTGCCACAACGCTCCCGCCGAACGCTGGGAGGTGTTCACGCTGCAACCCCAGCCTGACGGCAGCCTGTCCGGCGACTACAGCTCGACGGCCAGCACTCAGTGCGGAAACAAGCGGGCCGTGAGCTTCACCCGCACCGGCGACGTCGACGTCACCAGCCTGCCCGACCCGGCCGGCCAGCCGCCGCGGGTGGTGTCGCCGGCCGAAGCGCTGCACGGCCACTACCACCTGACGAGAATTTTCGCGGACGGGAGCCGACAACAGGACTACGACTTCGCGGTCCGCACGGACTGTCTGCGCAGCGGCGATCGGTGCATGAGCTATTTCCACAACCCCGACGCCACTGTGCCGCTGGTGTTCGCCGGCGCGGCGTGGAGCGAGGACCTCGAGTGGGACAATCCGTGTCCGGGCGGCGGCACGGGGCACACGAAAATCACCTCGGCGTATCCGCTGCCGCGGCCATCGCAAGATCCGATCACGGCGCTGACCGGGTACGGCCACCAGGAACAGACCGGCGCCTGCGATGTCAAGGGCACCGATTTCAACCACAAGTTTGCGCGCACCGGCGACTAGAGGGCGGGCCATCACCGTTCCGGATTTCTACCGAGCAACCCGCTCTACCTGCCGTACAAAACGGCCCGTCTGCGGCCCTGGCCGAGACCGTAGGTGCAGCGCGGGCTCCTGCGGACCGGCTGCGGACCACAAGCACCTGAACGCGCCGTCTGCGCAAGTCAGGGCGTTAGCCGGGCTCCGGCTTGGCGTCTATTCCGGACTCCTTGCGCTGCTGGGCGGTGATCGGCGCGGGCGCATCGGTGAGCGGGTCGACGCCGCCGCCGGTCTTCGGGAACGCGATCACCTCGCGGATCGAGTCCACCCGCGACAGCAGCGCGTTGATGCGGTCCCAGCCGAAGGCGATCCCGCCGTGTGGCGGCGCGCCAAAGGTGAATGCCTCCAACAGGAATCCGAACTTTTCCTCCGCCTCGGCCCGGTCCAGGCCCATCACGGCGAACACCCGTTCCTGGATGTCGCGGCGATGGATACGGATCGAGCCTCCGCCGATCTCGTTGCCGTTGCAGACGATGTCGTAGGCGTCGGCCAGCACGCGGCCGGGGTCGGTGTCGACCACGTCCTCGTACTCGGGTTTGGGTGAGGTGAACGCGTGATGCACCGCGGTCCAGGCGCCGGAGCCGACGGCCACGTCACCGGCCGCGGTCGCCTCGTCGGCGGGCTCGAACAGCGGCGGGTCCACCACCCAGACGAACGCCCACGCATCCGGGTCGATCATGTCCAACCGGCTGGCGATTTCCCCGCGGGCGGCGCCCAACAAGGCGCGCGACGACTTCGGCGGCCCGGCCGAGAAGAAGATGCAGTCCCCCGGCTTCGCCCCGACGTGCGCGGCCAACCCGTCCCGTTCGGTGTCGCTGAGGTTCTTGGCCACCGGGCCGCCGAGCGCGCCCCCGGAAGACTCGTCACCGACCAGCACGTAGGCCAGCCCGCGGTGCCCGCGCTGCTTGGCCCACTCCTGCCAGCCGTCCAGCGTGCGCCGCGGCTGCGAAGCCCCGCCCGGCATCACCACCGCACCGACGTACGGCGCCTGGAAAACGCGAAATGTGGTGCTGGAGAAGAACTCTGTGCACTCGACAAGCTCCAGACCGAACCGCATGTCCGGTTTGTCGGAGCCGAACCGTCGCATCGCGTCCGCGTAGGTGATCCGCGGGATCGGCGTTGGGACCCGGTATCCGATCAACGCCCAGAGCGCGGTCAGGATCTCCTCGGAGATCGCGATGATGTCCTCGGCATCGACGAAGCTCATCTCCATGTCGAGCTGGGTGAACTCGGGCTGACGGTCGGCGCGGAAATCCTCGTCGCGGTAGCAGCGGGCGATCTGGTAGTAGCGCTCCATCCCGGCCACCATCAGCAACTGCTTGAACAACTGCGGGCTCTGCGGCAGCGCATAGAACGAGCCGGGGTGCAGCCTGGCCGGCACCAGGAAGTCGCGCGCGCCTTCGGGCGTCGAGCGAGTGATCGTCGGCGTCTCGATCTCGACGAACTCGTGGCGCGCCAGCACCGCACGGGCGGCGGCGTTCACGTTGGAGCGCAGGCGAAGTGCCGCGGCAGGTCCGTCGCGGCGCAGGTCGAGGTAGCGGTACTTCAGCCGCAGCTCTTCGCCGGCGGGCTCGTCGAGCTGGAACGGCAGCGGCGCGCTGTCGCCGAGCACGGTCAGGGCGGCGGCGTTGACCTCAATGTCGCCGGTGGCGATCTCGGGATTGGCGTTGCCCTCCGGGCGGATCTCGACGACACCGGTCACCGCGACGCAGAACTCGGCGCGCAACCGGTGCGCCTGGGCCAGCACCTCCGCGTTGCGAAACACCACCTGCGCAATACCGGAGGCGTCGCGCAGGTCGATGAAGATGACGCCGCCGTGGTCGCGGCGGCGAGCCACCCAGCCCGCGAGCGTCACCTGCTGCCCGGCGTCGCTGCTTCTCAGCGAACCGGCGGCATGGCTGCGCAGCACAAACACTCCTCTTTCAGCGGGCTTTGGACGAGTGACCAGTCTAGAGGAGGTACTTTCGGACCTATTGCCACCACCATCGCACTAGTCGGACCCGGCGCCGTCGGCACGACGATCGCCGCGCTGCTGCACAAGGCCGGGCACGCGGTGCAGGTGTGCGGCCGCACTCCCCGCGACAGCATCGAATTGCGGCCCGACGGCGCGGATCCGATCGTGGTGCCCGGTCCGGTGCATACCGATCCCGACGAGGCCGGCGGCCCCGTCGACGTGGTGGTGTTGGCGGTCAAGGCCACCCAGAACGACGCCGCCGCCGGGTGGCTGGCCCGCCTCTGCGGCCCGCACACGATCGTGGCCGTGCTGCAGAACGGTGTGGAGCAGGTCGAGCAGGTGCAGCCGCATTGCCCGTCGTCGCCGGTGGTCCCCGGGATCGTGTGGTATTCGGCCGAGACGCAGCCCGAAGGATGGGTCCGGCTGCGCACCGAGGCCGCCCTGGTGTTGCCCAGCGGACCGTCGCCGGAGACGCTCGCCGAGCTGCTGCGCGGCGCCGGATGCCGCGTCGAGTGCGACCCCGACTTCATCACCGCGGCCTGGCGCAAGCTGCTCACCAACGCGCTGGCCGGGTTCATGGCACTGTCCGGGCGGCGGTCCGGCATGTTTCGCCGCGACGACGTCACCGAACTGTCGCGCCGGTACGTAGCCGAATGCCTGGCCGTCGCGCGGGCCGAGGGCGCCCGGCTGCCCGACGGCATCGTGGACGAGCTGGCCGAGATGTTCCGTCACGTACCCGAGGACATGAGCACCTCGATCCTGGCCGACCGGGAGAATCACCGGCGAATGGAATGGGACATCCGCAACGGGGTGATCATCCGCAAAGCGCGCGCTCACGGCCTGCCGACGCCGATCAGCGACGTGGTGGTGCCGTTACTGGCCGCGGCGAGCGACGGCCCCGGCTAGATTAATTCCATGTTCCCCTGCGAGCACGTCGACCTGAGCTTCATCGACAGCGCGCCTTTCGTGTTCCGCAACAGCGTCGACCTCGCGATCACGCCCGAGCAGCTGTTCGAGGTGCTCGCCGACGCCGAGTCGTGGCCGCGCTGGGCGAGCGTGATCACCAAGGTGACTTGGACCAGTCCCGAGCCGCGCGGCGTGGGCACCACCCGCGTCGTCGAGATGCGCGGCGGGATGGTCGGCAACGAGGAGTTCCTGGCCTGGGAGCCGTTCAGCCACATGGCTTTTCGGTTCAATGAGTGCTCGACGCAGGCCGTCGCCGCGTTCGCCGAGGATTACCGGGTCGAGGTCATCCCGGGCGGTTGCCGGTTGACGTGGACCATGGCGCAGAAGCCCGCGGGCCCGGCCCGGCTGGCGATGTACGTGGTGGGGCCGCTGCTGAATCTGGGGCTCCGCCGATTCCTGCGCAACCTGCGCAGCTACACCGACGCCCGATACTCCGCGACCCAGCAACACTAGGAGCGTGCCATGAGCTTCAACGAGGGAATGCAGATCGACACCAGCACCGCGTCCTCGTCGGGTGGGGGCGGCATGGGGATGGCGATCGGGGGCGGCGGCCTGGGCCTGCTCATCCTGGTCGGGGCGCTGCTACTGGGCGTGGATCCGGGGCGCGTGCTGAACCAGCAGGGGAACACCAGCGGCTACTCGGCGCCCGGATTCGACCTGAGCCAGTGCAAGACCGGGGCCGACGCCAACAAGTACGTGCAGTGCCGCGTGGTCGCCACCGGCAACTCCGTGGACGCGGTGTGGAAACAGCTGATGCGGGGCTACAGCCGCCCGCACGTGCGGCTGTTCAGCGGTTCGGTGGACACCGGCTGTGGGCCGGCCACCACCGCGGTGGGGCCGTTCTACTGCCCGGTGGACCAGACCGCGTATTTCGACACCGACTTCTTTCAGGAGCTCGTCGACAAATTCGGTTCCAGCGGTGGACCGTTCGCGCAGGAGTACGTGGTCGCCCACGAATACGGCCACCACGTGCAGCAACTGCAGGGCGTCCTGGGCCGCTCCCAGCAGGGGGCGAAGGGCGCCGGCGGCAACGGCGTGCGCACGGAATTACAGGCGGACTGCTACGCGGGCATCTGGGCGCACTACGCGTCGACCGTCAAGCAGGAGAGCACCGGCGTGCCCTACCTGCAGCCCTTGAGCGACCAGGACATCCAGGACGCCCTCTCGGCCGCGGCGTCGGTGGGCGACGACCGCATCCAGAAGGAAGCGACCGGACGGGTCAACCCCGAGTCGTGGACGCACGGTTCGTCGGAGCAGCGGCAGCATTGGTTCACCGTGGGCTACCAGACGGGCGACCCGAAGCAGTGCGACACCTTCTCCGCCCCGAATTTGGGCTAGCCCCAACGGCGGCGGCGAGCTAGCCGGCGAGCAGTTCCTTCAGCTCGGCGCGGCCCTCCTCGTCGAGCGGCAGCAGCGGCGGACGCGGGTCGCCGACCGGAAAGTCCAGCAGGTCCAGGCCGGCCTTGACGGTGGTGGCCAGTCCCCCGGCGACGATGAACTGCAGCAGCGGCTTGAGGTCGTCGTAGAGGGCCTGAGCCTTGTCCAGGTCGCCCGCGCGCACCGCCTCGTACAGGTCGATGCAGGGCTGTGGCCGCAGATTCGGTGCGGCCGTGCACCATCCGGAGGCGCCGGCTTTGAGGGCCTCGAGCACCAGCGGGTTGCTGCCGTTGTAGAACGGCAGCCGGCCGCCGGACAGCTCGTCGAGGCGCCGCATCCGGGTCAGGTCGCCGGTGGATTCCTTGACCATGGTGACGTTGTCGATGGTCTCGAACATGCGGACCAGCAGTTCGGGGGGCATGTCGACGCCGCTGGTGGCCGGGTTGTTGTACGCCATGATCGGGATGGAGATGGCGTCGCCGATGCTGCGGTAGTGCTGGACGATCTCGCGCTCGCTGAGCTTCCAGTAGGACACCGGCAGGACCATCACCGCATCGGCGCCGGCCCGCTGGGCGTATTGGGCACGCCGAATGGTCTTGGCGGTGGTCACATCTGAGACGCCGACGATCACCGGTACCCGGCGGTCGACCGTGGCGATGGTGGTGTCGACCACGGCGTCGAATTCGGGTTCGTCAAGATAAGCCAGTTCGCCCGTGCTCCCCAGCGGCGCGATCGCGTGGACGCCGGAGGAGACCAGCCGATCGACCAGCGCGGCCAGCCGTGCGGTATTGATGCCTTCGCCGGCGAACGGGGTCACCGGATAGGCGATGATGCCGTGGATGTCGGGCACGGGCGAACTCCTCGAATATCGTTGGGCAGGGCCTTAATCGGTGAGCACATCCGGATGCCGGGTCAGGGCCCGCCGGGCGTAGTAGGCGAAGTTGGCGCGGCTGCGCTGGGGCGACAGCGTCCAGTCGTGGGCCTCGCGGGCCAGTGTCTCGGGCAGCTCTTTGACGGTGCCGGCGGCCATGGCGGCCAGCTGCAACTTGGCGGCGCGCTCGATCAGCACGGACAACGAACACGCTTCTTCGATGCTGGCGCCGGCCACCACCTGGCCGTGGTGCGCCAGCAGCACCGCCTTCTTGTCGCCGAGGGCCGCGGTGATGATCTCCCCCTCCTCGTTGCCGACCGGCACACCCGGCCATTCGGCGAGGAAGGCGCAGTCGTCGTAGAGCGGCGTGGTGTCCATGTGGGAGACGACCAGCGGCACTTCCAGCATCGACAGCGCGGCCACGTGGAATGGGTGGGTGTGCACGATGCATTGCACGTCGGGCCGGGCGCGATAGATCCAGCTGTGAAAACGATTGGCGGGGTTGGGCATTCCATCACCATCGAGGACGTTGAGATCCTCGTCCACCAACAGCAGGTTGGCGTCGGTGATCTCGTCGAACCCGAGGCCAAGCCGCTGGGTGTAGTAGGTGCCGTCGGCGTCGGCCCGGGCGGTGATCTGCCCGGCCAGCCCCGAGTCGTGCCCGGCGTCGAACAACGCCCGACAGGTCAGCGCGAGCTTCTGCCGGGTGGTCAGCCGGGATTCGGCGAGGTTGGCCGTCAGCTGCTCGGCGGCGCGACGCATCAGTTCGGTCTTGGAGTCGGTGAACGTGCGGGCCATATGACACAATGTAACAGCATAGGAAACGTTGTGTCATCGGAGGCATGGTCAGTGACAGCACTGCTGCGCGCGGTCCGCACCCAACGCGGGCTCACCCTCGAGGCGCTGGCCGAACAGACCGGGTTGACCAAGAGCTACCTGTCCAAGATCGAACGCCGGCAGAGCACCCCGTCGATCGCGGTGGCCCTCAAGGTGGCCAAGGCTCTCGACGTCGACGTGGGGCGGTTGTTCTCCGACGAGGCGGCCCAGGAGAAGATCGCCGTCGACCGGGCGTCCGAGGGCGCCGACGGTCAGCGCTATCGGGTGCTCGCGTCGCCGCTGCTCGGAAAGTCCATGTCGCCGTTCGTGGTTCACCCGACCGAAGGGCCGGCCGACGATCCGCACCCCGAGCATGGCGGACAGGAATTCATGTTCGTGCACGCCGGCCGTGTCGAACTCGATTACGGCGACCAGACATTCACGCTGGACGCCGGCGACAGCGCCTACTTCGACGCAACGGTCAGCCACACGATCCGAAGCGTCGGCGCCCAACCGGCCGAGGTCGTCGTCGTCGCGCACGAGCCCGGGGCCCGGACCCGGCTTTGACGCCGATCCGCCATGCACGCGTCGGGTGGGTGTCTTAGACTTCTACCCCGCCGCACGACGCGAAAGGCGTGAATGTCGGATATTACGCAGGAGCGCACCGACACTGCGGAGGTGTCGGTCTGGACGCCATTGCGCAATCAGGTTTTCCGCGCCTTGTTCATCGCGCAGTTCGTCTCCAACGTCGGTACCTGGATGCAAAGCGTGGCGGCGCAATGGTTTCTGGTGGAAGGTCACAGCAGCCCCACCATCGTGGCACTGGTCCAGACCGCGAGTCTGGGGCCGACGCTCCTGTTGGGATTGTTCGCCGGCGCGCTCGCCGACGTGTTCGACCAGCGGCGCTTGCTGATGGTCCTGCAGTCGTATGCGGTGGTGGTGGCGCTGGTGCTGGCGGGACTGACCTACTTCGGCCGCCTCACCCCGACGGCGCTGCTGCTGTTCACGTTGGCCATCGGCGCCGCCTCCGCGCTGACGGCGCCGGCCTGGCAGGCGATTCAGCCCGAGGTCGTTCCGCGCGAACAGATCACGGCCGCCGCGACGTTGGCCAGCGTCTCGGTGAACATCGCCCGAGTGGTCGGACCCGCCATCGGCGGCGTCGTGCTCGCGATGGTTGGTCCGGCGGCGGTCTTCGCGATCAACGCGATCTCGTTCGTGGGCATCATCATCGCCCTGGCGGCGTGGCGACGACCCAAACAGATCGCCCCCGTCGAACGAGAACACCTCGGCCAGGCGATCCTCACCGGGTTGGCCTACGCGGTCAACGGCCCGATCTTTCGCAGGATCCTGCTGCGCGCCGCCCTTTTCGTGTTCCCCGCCTCGGCCCTGTTGGCTCTCTTGCCGGTGATCGCCGACCGCACATGGCACTTGGGAGCCAGTGGCTACGGTGCGGCGCTTGGCGCCATCGGTTGTGGCGCGGTGCTTGCCGTCGCGGTCCCCGCGCCATTACGCCAGAAACTGCCGCCCAACTCGCTACTGGCGGCGTGCGCGGCCGCGTACGCCGCCGCCACGCTCGCGGTGGTACGGCTGCCGTTCGCCGTGTCGGTGCCCTTCCTGGTGTTGTCGGGGATGACCTGGCTGATCACCCTGACTACGCTGAACGCCGCGGCGCAGCTTCATCTGCCGCGCTGGGTCCGGGCCCGCGGGTTGGCGATGTACCTGCTGGTCTTCACGGGATCGCAGGCGGTCGGCGCGTATCTCTGGGGTCTGGTCGCCACGCGGGAAGGACTGGGCGTGGCGCTGACGTTGTCGGCGGTGTTGCTTGCCGTCACCGCCGTCAGCGTCGTCCCGCTCGGGTTGCGGGCGGAAACCGGGAAGCTCAGCCGCGACATTTCGCGGGCATGGCCGTCACCGATGGTCGTGTTCGAGCCGTGCCCGAACGACGGACCCGTGCTGGTGACGGTCCGCTACCGCGTCGTGACGGACACCCTCCAAGACTTCGTCGCGGCGATGAGCGCGGTCAGGCGCTCGCGGTTGCGAACAGGAGGCCATAGCTGGGGGCTGTATCACAGCCTCGAACATCCCGACACGGTCTTGGAGAGGTTCACCGTGCCGTCATGGACCGAATTCAGCCGGCAACACACCGAACGCTGGTTGGAGTCCGACCACGACGGCGTGACGAAGGCGGTGAGCTACACCGTCGACAACACCCGGCGGCACGAGTACTACCTCGCGTTGCGGGTGCGCCGATGAGCCGCGTCGACGGCCCGGTGTTCGCTACCGGCGAATCTCGGGCCGGGTGACCGGTCGCTTGACTACCAGGGCCGCGTCGAACAGGTGACCCCGGTGGTGGCGCTTTGCGTCACCACGACCTGGCCGTCGACGGCGATCTGGCACTGAATCTGCGGAGTGTTCGACGAATCGCAGTCCGGCCAGTGACACCCGCCGCTCGCGTTCACGAACGCCCACTGATTCGGGTCGGCCAGGGTCGTGTTGTACACGAGCGGCTGCCCCGCGGTGAACGCCGTCTGCACGCTGTTCAAGTACTGCGACGAGTTGGCGTTGAAGGCCGCCTGGCTGGGCGGATCGCTGTTCATGTAGCGGACGTTGCCGGTGAGGTTGCCGGTCGCGGTGATGGTGTAGGTCACCTGGTGGCCGGCAGGGTCCGCAGATGAGGTCGCGGGCGTGACGGCCAGCGCTGCGGCTGCCGCAAACGTCGCCACCGCGACCCCCGTGGTCACTATTCGCACGTTCGTCATATCGAAAACGCTACCCAATTCGTTACGGGGTCACGCCCGGAAACGGCGGTCGGGTTTGCTGGAGCCCGGCGGGCGCCCGTTGCGCGGACGTTCACCCCGCTCGGGTATGAAGCAGGAGTGGTCAACGATCCCGCACACCCGGGCGGCCCTGAGCCCGCCCCCGGCATCAGCCGCCGCAGGTTGTTGACGACCAGCGCGGTCTCGGCCGCGCTCGGGGCGGGTGTGGGCGGCGGAGCGGCCCTGCTGTGGTCCCACCCCAGCGCGCCCGCCCTCTGGTATCAGCCGAGCCGCAACGGCGCTCCGCCGGTGACGGGACTGCACCTGCAATTCGGTCGGCATGCAGGCTCCGAGGTGGTGGTGTCCTGGCACACGGTGGACGCCGTCCGGAATCCGCGCGTCGTGTTCGGCACGCCGACGTCGGGCCCCGGGCACACGGTGGCGGCCGAAACCCGCACCTATCGCGACGCAAAGTCGAACACCGAGGTTCGCGTGAACCACGCCCGCCTGACGAACCTGACCCCGGACACCGACTACGTGTACGCGGCGGTGCACGACGGCGCGCAGCCGGAGATGGGCACCATCCGGACCGCCCCGTCGGAGCGAAAGCCCTTTCGCTTCACCAGCTTCGGCGATCAGTCCACGCCGACTCTGGAGAAGATGCCCGACGGCACGTACGGGACCGACAACATCGGATCGCCCGCGTCCGCCGACACCACCCTGGCGGTCGAGCGGATGGCGCCGCTGTTCAACCTCGTCAACGGCGACCTGTGCTATGCCAACCTCGCGCAAGATCGCATCCGCACCTGGTCGGCGTGGTTCGAGAACAACACGCGATCGGCGCGCTATCGGCCCTGGATGCCCGCGGCGGGCAACCACGAAAACGAATTGGGCAACGGCCCAATCGGTTACGGCGCCTATCAGGCGTACTTCGCGGTGCCCGATTCGGGATCCAGCCCCGAGACCCGCGGGTTGTGGTATTCGTTCACGGCCGGCTCGGTGCGGGTGATCAGCCTGAACAACGACGACGTGGCGTTTCAGGACGGCGGCAACTTCTATGTGCACGGCTACTCTGGCGGGGAGCAAAAGCGTTGGCTGGCGGCCGAACTCGCCGCCGCGCGGCGCGATTCGGACATCGATTGGATAGTCGTGTGCATGCACCAGACCGCGATCTCCACCGCGGACAAGGCCAACGGCGCCGACCTGGGGATCCGCGAGGAATGGCTCCCGTTGTTCGACGAGTACCAGGTCGACCTGGTGGTGTGCGGCCACGAACACCACTACGAGCGGTCGCACCCGGTGCGCGGCACGCTGCAGACCGACACCCGAACGCCGCTGCCGGTCGACACCCGCGGCGACGTCATCGACGCCACCAAGGGAACGGTGCACCTCGTCATCGGCGGCGGCGGCACGTCGGCGCCCACGAACGGGTTCTTCTTTCCCGAGCCGCGCTGCCGCGTGTTGACCGGAGTCGGCGCGTTCGATCCGGGGCTCGGGCGCAAGGCGCCGATCTACGTCCTGGAGGACGCACCGTGGTCCGCCTTCCGCGACCGGGACAACCCCTACGGCTTCGCGGCCTTCGAGGTGGACCCCGGTAACCCCGGCGGCAACACGTCGATCAAAGCCACGCACTACGCGCTGAGCGGACCGTTCGGCGCGGTCACCGAGGTGGACCGGTTCACGCTGACCAAGCCGCGCCGCGACAAACCGGCCTAGGTCAAAACAGCGTCGCCTGAAGGGGTTCCGGCTCCGCCTGCATCGCCGCGACGGGCTGGCGGAACGAGCGGTGCTCGCCACCCAGCCGGTACTTCGCGATCAGCGGCGCGGCCCGCCCCCGCAATACCTCGCGGTAGCCGGGCGGCAAATAGGCCCCGCGCCGGTACAACTCGCGATAGCGACCCACCAGCTCGGGATGCGATCGGGCCAGCCAGGACATGAACCAGCCGCGGGTCGAGCCGCGCAGGTGCAGGCCGAAAACCGTCACTCCGGTGGCACCCGCCGCCGCGATCTGACCGAGCAGTCGATCGAGGTGCTCTTTCGAGTCGGTCAGGTACGGCAGCACCGGCGCCACCATCACATGACAATCCAGGCCGGCTTCCCGGATCGCGGCGATCAGGCCCAGCCGCGCCTGCGGTGTGGGCGTGCCGGGCTCGACGTCGCGGTGCAGGTCGGCGTCACCGACCGCCAGCGACACCGCGACCGACAGCGGAACGTGGTGCGCCGCAGCGGCGATCAACGGCAGGTCGCGCCGCAGCAGCGTGCCCTTCGTGAGGATCGACAGCGGTGTGCCGGATTCGGCGAGCGCGGCGATGATGCCGGGCATCAGCGCGTAGCGCCCCTCCGCCCGCTGGTAAGGGTCGGTGTTGGTGCCCAGCGCGACGGTCTCGCGCCGCCACGACGGCCGGCGCAACTCGCGGCGCAGCACCTCGACGACGTTGGTCTTGACGATGACCTGGCTGTCGAAGTCGTTGCCGCTGTTGAAGTCCAGGTATTCGTGCGTCGGCCGGGCAAAGCAATAGCGGCAGGCGTGCGAGCAGCCGCGGTAGCCGTTGACGGTGTACCGGAAGGGCAGCGAGGAAGCGTCCGGCACCTTGTTGAGCGCGGACTTGCACAGCACCTCGTGAAAGGTGATGCCGTCGAACTGCGGGGCGCGGACGCTTCGGACAAAGCCGATCCGCTGAAGCCCCGGCAGCGCCCCGTCCTCGACGGGCTGCCCGTTGACCGCGACGGCCTGATCCGCCCAGCGCATAACCTATTCGAACATTAGTTCGACAACGAGTCAAGCATCGCGGCGGGCTCACCGGGCGTTGCGGCGAAACCGAGCGCCGGCGAGGGCGAATTCGCGGGTCGTAGAGTAAGCGGCGATCCCTGTCGTATCCACCCCGCCTGCGAGGCAGCTATGACCGAACGCATCGAAACTCAGCGCACCATCGCTTCACCGGCGCCGGACATCTTCGCCGTGCTGTGCGACCCGCAGGGGCACGTCGCGATCGACTCGTCGGGAATGCTTCAAAGCGCGGACGGCGAGCCGGTATGCGGTGTCGGCGACCGCTTCGTCGTGCACATGGATCGCGAGTCATTGAACGACTTTCCGCAATTCGGCAAGTACGACGTCACTGTCGACATCACAGAATTCGAACAGGATCGCCGGATCGCCTGGACCGTTCTGGGCCAAATTCAGCCACCTATCGGCCATGTCTACGGGTACCGGCTCCAGCCGAGCGAAGACGGCTCGGCGACGGTGGTTACCTCGTTCTACGACTGGTCGAACATCGACCCCAAGTGGCGGGAAGCCGGAATTTTCCCGATTCTGTCCGAGGGTGCGTTGCGGGCGACCTTGGGAATACTCGATCGTACGGTCCGGCGCGGTTATCCGCGCGGATAACTTTTCATTTTCCGGCAGCCGCCGATAACGCGGCTTGCGGTTTTATCGCGCATTCGGGTGGGTATGACCTGAGGGCCCCTCACGAAAGGACCTGTCATGTTGCACTCGGTGATTCTGGCGAGTTCGGACCCTGTCGCGGCCGGCTTTATCCTCCGCGGCATCAAGGGAATCTTTGTCGCAATCGGCAGCGTTATCGCCGCAATTATCTGCGCAATCATCGCAATGATGAAGGGCCGCAATCCGTTGGGTTGGGGAATTCTGGGGCTGTTCTTCTCTATCCTCACCTTGATCGTCGTTATCGTGATTCCGAGCAAAAAATAATACGACGACGATGCCCGCCGGGCGCGCTACCGGTCTAGTTTTGAGAGGACTTCGGCCACAACCGAATTCACGGGGACGGCCGCCTGATCCCCCGTGCTGAGATCCTTGACGCCGACCGTCCCGGCCTCGATATCGCGCTCGCCCAAGACCAGGGCGATGCGGGCGCCGGAACGGTCGGCCGCGCGCATGGCGCCCTTGAGGCCGCGGTCACCATAGGCCATGTCGACGCGAACGCCGGCGGCGCGCAGCTGCGCGGCCAGCACCGCCAACTGGAGCTTGGCCTGCTCGCTGAGCGGCACGCCGAAGACGTCGCAGCGGGTCGTCTCCCCCACGCTCTTGCCCTCGGCGCGCAGGGCCAACATTGTGCGGTCGATACCGAGCCCGAACCCGATGCCGGACAGGTCTTGTCCGCCGAGCTCGTGCATCAGGCCGTCGTAGCGGCCGCCGCCGCCGATCCCGGATTGCGCGCCCAGACCGTCGTGCACGAACTCGAAGGTGGTCTTGGTGTAGTAGTCCAGTCCGCGCACCATGCGCGGGTTGATGGCGTAGGGCACGCCGAGCGCATCCAGGTGGGCCAGCACGGTGTCGAAGTGCTGCTTGGCGACGTCGGACAGGTGGTCCAGCAACACCGGCGCGTCGGCCGTCATGGCCCGCACTGCCGGTCGCTTGTCGTCCAGCACCCGCAGCGGGTTGATCTCGGCGCGCCTGCGCGTCTCATCATCGAGATCGAGCCCAAAGAGGAAGTCCTGCAGAAGTTCTCGATACTGCGGGCGGCAGGTCTCGTCACCCAGCGAGGTGATCTCCAAACGGAACCCGTCCAGCCCAAGCGAGCGGAAGCCGGCGTCCGCGACGGCGATCACCTCGGCGTCCAGCGCCGGATCGTCGACGCCGATCGCCTCCACACCCACCTGCTGCAGCTGCCGGTAGCGGCCCGCCTGTGGCCGCTCGTAGCGGAAAAACGGCCCCGCATAACACAGTTTGACCGGCAACGCCCCGCGGTCCAGGCCGTGCTCGATCACCGCGCGCACCACCCCGGCGGTGCCCTCGGGCCGCAAGGTGACCGATCGGTCGCCGCGGTCGGCGAACGTGTACATCTCTTTGGAAACCACGTCGGTGGATTCGCCGACGCCGCGGGCGAACAGTGCGGTGTCTTCGAAGATGGGCAACTCGATGTGCCCATAGCCGGCCCGGCGCGCGGCGCCCAACAACCCGTCACGGACGGCCACGAATTGCGCGGAGTCCGGCGGGACGTAGTCCGGTACCCCCTTGGGCGCGTGGAACTCCGTCACGGGCTCAGGCCTTCGATGAATGGATTGAACCGCCGCTCGGCGCCGATGGTGGTGGCGTTGCCGTGGCCCGGCAGCACGACCGTCTGGTCGTCGAGCACCAGAAGTTTTTCCACGATCGAGGTCAGCAGGTCGCGGCCGCTGCCGCCGTGCAGGTCCGTGCGGCCCACCGAGCGTTCGAACAGGGTGTCGCCGGTGAACACCACATCCTTGTCGCCCGCCACCCGGAAGACCACCGACCCGCGCGTGTGCCCGGGGGTGTGGTCCACGTTGACGGTCACGCTGCCCAGGTCGAGCTTGTCGCCGTCGCGGTCCAGCTCGACCACCTGCTTGGGTTCGCGGAAGAAGGCACCCGCCACCAGCTGCGCCGCCCGCGGGCCCAGGCCGTAGATCGGGTCTTTCAGCATGAACCGGTCCTCGGGGTGAATGTAGGTCGGGCAGCCGTAGGTGTCGGACACCTTCTGCGCCGACCACATGTGGTCGATGTGCCCGTGCGTGAGCAACACCGCGGCCGGGGTCAGCCGGTTCTCGTCGAGAATGCGCCGCAGCGGGCCCATCGCCCGCTGGCCGGGATCCACGATGACGGCGTCCGCGCCCGGCCGCTCAGCCAGCACATAGCAGTTGCACTGCAACATGCCGGCGGGAAATCCGGTGATCAACACGGTTCCCAGTTTCCCACGGGCCCCACTTGACACCGGTCGCGACGCCCACATTAGCCTGAGCTGGCCACCGACGCCTTTTGCCGGGCACCCGACTTACCACCATGGAGGCATACGGCCGTGCCGACCAATGAACAGCGACGTGCCAACGCCAAGCGCAAGCTCGAACGACAGCTGGAGCGCCGCGCGAAGCAAGCCAAGCGGCGCCGGATCGCGTTGATCGCCGCCGGCTCGGCCGTGGCCGTGGCCGTGGTCGTCGCGGTGGTGCTCACGGTCATCAACACCAAGCACGAGCACAAGAGCAACACCGCGACGAGCAGCACCTCCGCCGCCCCCAGCAGCTCTCCGGAGTCCACGACGCCCGCCGGACCCACGCCGCCCGTTCCGCCGCTGCCGCCGTTCAAGCCGTCGGCCGATCTGGGCGCCAACTGCCAGTACCCTGCGTCGCCGCAACCGGCCGCCAAGGAGGTCAAGCCGCCGCGCACCGGCAAAGTGCCGACCGATCAGGCGACGGTGAGTATCAGCATGGTGACTAACCAAGGCAATGTTGGGCTGTTACTTGCAAATAATGAATCGCCTTGCACGGTCAATAGTTTCGTTAGCTTAGCCACGCAGGGGTTCTTCAACGACACCAAGTGCTTCCGCCTCACCACCTCTACGGACCTAGGCATCCTGCAGTGTGGTGATCCGAAGGGCGACAAGACGGGGGGTCCCGGCTACCAATTCGCCAACGAATATCCGACCGACCAGTACCCGCCAAACGACCCGAAGGCGCAAGAGCCCGTGTTGTACCCTCGCGGTACCGTTGCGATGGCTAACGCTGGGCCGGGCACAAACGGCAGCCAGTTCTTCCTGGTCTATAAAGACTCCCAGCTCCAGCCCCAGTACACCGTCTTCGGCAAGATCCAAGACGACGGGCTAGCTACCTTGGACAAGATCGCCAAAGCCGGCGTCGCCGGGGGCGGTGAGGAGGGCGCACCGGCCACCGAAGTCATCATTAAGTCGGTCCTACCGGATTAGGCGCGCTGACGCTTTTTGGCGAAAGTTTCCACCGGAATCCGTCGCGAGCGGCCGTTCCGACAGCATATGGTCGTTCGGGAATCGGGCTAAGAGGGCAGGCGGTGAGGAGATTCTTGAGTGCCAGCAACGTCCTTCGGCCGCTACCAACTTCTGGATCTGCTGGGCCGCGGCGGAATGGGCGAGGTCTACCGTGCCCATGACACGTCGACCCAGCGGATTGTGGCCATCAAACTCCTTCCCGCACATCTGGCCTCAGACCCTGAATTTCAGCGGCGATTTCGCCGCGAAGCGCGCGTAGCGGCAAGCCTCAACGACCCGCACGTCGTGCCCATCCACGGCTACGGCGAGATTGAAGGCCGGCTATACGTCGACATGCGCTTGGTGGAGGGTCGTGATCTTCACACGCTGATTACTGAAGAAGGCGGGCGATTCAGCGCCGAGCGTGCCGTCGAGATCATCACGCAAGTCGCGGCCGCGCTCGACAGCGCGCACCGTGCAGACTTGGTGCACCGTGATGTCAAACCCTCGAACATCCTGGTGACAGACGGCGACTTCGCCTACCTCATTGACTTCGGCATCGCCCGAGGCGCGACTGATACCGCAATGACCAGCACCGGGCACATGGTTGGCACGCTGGCCTATATGGCACCCGAGCGGTTCAGCGGTACAACCGACGCCCGTTCCGACATCTACGCGCTAGCCTGCGTGCTACACGAGTGCCTGACGGGACGACGTCCTTACGGCGGCGATAGCCTCGAACAACAGCTCGCCGGCCACCTGAGCGCTCCCCCACCTAAACCATCAAAAGCCCGGGCAGACATACCGGCGGCCTTCGACTCAGTTATCGCCCGGGGTTTGGCGAAGGATCCCAACGAGCGCTATCAAACCGGAGCCGAACTCGCCGCTGCGGCCCGAGCGGCCCTGACAAGCGCACCCCCAAGAACTGAATCCAAGGTGCCCGGGGAAGCCCCGACCCAAGCAGGGTCCGCTCCCGAGATGCCGACGTTCAAGGCAACAGCAGCACAGAGTTCAGCGACGAAAGCGCGGCGCCCGCCGCCCGAAGCGCCGTCACAGAGTCAGCAACGGCGCGCGGCAGCCAAGCTCAAGCTCGAAGAAGAGCTGCAGCGGCGCGCCGAACAAGCCCGACGGCGCCGATTATCGCTGCTGATATTCGGCGGCTTCGGTGTCGCGGCGGTCGCGATCCTCGCCGTAGTGCTCGTCGTCGCCACCTCCGAGTCGACCTCCCCTGGCGGCACTACAGCCGCACCGCCGACGACGTCCTCGCCCCCCACGGAATCCGCGGAGAGCACTACCGCGACGGCTCCGCAGACAGGGTCCATTCCGCCGCTGCCGGCGTTCAAGCCGTCGGCGGATCTGGGCGCCAACTGCCAATACCCTGCGTCGCCGCAACCGGCCGCCAAGGAGGTCAAGCCGCCGCGCACCGGCAAAGTGCCGACCGACCCGGCCCAGGTGAGCGCCAGCATGGTGACCAACCAGGGGCGCATCGGATTGATGCTCGCCAACAACGAATCACCTTGCACGGTAAACAGTTTCGCGAGCCTGATGGGCCAGAGATACTTCGACAACACCAAGTGCCACCGGCTGACCACTTCGCCCGACCTGGGCGTCCTGCAATGCGGCGACCCCAAGGGCGACGGCACCGGCGGCCCGGGCTACCAATTCGCCAACGAGTACCCGACGGACCAGTACCCGCCGAACGACCCGAAGGCGCAACAGCCCGTCCTCTACCCGCGCGGCACCCTGGCGATGGCCAACGCCGGTCCCGGGACCAATGGCAGCCAGTTCTTCATGGTGTACAAGGACTCCCAGCTGCCGCCCCAATACACGGTCTTCGGCACCATTCAGCCTGACGGGCTGGCCACGCTGGACAAGATCGCCAAAGCCGGCGTCGCCGGCGGCGGTGAGGATGGCGCACCGGCCTCCGAGGTCACCATCACCTCGCTGTTGCTCGACTAAAGGCAGGCAGCGCAACGCCACTTTCACCATCACTGGGTGCGCATCGGCTAGAACGCGCCGCAGCCGCCGCTGGGCCTTCAAGCCTCAGGCAGCTGACGTCACGCGGTAGACGTCGAAAACGCCTTCGACGTTGCGCACCACGTTGAGCAGATGCCCGAGGTGCTTCGGGTCACCCATCTCGAAGGTGAACCGGCTGATCGCCACGCGGTCATTGGAGGTGGTGACCGAAGCCGACAGAATGTTGACCTTCTCGTCGGCCAGCACCCGCGTGACGTCGGAGAGCAGCCGGTGCCGGTCGAGCGCCTCGACCTGGATGGCCACCAGGAACACCGACGACGGCGACGGCGCCCAGTGCACCTCGATGATGCGCTCGGACTGCTGCTGCAGCGACGCCGCATTGGTGCAGTCGGTGCGGTGCACGCTCACTCCGCCGCCGCGGGTGACGAAGCCCATGATCTGGTCGCCGGGTACCGGCGTGCAGCACTTGGCCAGCTTGGACAACACGCCCGGGGCGCCGGGGACCGAGACGCCCACGTCGTCGCTGCTGCGCGGGCGCCGCAGCATGGTGGTCGGTGTGGACCGCTCGGCGAGATCCTCTTCGGCCTGGTCGATCCCGCCGAGCTCGGCGAGCAGCCGTTGCACGACGTGGCGCGCCGACACATGGCCCTCGCCGATCGCGGTGTAGAGCGCCGACACGTCCGCGTAGTGCAGCTCGCGGGCCACCGCGCCCATGGATTCGGCGTTGACCAAGCGCTGCAACGGAAGTCCGCCGCGGCGCACCTCGCGGGCCATCGCCTCCTTGCCGGCCTCCAGCGCCTCCTCACGCCGCTCCTTGGCGAACCACTGCCGGATCTTCGCCTTGGCGCGCGGCGACACCACGAACTGCTGCCAATCCCGCGACGGGCCGGCGTTGGGCGCCTTCGACGTGAAAACCTCGACGACTTCCCCGTTTTCCAGCTTTCGTTCCAGCGCCACCAGCCGCCCGTTGACCCGGGCGCCGATGCAGCGGTGACCGACCTCGGTGTGCACGGCGTAGGCGAAGTCGATCGGCGTCGACCCGTTCGGCAGGGTGATCACATCGCCCTTGGGGGTGAACACGAAAATCTCTTGCACCGCAAGGTCGTAGCGCAGCGACTCCAGGAACTCGCCCGGGTCGGCGGCCTCCCGCTGCCAGTCGAGCAGTTGCCGCATCCAGGCCATGTCGTCGATCTCGGCGGCGGCGTGCGGATGCGGAAGGCCGTTGCGGCCCTTGGCTTCCTTATAGCGCCAGTGCGCGGCGATGCCGTACTCGGCGGTGCGGTGCATGTCCCGGGTGCGGATCTGCACCTCGAGCGGCTTGCCCTCCGGCCCGACGACGGTGGTGTGCAACGACTGGTAGACGCCGTATCTGGGCTGGGCGATGTAGTCCTTGAACCGCCCCGCCATCGGCTGCCACAACGAATGCACCACGCCTACAGCGGCATAGCAGTCGCGGATCTCGTCGCACAGGATCCGGATGCCGACCAGGTCGTGGATGTCGTCGAAGTCGCGGCCCTTGACGATCATCTTCTGGTAGATCGACCAGTAGTGCTTGGGCCGACCCTCCACCGTCGCCTTGATCTTGGAAGCGTTGAGCGTATTGGTGATCTCGGCGCGGACCTTGGCCAGGTAGGTGTCCCGCGAGGGCGCGCGGCCGGCGACCAGGCGGACGATCTCCTCGTACTTCTTCGGGTGCAAGATCGCGAAGGAGAGGTCCTCGAGCTCCCACTTGACGCTGGCCATACCCAATCGATGCGCAAGGGGCGCAATGACTTCCAGCGTCTCGCGGGCTTTGCGCGCCTGCTTCTCCGGCGGCAGGAAGCGCATGGTGCGCATGTTGTGCAGCCGGTCGGCGACCTTGATCACCAGCACCCGAGGGTCGCGGGCCATCGCGGTGATCATCTTGCGGATGGTCTCGCCCTCGGCGGCGGTGCCCAGCACCACCCGATCCAGCTTGGTCACACCGTCGACGAGGTGACCCACCTCCTCGCCGAACTCCTCGCTCAAAGCCTCCAGCGTGTAGCCGGTGTCCTCGATGGTGTCGTGCAACAGCGCGGCCACCAAAGTGGTGGTGTCCATGCCCAATTCGGCGAGGATGTTCGCGACGGCCAGGGGGTGGGTGATGTACGGATCACCGGAATGGCGCAACTGGGTGGCGTGCCGCTGGTCGGCGACCTCGAAGGCGCGCTGCAGCAACGACAGGTTGGCCTTCGGATAGATCTCCCGGTGCACCGCCACGAGCGGTTCCAGCACCGGGTTGAGCGTGGTGCGCTGGGCGGTCATCCGCCGGGCCAAGCGGGCCCGAACGCGGCGCGACGCGCTGCTCGGGGTTTTCAGCGACTCGGTCGGCGGATCCGGCGGCTCGGCCTGCGCCGTGACCGGCTCCCCGACCAGCAGGGCGTCGCCGACGTCGGTGGGCGCGTCAAGCGCCTGCGCCGCGCTCTTGTCGTCCGCCACGTTGGTCACCTCCGACCTCGAGGATATCGCGCGGTGGCCCGGGCTAGAGCCGAGTCAAGCTGTGCAGCGGCAACCCCGCTACGGCCTGACGACCCCCCAGCGCGGTCAATTCGAGGATCACCGCCGCCGCCATGACGGTGGCCCCGGTGCGTTCCAGCAACCGGATCGCCGCGGCGAGGCTGCCCCCGGTGGCCAGCACGTCGTCGATGATCACGACGTGGCGTCCGCGCAGGTCGATGCCGTCCGCGGGAATCTCCAGCGCGGCGCTGCCGTACTCCAGGTCGTAGTGCTCGGTGTACACCGGCGGCGGCAGCTTGCCGCCTTTGCGGATGGCCAGCACGCCGGTGCGCAGCCTGTCGGCGACGGCCGCGGCGGCCAGGAACCCGCGGGCGTCGATTCCGGCCACCAGGTCGGCGCCGGACGCGATCTCGGCCAGCGCGTCGGTGATCGCCGCCAACCCCTGCGGGTCGGCGAACAGCGGGGTGAGGTCCCTGAACTGCACCCCCGGCTTGGGGAAGTCGGACACCTCGCGCAGCAGCGACGCGATGACCTTGGTCACCGAGGCGCCGCCACCGACACTCGTCACTGGACCAGGGCCCATCGGTCCATGTTCCAGCCCGCGCCCCAGCGAGTGGGGTTCTTGCTCACGGCGTACATCTTCTTCGACATCAACAGCGTCCGTTGCTGCCGGTAGAGGGGCAAAGTGGGCATGTCGCCCCACAGTACCGGCGCCGCCTCCCCCAGCAGCCGGACGCGCTCGGCGGGGTCCTCCGACACCGCCAGGGCCCCGATCGCGCTGTCGATCTGCGGATTCGAGTAACCCGAGAGGTTGTTGCCGTTGCCGGTGTGCAGGTCGTAGGCGTCCATCGCCGACGATCCCGTGGACCCGCTACCGGCGGCCCCGCCGGTGCTGGCCAGGAGCACGTCGATCTTCCCGTCCCTGAGCGCTTGCGGCCCGGAGGCGTCCAGCGCGACGTTGACGACGGTGATGCCTGCCGCGGCACAGGATTTGCCGATCACCCCGACATTGACCGCGAGGCGCGCGTTGGGCCCCTGGTAGCCGATCCGCACTGTCATCGGCGCACCCCCGAGCGCGTCGCGAGCGGCGCCCGGGTCTGCCTTGCCGAACCGGCCGGCCTCGGCGGCACCGTCACCGGCGGTCACGGGGTCGTCGGCGGCCGGGTTCAGCCGTGAGTTCGCGATCGGCACCCCGGCGTCGCGCGCGAGCGTGTCGCGCGGCGTGCACAGCGCGAGCGCGCGCCGGGCCTTGGGCTGCGACAGCGGCCCCTGCGGCGCGAAGATCAGCTGCTCGATGCCGGCCGACGGCGAATCGGCGCGGTCGTAGTTGTCCGGGATGGTGAGCGTTCCCGAGGAGCCCGCCGCCACGTCGACCACGTCGACGCTGCGGTTGTTGACCCTGTCCTGGATGTCGGGCCCCTGAGGCCAGACGGTGATCCGCTTGGTGAGCGCTTTGGGGCCCCACCACCGGTCGTTGGCGACGAGCACCACCGCGCCGCCGTCGAGGATGCGCTCGATCTTGTATGGGCCGGACGACGGGAAGTGTTTGAGGTCCACCCCGGGCTTGAGGTCCCAAATGGTGTTCCACAGCTTGGCGATCTGCTGCACAAGCTGGGCGTTATTGCTCAGCAGGGCCGCGGTCACGTCGACGTGCAGCTGGTCGGCGATGACGTGCGACGGCATCAGCGTCGTGGCGGTGAACAGCTGGTTGTAGTCGACGATGCTGCGGTCCGGGATGAACGACACCCGGGCCTTCTTCTGCCCGGGCAGGCATTCGACGTTGGCGATGTCGAGGTAACCGGCCTGGGAGGCGGCGTTGAAGTCCGGATACCGGCCGGACTGGGCCGCCCAGGCCAGCACCAGATCGTCGCAGGTCACCGGCTTGCCGTCGGAGTAGACGGCGTTGTCGGCGATCTGGTAGTCGAGCACCAGCGGCGAACCGCTCACCACCGACACGGTGCCGAAGTCACGGTCGGCGACGGTCTGCCCGTCCGGGCCGTGATAACTGAAGCCGGCCAGCGTGCGGGCGAACGCCTGGGCCCCGGCCGACGCGGCGCCGACGACGGTATTGGTGTTGTAGGTGACCAGCGGGCCGTCGACCACATAGTCGATCTGGGAGGCCGTGCTGCCGGAGCACGCCGTCAGCGTGAACGCCGCCACGAGCATTGCGGCCAAACCGATAGCGCCCCCGGTGAGGCGATACCTGGTGGCCATGGCGACTACCGCCGGCCGGCGTTTCGCTTGCCGCTCGGACGCCGGGTCCCGGTCGGCCGCACCGGGCGCGCACCCGGCGCCGGCTTGCTCGGTGCGGGCTTGTCAGGCGGCGCGGAGGCGGTCGTGGTGGCCTCCGTCGACGCCGATTCGTCCTCGGTGGACTTCGCCTCCTCCGCGGGCTCGGGGCCGGCCTTACGGCGCCGCGAGACGCGGCGGGTGTGCGTGCGCACCAGTTCGGTGCGCTCGCGCAGCGTGACCAGCAGCGGCGTCGCGAAGAAGATCGAGGAGTAGGTGCCGACCAGGATGCCGACCAGCTGCACCAGCGCCAGGTCCTTCAGCGTGCCGACGCCCAGCAGCCACACCGCCACCACCATCAGCGCCAGGACCGGCAACACCCCGATGAGGCTGGTGTTGATGGAGCGCATGAACGTCTGGTTGATCGCGAGGTTCGCCTGCTCGGCGAAGGTGCGCCGGGTGGTGTGCTGGAACCCGTGGGTGTTCTCCTCGACCTTGTCGAACACGATGACCGTGTCGTAAAGGGAGAAACCGAGAATCGTCAGCAAACCGATGACGGTGGCCGGGGTGACTTCGAAACCGACCAGCGAGTACACCCCTGCGGTGACGGTCAGGTCGAAGACCATGGTCGTCAGCGCGGAGATGGCCATGTAGCGCTCGTATCGCACCGTGATGTACAGGCTGACCAACGCCAGGAACACCACCAGCGCGATCAGTGCCTTATCGGTGATCTGATCGCCCCAGGTCTCCGAGACCGCCGCGTCGCTGATGGCCTGCTTACTCGGTTTTCCGTCGGCGCCCTTGGGCTGGAACGCGTCGAACAGGGCGTTGCGCAGCGCGGATGTCTGGGCGTTGGACAGCGTTTCGGAGCGGATCTGCACGGTGGCCGAACCGCCGTTGCCGACGATCACCACCGACTCCGGGTCGCGGCCGATGGCCTTGCGGAAGACGTCGGACACTTGCGGCGTCTGCACCTGGCCCGCTGCGCCCGCGGCGGGCATCGACACCGTCGTGCCGCCGTTGAAGTCGATCCCGAAGGTGAAACCCCGCAGCAGGATGCTCAGTACGGCGACGGCGACGATCGCGCCGCTGATGCCGAACCACAACCGGCGACGTCCGATGACCTCGAAGGCGCCGGTGCCGGTGTAGAGGCGGGACAGGAAGCCGTGGCGCGGCGGCGCGGTGCCGCTGTCGGAGGTTGCCTCCACCGCGCCTTCGCTGGCTTCGGTGATCTCGGTCGCTTCGGCCGCGTCTGTTTGGGCCTTGCCTTTGGAGGCCATCACGCTATCCCCGTCCCGTCTTGACGTTCGACGAAGCCCGGCGCTCGCGGGCGACCTGCTGTATTGCGCCCAGGCCGTTGTATGCGGGTTTCGCCAACGTCGGCGACTTGGACGCCAGGTACACCAGCGGCCAGGTCACCAGGAACACCACCACGACGTCGAGGATCGTGGTGAGGCCCAACGTGAAGGCGAACCCCCTCACCTGGCCGATCGCCAGGGCGTACAGCACCGCGGCGGCCAGGAAGGTGACGGCGTTGCCCGACACGATCGTCTTGCGGGCCCGCACCCAGCCTCGGGGAACTGCCGATCTGAACGAACGGCCTTCGCGGATCTCGTCTTTGATGCGTTCGAAGAAGACCACGAACGAGTCCGCCGTGGTACCGATACCGATGATCAGACCCGCGATACCCGCAAGGTCCAGGGTGTAGTTGATCTGACGGCCCAGTATCACCAGGATCGCGAAAATCATTGCGCCGGCAGCGATTAGCGAAAGCGCCGTAAGCAGGCCCAGCACCCGGTAATACAGCAGCGAATAGAGCAGCACCAGAACCAGGCCGATCGCTCCCGCGATCAGCCCCGCCCGCAGAGAGGTCAATCCCAATGTCGCCGAGACGGTTTGGGCCTCCGAAGCTTCGAACGACAGCGGCAGCGAACCGTATTTGAGGACGTTGGCCAGCTGCTTGGCAGTTGCGGCGGTGAACGGCGGGTCGCCGCCGGTGATCTGGGTCCGGCCGC
>NZ_LZJZ01000121.1 GCF_001667585.1 Mycobacterium sp. E2733
ACCGATGCGCGTGCCCAGCAGGCCGGTGGCAAGGGCCGCGAGGCCGGCTATGGCGACCGCCGCGACCAGCGCCGGACGCCGGTTCACCCATTCCCCGACGCGATGCCAGGCACCGGAATCCACGGTGGGGGTGTCGCCTGGGCGGGGAATGAAGGGCCAGAACAAGCGACGGCCGCACAGTCCCAGCAGTGGTGGCAGTATCACCAGGGCCGACACCGCGGCGACCACGAGTCCGCACGCCGCCAGCGCGCCCAGGCTGCGCGTGCTCGGCGTCGTGGCGAAGAGCAAGGTGAGCAGCGCGAGCACCACGGTGGCATTGCTGGCGACGATCGCGGGGCCCGCCATCCGTACCGCGCGGCGCAGGGCGTCTCGATGTTCGCTTGTGTGCCGAAGCTCCTGCCGGTAGCGCGAAATCAGCAGGAGGGCGTAGTTGGTGCCCGCACCGAAGACCAGGACACTGGTGATCCCGGAGGTGGCGCCATCGAAGCTCAGCCCGGTCAGTGACGCCACGGCGGTACCCACCGCCGCCGCGACCCGGTCGGCGAACCCGACCACCACCAGCGGCAGCAGCCACAGCACCGGGGAACGATAGGTGGCGATCAGCAGCAGCGCCACCACCGAAGCCGTCACCGCGAGCAGGGTGATGTTGGCATTGGTGAACGCACCGGCGATGTCGGCGCCGAAGGCCGGGCCGCCCGTGACGTGGGCCCGCAGCTCCGCGGGGAGGCCGGCGGAGGCGGCCTTGCGTAGGCCGGCAACCGCGTCGCTCAGGGTGAGCCCGGACAGGTCGGCGCTGACGGGCACCATCCCGATATCCACCTTGCCGTCGGCCGACACCTGCGCCGGCGCCCCTCCCATGGCGCCGTCCGGTTGTATGGCGGCCTGCATACGGTCGCGGGCCGCTTGCGCGGCCGCGATGTCGGCGGGGGAGAGCGCTGCGCCGTCAGTGCGGCTGACGACCATGATCAGTGGGACGCGGTCCCCGCCGGGGAACTGGTGGGTCATGGCGTCGACCCTGGCCGAATCGGAGCCCGTCGGCACGGACAACGGCGCCTGGCCCGCCGCCGCATTTGCGCCGACGAGCGCCATGAAACCTATGCCCAGCAGCAGGGCGCCCAGCGCGAACAGCCACGAGCGCCGTCCCGTCAGGGCTGCGGCCAAGCCATCCCACACCACGAACCAAAGTCTTTCAGTATATTAAAGATTAATCAACTGAAATTACGCGTCGTCACGCATTAGGGCGCCGACGGCACGCAACAAGGGGCACTATGAACATTATGAATGTGAGGGGCCGGGGGTCGGTCGTGCCGGGGTGCCCGCTGTGACGGCCGACCGCGGGCCGATGGCTACCCGCAAGCGGCGACACATCGACGTATGCCTCGGTGAGCAGGTCAACTACGAGCATCTCAGTACGGGGCTGGAGAGCTACCAGTTGCCCTACAACGCGCTGACCCAGACCAGCCTCGGCGACATCGACCTGTCCACCAAATTCTTCGGTGCCAACCTGCGGTCGCCGATTCTCATCGGTGCGATGACCGGCGGCGCCGAGTTGTCGGGCACCATCAACCGGAATTTGGCCGCGGCGGCTCAACAGCTTGGCGTCGGGATGATGCTCGGCTCGCAGCGGATAATGCTCGACAGCGCGCTGGGTGAGCGGGCGGCGGCCAGCTTCACCGTTCGTGATGTGGCCCCGGATGTCTTGCTGTTCGGCAACATCGGCATGGCCCAGCTGACCGAAGCCGCCGTGCCAGAGCTCGCGAAGGCTCTGGACCGGGTGGGCGCCGATGCGCTTGCGGTGCACACCAATCCGTTGCAGGAAGCGATGCAAAGCGACGGTGACACCGACTTCTCCGGGTCGTTGGCCAGGCTGCGGGATGTGGCCGACGCGATAGACTGCCCGGTACTGCTCAAGGAGGTCGGCCACGGGATCGGCGGTGCGGCAGCCGCGGAACTCGTTGGGGCCGAAGGAGATTTGCCGGTTTCCGGGATAGACGTCGCGGGCGCCGGCGGCACGTCATGGTCGCGGGTCGAGCAGTTCGTCCGCTACGGCGAGCTGCGGTACCCGCACCTGGCCGATTGGGGTATCCCGACCGCGACGGCGATCGTGGAGGTGCGGGAGGTGCTGCCCGAGATCCCGCTGGTGGCTTCGGGCGGTATTCGCACCGGTATGGACGCGGCCAAGGCGATCGCGTTGGGCGCGGACGTCGTGGCGGTGGCTCGGCCGCTGCTACCGGCCGCGATCGATTCCGCTGGGGCCGTTGTCGATTGGCTGCAGCCGTTCATCGACGAACTTCGAGTCTGCCTGCACGGCTGCGGTGTCGCAAGCCTTTCGGGGTTGCGCGCTGTCGACCTCACGCCCGTCTCGTAGATGCGTGCGACATGGCGGTGATACTGGCCTACGGGTCGCCGGCCCTGGGGCATCTCTTGCCGGTCGGGGCGCTGCTGGCCGAGCTCGCCGGTCGTGGTCACGAGGTTCACGCCCGCACCATGGCGGCCGGCGTCGCGACGATGCGCGCGGTCGGCGTGCACGCCGAGCCCGTCGCCCCCGACGTCGAGGCGATCGTCGGCGAGGATTGGAAGGCTCGAAACGCCCTGGAAGTGTTGAAGATAACCATCGACGTGCTCTGCCGGCGCGCGGTGCTCGAAGTTCAGGATCTACGACGCGCGGTCGATGCCGTGCGGCCGGATGCGGTCATCGTGGACGCGAACTGCTGGGGGGCGATGTCGGCCGCGGAGGCCGGAAGCATCCCATGGCTGGTGTTCTCTCCCTTCACGCCATATCTGCGGTCGCGCGGGGTGCCGCCCTTCGGTCCGGGTTTCCGACCGCTGCCCGGCATCCTCGGCGACATCCGGGACGCCTCGGTGCGACCCATCGTCCGGCATCTGTTCGACCGCCCAATGCTGCCGCGAATCAACGCCCTTCGCGCCGGTCTGGGCGTGGCGCCGGTCACCTCGGTCGACGACTTCGTGCGGCGCGCGCCGCTGCTGCTGGCCGTCGGCGGCGAGCCTTTCGAGTATCCGCACCCCGGCTGGGCCGGATTGGTTCACCACATCGGCGCGTGCGTATTCGAACCTCCGGAGACGGCCACGCCGGGGTGGGTCACCGCCCTCAAGCGGCCACTGGTGCTGGTGAACACGTCTTCGATCAGGCAGCCCGACGCCGCTCTGGGGCGGATCGCGCTGCAAGCGCTGGCCGATCAGCCCATCCACGTGGTGGCGACATTCCCCGCGGGCATACCACCCGATCTTCCGCGACCACGAAACGCGACCATATGCCGTTTTGTCCCGCACGCGGCGGTGCTGGAGCGGGCCAGCTGCGCCATCACGCACGGGGGGATGGGAACGACGCTAAAAGCCCTCGACCGGGGCGTACCCGTCTGCGTCGTGCCGTTCGCGCGGGACCAGGCCGAAGTCGCCCGGCGCGTCGAGGTAGCTCGCTGCGGCACCCGCCTGGCGGCCAAAGACCTGACCGCGGGACGGCTGAGGGCGAAGGTGCGCGCGGCGATGACGATGGCGGACGGCGCGCGCCGCGTGGCGGCCGGGTTCGCCGCGACCGGAGGCGTGCGGCGCGGGGCGGACCTGATCGAGCAGCGGGTGCTCGGCCCGGCGGCCCGGCGGCCGGTGCGCTAGGTGTACCCGGCCGGGCGATCGCCGGTCTTACTCACCGCCCGGCGCGGGCCCTTGGCCTGCGCCGGTTTGGCTTCGGTCGCCGACGGTTTAGGGTCCGGCGTGGCGAGTTGCGATTCGAAGGTGGACATCGCGTCCATCATCGCCAGGAAAACCCGATGTGCGGCGGACAGATCGCGGTCCGACAGGTGGGCGAGGGCCGCGCGCAGTTCCGCGCCGAGGGGGGTGAAGAACGACCGGGCCAACGCCATGCCCGGTTCTTCGTAGCGGAGCAACGTCTTGCGGCGGTCGACGGGATCGGGCTCGCGCCTCAGGTGGCCGGAGTCGATCATTCGGTCTACCAGGTAGGTGATCGCGGCGGGCGACACATCCAGGCGTTGCCGCAACTGCGCCGGCGTCAGCGGCGTTCCGGCGGTTTCGGCGACCATGATGTGCAGCAAGGCGTGCAAGTCGGTCCCGCCGACATCGTGCTGACGGGCGAAGTGCCGGCCGATGCGGTCCGATTGCGCTGTGAGTGCGCGCATGTCGGCCGACATCAACTTCTCGAGTTCGGCTCGGTCTGGTCGCCGATCAGCGGCGCCGCGCTTGGTCACTTACCTATGTCCTTCTGCAAGATTCGCCGCCCAGCCTATCGGCGACCGCCGCGCGCGGCCCGCGTACCCCGCCAAGTGTCTCGCATTAACAGTCGATTAGTCGCTTAATACACGGGCCGAATGTGTCCACGCGCCGTATTCAGGACTTCGTCGGGTCGTGGCCCCAGTTCATCAGCGAGTAGCGCCAAGCGCTCTCGTCGATGTCACCGCGGGGGCGTTGCGCCAGGTGGCGCTTGGCGTAGCCGACCACCTTGCGCATATGCGCGTAGTCGTCGGCCGCGAGGTCGCTCCGTTTGGCCCTGAGTATCTGGACAATGCGGCGACCGCTGGCATGGCCGGTCGACTCGTCGCCGCCCCGCTTTTGTCCCACGCTTTGCGACTGCTCGGTCGCAAGCCACCTCTCCAGCTCGCCCGCCGTCATGTTGACCGTTTCCTGGAAGCGGTCCCAGGTGGTCTCCTCGTCGTCGGTCATCAGCGTTCTCAGTCCCCGTGGCGCAGCGTGCCGGGCTTGTGTACCGCGTCCGCGCCCGTCTTGTCACTGCGGACCTTGTACTGTGGCTCGTCTTCGGAGGCGCGCACCGTGCGTCCCGCGGCCTTCGTATCCGAGGTGATTTCGCCTTCGACCGTTCCCCGGACGGTACTGCCGTGGCTCTGCCACTCAACCTGGTCGCCCTCGTGAAATTTCTTGTCACCCATGTCGCCTCCCCTTTCAACAGTGCGACGGAGCCGCCGCCTCCATTACGCCACCGCGCGCCGTGGCTGTGACGTCGCGGGCGATGCCGCCGAACACCACATCGCGATAGGGTGCCGACGCATTCCAAAAAAGCTGCCCCGCAAGGCCGTACGGCTGAAACAACGCTCGCTGGCGGTACTGGGAGCCGCCATTGCCGTCCGGGCTCGCGGACAGCTCCAGCCAGAGGCGCCCCGGCAAAGGGATATCGGCGCGCAACCGGAGTAGCCGGGGCGTGTCGATCCGCTCCACCCGCCACCAGTCCAGGGCCTCGCCTTCGTGCAACCGCTGCCCGTCGAGCGGGCGGCGCAGCGCCCGGACGGCGCCCAGCGCACCGTTGATCCATCCGCGCACGGGCCATTCCAAGGGAAACGCCGACCAGTTGCGCTCGGCGGCGGCGGTTTGGATGGCCCGCCATAGCGTTTCGGGATCGGTGTGGCTGCGGCGTTGGCGCACATCCTCATACAGCGATCCGCCCGCCCACTGCGGGTCGGTGGGCAGCGGCTGGGAAGGTGCTCCGTTCATGTCGGCGCGCGACCATCGGGTGCGCAGATCTTTTTCGCGCACGTGCGCCAAGGCGAGTTCGACGGCCTCCTCGTAGTGCGCGAGTCCGCCCTCGGGATCGGGGATGTGCCGGGCGATGTCGTGGTCGGCGCACACCACGTCGTTTTCCAGCGACTCCATCAGCGAGACGGCCAGTTGGCGGGGAAGGGGCGTGAGCAGGTCCACAAACGGTGCCGAAAGCCGAGGGCTCAACAGCGGCACCGGCACCGCGGGCCGCCGGGGCAGGCCCGCGATCACGGCGTACTTGCGGATCATTTCGGTGTAGGTGAAGCGGTCCGGCCCGCCGACGTCGAACGCCCGGTTGATCTCCGCGGGCAGTTCCGCCGCGCGGACCAGGTAGTAGACGACGTCGCGCACCGCGATGGGCTGGACGCAGGTACGCAACCAGCGCGGGGCGACGATCAGCGGCAGCCGCTCGGTGAGGTACCGCAGCATCTCGAAGCTGGCCGAGCCCGCCCCGATGATGGCGGCCGCGCGCAACTCGACGGCGGGCACGCCCGAAATTCTCAGCAGTCGCCCCACCTGGGCGCGTGAGGCCAGATGATCCGAGAGCTTCTGTCCCTCGGGGGTGATGCCGCCGACGTAGACGATGCGCGACAGGCCCGCCTGGGCCGCGCACTCGGCCACATTGCGGGCCGCGCGTTCGTCGAAGTCCACGAAGTCGGGGCGCATCAGCGAATGCACCAGATAGTACAAGACTTCCTGACCTTCCAGCGCCCGGCGCACGGCGGTGGCGTCGATGACGTCACCCTGAACGACATCGACCCGGCCGCGCCAGGCGACGTCGTCAAGCTTTGCGGGGTTCCGGGCCAGCACGCGTACGGTGTGGCCGTTCTCGAGCAGCTCGGGGATGAGCCGCGTGCCCAGGTATCCCGTGGCGCCGAACACGACGCAGTGCATCAATTGCCTCCTTCGGCCGAGTGTTCGTTGGGGGTGGCGGTATGGGCAGGGTGCCCCGACGTTCGCCGGCGTCCCTTGAGCTGCGCCTCGTAGGCGTGACGACGACCGTCGGTCAGCCGGCTTCGCACCAGGCTCTCGACTTCTCGGAAGCACCGGTAGTAGCCGTCGTCATAATCGTCGACGACCTGGAAGGTCCACCGCCCCGGTAACACATTGCGCCCGATCAGTTCGCGGCTGATGTGTTGCGCCAGGTCGGCGTGTCCAAGCTCGTGCAACTTGGCGACCGCGGCGTCGAGTTGTAGGTCGGCCCGCCCGGTCAGCTGGTGAAACGAGTACAGGTGGCCCCGGGCCCGCTCGACGGTTTCCAGCGCCTCGGTGACTTTGCCGACCGCCTCCGCGACGGCGTCGCTCGTGTCTGCGTGATCCATGGCTTCCTCTCGGGCCGGTCGCTATGGCATTCCCGCGGGAATGGGGGTCGAATCCCCGAACCCGCCCGTCCAGAGCTTAATTTACTGAATATTTAAATTACCGAACAAAGCCAGCTGTCAGTACGACCCTTCAGTCGTGAACGCTTGCCGGGCAAGGGTTTTAGGGCCGGCACAGCCAGGGATCAAAGCGCCTTGAGATGCTTCTTGGTCGCCCTCCGCAGCTGAATGATCCGCGCGGCGCCGACGAGCACCGTCGTGGTCGCACCGGCAACCGCCGCCAACAGGTAACCCACTCCGACGGGCAAATTCCAGTGGAAGCCCAGGAAGTGGACGGTAATGGATTCGGTGTTCTGCGCGACGAAGATAAGCAGGACGATCAAGATCACCAGGCCGACGACAAGCGCCCACCACGCGGCCGCCAGTCGGGTGAACGGTCGAGATGACGGCTCGGAGGGAACGTGCGACTCGGTGCTCATGCTGGTGACTAGCCCCTCGCGCGGTGGGTCAAACACGCCACAACCCCGAGATCGGTCTCGTGCCCGGTCGTTTAATCCCCCGGTTCTGGGGTATGTGGTCTGCGATGACTGTGAAAGAGGTACCGCAACGTGTTTGGCGCGGCCGGCGCAAAGCTATGCGGTTGCAGCGAGACCTGTGGTTTGCGCAGTTGGCCCTTTGGCCGACGTTGATAGTGGTGGCCGTTGTGCTTTCGGCGGTCACCTGGGCCCTGTGGCAACGCAAGTCCCGTCGGCGTCAACCCGACGCGGTGCCGCCATTGACGGATCCTTCCTGGGCCGGCGCACCGCCACAGACAGGCCTCAGCGGCTGACGCGTCTCGCGAACAGGCCCCAGGAGACGGCGGCCAACACGAACGCGAACGTCTGTGCGACCCCGACGCGGCCGGACGGAACGAAAAGCCCTGCGACATAACGGTCGACGAACCCCGTTGAGGGTAATGGGTCCATGTCGGCGCGGCGACGCGCCCATGATTCCAGTGACGTCAACGGGCACGGCAGCTTGAGCGCGATGACGGCGGCGCCCCAGGCGACGGCCGCCCGGTGCAGCGCGATTGTCCGCGGCCAGCGCAGCGCGAGGAAGCCGCCGGCCGGTACGTAGGCCAGGTAGGCAAGGTGCACGCCGACCGTCAGCCCGACCACGGCGACATACCTTCTTCGCATGGCCAAGCCGTCAGCCGAGACCGGCACGCACCTGGTAGCGGCGCTCGGCGTAGGCGAGATCGTCGCGCCAGAGTCTGCCGGCCGCGAAGCGCATGAGCGGTGTGATCAGCGGTGCCGCCCGAGACGCCCGCTTGAACCCGGGCCGATCCGAATGCGCGATGGTGGCTTCCAGCACGGCGGTGCGTGGGTGCCCGTCAGGGCCGGAACCGATTGGCGTGGCGTGGGTTTCGACGGTGCTGCCGGTTCCCTCGCCGTCCACGATGCGCATCACGATGGTGCGCGCCTCGGGGCAGCTGAATTCGGCGACGACAGGGACGCCCAGGCGGCCCATCCGGAAGGTCACCGCCACCAGGAAGCGATCGATGTGTTCGGTTGGCGTGGTGAGCACTTCGAGACGCGTGAACGAGTACGGGTGGAACCACGCGCCGTGCCAGGGGTCAAGCCGATTGGCGATGACGTCGGCGGGCTCGCACACGCCCACCATGCCGGCGACGGCGGCCAGGGTGTCGCCGGCCGGTCGGGGCGGGATCACCGGCTCCTCCAACGGGGCCTCCCCGCCCACGCTGTCGAGCCGCACCCAGACCAGGATGCCGTCGTCGTGGCTGGGCAGTGGGCTCCACCCGAATTCACCCGTGCGGCCGTCCAGGGCCAGCCCATGCCATCGGCAGATCAATGTGCCGCGGTGCACGGTGCCGGTGGCCAGATCGGCCCCCAGGTGTGGGCAACTGCGGGGGCCGACACAAAGCCGCTGCTCCTCGTCGCGCCAGGCGACGACGTCGACTCCGGCGACCCGCGCGCCGAACGGGCGCCCGGAACGCACGTCGGCGCTGCCGGCGAACGCGAACCAGTTCCCGGTCGGTTTCTGCTGGGCGCGTTCCAGGGCGCCGTCGATGATGGCGGGTTGTGCGTCCCGGTAGGTCGGGCGTTGCTCGGCCCACGGTGTACGCGGAATTACCTGCAGGGGCCAGTCTTTGGGACGAGCGGCCGGCCACAGGTGTTGCAGCTGTTCACGAATATTCATCGTTCGGCGGGTCCTTCGCGGGTGGCGAGCCATCGCAACAGGGGTGACCGGCCGCGGGTGGGTACGGTGACCAACGGGTGGCCGGCCAGTCCCCATCTTCCCAGCAAATGGTTCGCGGCGCACCATCCCGTCGTGGCGGCGCGCTCCATGAGTGCCACGGGCAAGTCGATGCGGACGGCGTCGCCGGCCAACAGCAGACCGGGCTGCGGCGTGACCACCGCGGGGCGGTGCGCATAGGATCCTGGCGAAAACAGCGGGCAATCGTTGCGTTCCAGCAGCCGTTCGCAAACGATTTGCGCCGCCGCGGTTTCCGGATAGATCTTGTGCAACTGGCGCAGCATGGCGGCGCGCGACGGCGGGGCGTCGAGGGCGTAGGAGTGCAATTCGACGACGGACCCATGGTGAGTGCGTGACCACTCCGCGGCTTGAAGTTCGTAGCGCTCCAACACGCTGATGTTGTCCAGTGGTTCGTGGCCGGCCGTGCCCAGGAACGCCGGCCGCCGGGAATCAACGGGCCGATCGAGCCACAACCGATAGACGGCGAATGGCGGTGCGGTGCACAGCCGCGCGATCTGTGCGCGCCACCCATCGGTGGCCAGGCCGGTCGAGGCCGCGACGACGCGCTGCAGACCCGCCACGTCGGTGGCCAGCACCACGGCATCCGCCTCCACGTGGTCGCCCGCATCGGTCTGCACCCGGAACCGCCCCGTCGGCCCCGTGTCGATGTGCGAGGCGCCGGTGCCGAGCCGGAACCGCACGTCACGTGCCTCGAGGTAATGCCGCAGCGGCTTCCAGAGGGCGCTGTCGTAGTTCGACGTGGGGACGTCGAAGATGAGGCCCTCGGACGACCCGAGGAAGTAGATGTGGAACATGGTCGCCAACTCGGCGGCGGAAAGCTTCGAGGGGTCGGCGAAGAAGCTCCGGGAGAACACCTCGAACGCCAGATGCCTTGCCGCCTCCGGGAATCGGATGCTCTTCAGGAACGTCGCGGCGTCGAAGTGATCGAGGCGGTCATAGATTTCCGGCACGGACACCGCGGCCAATGGAGCGGCCGCGCGAGCATCGATCTGAAGGAAGTCGCGAAGCCGGAAGGTCGGGCTGCGAGCGGCGAAGGCCACCGCATTCCATGGCGGGGTCCGCGGCAGCCCCCGGAAGGTGTCGCGCCGGCCCGCCCCGTCGATGAGCGGATAGTCGGCGACGGGTGTGAGCATTCGCAGGTGCGGTTCGATGCGCCCGAGCAGGGCCCGCAGGTTGTAATACTGCCGGAAGAACGCGTGGAAGCCGCGATTCATCGCGAGGTCGGCCCCGGCGTCGCGCTCCGTCCAGCCACCCACCCGGCCGCCGAGGTAGTGTTCGCGCTCGATCACCTCGACGGCGACGCCGCGTTCGGCCAGTCCGGTGGCGGCGGTCAGGCCCGCGATGCCACCGCCCACCACGACCACTCGTGGCCGCGAGGGGAGGGTGCCGACATCCGGCAAACCGGTTGCCGCGGAAAGCGTTTCGCGTCGGCGATCTGTAGGGTGACCGGGCACGAGAGCCGTCATGGCGCATCAGCCAGGAAGGTGTGCACGATGTTGGCCTCCCAGCCCGGCATGGTTTCGCTGTGCACCGCGGTGAAGCCCGCATCGGCGAGGCGGGCCCGGAATCGTGCCGCGCCGTCGAACTCCAGCACGCTGCGCCACAGGTAGCGGTACAGGGACGTGTCGCGGGTGCGCCACCACCCGGCGGGGATGATGATGCCCCAGCACACGGCGTGCCAGATGCGGGTGGCCGCGGCGGAGTCGCGCACCGAGTATTCGTGCACCGCCAGGGTGGCGCCGGGTCGCAGCAGCGTCCGGAGTTTACGCAACTGGCCGTCCCGGTCGGCGAGGTTGCGGATCAGGTAGGCGGCCAGGATGCCGTCGAAAGGTCCGGTGATGCCGTGCTCGGACAGTTGCTCGACGGGCGTGTGCACGAACCGCACCGACGGCGGCCAGTCCTTCGCTCGCGCCGCGTCGAGCATGCCCCGCGACGCGTCGATGGCGACGATGTCGGCGTCGGGCGCCACGGCCAGCAGCGCGGCCGTCGAGGCGCCGGTGCCGCAGCCGACGTCGAGCAGCCGTAAGCCCTTGCCGCGGTCGCGGATCCGCATGCGGCGGGCGGAGAGAAGCAGTTGGTCGTGGTAGCCGGGGCTGGCGCCCACCAGCCGGTCGTAGGCCGTCGCTCCGGCGTCGAACGCGGCCGACAATCTGTCGGGGGTGGGGCCGGCTTCATCGACGCGCACGTTGGCGTTCCCAGAGCAGCAGCACGGCGGTGGCCAGCGCGAAGCCGAACAAGAAGTCCTCGACCGGGATGTCGAACGGGAAACGCAGGCCCGTGATCTGGCGGGAGTCGTAGCTGACGATGGGGGAGCTGAGCTTGGTCAGCCAGCCGTCGACCGGGACCTGGAAGCCGAGAATGATCAGCATCGACAGCCAGTAGGCGGGCCGCCGGAAGAGTCCGGTGCGCAGTACCGCCAATTCCAGTGCAATCACGGTCAATACCGCCGCCACGGCCGGAACGGTATAACCCATTCCCGTCATCGTCGGTTGACCCTTTCCAGAAGGGTGCTGACCGCGTTGTAGGTCAGAAGTGCGCAAATCGGGATGACGATGAAGAACAGCACCTCTTCGATCGGCACGCGGAACGGGATGCTCAGGCCGGTGATGTAGGCGCCGTTGTACGTCCACACGTGCGCCGCGATGGCGATCTCGTCCCAGAGCAGGAATACCGCGGCCACGGGCCAGACCGCCTTCACAAGCCGCCGCCATTGCCGGTAGACGCCGGGACCGAACATCTCCAGGGGCGCGGTGATCGCCAGGCATGCGGCCAGGACCAGTAGATATTGCCAGCGATCGGTCATGCGGCCCCCGGGGGATCCGAAACACCGGGCGAACCATTGCGCGCCCGCCACGACCGTATCAGTCCGATGCCGGCCACCTGGAGTCGTCGAGCCTTGCCGACCGTGGCCCGGTGATTGAACACCGCGAAGTCGCTTTCCTCGATGCGGTCCAGGATTTCCGAGTACAGCGCGGCCGCGGTCGCCACGCACGGTCGCGAGCGGGGGCTCAGCGTTGCGATGCCGGCGTCTGCGAAGCGGTAAGTCTCCCTTGTGATCTCGTGCTGGGCGGCCAGCGCCTCCCGAACCCGGGGGTCGGTGCTGCGGTGCTCGTGACACCACGTCAACAATTCGCGGTCCACTCCGTGGGCGGCCAGTTCGTCGGCCGGCAGGTAGACCCGTCCGCGCAGCAGGTCTTCGTCGACATCGCGCAGGAAGTTGGTCAGCTGGAACGCCCTGCCGAGCGCGGCGGCGTAGGGCGCGGCCTCCTCGACCGGCACCACAGTCCCCAGCACCGGAAGGACCTGCAGGCCAATGACTTCGGCGGACCCACGCATGTAGAGGTTGAGCGCCTTGCGGTCCGGATAGTCGGTGACCGTGAGATCCATCCGCATCGACGCCAGGAAGTCGTCGAACAATTCGGTGGCGATCCGGTACCGGCGCGCGGTGTGGGTGACCGCAGCGAGCGCGGGATCGTCGAGGTGGTCTCCGCCCGCGAAGAACTGGTCGGCCAATTGCTGGAGTCGCTGGGCGCGGATGTCGGTGCGCAGCTGGGGATCGAGATCGTCGAGGATGTCGTCGGCGTAGCGCGCGAAGCCGTAGAGGGCGTGCACCGCCGGCCGTTGGTCGGGTGCCAGCAGCCGGGTGGCCAAGAAGAAGGTGCGGCCGTGCGCGGCGTTGAGTTCGCGGCAACGCCGGTACCCTGCGCGCAGGCGTGGATCGTCGATTCCGGCCGCGTCCAACTCGCTGCGGATCATGTCAGCCTGGCTCCCATGTCGTGGTGCGTTGCCATCCGGTTGGGTCGGCCGGCGTCGGGGCCGGTGATGCGGTCGGCGGCGAGCCGGCCCGAGATCAGCGTGGTGGGCACGCCGACGCCGGGCACCGTCGACGACCCGGCGAGCACCGCGTTCTCGATGCCGCGCACCATGTTGGCCGGCCGGAACGGACCGGTCTGCCCGAAGGTGTGGGCGAGCGCGAAGGGGCTGCCCGCGGCCATGCCCTGACGCGCCCAGTCGGCGGGCGTGACGACGTCCAATACCGTTGCGGCGTCCGGTAATCCGGGCAACAACCGCGCCGCCACGTCGCCGATGAGATCGTGGACGTAGAGATCGCCGACGTTGCCCCAATCGATGTCCCCGCGATCCAGATTCGGCGCCGGGGCCAGGACGTACAGCAGGTCGTGCCCGTCGGGGGCGAGCGTCGGGTCGCTGGCCGTGGGGCGGGTGACCAGCAGCGACGGATCTTGCATCAGCCGCCCATCGCGGATGATGTCGGTGAACGTCTGATCCCAGGAATCACCGAACAGGATGGTGTGATGCGCCGTGTCCGGCGCGACGCGGCGACAGCCCAGGTGCGCCACGACCGCCGACGGCGCGGACCGCAGCCGGACGGGGCGACGCGGTGTGCGGCCTAACAATTCGTAGGTCTTCGGCAGTTCGGTCGTCAGCACCACTGCGTCGCAGGCGATGGGGTCCAAGCGATCGGTTCGCACGGCGCTGACCCGTCCCCCGACGCGGTCGAGCCCGGTGACCGTGGCGTTGTAACGGAACTGGACCCCGGCGTCGGCCGCCGCCGCGGCCAGGGCGTCGGGGAGCGCGCGAACGCCACCGCGCGGGAAGAACACCCCGGCGACGGTGTCCATGTAGGCGATGACCGCGTAGACGGCCAGAGCGTTTCGTGGCGCCACGCCGGCGTACAGCGATTGAAACGTGAAGACCCGCTGTAGCCGGGGATCGCTGATGTGGCGCCTCACCACGCGATCCCATTTGCGGAAGCCGCCGATCGCGGCAAGCCGCGCCAATTGCGGCGTGAGCAACGACAGCGGGGAATCGAAATTGGCGGCGATGAACCCGTCGAATTCGATCCGGTACAACCGGGTCAGCCACTCGCGCAACCTCCGGTAGCCCGCTGCCTGCCCGAGGCCAGCGAACTCTTCGATGGCGGCCGCCATCCGGTCCGGATCGGTGTGCACGTCGAGCCCGCTGCCGTCGGCGAACACCGCCCGGTAGGCCGGATCAAGCGGCAGCAGCTCCAGGCGGCCCGACCGGCTGTGGCCCCCGGCCGCCAAAGTCTCATCGATGATGTCCGGCATCGTGAGCACCGTCGGCCCGGTGTCGATGCGGTAGCCGTCGATGTCGAGCCGGCCGGCGCGGCCGCCCGGCCATGGCTCGCGCTCGACCACCGTGACCGCGCGCCCCCGTCCGGCCAGGTGCAACGCGGCGGACAGTCCCGCCAGGCCGGCGCCGATCACCACCACGTGCTCGCTGCGTCCTTCGATGGTCCGCATATCAGCATGCTCCCAAACTTGTGGCACTCATTCGACGCGATCCGTACAGGCGGCAGCCATCTCGTCGAGCGCGGCACGGACGGGCTCCTCGATCGGGGTGTCGCCAAGGTGTTCGCGCGCGGACGCGACCCGGTCGCTGATCATCTCCTCGATCATCGCGAGGGCACCGGTCTCGACGATCAGCGCCTTCCACCGGTCGAGCGCGTCGTCGTCGAGGTCATGGCCGTTCATCAACTCGTTCATTTCGGCGCGGGCCGGCGGATCGGCCAGCTCGTGTGCGGTCACCACGACGCTGGTCGCCTTGCGTTCCAGCAGATCTCCCCCGGACGGCTTGCCGGTGATCGCCGGCGCGCCGAAGACGCCCAAGACGTCGTCGCGAAGCTGGAACGCTTCCCCCACGGCGGCGCCGTACCACCCCAGCCGGGTCATTGTTCGATCGTCGCAATCGGACATCGCCGCGCCGATTTCCAGCGGGCGGCGCACCGTGTAATTGCCCGACTTGCGCCGCGCCACGTCGAGCACGGCCTCCAGCGAGGGCATGTGCCGGATATCGCTCGTCAGATCGCCGAACTGACCAATCGCCAGCTCGGTGCGCATCGTGTCGTAGCGGGGCCACGCCTGCTGCAAGCGCCTGGGCTCGACGCCGCTCTCGCGCAGCATCTGTTCGGACCAGATCAGGCAGAGGTCGCCCAGCAGGATGGCGGCCGATTCACCGAACCGCTGCGCCGAGCCGGATAACCCGCGCTCGCGGTGCCATTGGGCGAATTGAAGGTGCGCCGACGGGCCCCCCCGCCGTTCGGCCGAACCGTCCATGACATCGTCCTGCAGCAGCGCGAATACGTGCAGCAGCTCGAAACTGGCGGCCGCCCGCAACGCCGCCTCGGAGGGCGCGGCACCGCACAGCCATCCCAGGTACGCGAAGGTCGACCGCAAACACTTGCCGCCGGAGGCGAACGTCATCAGGACGTCGTCGGCGGCATCGATGCGCGTGTCGTTCAACTGGGAGCGTTGGGGTGCGATGAAGTCGGCGAGGCAGGCGAGAACGTCGTGCCGCACGTGCGAGCGCCATTCATTGAAGTGCTCAGTGGCTGGCCATTCCGACGCGATTGCCGGTGACTGAGTGGCGGGTGATAACGACAAAGCGCCCATCTTGGCCACGGCCTCCCTCCTGGACGGCTTGGCATTCCCAGGTTAGAACGGGGCAAAAAACCTGCGGTCATGACCGCTGATCGGAGCTATAAACCGGCCTCGCCGGCGCCCTGAACCCCGCTCCGATCGGCCCTTCTCCACCTTGGAAGACCTTAACACCATCACCTTCAGAAACTGAAACATTAATTTACTGAAGTTCCCTTCGGTCCGCCAGTCGGGAGCGGGTCTCAGGGCTGCGTCGCCTCTGACCGCCCGCGCTCCCGGCACGGTCGTCACCGAAGTTTCATTCACTCAATTAACCATTAACGAACTGAACTGTGCGGCGGTTCAGGGATATGCTCAGATTGTTATGGAAGCTGACGTGCAGCGCTGGAGCCGAGATGCTCTGGAGTCGCTGATCTCGGCCGATCTGCGGGAGATCTCAACGGAATCCGACCAGATCGGGCGGCAGTTCGCGATGTCACATCGATTGCGGCCGAATGACTTCCGTGCATTGATGTATGTCATGGTGGCAGAAATCGCGGGGCGCCCGATGACGTCGGGCGACCTCAGCCAGCGGATGGGACTGT
The DNA here is from genome assembly GCF_001667585.1 of Mycobacterium sp. E2733. Lineage (GTDB taxonomy): Bacteria > Actinomycetota > Actinomycetes > Mycobacteriales > Mycobacteriaceae > Mycobacterium. The sequence goes on from NZ_LZJZ01000121.1 coordinate 16,120, forward strand.
CGGGTTCGGCCATCACCTACCTGGTGGACCGGTTGATCGATTCGGGACACGTCCGTCGTGATTCGCACCCCGACGATCGTCGTAAGGTTGTCCTGCGTCATGGCGAATCCGGCCTGGCCACCGCCCGGTCGTTCTTCAGTCCGCTGGGTGCCCTCACTCGTGTCGCCCTCGAGGAGCTGCCCGATGCGGACTTGATGGCCGCGCATCGGGTGCTCGGCGCGATGATCCACGCGATGCAACGATTCCAGGGCGACGTAAGCGGTCCCCGACCTTGATCGGGGGACTTCCGAGCTGGCTTTTCGCCGGTTTGAGGGCACGGCCGGCGGGTACACGGGCTCATCAGCGTGTCCGGCGAAACTGCTCGGACTCACGTGAGGGGTGGTGTGGCCCAATGGAAGCGGTCAGCTGCCGGTGCGGTCGTCTGGCGATCGCATTCGCGGTTGCGGTGCTGGTCGCCGGAGTCCCGACCCCGGCGAGCGCCAACCCCGCCGTCACGGCGTTTCCCGGTATGGAAATTCGGCAAGGCGGCACGGTCTGCATGGTGGGTCTAGTGGAACCCCGGTTGCGTATCGCGGTGACCAGCGGCCAGTGCGAGAGCGGGGCATCGGCGGTTACCGACCATGACGGAAACCCGGTGGGAACGGTGGTGCTCGCGCGCCGCCAGGGCGGCGAAGACACAGCGGCCAACGCCGCGATGCTGCCCGTCGAATACGAAGTCATTGCGCTTGGCGCCGCCGTGACGGCCTCGGACGTACTGCCGACCGGCCGGCAACTGAGGTCATCGCCCGGCCTGCGCGCGCAGCCTGGCCTGCCGGTGTGCCAGTTCCGCCGAGCGGTCGGCCAACGCTGCGGGTCGATCAGCTCCGTCAGCAATGGCCGTTTCATCATCGCCGACGTGGCGGTGGACCACCGCGACTTCGGCGGCCCGGTTTATGCGCTGACTGACGACAACGGGGCGGTGATCGTTGGGTTGTTCGAGGGGGTATGGGGATCGGTACCCGAGATGGAGTCCTGGGAGGCGGTCATGCAGCAGGTCTACATCGACGGCCGCTCGCAGAATCAGCAGCAACAACCGCCCGGTGAAGCGCGCATGATCGGACGACGGGTGGCCGCGTGACCGCTCCGGCGCGCTGGTGAGGCTCGCCCAGAGGCACCGGCCCGCGCGGCGCTCGCCGCGTTTCCTTCGCCGGGAAACGGGAACTCGCCGCCGGTGAATGTTTCTGATCTTGTCGCGGTGCCCTTCCAATGGGGCTCCGCCATCCGGGGTAAACGGTTGTTCCATCCCGTCGGGGTGTTGGCGGAAGGCTTCCTCGAACGTCTCGCGCCGGCCGGCCAGGGGCTGCCCATTTCGTCGTCCGAGATCGTCGCGCGGGTGTCCAAGGCCAGCGGCACGCCGGGCGCCCTGCCGGACTTCATCGGCCTGGCCTTCCGGTTAACGCCGCCGCAGGCGCCGGGGCCATGGGACATCCTGGTGGTCTCCTCGGGCTCAGGGGTGCTCTCCCGGGCGCTGGCACTGCGGCCGGCCATCTCGTGGAGCGGTCAGACGCTGACCACCCTGATGCCGCTGCACTATCAGGGAGACAACTGGTGGCTCAGGGCCCGGATCGTTAGCGAGATCGACGGCATCGGCCTGTCGTTGGACAGCGTCCGGAAGCGGCTCCAGCAGGACAAAATCGAGGTTTCGCTCGATCAGGCCTGTGGCACAAGCAGATTCACGCCGCTGGGCCGGGTCACGCTGACCGGCGTCATCGATCCTGAACGGGCGGGGGACGTGTCGTTCGATCCGGTCATCAACACACCACCCGGTCTGAGCCTGCACCCGCGGTGGCTCGCCGATTTGCGCGCCCGGGCTTATCGGCGGAGCCGTCACGGCAGAGACGCGAACTAAGGGGCGCCGGCCTGAGAATTCCGATGGTGCATGCGGGCGACGTCGCGGACGCGTGCGTGCGGGCCGTCGAACGATGCGCGCCGGGCCCGTTCAACCTCGCCGCCGAACCGCCGGTGCATCGCGAGGACATCGCACGAGCGTTGCGTGCGTGGCCCGTTCACGTTCCCGCGCCCGTGCTTGGGTTGCTGGCCGATGCGTCGTGGCGCACGAGGCTACAACCCATCGACCGCGGCTGGCTGGACATGATGTTCTCCGTGCCGCTGGTCGACACGCGACGCGCACGAACGCTGCTGGACTGGTCGCCGCGATGAAGTTCCGCCGAACTCTTGGCCGACGTCATCGACGGCTTCCTCAACGAGTCCGGCGCCCAGAGCCCGGTCCTGGATTCGCGGTCGTTCATCGACGCGATCACCCGTGACGCCTCCGTTGGGCCGCTTACGGTTCGGCCGGTGCCGTGACTCGTCACGGCAGCGTGCTGATGGTGCCGTCCGTCAAGAGTTCGGTGTAGTAGCTTCCGCCCGGGTAGAAATCGGGTGTGAGTGTTCCCCTGAACATGTCGGCGATCCACCCTCGCGTCAGACCCCATACCGCCGCGACGTTCGCCGGCTTCGGACGACCGCACACCAGGTTTTCGTAAGCGGGTGATGATGGGCCGAGCGCGTCGCCATGTGCGCCGGTCGTGATCTTCACCCCATGAAATGTTCGGTCCGACAGATGCCGTTCGATCGCCTTCGTGCCGAGCTGGAAGAAGTTGCACAGCAGGTGTGGCGACGCCGTGCTGAAGCCAAACCAGGCCCAGCGGCGCCGTGCTCGGGAAATACCATGTCGTCGGAACCGCCCGCGCCTCGCTTGCGCACGCGACGTCGGTCGTGCTGTCCGCTTCCACGGATTCGGCGCGGGCGTGGGGTTGGCCAAACGCAATCGGGGCCAGCGCGACGATGCCGATCACGATCGCGGTGGTCCGACGGGTACGCCGTGCCAGCGCACCTATGTTCATTAAGGGATTGAACCTTTAACTTAGTTAAATGGGGACTCATCGGTCCCGAATGCCGCGATGCTTAGTTCAGCGGGCTCGCCCGAGGAGGTGGCGCAGCGCCTGATCGAGGTCCGGCTGGCGGAACCGGTGCCCTACCGCGCTCAGCTTTTGCGGAGCCACTCGCTGGCTGGCGCACGCGAGCTCGCGTGCGCCTTGCGCGCCGAGCAGCAGCCGAGGCCCCAGCGACGGCACCGGCAACACCGCGGGCCGGTGTACGACGCGGGCCAGGGTGGCCGTGTACTCGCTGTTGCGGACCGGCTGGGGAGCAACGGCATTCAGCGGCCCCGACAACGCCTCGTCCCATAGTGCGCGGTGATAGATGTCGACCAGGTCGTCGATCCCGATCCACGACAGCCATTGCCGCCCGTCGCCGAGCCGGCCGCCCAGGCCGGCGCTGAACAACGGACGCATCAGCTTCAACGTGCCGCCGCGTGGGGACTGCACGATGCCGGTGCGCACCTGCACCACCCGTAACCCGGCCTGGCCCGCGGGCGCGGTCGCCGCCTCCCAGTCCGCCACGACATCGGCGAGGAAACCGTCTCCGCGGTCGCTGTCCTCGGTCAGGACCTCGTCGCCGCGGTCGGATCCGTAGTATCCGATCGCCGAAGCCGAGATGAATACGGCCGGCCGCTGCGCGGCGCGGCCCAGCGCTTCAGCCAGCCGACGAGTCGGGCCAATCCGGCTGTCGCGGATGGCCTCTCGATGCTTCTCGGTGAACCGGCCGGCGATCGAGGCGCCCGCCAGATGGATGACGGCGTCCACCCCCTCGAACAGCCCAGGGTCCGGGTCGTCGGGGTTCCACCCTCGCTCATCGTCACCTCGCGGCGTGCCACGCACCAACCGGATGACGCGGTGTCCGCCGGTGCTCAGAAACGCCGTCAACGCCGAACCCACCAACCCCGACGCACCGGTGATCGCGACGGTCACCGGCGCCAGCCCATTCTCCGCGGCCAGCCGGTGCGCGGCCAGATCGTCAGCCAGCTGACGGTGCCGGTAGGTGAACATGGGGCGCAGCAACGACCCTGGTACCGGCGTGTCGACCCGGTCGATGACCCTGGTGCGGCCGTCGCCGACGTCTTCGAAGTCGTGGGTGTGCCGCCAGCGCACCGCCATTCGTGCCGGCAGCGCGGGCAGACCGTCACCACCGATCTCGTCGACGAAGCGCCGTGGGGGGTCGTAGCCGTCAGGCTGGTGAACGGCGACCCAGCGCAGGCCGCCCGGAAGCGCCAGCGTCGCCCGACCGTCCTTCAGCGAAGCGGCCTCGGTGACCAGCCTCATCGGCTGCCACGGCGGCGAGAGCCGGGCGAAGGCGCCCGGTCGGGCGTGCCAGGCAAAGACCTCGGCGATCGGCGCGTCGACCACGCTCGAATATTCCAAGCCCATACTGCAGGTTAGCGGTCCGGCAGGGCGTGCTCGATGATGGGCATTCGCGCGTGAGGCTGGCGCTCGCCCCGCTTGGCCGCCAGATACACCTGCGCCGTCTCGCCGGCCACGGTCGCCCAGTCGAAGGCCGAGGTGAGCCGCTCGCGCGCGGCGCGGGCGCGTCGCTGGGCGGCGTCCGGATCGTCGAGCACGATCCGCACGGCCGAGGCCAGCCCGGCGACGTCGCGGGGCGCGCACGACACCCCGGTCCGGCCGTTGATCACCGCCTCGCCCAGGCCGCCGATGTTCGACGTGACGAGTGGAGTGCCCGCCGCGGCGGCCTCCAGTGCGACGATCCCGAACGGCTCGTAGTGGCTGGGCAGGACGGCGGCGTCGGCCCGGTGCAGCACCGGGAGCAGCTCGGCGTGGTCGAGGTGTCCGACGAACCGGATGGCCTTGAGCACCCGATGCTTTCGGGCCTGCTCGACGAGCCACTCCTGCTGGGTGCCCTCCCCGGCGATGGTCAGCGTGGTCCCGGGGTGGGTGCGCCTGATCCGCGGGAGGGCGGCGATGACGTCGTGCACGCCCTTCTCGTACTCCAGCCGCCCGAGGTAGAGCAGCTCGGCGGGGCCGATGCGCGGTCGCCGCTCGGCGAACGGCCAGCGGGCGGCGTCGATACCGTTGCGGATGACCGTGATTCCGGCCAGCCCGGGACCGAATAATTCGGTGATCTCGTCACTCATCGACGCCGAACAAGTGATCAGCGAATCGGATTCGCGGACCAACCACGACTCCAGGGCGTGCACCTGACGACTGATCGCACCGGAGACCCAGCCGGAATGCCGTCCGGCCTCGGTGGCGTGGATGGTGGAAACCATTGGCACGTCGTAGAACTGGGCGAGCGTGACCGCGGGATGGGCCACCAGCCAGTCGTGCGCGTGCACGACGTCCGGACGCCACACGCGGTTGGTACCCCGCTTCTTCAGGGACAGCCCGACGCGGATCATGGAATGGCCCATCGCCAGCGTCCATGCCATCATGTCGTCGCCGAAAGAGAATTCGTGCGGGTCTTGTGCCGCCGCGATCACCCGGACACCGTCGACCACCTCGTCGGACGACGGGTGCGTGCTGGGGTCGGTGCCGGTGGGGTGCCGGGACAGCACGACGACCTCGTGACCGGCGGCCGCCAGCGCGGTCGAGAGGTGATGCACGTGCCGGCCGAGCCCGCCGATCACCACCGGCGGGTACTCCCACGACACCATCAGGACCTTCACGCGGCCGCCCCACTCATCGCGGCAGCCTGCGCGCGTCCAGTGCGCCGAAAAGCCCGTCGGCGCGGTTCCATCCGTCGGCCAGCCGTTGCGCGGCGTCGCGCCGGCCGGACGCCAGCGCACCGGCGATCTCGCGGGTGGCGTGCGCATGCAGGTGGGCGCGGTATCGCGCGTAGTCGGCGGCCGAGTCCTTGCTCACCATGAACGGCCAGTCGCTGGAGACGGTGAGCAGGGTCTCGCGCAGGATCTGGTCGGCGACATGGTCGCGAGGGAGCGGCCCGTCCAGCGACGCCCGCTGCGACAGCGCCTTGTCGACCGCGCTGAGCGCCATGTCGACCACTTCGTTGTTGAGCTGGACGAGATCGGCCACCTTGTCACCGGCCCACACCTGCCAGTCCTTGCCCGAACCCCACGAACTCGGCGGCAATTCCACTGCGCCCCCGACGAATCCGCCCGCGATGGCGTCGTTCAACGTCCCCACCCGCACACCGGCGGCGGGCAGCGCCCGCAGCACCCGCTGCAACCATGTCGGGCCCTCGTACCACCAGTGGCCGAACAGTTCGGTGTCGAAGGCGGCGACCACGTGAGCGGGCCGCCCGATCCGCTGGGATTCGCTGGTCAGCCGGTTGCGGACCACCTCGACGAAGTCGGCGACATGGCTGTCGACCGCCTGGCCGGCGCGGTCGGGATCGTAGGGCGCCTTGGCCTCCGACGGCACGTTGCGGCCGGTCACCCGCGCCGGCTTGAGGCCGGTGAGGTGGTCGTAGGTGTGGAAGTCGCGGTAGGCGGCGTGCCCCGGGTAGCCCGACTTGGGCGACCACACCCGATAGCTGACCTGCAGGTCGCGCCCGAACGCGACCACGTCGGTGTCGCCGACGGGCCGACCCAGCGCGGTGTCGCCGTGCAGGGACGGGCCATCGACCATGAAGTGGGTGACACCGGCGGCGGCGTAGTCGTGTTCCAAGCCGGGCGCGTAGGCGCATTCGGGCGCCCAGATTCCGCTCGGCCGATGGGTCATCCGCTGCTCGGGGTCGGCGAGCCCCTCGCGCAGGGCGAACTCACGTAGCCGGGGTGCGAGCAGCGGCTGGAACGGGTGGGCCAGCGGACCGCCGAGCAACTCGACCGTGCCGGCGTCGATGAGGCCGCGTAACAGCGGGCTACCGCCGTGCCGCCAGTGGGTGGCGAATTCGTCCAGCGCCCGATCCGCCTCGGCGCATTCGCGAATACCCAACTCGCGCAAGGCTTCCGGCGTGCAGGACTGGAAGCCGGCGGACTTCGACCGGGGAGCGGACCGCACGCTGGCGGCCTCGGCCGCCCGCAGCCGCCAGTTGGCCAGCCAGTGATGCATGCCATCGAGGCAGTACGGGTCGTCGAGCTGCGCGTTGACCACCGGAGTGACGCCGAGGGTGACCAACCCCTGGCGGTCCTCGTCGGCCTGCGCGGTCAGCACCCGCATCAGCGGCAGATAGGCCGCCGCCCAGGATTGGTAGAGCCACTCCTCGCCGACCGGCCACCGCCCGTGATGGGCCAGCCACGGCAGGTGGGTGTGCAGGACCAGGGTGAACATGCCGGGCACCCGGTCGTGCGAATCGCTCACGGCGCTACCGCGATTGCGATCAGATCCAGGCTGTCGTCGATGTCCCGGCGGCTGCTTTCCACCATCTCGAAGTCGTCACAGGTCACCGCGGCGACGTCCGCCTCCAGCTCCGGCGGCCACGGCGAGTCGGCCACCGCACGTTCGATCTGCGCGTCGATGATGGAGCCGCCGTGGCGGGCGTCCATCTCCCTCAGCCGCGGACCGTGGAACAACCCGCTGATGGATACCTCGCGAAAGCCCGCGTCGACCAGCAACGCGGTCAGCTCGTCGGCGTTGAGTTCACGGGTGTGGAACGGGTTGATCGGGGTGTCGCGGCCGGGGGAGAAGGTGATCCGGTTGGGCGTGGACACCATCAGCAACCCGCCGCGCCGCAGCACCCGCGCGCACTCGGCCACGAATTGTGCTTGATCCCACAGGTGCTCGATGACTTGGAAGTTGACCACAATATCCACCGAGGCGTCGGGCAGCGGCAGCTCCGCCAGGTTCGCCCGCATCACCTCCACCCGGGGGTAGCGCGTGCGCACGTGCGCCACCGCCGCCTCGTCGTAATCCACGGCCACCACCCGGCGGGCGACTCCCGCGATCAGGTCGGCGCCGTACCCCTCGCCGCAGCCCGCCTCGAGCACCTCGCGGCCCGCGCAGCGTCCGGCCAGTCGCTGGTAAACCACCTGATGGCGGCGGAACCAGTAGTTTTCGACGTCCAGATCCGGGATGGTGCGCTCGCCCGTCAACGTCAGCACGGGGTCAGCCGAGGGCGGGAGATCGCCGGGGCTGCGTCGGGGGACGTCGGGGACGGTTGCGCTCATCGCATAGGCAGGCTAACGCGAAGTGTCGGATTCGCGAACCGCGCGCCGGGCGCCCCCGGCCGCGGACGGTAGACACGCCGCAAGAACGTGCAGTACGACCCGCTATGGTGTGAATGCAGGCTGCACAAAGTTACCCGGTAGTAACACGACCGTGCACTGCTAAACGCGTACTGAAAGTCTCGTGGTCGACTGCTGCGAGGCTCCTTCAATAGGAGGACGAACCACACTCATGACGAACATCGTGGTCCTGATCAAGCAGGTCCCAGACACCTGGTCGGAGCGCAAGCTGAACGACGGCGATTACACGCTGGACCGCGAGGCCGCCGACGCGGTGCTGGACGAGATCAACGAGCGCGCCGTCGAAGAGGCCCTGCAGATCCGCGAGCGGGAGGGCGGCGAGGGTTCGGTGACCGTGCTGACCGCGGGCCCCGAACGTGCCACCGAGGCGATCCGCAAGGCGCTGTCGATGGGCGCCGACAAGGCCGTCCACCTCAAGGACGACGGCATGCGCGGTTCCTGCGTAGTGCAAACCGCATGGGCGCTGGCTCGCGCGCTGGGCACCATCGAGGGCACCGAGCTCGTCATCGCGGGTAACGAGTCCACCGACGGCTCCGGCGGCGCCGTGCCGGCCATCATCGCCGAGTACCTGGGTCTGCCCCAGCTCACCCACCTGCGCAAGCTGTCCATCGAGGGCGGCAAGGTCACCGGCGAGCGCGAGACCGACGAGGGCGTGTTCACGCTGGAGGCTTCGCTGCCCGCGGTGGTGAGTGTGACCGAGAAGATCAACGAGCCGCGCTTCCCCTCCTTCAAGGGCATCATGGCCGCCAAGAAGAAAGAGGTGACGGTGCTGACCCTCGCCGAGATCGGGGTCGAGAGCGACGAGGTCGGGCTGGAGAACGCCGGGTCGACGGTGCTGTCGTCGACACCGAAGCCGCCGAAGACCGCGGGTGAGAAGGTCACCGACGAGGGTGAGGGCGGTAACCAGATCTCCCAGTACCTGGTCGGCCAGAAGATCATCTAGACGAGCACCCATCCCACAGACGAGAAGAGCGAAAAATCATGGCTGAAGTTTTGGTGCTCGTTGAGCACGCCGAAGGCGCCCTGAAGAAGGTCACCTCCGAACTGATCACCGCCGCCCGCGCGCTGGGCGAGCCGGCCGCCGTCGTCGTCGGCAAGCCGGGGACGGCCGCGCCGCTGGTCGACGGGCTGAAGGAGGCCGGCGCCGCCAAGATCTACGTCGCGGAGTCCGACGACGCGGAGAACTACCTGATCACCCCCGTGGTGGACGTGCTGGCCGCGCTGGCCGAGTCGAACGCGCCCGCCGCCGTTCTGCTGTCCGCCAATGCCGACGGCAAAGAGGTCGCGGGGCGGCTCGCCGCCCGGATCGGATCCGGCCTGCTGGTCGACGTGGTCGGCGTCCAGGAGGGCAATAAGGCGGTGCACTCCATCTTCGGTGGCGCGTTCACCGTCGAGTCGCAGGCCAACGGCGACACCCCGGTCATCACCGTGCGTGGTGGCGCCATCGACGCCGAGCCGCAGGCCGGCGCCGGCGAGCAGGTGACCGTCGAGGTGCCCGCGCCCGCCGAGAACGCCACCAAGATCACGGCCCGCGAGCCGGCGGTCGCCGGCGATCGGCCGGAGCTCACCGAGGCCACCATCGTGGTGTCCGGCGGTCGCGGGGTCGGCAGCGCGGAGAACTTCAGCGTGGTCGAGGCCCTGGCCGACTCGCTGGGTGGCGCCGTCGGTGCGTCGCGCGCCGCGGTCGACTCCGGCTACTACCCGGGCCAGTTCCAGGTCGGCCAGACCGGCAAAACGGTGTCGCCGCAGCTCTACATCGCGCTGGGCATCTCCGGAGCCATCCAGCACCGCGCGGGCATGCAGACGTCCAAGACAATCGTCGCGGTGAACAAGGACGAAGAGGCGCCGATCTTCGAGATCGCCGACTACGGCGTGGTGGGCGACCTGTTCAAGGTCGCTCCGCAGCTGACCGACGCCATCAAGACACGCAAGGGCTGAGTCGCTTAAGCCAGGAGCCCCCGACACCGCGGTGTCGGGGGCTCCTGCGCGTCAACGGCCGCATCGACCGGTCGCCGAATCCGATAGCGCGGGTGCTGTTGATTTTCCAAGTCGCCTATCGGTCGCCGTCTGCCTCCGTGAGCATTGCGTCGATGCGCCGCAACGCGATTGCGCACACCGTCAGATAGGGCGCCGCCCACCACGGAGCCGCCATGCCCACGCGTGACCCGTCGCCCACCGGGTCCACCCAGTGCCGCGTCGCCGGAACTCCGGCAACCTTCCAAGCCCAGTGGCGCCCCGGCTCGAAGTCGGTGACGACGAACGGCACCGGCACGAGCAACGACGTCTGGACCGTGCCGGTTGCCCCCAGGGACAGTTCGGTGTGCGGTGCGTCGAGTCGCGCTCCCCGGATCGTCGGGCCCCACTTCGGCCACGCGTCGAGGTCGACCAGCAGGTCCCACACCGCCGACGGCGGCGCCGCGATCGTGCGGTCGACGGTGAGCATGATGCCGCCGCGCGTCACGGGGCCGAACGACCGAGTCGGCGCTGTTGCCTGACGACCTCATCATCGCTTAAACGGGTCACCGTGGCGGCTGTCGATGCTTCGCGCGTAGCCCTCGCGCGCTCGCGGGCGGCGCGCGCCGACTCGCGGGCCTCCCGCGCCCGCGCGATGGCGTCGCCCAAGCCGGGTGCGGGCACCGTCGCATCGGCGGCACGGCGTCGGACGTTGGCGCGGTGGGATTTCTGTCGGCAGGCCCCGCTGCAAAAGCGTGCGTCGGCCCGGCCATAGAAGGCAGTGCCGCATTCCCAACACTGCAAGCGACGTGCTGCCATAACGACATGTTACGGCTATTCGTAACGCATAGCAACATTGAAACTTTTGCGCTTAGAGCTGCTAGAGTTGCGTCTACCGGCGAAGCAAGGCCACACCCCAAGGTGGAAACGGCCAGCTCAGCAAACAATTTCAGGTGTGGCTTCGACTTAGCTCTCCGGCCGCCGGGAATCAGTCGGGGAAGGTCGGGAGATGCGGATAGACGAGACTGAATCGGCTTTCGGGCTGCGTCGCCCCGACTACCTGAGCCGAATGCATGAGCAACTCGACGAGCTGGTCGCTGAGCGTCAGCAGATGGCACAGCTGCTGCAAGTAGCGATCGAGATCGGCTCCGATCTCGAACTCGACGCGGTATTGCACCGCATCTTGGCCGCCGCGATAGGCATGACCGGCGCCCGTTATGGAGCCATCGGCGTGTGGGGCCCGGAGGGAACTCTGGCGTCCTTCGTGCACAGCGGAATGGATCCCGACACGGTGGGGCTGCTCGGGCACCTGCCCGTGGGCAAAGGGGTGCTCGGCGCCCTCCGCGACTGCACCGAGCCGCTGCGCCTGGCGCAGCTGTCCGACCATCCGGCCGCCGTTGGGTTCCCCGAACACCACCCACCGATGGGTGCCTTCCTCGGAATGCCGGTGATCATCCGCGGCGCGGTGTTCGGGAGCCTGTATGTCACCGACGATCGGCCCGGGCGCGCCTTCAGCGAGGCGGACGAGGTCACGGTGCGGGCGCTGGCGTCGGCGGCGTCGGTGGCGATCGACAATGCCCGGCTGTTCGACCGGGTCCGCGCGGGCGCCCGATGGACCGACGCGAGCCGCGAAATCAGCACCGCCCTGCTCTCCGAGTCACACCCGGAGCTGCCGCCGCTGCAACTGATCGTCGAGCGGGCAGCGGAGTTGACAGACGCCGAGCAGGCGATCGTCCTCGTGCCGGCCGACCCGGACCTACCCCGCGATGAGGTGGACCGCCTGGTGGTGTCCGTGGCGGTCGGCCTACATGCCAAGAAAGTTGTGGGACAAGAGATTCCGGTGCAAGGATCCACCACGGGCGAGGTGTTCCGGTCCGGCCGCCCGCTGCTCACCGAGACCTTCCGCCGTCCCATCCCTGCGTTCACCGACGTCGGGGAGCGACCCGCGATCTTGATGCCGCTTCGATCCGGCCAGCAGACGCTGGGGGTGATCGTCGTGGCTCGCAACACCGACGCGCGTCCCTTCGACGAGGAGCATCTCGACCTCGTCCGCGACTTCGCCGATCATGCCGCGATCGCCCTCACGCTGGCCACCGAACGACGCAACGCAAAGGACCTGAATGTGTTGGTCGACCGGGAACGCATCGCCCGCGATCTGCACGACCAGGTCATCAGCCGCGTCTACGCCGTCGGCATGGAACTGCAAGGCGTCGTCGCCCGCCTCCGCTCACCGCAACTCGCGGCGCGGGTGACCCAATCCGTCGACGAGTTGCAGGCCGTCATCGGCGACATCCGGCGCACCGTCTTCGATCTGCAGCACCCGCCGGCGCGGCGGCGCAGTTTCGCCGAGCGCGTCCAGGACGCGTTTGGGCGCCTCACCGACCACAACGAAGGGACGACACTGCGCCTGGCGGGGGCGATGACCGCGGTGAGCGACGAACTCGCCGAACACGCCGAAGCCGTCGTCAACGAAGCGCTCAGCACCGCGGTGCGGCACTCGTGCGCCGCGACTATAGCCGTCGAGATCACCGTCACCGACGAGCTGCTCATCGAGATCACCGATGACGGACGCGGCGCCGCCCTGGATCAGCAGACCCGCTGTGAACTGGACAAAATCACTCGTCGCGCCAAAAACCTTGGCGGCGATTGCGCGATCACCAATCCGCCCGGAGGCGGCACCCGCGTCCGGTGGAGCGCGCCGTTGCGGAATTCCTGACCCTCCGCACGCGGTCGGCGGTGACCCGCTAGACAATTGTTTTACCTGCCGTTGACCAGCTGTTTCTTTACCCCTGCTTTCGCCACAGTTCGTCATCTGACGTGCACCGACATGTCACAGCCGCGATGCCGACTAGCTCATCGCTTCGGCCACGTTGTGTGTCATGAGCATTGCTTCTGTCCTCATCCGCAGCGACATACCGGACAGCCCGGCGGCCGGCTCGCGCGCCGGGCCCCGCTACTCACTCTTGCTGTCCACCGACGCCAGCATGATCGAGGCGGCGCAGCGGCTCCGGTACGACGTCTTCACCAGCGCGCCCGGCTTCGCACTGCCGACCAACGACTACCAACGGCGTGACGTCGACAGGTTCGACGAGCACTGTGACCACCTGCTGGTCCGCGATGACGACACCGGCGAACTGGTGGGTTGCTACCGCATGCTGGCCCCGGCGGGCGCGATCGCGGCCGGAGGGCTCTACACCGCGACGGAATTCGACATCCGCGCCTTCGACCCGCTCAGGCCGTCGCTCGTGGAGATGGGGCGGGCAGTGGTGCGCGAGGGTCACCGCAACGGCGGCGTCGTGCTGCTGATGTGGGCGGGCATCCTGGCCTACCTGGACCGCTACGGCTACGACTACGTGACCGGCTGCGTGTCGGTGCCGGTCGGCGGCGATTCCGAAGACCCCGAGAATCTGGTCCCGGGCCGTCAGCTACGCGGCGTCCGCGACTTCATCCTGAGCCGGCACGCCGCCCCTGCGCAGTACCGCGTTCGTCCGCACCGGCCGGTCATCGTCGACGGGACGGCCCTCGACGACATTCCGGCCCCCGCGCGGCCGTCGGTCCCGGCGCTGATGCGCGGCTACCTGCGGCTGGGCGCACAGGTGTGCGGCGAGCCCGCGCACGACCCCGACTTCGGGGTGGGCGATTTCTGCGTCCTGCTGGACAAGCGGCGGGCCGATACCCGATATCTGAAGCGGCTGCGCTCCGTGTCGGCGGCCTCGCAGCTGGCGGGCGGCGACCGATGAACACTCCCGCTCGCATCGGGCACCCCTGGCTACCTCGCGCGTCCTGTGACGGCGGTTGTGTGGGCCTCGGCGACGCGGTCGCATCACCGCGGCTGTTGGTGGCGCTGCGGGTGACGCTTCGCGTCATGCTGGCGCTGCTGCTGGCGCCGGGGGTGGTGCTGCTGGCGATGCCACTGCCGGGCCGGACTCGCGTCCAGCGCGTCTATTGCCGGATGGTGTTGCGCTGCTTCGGAATCCGGATCACGGTCACCGGCAGCCCGATACGCAACCTGCGCGGGGTCTTGGTGGTCAGCCCGCACATGTCCTGGCTCGACGTCTTCGCCATCGGGGCGGTGTTGCCCGGTTCTTTCGTCGCACGGGCCGATATGTTCACCGGGCTTGCCACGGGCGTCGTGGCCCGCATCCTGAAGATCATCCCGATCGAGCGGTCCAGCCTGCGCCGGTTGCCCGCCGTGGTGGAGACCGTCGCCCGCCGGCTGCACGGCGGCCAGACGGTCGTGTGCTTCCCGGAGGGCACCACCTGGTGCGGTGCGCCCGGCGGCGATGCAGGCCGGGTAGCGGCCGGGGGAGGAGCCGGGCAATCGCACCGAGGTCGTGGGGCGTTCTACCCGGCGATGTTCCAGGCCGCGATCGACACCGGGCGTCCGGTGCAGCCGCTTCGGCTGACCTACCACCACGTCGACGGCAGCGTCTCGACCGTGCCGGCCTTCGTCGGCGACGAGACGCTCGGGCGGTCGATCCGCAGGTTGCTCGCGGTGCGGCGCACGCTGGCGCGGGTGCACGTGGAGTCCCTGCAGCTCCCGGGGACCGATCGGCGAGCGTTGGCGAGCCGCTGCGAGTCGGTGGTTGGTGCCGGAGCACCCCGCCCCGCTGGTCACGGGCCCGTGCTGGTGGCCTCCTAGCCGACCCGCCGCGCCCGGCTACGCCGCGCTTGCGATCGCCACTGGGCCGATTGGTGGCGACCCGCCGCGCCCGGCTACGCCGCGCTTGCGATCGCCACTGGCTCCGGGAGCCCTTCGACCAGCCGGTATCGTGGGTCGCGTCATGGTCTACCTGGATCACGCCGCTACCACGCCGATGCACCCCGCCGCCGTCGAGGCGATGACGGCGGTGCTCGGCACTGTCGGCAACGCCTCCTCGCTACACACCAGCGGCCGGACGGCGCGGCGGCGCATCGAGGAATCCCGCGAGCTGATCGCCGACCGGCTGGGCGCCCGTCCGTCCGAGGTCATCTTCACCGCTGGCGGGACCGAGAGCGACAACCTGGCCGTCAAGGGCATCTATTGGGCCCGTCGCGACGCCGAGCCAAGCCGCCGGCGCATCATCACCAGCGAGGTGGAACACCACGCCGTTCTGGACTCGGTGAACTGGCTCGTCGAACACGAAGGCGCCGAGGTGACCTGGCTGCCGACCGCCGCCGACGGCTCGGTGTCGGCGGCCGCGCTGCGCGAGGCGCTGCGCAGCCACGACGACGTCGCGCTGGTGTCGGTGATGTGGGCCAACAACGAGGTCGGCACCGTCATGCCCGCCGCGGAGCTCGCCGCCGTCGCAGCGGAATTCGGGGCGCCGATGCACAGCGACGCGGTGCAGGCGGTGGGGCAGCTGCCGGTGGCCTTCGCCGCCAGCGGGCTCTCGGCGATGAGCGTGGCAGCGCACAAATTCGGTGGTCCTCCCGGCGTGGGCGCGTTACTGCTGCGCCGGGACGTGGCGTGTGTATCGCTGGCCCACGGGGGCGGACAAGAGCGCGACATTCGCTCCGGCACCGCCGATGTCGCCGGCGCGGTCGGCATGGCGGCCGCGGCCCGCATCGCGGTGGACGGCCTCGAAACGAACACTGCGCGGCTGCGGGCGTTGCGCGATCGCCTGATCGACGGGGTGCTGGCCGGCATCGAGGACGTCTGGCTCAACGGTGCCCGCGATCCCCTGCGGTTGCCGGGCAACGCGCACTTCACCTTCCGCGGTTGTGAAGGCGACGCGCTGTTGATGCTGTTGGACGCCAACGGAATCGAGTGTTCGACCGGATCTGCGTGCACTGCCGGCGTCGCGCAGCCCTCGCATGTGTTGCTCGCGATGGGGGCCGACCCGACCAGCGCCCGCGGGTCCTTGCGACTGTCGCTTGGGCACACCAGCGTTGACGCCGACGTGGATGCGGTGTTGCAGGTGCTGCCCGCGGCGGTGGACCGCGCCCGCCGCGCCGCGCTGGCCGCCGCGGGGGCTCCGTAAGTGAAGGTCCTCGCCGCGATGAGTGGTGGCGTCGACTCGTCGGTCGCCGCCGCCCGCATGGTCGACGCCGGACACGACGTGGTCGGCGTGCACCTGGCGTTATCGACCGCACCCGGCACGTTGCGCACCGGCTCGCGGGGGTGCTGTTCCAAGGAAGACGCCTCCGACGCGAGCCGTGTCGCCGATGTCCTCGGGATCCCGTTCTATGTCTGGGATTTCGCGGAAAGGTTCCAGGCGGACGTGATCGACGATTTCGTGGCGTCGTACGCGCGCGGCGAAACCCCCAACCCCTGCGTGCGCTGCAACCAGCGGATCAAGTTCTCGGCGCTGTCGGCGAAAGCCCTTGCGCTGGGCTTCGACACGGTGGCCACCGGCCACTACGCCAGGCTGTCCGGTGGGCGGCTGCGCCGCGCGGTCGATGGCGACAAGGACCAGTCCTACGTGCTGGCCGTGCTGACCGCCGACCAGTTACGCCACGCCACGTTCCCGATCGGCGACACCCCCAAGGCGCAGATCCGCGCCGAAGCCGCTCGCCGCGGCCTTGCGGTCGCCCAGAAGCCGGACAGCCACGACATCTGCTTCATCCCGTCCGGCAACACCCGGGCCTTCCTGGGCGAGCGCATCGCGGTCCGCCGCGGCACCGTCGTCGGCGCCGACGGCGCGGTGCTCGCCGAGCACGACGGGGTGCACGGCTTCACCATCGGCCAGCGCAAAGGCCTGGGCATCGCCGGGCCGGGGCCCGACGGCCGACCGCGCTACGTGACGGCCATCGACGCCGAAACCGCGACCGTGCGGGTGGGCGAGGCGGCCGACCTCGATGTGCGCGAGTTGCGGGGGCGCGAGCCGGTCTTCACCTCGGGACGGCCGCCGTCGGGTCCCGTCGAGTGCGCGGTCCAGGTGCGGGCGCACGGTGAAACCGCCGGCGCGG
Organism: Mycobacterium sp. E2733; assembly: GCF_001667585.1. Classification (GTDB taxonomy): domain Bacteria; phylum Actinomycetota; class Actinomycetes; order Mycobacteriales; family Mycobacteriaceae; genus Mycobacterium. Next base: position 33,002 of record NZ_LZJZ01000121.1, read on the forward strand.
TAGCGGAATTGGTCCGCGACGAGCTGGTGGTGCGGTTGCGCGCCCCGCTGCGCGGCGTCGCCTGCGGTCAGACGCTGGTGCTGTACCGCCCCGACCCGGACGGTGACGAAGTGCTTGGCAGCGCCACCATCGCCGGCACCGCGCGCTAGGCCGGAACGTTTGCGACGATGTTCGTCATCACGATGTCGGACACCGATTGCGCAAAACCGCAGAACGTGACCTCCAGGATGGCCACCGACCTCAGCCGATAGTCGCGGCCGCAGCCGCCGGGCCGCAGGTGCAGCGAACCGGCGTCGGCCTTCCAGTCGCCGACGTATTGCTGGCCGGCCGAGCCGTTCGCGCAGTCCCCGACCGTGGTCACCAACGCGCCGAACGCACGCTGTGCGGTGTCGACGTCCCGGTAGGCGGCGGCCCCTTCGGAAATCAGCGCGCCGTCGGGCGGGTCTTGGAACGTCGTCTTGCGGAACTCTTCGACCTCGGGCCCGAAGGTCGCCGTCTCGGCGTAGATGAAGCGGCATTCGTGCGGCGTGGTGTCGGCGAGCGCGTCGATGTCAACCAGGCTGGTGCCGTCCATGGAGGGGATGATCGTGAGGTGCTCGCCCGCGCCGGTGATCGCGCGCATCCGCGACTGGTCCAGGAGGACCGTGTCGACATTGACGCCTTGCACGGCCCTGCGCGGGGAACCGAATCCGGCCACCGCCGCGCCGTCCACCACCCGGGTGCACGCCGCAGCCAGCACCACCGCCCCGCACAACAACAGCGGCCGTGCCAATCTCGAAATCCGCGACACGTTTGCACCCCTTCTGGCGTAGAACCTACCCGCGCGACCGCGCGGCAGACACCCCTGGTCACCGGCGTCTTAGGTGACGTGAATACGGTTGGGCGGGTGAGTGTTTTCGCGAGGGGCAGCGGCGTCGGGTCGTGGCCCGGCATCAAGCCCCGGGAGGCCGCCGAGGTCGTGGTCGGTGAGTTGGCCGGCGGGCTGCCCCACCTCGTCGAGCTGCCCGCCCGCGGGGTGGGTGCCGACATGCTCGGCAGGGCCGGCGCGCTGCTGATCGACGTGGCCATCGACACCGTGTCACGGGGCTATCGCGTTGCCGCTCGGCCCGGCGCGGTCGTCCGCCGCGCCGTCAGTCTCCTCGACGAGGACGTGGACGCGCTGGAAGAGGCCTGGGAGGTGGCCGGCCTTCGCGGCGGCGACCGCGTGCTCAAGGTGCAGGCTCCCGGGCCGATCACGCTGGCCGCCGAGCTCGAGCTCGCCAACGGCCACCGGGCGATCACCGACTCCGGCGCCGTGCGCGATCTGGCGGCGTCGCTGGCCGAAGGCGTCGCCGCCCACCGTGCGGCGCTGGCCCGCCGGCTCGAGACACCGGTGGTGGTGCAGTTCGACGAGCCGTCGCTGCCCAGGGCACTGGGCGGACGGCTGACCGGTGTGACGGCGCTCAGTCCGGTGGCCCCGCTCGACGAAGCGGTGGCCGCAGCCCTCCTCGACACCTGTGTCGCTACCGTGGGAGGCGAGGTGCTGTTGCATAGTTGCTCCCCGGAGCTGCCATGGAAGATGTTGCATGACAGCAACTTTGCTGCGGTTTCGGTGGACACCGCCACGTTGGTCGCGGCGGACCTCGACGGTATCGCCGCGTTCGTCGAATCGGGTCGCACCGTGATGTTGGGAGTGGTTGCCGCCAGCGCACCGCCGCGGCGGCCGTCGACCGAAGAAGTGGCCGGCGCACTGGTTGCGGTGACGGATCGGCTCGGCTTCGCTCGCTCGGCGCTGCGCGATCGCATCGGCGTCACCCCGGCGTGTGGCCTGGCCGGCGCGACGCCCGAGTGGGCCCGTCTGGCGATCGAGCTGGCTCGCAAGGCGGCCGAGTATTTCACCGAGGATCCCGACGCCATTTAGCTGACGCGTTGGGGAAAGCGATTGGCGGCGCCAAATCTGGCGCTCTAAATTGCTGTCTTGCATGATCATTGTGACTATCACCTCGACAATGGTCGCAAGACGATAGCTGATTCTGTACTTTATGGACCGGATTCGATATATCGATCGCGGCCAGGAGCTAGGCGCAGTTCACCGGCATCCTCGCCGGTTTTGCCTTTGTCGTCATCAATCTGGTGATCGGAGTTCGGAATCATTCGCGGGCCGCATTGCCCGGCAATTTCGAACCGTCGTTCCCTACATTACCGTTGTCGTCGCCGCCGCCGTGATAGTGCGGTCGGTCGTGGAATTGCGATACGCGAATACCGCCACCCATATCAGCCCGGGCGAAGCGCGGCTATGGGCAGTCATCCTTGCTGCCGCATTGTTAATCCAGAGTGAGGCTCTGTCATTCAAAAGGGTGTGGAAGTTCCTTTCGGTGGCTGTGCGAAGACATCCGACTGATCCGACCTGAGCGGAGCGCGCCAGGGCGCGCTGTCGGCGGCCTCGGATAGCCTGCCAGGGTGAACTCACCAGAAGCTGATCCGGTGGCGCCCGAGGTGAGGCGGCAATGGCAGGAGCTGGCCGATGAAGTCCGTGAACACCAGTTCCGCTATTACATCAAGGACGCGCCGATCGTCTCGGACGCCGAATTCGACAAGATGTTCAACGACCTTGTCGCGCTGGAGGACCGCTACCCGGAGCTGCGGGTTCCCGATTCCCCGACGCAGCTGGTCGGCGGGGCGGGTTTTGCCACCGACTTCACCGAGGCCGAGCACCTCGAGCGGATGCTGAGCCTCGACGACGTGTTCGACCGCGACGAGCTGGTCGCCTGGAGCAACCGCGTCGAGAACGAGATCGGCCGCGAGCCGCACTACTTGTGCGAACTCAAGATCGACGGGGTTGCGTTGTCGTTGGTGTACCGCGACGGGCGCCTGGAACGGGCCGCCACGCGCGGCGATGGCCGGGTCGGCGAGGACGTGACGCTCAATGCGCGCACCATCGATGACGTGCCCGAGCGGCTCACTGCCAGTGCCGATTTGCCGATTCCCGCGGTGCTCGAGGTGCGGGGTGAGGTCTTCTTCATGCTCGCCGATTTCGAGGCGCTCAACGCCAGCCTGGTCGAGGACGGCAAGGCGCCGTTCGCCAATCCGCGCAACAGCGCGGCCGGTTCGCTGCGCCAGAAGAATCCGGCGGTCACCGCCCGGCGCAAGCTGCGAATGATCTGTCACGGCATTGGCCGCACCGATGGATTCGCGCCCAAGACCCTGCACGAGGCCTACACCGCGTTGAAAACCTGGGGGCTGCCGGTGGCCGAAGAGACCGCACGCGTGCGTGGCCTCGCCGCCGTGGAGGAGCGGATCGGATATTGGGGTGAGCACCGCTACGACATCGACCACGAAATCGACGGCGTGGTGGTCAAAGTCGATGACTTTGCGCTACAGCGCCGGCTGGGAACGACGTCGCGGGCGCCGCGCTGGGCGGTCGCGTACAAGTATCCACCCCAGGAAGCACAGACCAAGCTGCTCGACATCCGGGTGAACGTCGGACGCACCGGCCGCGTCACGCCGTTCGCCTTCATGACGCCGGTGAAGGTGGCCGGATCGACCGTGGGGCTGGCCACCCTGCACAACGCCGCCGAGGTCAAGCGCAAGGGGGTCCTCATCGGCGACACCGTGATGATCCGCAAAGCGGGCGACGTGATCCCGGAGGTGCTCGGCCCCGTCGTCGACCTCCGGGACGGGTCCGAGCGCGAATTCGTCATGCCCACAACGTGTCCCGAATGCGGAACTACGCTGGCCCCCGCTAAGGAGGGGGACGCCGACATCCGCTGTCCCAATGCCCGGTCCTGCCCGGCGCAGCTGCGAGAGCGCGTCTTCCACGTCGCCGGCCGGGGAGCGCTCGACATCGAGGGGCTCGGCTACGAGGCGGCCATCGCACTGCTGAAGGCCGGGGTGATCGCCGACGAGGGCGATCTGTTCGGCCTCACCGAGGACGACCTGTTGCGCACCGAGCTCTTCCGGACCAAGGCAGGCGCGTTGTCCGCCAACGGCAGGCGGTTGCTCGACAACCTGGACAAGGCCAAGACGGTGGCGCTGTGGCGCGTACTGGTGGCGCTGTCGATCCGACATGTGGGTCCGACCGCGGCGCGCGCGCTGGCCACCGAATTCGGCAGCCTGGACGCCATCATGGCGGCCTCGACCGAACAGTTGGCCGCGGTCGAGGGGGTCGGACCTACGATCGCCGCCGCGCTCACCGAGTGGTTCACCGTCGACTGGCACCGCGCAATCGTCGACAAGTGGCGGGCCGCCGGGGTGCGGATGGCCGACGAGCGCGACGCCAGCGTGCCCCGCACGCTGGAAGGCCTGACGATTGTCGTCACCGGTTCGCTGGCCGGCTTCTCCCGCGACGACGCCAAGGAGGCGATCATCGCGCGCGGGGGAAAGGCTGCGGGTTCGGTGTCTAAGAAGACCGACTTCGTCGTCGCCGGGGATGCACCGGGATCCAAGTACGACAAGGCGGTCGAGCTCGGTGTGCCGGTCCTCGACGAGGACGGTTTCCGCAAGCTGTTGGCCGAGGGTCCGCCGGAAACCCCGGCGGACTAGCCCGATAACGGCTTCGGCCGAAATTGGGCCGCACCGCCCAAGCGCATCTATCGTGGGCCCTATGACCCAGACGGCGGACCGGTGCGCTCAGGCATCACCGTGGTCACCGCGGGAGGCCGAGATACTGGCGGTGACCCTGCGGCTGCTGCAGGAGCACGGTTATGACCAGCTGACGGTGGACGCCGTGGCCGCTGCGGCCCGCGCCAGCAAGGCCACGGTGTATCGGCGGTGGCCCTCGAAGGCCGAATTGGTGTTGGCGGCCTTCATCGAAGGCGTCCGCCAGGTAGCGGTCCCCCCGAACACCGGCACATTGCGGGGCGACCTGCTGAGCCTGGGGGAGACGTGTGGTCAGCACGGCCGCGAGCACGCCAGCACCATTCGCGCGGTGATGGTTGAGGTGTCACGCCATTCCGCGCTGAACGAAGCCATGCAGCATCAGTTCCTCGACCAGCGCAAGGCGCTGATTCAGCATGTGTTGCGGCAGGCCGTCGACCGCGGTGAGATCAGCGAGGACGTCATCACCGACGAGCTGTGGGACCTGTTGCCCGGCTATCTCATCTTCCGGTCCATCATGCCCGGCCGGCCGCCCACCCGTCGCACCGTGCAAGCGCTCGTCGACGGGTTCCTCATGCCGGGACTGACCAGAACCACCGGGTAACGCCGCAGCCAGCTCCGCGTCAGCCACGCGACGAGGAATGTGTACGCGCGCGTCTCTTGTACAGTACGGTCCCGTACCGTACTGTCATACCTGTCGATCACACCCGGCCCGGCGGCAGCTGCCATCGGTCCGAGGGTGATGGTGTCGCCCGATGATCGAAAGGTGAACGGGTGAAGGGGATTTCGATGGCTTCCCTCGTCAGGCGGGGGTGGATGGTGCTGGTCGCGG
>NZ_LZJZ01000122.1 GCF_001667585.1 Mycobacterium sp. E2733
GCTGGGCTGTATCGCGCACCCAGCGAACGCTCAGCTCAACGGTGGTTTTTGCATCGGTTTTGCGAGAGTGCGGGCTATCTGCGTGGCTTCTCCTCCACGCCTTAGGGTTGACAGTTAACGCAACGACTGCCGGACGATATGCGGTCGCGGTCAGTTTTACGCCGAGCGCCGCATCGCAATGCCGCAGGACGCACTCGCTAACCTTGCCAGCATGGATCCTGCGGGATCTCACCAACCCTCGGTCAAGGACGTTCTGCAGGCGCTCGATCTTGGGTTCCGATAATTAGCGATGTCGAGAGCGGAAAGCCGAAGACCGTCAGGAACGCCGCGTCGGCGTTAGGCGTCGCGACAAAACCAGAAATGCGCGCCGCTCAACGTGAATCTGCCGTTCAGTTTGCCATTTAGGCGTAGGGCATCCAGCACTGAGGCGGCTAGCGCCACACCAATCGGTCGGCTCAAACGCTTCTAAGTGCCGGCAAACCATGCGTTGACCACCGTGTGAGTTTCTGGTGGCGGGAAGTGCATGCACGTTGTACCCAATACCGGGTCACAGGAGGTTCCGACCTGGCCGACCTTAACTGTCCACAGAGGTTGCGACTGGTCGATTTGCTCGCTGTCGTTGGGCCTCGCAAGGATGGCGCCGGCTGAACCGCAGTTATAGGGACCGTAGTAGCCGTCGTCGCGTGTCGTGTAGAAGTGGCCGTGGGAGATGTACGTGCAACGGGTGCCGTCATCTAGGAGAAGAGCCAGAGGCCGGGCCTGAAAGGGGGAACTCAGTGTGTCCAAGGAAGCCGTTCCGATAAGCGAGAACCGCTTCAGCATCTTTTTCCAGGGGTCGTTATTGGCCAAGCAGAGCATAAACCGCAGTTTGCCCGGCCAACACGTGCCAGCGTCAGCCGCTTCCGGGAGACAGTCGTAGACACCCGTCGTACGCGAAGTAGTTGAGGGAGTACTACAGCCAATTAGCGTGTCATCGGTGGAGGGCGGTAGTTCTTGATAGCCGTTGATTGGTTGGCCGTTTGCGTTAACCGCGATGGAGGTCAGAACTTGGGTCGCGGCCGCCGGTGGAGTTGCCGGGGTTGCCGGCGGAATCACCGGCGGTAGAGATAATGCTGACCCGGATGTCGACGTGGGAGCTTGACTGGTCAACTGCGGAGTCGAGCTGGGCGATTCCTGCTTGACGCGCGGAGTGGCGATTACGATTCCCAACACCACGACAATGAACGCCGCGACGGCTATCGCCATGACAGCGGTCCCTTTTTTAACCCCTGGCCGGCCGGCTACGGACGCCACACGATTCTTCGAGCGTCGTTGATCGCTTGTTAGATAATCTTCCAAAACCTCGAACTCAACATCGAGCGGGGTTGATTCGGGACCATCGGCAGTGACCGGTTCGGTCAGAGCGGATTGGGCGGACCGGGCGAACTGCAGTGCCGTCTGGTAGCGACGGTCGGGGTCTTTGGCCATGCCCTTGGCGATGACCTCGTCCATTTGCTTGGGCACATTCGGTCGGGTGGCTGATGGTCGCGGCGGCGGGGTGTGCAGGTGCGCGGCGACCAGCCCCGCTATCGTGTCCGCGTCAAAGGGAGGGCCTCCCGTCAGGCATTCATAGAGCACACAGGCCAGCGAGTAGATGTCGGCGCGGGCATCCTCGTGGGCTCGAGTCCCCAACCGCTCGGGTGCGATGTAGGCGAAGGTGCCGATTGCGTAGCCAGATTTGGTCATTCGCGTTTCGTCGGCGGCGCGTGCGATGCCGAAGTCGATCAGATAGGCGAAGTCATCGTCGTCGAGCAAGATGTTCGAGGGTTTGATGTCGCGATGGATCAGCCCGACATCGTGGGCGGCATGCAAGGCCCTGGCGACCTGGTCGACGATGCGCACCGCGCGGGCGGGATCCAACGGGCCATCGGCTAATAACGTTTGTAGGTCGCGCCCCTTGATGAGCCGCATACTCACGAACAGCCGACCGTCAATCTCGCCAAAATCATGGATCGGGACCACATGCGGCGTGTCCAAGCGTGGTGCCGCGTGCGCTTCGCGGCGGAATCGCCGCTGAAAGTCTCTGTGCTCAGACAGATTTGCCGGTAGGACCTTGATGGCGACGACCCGGTCAGTGACGGTGTCGTGGGCACGCCACACTTCCCCCATACCGCCGCGCCCCAGCAGGCTAATCAGTCGGTAGCGCCCGAACGGCGTGCCCTCCGCAGCATCCTCCCCCGCCACGGTCAGCATGCTAGCGAGTCACGGCCATCCGCACGGTAGATTCGCTAGGCCGTAAGCGTTCATGTCATAGCGCCGGATCTCGATGGTGGAGTGCCCTCTAACCACGTGGTGGCAAGTTAAGGGGAAATGGGAGTCGCGCCGAACGACGCCGTTAAACCGAATGTTGAGTCAGGGCGCCGCGATTGGTTACCGTCATCGGGTCAAAGGTCGAGCGGCGTTTTCATGCTAGGACCGCTGGCAAGGTTTCCCAGCCGCGGACTGTCGATGTCGTGGTCATGTGCGCCCGAGACATATCGATGTTCCACTCCGGGAAGCGGTTGAGCACCTCGTCGAGCGCCACGCGTCCCTCCATCCGGGCTAATGACGCTCCCAGGCAGTAGTGCACGCCAACACCGAACCCGACATGGGCTCCGGCTTTGCGGTGAATGTTGAAGACGTCACCATCGGGTGGGAATTGCCGGTGGTCACGGTTTGCAGCACCGGCGAGCAACATCATGATGCTGCCGGCTGGAACGGGTTGTCCGTAGTACTGCAGATCGCGTGTGACGGTGCGCGCGATGTGTGGGGCGGGGGGTTCGAAACGCAGCAGCTCCTCGATTGTGCCGGCAATCAGGCTACGATCGGCGACCACTTCCCGCCGCTGCTCGGGATGCTCGGCTAAAACCTTGCCCGCCCATCCGATTAGCCGGGTCGTTGTCTCGGCGCCGCCCGCAGCGACCAGCGTGATGCAAATGAGTATTTCCTCACGGGTCAACCCTCGTATCGTGCCATCGAGGTCAGCGAATTCGACGCCGAGCAATTCGGTGACGATGTCGTCGGAGGGATGTTCAGCGCGCCAATCGAGGTACTCGGCGAATAACTGCCCTGTCTCCAGTCCTGAGGACGCGGCTTTCATTTCCCCGCCGGCCTCGGTGTTGACGTGACCTTCGGCGAGGTCGAGGACCTCCTGCCGCATCTCGTCAGGAATTCCCAGCAGCCTGCACACGACTCTCACCGGCATCTCGGCACCCAGATTGGCGATGAAGTCAAAGCCCCCGCTACCAACGAACGGATCTAGACTCTCGGCACAGAATTGCCGGGCTGTGGCCTCGACCTCGCGCATTTTGCGGGGCGTGAACATGCGAGAAAGGCTCTGGCGGTAGATGTCGTGAAGCGGCGGGTCCTCCATAAGAAACAGCCCGGGCGGAATCGGCATGTCCGCCTTGATCAACTCGAGAATGTTGCCCCGGGCAGAGCTGAACGTCTCATGGTCATTCAGCGCCGCATGCACGTCCTCGAATCGACTCAGCGCGTAAAAGTCGTGTTGTTCGTTGTACGACAGCGGCGCCTCCTCGCGGAGCCGCCGAAACAGCGGGTACGGGTCGGCGTTGAGTTCGACATTGTAGGGGTCGTAGAACAACTCACTCACAGTCTTGAGGCCCATATCTGCAACTCCCTCCACTCCAACACATCCGACCGTTCGTAGGACGAACTACTGGGTAGGTCAGGACAGCACCTTACTGCGAGCCGCGATAATCGAGCCACTTACGACAGTGCTCATCCTCACGTCGCATAGCAATTCAGTCAATGATTGGATAGTTCGCCCGTGGCCCTGACCTTCATTCACGACCGGTCGGCCCGTCGCCTCAGGCCGCGCCTTAGTTTCATGGGGGCGGGCAGATGGTCAGCCGAGCAGCAGGCTCCCGCCGTCTGTCGTCAGCACTGCACCGGTCACATACCTGGACAGGTCGCTGAGCAAGAACAGCGCCACATCGGCGACCTCCTCCGGTTCAGCCAATCGACCCAAGGGGACAAAATCTTCCAATTGCCGGCGCGACTCGTCGGAAGTCAAAAGCAATTCCGTGAGCGCCGGAGTAACGATCCCACCCGCTCGAATTGCATTAACACGCAATCTCTTTCGACCGCTCTCATTCGCGGCCACCCGCGTCATCGCCTCGATCCCGGCTTTGCATGCAGCATAGAATCCGGTCCCCTTCTGACCGGCAACGCTAGCTATGGACGAGATGTTGACTATCGCTCCGCCGCGCGCCTCCATCGCTGCGATCTCATGCTTGAGACAAATGGCGGTGCCGAGCATGGCCACCGACATCAGGGTCCGCGCGTCGTCGACATCAAGCTGCGAGAGCTCACCGAGGTGGATTTCTGGCAACGCGTTGTTGCACGCGAGGTCCAGGCACCCGTAGCGATCGATAGCCGCCCCGACCAAAGACTCGACGTCCGCCTCCAGCGAGACATCGGCGACGACCGGATGGGCAGTGCCTCCGCGGGCCTCGATCTCTGCCACCGTGTGCGCGGCGGTCTGCGGATCAATGTCGTTGACAATGACATTGGCCCCCTCCGCCGCCACCCGCAGCGCGATGGATCTGCCCAACCCTCGTCCCGCACCGGTGACAATGACGGATTTCTCGGACAGAAGTTTCCCCGTCCCCGCACCAGCCATACCCATTACTGTAGGGCAGCACAGAAATTACAAAGATGTGGTGCTGGGCCCGTGCATTTAGGCAGTGACAGCCTCTACGTACCGTCGCCGCGCGCCGCGCTTCGCTGCCATAGCGCTCCAAAGATATTGCGCTCCAATGACGTTTGTTTTATGTAAAGCCTTGTAACAGCGTCACTTTGGTTGATGTGAGCAGAAAATGATCGAAGGCTCCGGTTCGCCCGGACGGGGCGTTGGCCGAAAATTCCCACACCCTCCCTTTCGGGGAGGGCGGCGCCCAAAGCGCGAGTCGGCAGTTTAAAACTCGAGGTCAAGGTCAATCTCTAGGTTTGCAGTTTCCTGATGGGAGGTCCTTTGATGAGCATGCTTATCCGCCGCGTGGCGGGCATCGCCATGATGGCAATAGCGCCCGTGGCGTACGTGACAGCGGTGTCTCCGGGGATGAGCTCGGCTCAACCCCCAGATTGCGGCCCGGGCAACTGGTGGAACCCTGGAGCCAACGCCTGCCAGCCCCTAGGGGCACCGCCACCCCAGGATTGCGGCCCCGGCAACTGGTGGAACCCAGGAGCCAACGCCTGCCAACCCCTAGGGGCACCGCCACCCCAGGATTGCGGCCCCGGCAACTGGTGGAACCCAGGAGCCAACGCCTGCCAGCCGGTAGGGGCACCGCCACCGCCAGACTGCGGTCCCGGCAACTGGTGGGACCCGGGGGCCAATGTGTGCCGACCCGTCGGGCCACCCCCGCCGTCCTAAAGCCGGAGCTGCTGCGACACGTCGAGACTCCGCCCCGTCAGTTCTTGCCGGTGGCGCGCTGAACGTACCCGCGCGATGCCGGCGCTGAAGATCCGCCGAAGCCTTGGCTCGTCCGGATCGTCATTGCTGGGAATTCGCACGTCCCCAGGCCGACGAGTTATGGCACGCCATCCACCCTGCCTAAAAAGTGTCCCTCTCGGTGGTCCCGGTTGCCCTAGGTCTGTGAACGCAGCCCGAAGGACGGGCCGTGACGACCTACAGGAGATCACCGTGAAGAACGCCACCCGAAAACCGACTCGCATCCACTACGCCGCCACGCTGTTCGGCGCGCTGGCCATCGCCGCGTTGGCCCCTGCCACCGCCTACGCCGAGCCCAACGGGCCCACCGGCCCGAGCAGCGGATGCCACTACACCGACCCTGACGGCTACGACATCCCGATCGATGAGGGCCAGGGCGTGATCGTCGGCGGCAAGCTCGTCACATGCACCGGCGGGAAAATCGTCGTCACCGATGCGCCGGCGCGCACAAACCCACATCGGCCGGTCGTACCGCCCAATCACGCGCCGGTATTGACCCGGAAAATGTAAGCCTCGCAAACACACTGAGCTGTCATTTCGTTGGGGCCGCCACCGTGGAAACACGGTGGCGGGCTGGCGCTCGTGTTTTGTATGCATATGGCTCGCCGAAACGTCACGCGCCTGAGAGTGGTTGACGATGGGCGACGCCGAGACTCAATTCAGTCCCTGTGACGCCTCCGACGTACCCGCTGCAGAGTCAACGACGTTAGTTGTCAGAAGGGTATTCCCAGATGTTTGTGTGGTTCAACTCGTGATGATGCACGCACACCATCTGCTTGCCCTGCCCATCTGTGGCGGGTGGTGAGCCCAGCGGGCACTGCTCACCTTGCGACGGCGCCAGCGGTGCGAACACCAGCGCGGCGATCATTGCGAATTTCATTCCACAGACACGATGTCAGCCAAGGATTTGTTCGACGTTAGGCCCAGTCGACTAGCTGCCGCCATGAGGATGTTGAACGACCACCTTTCGACGCCGGCGTCGTCGCGGCGCAGTCCTCGCGAACGATGACCTCATACACCAAGCACCCGGTGGCCATCCAACTACTTCGAGGGGTTGCGGACTTCCTCGTACCGGACTGAGGCCACCAAGGCGACACCGAATAGAACCAGCACTGGCACGAACACGTACGGGTACGCGGCGACCGCGGCTAAGCCGATGATCACGCTCGGCACCGTCAGCGCCAGCGCGGCCGTGGGATGCCGATCGCTTAACACGATGATTCTCGTCAGCGCCGCGGACGCCGCGGCGGCCCGCGGCTGACGATCCGGACGTCGACCGTACGAGTAACGAGTTTCCAGGCCGCATCCCATGCAGGTGCGCCCATAGGAGTACCGGGTTTGTAGGCCACAACCCATGCAGGTTTGGGTGGTCATCCGCATATGATCTCACCGCCTCGCGCGGGCTTCTGAGCTGACGCCTTCGACGCCAACCGCTGGTGTCTTTCCAGCAGGTGAATACCGAGGCGCGAGCGATCCCCATAAAGTCGTGCGGCATGGGACAAGACGCATTGCAGGTCGTCCCCGCCGAGCTTGAGGCTACGGCTGGCCAGTGGGAAGCGCTTACCTCACAACTCGCGGGGGCGCCGCCGTCGCCGGGCCAACCATTCCAGGCCACGACGGCGGCCGTGAACGGTATCAACGCGGCGATACGCGTTGCCGCAGCGGTCTTTACAGCGCGGACGCAGGCAACGGTCGGCGGGGTGACCACGGCCGCCGGCGGATACACGGCGCAGGAGGCCACATCGGCGGTCGCGATGTCCGACGTGACAAAGGTGACGGTGGTGTAGGTGGCCGCCACCCTCACCCAGATCCAGGCGTGGAGCACCGAGCATCTCATCGACGCTGCCGGCTACTGGACTGAAACCGCCGACCGCTGGGAAGACGCATTCCTGACAATGCGCAACCAGGCGCAGTCCATCACCTGGCACGGGGCCGGCGGTGATGCGCTGCGGCAACGCACCGGAGCCGATGTATCCGTCGTCAGCGCCAAGGCCGACCAGCTACGGCAGGCAGCCGGAATAGCCCGTAACGGCGCCAGTGACATCAGTGCCGCCCAGCGTCGAGTCCTGTATGGAGTCGAAGATGCGCAGAATGCGGGATTCACCGTCGGAGAAGACTTGTCGGTCACCGACATCCGCAGTACTACCCCAGCGGAACGCGCCTCCCGCCAAGCTCAGGCGGAAGCGTTCGCCGCTGATATTCGGCTGCGTGCCGAGCAACTCGACGGGGCAGACGCCAAGGTCGCCGGTCAGCTCACCGCCGCCGCGGGCGGCGTCGGGAACGTCGGCTTTGCGCAGAACCCGACCTCCGATCCCGTCGCGCAAAACCCGGGAGCCGGCCGCAACGGGGGCCAGTCAACACCTCCAACCACCAGTCACCCCGGGGTCCAGCTAGTTGACTTCACGCAAGACAACACCACTGGGCCCAACCCGCCGCCATTCGCACCGTGGGACACCCCTGACGGGACGCCGCCACCGCCGCCCCTGGCCGGGTTCCTCCCGCAGTACCAACAGAGCATCGCCGCGCCCCCGGCGCCTAGCCCGGGTCCGCCCGCAATCCCATTGCCAAGCCCCGCGACGACCCCACTGCCGATGCCCGCGGCCGGTCCGGCCACCGCTGCGGCCGCCAAATCCCCCTGCAGCGTGTACGACGCGACGAAAGCCCTTCTGGAACCGGTGGGCGGCACGGTGGCGATCTTGACAGCGGCCCCAGAAGGCGCGACCGGCGTCGGGATCCCCGCCGCCCTCGCCCAAATCGCTCTCGGTACGGCGGCGGTCGCTGACGGCATGGACGCCGCGGGCAAGTGCTTGGGGGATTGATGCCGCCAACAGCACACGCTGGAATGACTGGCATGCTGAATGACTGACACACGGCAAGGACAGGGAGAATGCGCGCGTGAAGACGAACTCCGTATACGGCCGGGCCTTCTACACAGCGATGGCTGTGCTGTTCCTGGCCCTGTTCGTGATGAATGTGTGCACCCACGGCACGGCGCTGGGCCTGATCAGTACCGGAGGCCTCGCCGTGGTGATGGGCTATCTCGCCTACCGAGCCTGGTTCGGCAAGCGTCAGATAAACCAGAAGTAGGCGGGCCGTATTTGAATTCGGTCTTCCGCGAACGCGCGAACACGGGATAATCCCAGCATGCGTTTCATCTATGTCGCCGCGGCGGCCGGCATGGCCATCGCTGTGCCGATGGGGGCGTCGCCGGCTTACGCCGAGACAGGCGTCAATGGTTACGTTCAATGCCTAGGAGGCGACGCGCAGCCCCCGCCGCCGGGGGTAAGCGCAGAAGAATGGTTTCCCAGCGTCCGTGTGATCGCGACGGATCTCGATTCGGGTGTGCCCTCTAACCAAGTAACGGCAAGATTAGTGGAAATGGGAGTCAAGCCGGCCGACGCCGTTAAACGAGTGCAGTGCTTCATGGCCAACAGGCCACATTAGCGCCTCTTCCGAAATACGTTATGCACCAAAGCTTTCCGGCCAGGCTTTGCATTTCACACGCGCTCGGCCTTCATGTCCATGTCGATGGTGCCTTGGCACGCGCCGCTCAAGATGTCGGTGTGCATGATGCCGTTAAGCGACCCATCGGGCTGCGGCGTGTAGCGCACAGTGGCCCGCGCCGGATTCCATTGGATCGTGGTGTCGGGCATCATGCAGTCCCATTGAAAATCGTTGGTTTGCGACCAGGCGGTTCCATCCCACGTGAACTGAACCGGCTGCGGAACCGTCGGGTTGGTTGGCGGCGGGCCACTGACGATCGTGGCGACGCACTTTCCGTTCGTACAGCTCGAGCGGAACCCGTAGGTCTCGGTGTGCTGCCCCTCGGGGTCGCCGACCGCCATGCTGGTCCCCGCCTTCGGCCCGACCATGAACGTGATCGCGTACTGGCCGTTCCAGGACGGGTTGTCGGCGAGAGCGGTCGGGCAAAGCGACAGGGCAAGCGGTAGCGACGCGGCGCAGATACCGACGAAGGTCTTCAACCGGTGCGAGGCCATCGTTTCTCCTCCGAGTCCGGGACCATTCCCCCAATGGTCGTACCCCGAGCTAGCGGCGACAAGCTTTTGGCCGATTGCCTCGGCGACGTTGATCCTCGGCTCACCAACCCCACTCGTCAGGATGCAGGACATCCACGGTGAGATCGTTGTCGGCCGGGGCTTTGGTCCCGTAGGAGAAGGTGAGCAGGGTGCGGCCGTCGTCGAGGGGTTCGGTCGCTACAACGGTGGCGTGCCCGATCTTCATGCGGATCTTGTCTCCGGGCTCCAATTCGTCAACACGTTTCAGGGGCACGCTCAACCCCTCAGCAGCAGTAAGACTGGAGATCCTGCGGATACCGTCGTCATCACCGCCATCCTCCCACGGCCCGCAAGGCGCCCACCGGCGTTGCGGGCAGATTTGCGCAGGCGTCCGTTGCGGTCGTCCGGGCGCACAAAAACCTTGCGCAGCTAAGGAGATTGGAAAGGCCTTACCTCTTAGGTGTGCCCGGCCCGCTCTGCTCAGTTCTCCACCAGGTCGGGGATGGGCTCGGCGTCCGTCAGCCAGTGGCGTCCGGCCCGGCGGGCCGCCGCCCACTTGGGGATGCTGACCGCATCGTCCTGACCCAAGTCCTGAGGGGTCGGGCCGATGCGCTCGGCCAGCCCGGCGAGGGCGCCCAGATCGAAGTTGTATATCTCGGCCGCCGCCAGGCCCAGCATCTGGCGGGTCTCCGCGATCGGGATGTCCCAGAAGGAGCGCTGCAGCCATTTGCGGGTGTGCGGCCAGGTTCCCTCCGGATGGGGGAAGTCGTTGCCCCACAACAGGTTCGACACACCGATCTCGTAGCGCCGCGCCAGCTCCCTGCGTTCGGTGGTGGTGGCCCCGATAAAACAGTTGCGATCGAAGTAGGCCGAGGGCGGCATCGTCAGGTCGCCCTCCATCTGATGGCTCATCTTCTTGGCCGAGTGTTCACGCAGATACCGCGTGTCCATCAGCCAGAGCAGATCGTTGGCCCAGAACGCACCGCACTCAGTGACGCCCCATCGCAAATGTGGGAAGCGTTCGAACACACCCGACCACAACGCGAACCACAGGGGCCGGGCTCCCCACCACCGCACCTCGGTGACGTAGATGCCCAGGTGGCCGCCGTACTCCTCCTGCGGGGCGGGACCGGAGTGGGTGTGTACCGGCATCTGCAGGTCCTGGCAGGCCGCCCAGACCTTGTCGTAGCGGCGGTCGTGGTAGGGCGGGTAACCGACCCAACGCGCCGGGATCAGGATCCCGCCCCGCAGTCCGGACTCGGCCGCCCTTGTGATCTCGGCTACCGCCGCGTCGACGTCCGCCAGTATCGGCACGACCGCTACCCCGGCGCGCCGTTCGGGGCTGTGGCTGCACAGCTCGGCCAACCAGCGGTTGTGGGCCCGCGCCCCCGCCATCGCGCGCCCCGGGTCCAGGTCGCCCGACTGGCCCAGGCCGGCCCCGAACGGAGCCCCGGCCACCCCGGTCACCGCGTCGGCGTCGGGGAAGATCACCTCGCCGACCACGCCGTCGCCGTCGAGCTCCTTGTCGCGCAGGGCGACATCCCATCCGCCGGCGATGCCCTCGCCATTCTCGGAGAACCACTCTTGCGCGAACTGTTCGTCGATGAATCCGCCGGCCTGCGAAGCGGCGATCTTCTCGGCCAGGTAGGCCTCGAAGTCCTCGCGGTATTCGGGGTCGACGTATTCGCGGTATCGCTCGGTTGGGAGCTCGGCGTGAGTGTCTGCGGAAATGATGATGTAGGAATCCACGGTGCGTCCTTTCGCTACCAGGTGCGGATCGGGTCGGGTTCGAAGACGGTGCTGCTCGCGTCGGCAGGCACGGCGGCCAGGGGCTCGGCAACCTCGGCCACGGTCGGGCCGATTCGGCTGACCAGGGGTGCAAGGGCGTCGAGGTCGAAGCCGTAGACGGCCGCCGCAGTCCGGCCGACCACGTCGGCCACCTCGTCGGCCGGTACGCAGGAGAAGGTGTGCCGCAAGGCCTCCCGGGTGTAGGGCGCGGTGCCCTCCAGGTGCGGGTAGTCGCTTCCCCACATGATCTTCTCGACGCCGATCCGGTGCCGCTCGGCGCACTCGACGGGCCGCATGAAACTGGCGCCGACGTAACACTGGCGGGTCCAGTACTCGCTGGGCTTAAGGGCGAGCGAGCCGGCGGTGGGCCCGGCGAAACGGGCGATCGCCGAGCCCGCCCGCCCGTACCGGGCCGCCGCCACGTCGAGCGAGTCGAGGGTTGCCGGTATCCACCCGGCGCCCTGCTCGGTGAAGACCACGGTGAGGTCCGGATGGCGGTCCAGCGCGCCGCTGAAGATCAGGTGCCACAGCGCCCGGTGCGCAAACCAATGTGTCTCGTACACCCACACCGCAAACGAGCTGCCCCATCCGTCTGTGGGGTTGGGTCCGGCGTTGCCGCCGTGGTGATTGACCACGACGCCCGCGTCGTCGCACGCGGCCCAGAGCGGCTCCCAGTGCTCGGCGTAGAGCTGGGGGATGCCGCTGCCCGGAGGAATCCCGGGCAGCAGCACACCGCCGCGCAGACCCAACTTTGCGATCTGGGCGATCTCGGCGACGGCTTCGTCGAGGTCCCCGAGCAGGATCTGGCCCACCCCGGCGCGCCGCTCAGGCGACAACGAGCAGAAGTCGGCCAGCCAGCGATTGTGCGCACGCAGGCCCGCCCAGCGCAGCTCGAGCTCCGGGCCGTTAACTGGTTGGGGGGCGGCCAGACTCGCCTGAGGAAAGAACGGTGGCACGGTATTGGGGTAGATGACCTCCCCCGCGATGCCTTCGGCATCCAGCTCCGAGTTGCGCCGAGCGCTGTTCCAGTTGCGCTCGGCGTCGGCTTCGGTGAGGTCGCCGAACGGGTTGACGTATGTCTTTGCCCAGCTGTCGAATTCGTCCCGGTAGTGCGGATCCAGGTAGTCGCGGTAGTCGAGCAAATCGGCGCCGGCGTGGCAGTCGGCCGAAATGACCGTGTACCGGTCCATGGCGCTAGGCCCGTGCCGGCTCGGGCCTGGAGGCGGCGAGCAGCGCTGCGTCCTTATGGGGGTCGTCGTAGCGCTGGTGCACGTACGGCAGCAGCCACTCCTGCGGCACCCGCTCCGCGATCCGCCCCACCTGGATGGTGCGCCGGCGGCACCAGGTGATCGACCGGATTTCGCGAATCACGATGTCGGCCACCGGGTCCAGCGGCGACTCGCCCAACTCGACGGTGCCGTCGATGTTTTCCAGCAGTTCGTAGTGCCGGTGGTATTCGCCGTAGACCAGGTGAGGGTCGGTGATGCCGCTGCCGTCGGGGGCGCGCAGGAACTTGAAGTAGAACTCGGTGTTCACCTGGTCGGGTGGCAACTCCGCCGGGCCAGTGATTTGCCCCTGCACGATGATGAGCCGATAGCCCAGCCGGTCGACGCTGGCGGCGACGCGATCACCGTCGCGCTCCACCTCGATGTGGGCCAGTTTCTTTGGCTCACCGAATGTTTCGCGCCCGCCCGTGACCGACTGCTCGGTGGACTGGGGCATGAAGAGGGGATAGTCGCCCTCGAGGTCGCCGTGGCGGGCAGTCACCGAGAACACCGCCGACCCGAACGGCGCCATGCCCTCGATCCGGACCCGCTGCAGCTGGATTCGCACCACGGGTTCGGCCGCCGGCGCCAGCGGCCTGGGCAGCACGGCGGCGATGATTTCCGGATCGGTGAGGTAGGTGATGGTCACCGCCTCGGTGGCGATGGGCGCCTTGGTGGCGTCGATCTCATGGTCGACTTGCGCCTCGGGCGGGCGAGGGCCGTAGCGAATCACATTGCTAATCAAAATTTTTCTCCTTCGGTTTGTGACGCATGCGTGCCGAGGACGTCGACCAGGTAGTCGGGAGCGCCGCGATTCAGGATCGATGCCGCCTTGCTGCTGACGACCTGATCGGCCGGTGTGGGCGGACCCATCATCCAGAAGCGGTCCGCCAAAATTCCGTCCAGCACTTGATCAGCGACCGTCTCGAGCGGGGTGAATTCGACATGTACGCCGGCGGTTTCGAAGCGGGCCACAACCCTGTCCAGGGTCTGCTCGGGCGTGCGGCGTTCCTGCGTCGCGGCGTAGCGCTCCGGGCGGTGCCGCCACGACTCCCAGATGCCGGTGTTCAGAAAGCCGCCCGGGAAGAGGACGTGCGCCCGGACCCGCGTCCCCGTCATCCCGAGGTGCGTGTAGAGGCTCTCGGTCAGACAGAGCACGGCGGCCTTGGTCATGGGGTAGACCGCCGTGGCCGGCCCGCCCATGGCCCCCCGCGCGATCGGCGCGAACCCGCCGTTGCCCGAGCAGGTGTTCACCACGTGGCCTTCGCCCTGCTCGAGCAGGATCGGCACGAACGCCTTGATGCCATGGATGACGCCCAGCACGTTGACGTCGATCCCCCACCGCCAATCGGCCAGGTCGTGCTCCCACATGTAGCCCTCGGAGACCCCGCCAGTGCCGGCGTTGTTGCACACCACGTGCACCGCGCCGAAGCGAGAAACCGTCTCCTTGGCCAGCGACTCAACCGAGGAATAGTCGGTGACGTCGGTGACCACCCCAGCCACCTCGATGCCGTCGTCCGCGAGCGCCCGGGTCGCCTCATCCAACGGTTCGGCGAGGACGTCGGCAAGGACCACCTTCATGCCCTCTTGGCCGAAACGCCTGCCCATCGCCCGGCCGATGCCCCCGGCTCCACCGGTTATGACGGCCACCTTGCCCCGAAGGTCCTTCATTGTGGCGATCGTCACATAGGCGCTTATAACATCGCAAGCAGTCGCATTATGCGACCATTGCAACCCATGGCTCCGCGTCCCTCCCCGCAGACCGAGCGGGTGGTGAAGCTGTTCGAGCAGCTGGCGGGCGACGGGAACCGAGGGATGACATTGGCCGAGGTGTCGCGCCACTTGAGCGTCCATAAGGCCAGCTGCCACTCGATGCTGTCCGAATTGCTCCGAGCCGGGTGGCTACTACGCGACCCGGTTCGCAAGACCTACCATCTCGGTCCCGCCCTGGTCCGCCTCGGCCGGGAGGCGGCGGGCCGCTATCCGGCCCTGGTGTTGGCCCGCTCCGCGATGGCCGAGCTGTCGGCCGCGACCGGCGCCCACTGCGTTGCCTTCTCGGTGAGCGATGACTACTCGACCGTCGTCGATCAGGTCCGAAGCCGTCACGGCGGCGGTCATCCGATGCCCATCGGCACCCAGTTCCCCCACCGCCCGCCGTACGGGGCGTCGACGGTTGCCTGGGCCGGGCCGGGTGCTCGAGAGCGCTGGCTGGCCGCCCTGCCCGAGGACGTACGCGATCGGTATCGCCAGGCCATCACCGCCGCCCGGCGGCGCGGCTACGCCGTCGGTCTGCACCTCCTACCCGATCTGCGTTTGCAGGAGCTGGCGTTGATCGTGCGGAGCGCCGAGGCCCGTTCCACCCGGCTGAGCCAGCTGGCGCAGGCATTGACCGACGAACTGATCCACCAGGAGGAGTGGTTCCCGATCAGCCTCGACCCGGACCGCACCTACGAGGTGAGCCACATCGACTCCCCGATCCTGGAGTCCGGGTCCGGCATCGCGCTAATGCTCAGCCTGGTCCCTAGCGCCGAGCCGATGAGCGGCGAGGCGGTCACCCGGATGGGGGCGCGGCTCGCTTCTGTGACCCGCGACCTGAGCGCCGCATTGGCCGACAAACCCCACCTCCTGGCGGGCCAAATCGGTTGAGAGGCAACGGCTCTAGCTGCACCTAATCCGAGGACTTGTCGGAGTCTTCGTCGTCGTCATCGTCATCGTCGTCATCGTCATCGTCATCGTCGTCGTCGTCGGAGTCTTTGGAGTCCTTGTCCTTCGAGTCCTTGTCCTCATCGGAACCCTCGGACTTGTCGGAGCCCTCGGAGTCCTCGGACTTGTCGGAGTCCTCGGACTTGTCGGAGTCATCGAGCTTGTCGGCAAATTTCGTCAAGAGCTCAGCAAGCTTGCGGGCCTCTTCAGAGTCCAGCGAATCGACGAATACTTGCTCGTCGCTCTCCGAGACCCGCTGAACAAAAACCGCATTGTCCTTGATGCCGACGTCCCACCGGCCGCCCTCTTGACGAACCATTTCGATGCCGCCTTCCGACTAGTGACTTGATCGCACAACCGACGCGTCCCGACGCGCTATTGCGTTGTTTACCCACTTGCGGCGGCCGCGCCTCATTCGTCGGGTTTACGGTGCGATCGGCCGCTTGAAGAAGCATGCGACGGAGAAGGCTCCGCGGTGGTCGGCGTCGAGTCCGACCATCTCCCACCCCAGCCGCCCCAACTCGTCCGCCCTCAACTTCATCTCGTCCATGGCGGTGTCGCCCTCCCGGTAATCCCACGTGTATTCCCACTGCTGCGGATACCACTTGCCGTCGGAGGCCAGCCACCAGCCCGGGCCCGGCGAAGGATTGTTCATATGGTCGTAAGTACCACAGGCTTCGGCGGCTCCGGAACTGGTCTCGAGTCCGAATGGCGCTGCGCCGCGGCCTCGGCAACTACGGGGCGTACGCCCAACCGAGAAAGAGGTTTTGCGAATCGTAGGGGCTGCGCCTTATTTCGCGAATGTGCGGCGGCGTGAAGTAGTTGGCGGTGAGGTACTGGCCGTTGCCCTCGCTGAGCATGACGTGTCCGGTGCCGTGATCGAATCCCGGATTGCTCGTGAAGACGAGGGCCCCCTCCGGAATGTTGTCCGCGTACGTGTGGACCTGCCCTTTCCTGTTGAAGTCATTGAACGCATCCATCGCCGACGGATATCTGAACGCGTGGTTGTAGGCCTGCTCGACAAATGCCTCGCACTGGACCGTGTTATTGGGGTCGGCCGCCATTTGGTCGCGAGCCCACGCCATAGCATGGGCCACCTTGTCTTGACCGCCCGCTGAAGCGGGCGCTCCCCCGCCGCCGCAGTCCGGACCAAGCGCGTCGAGTGTGCGGGTGTCGATGTCGACGTCGGCAACGTAATGGCCGTCGGTTGTCTTGTACCAGAGGCTGTCCCAGCCTCCGTTGGCGATCTGGTAGCTGAAAAAGCCTCTCACCGGGTCGCCCGCGGCGTGGCACACGAGGGTCAGGACCTGGCCGGCGCTATAAACGCCTTCTTGACCCGCCTTCAAGTTCGGGCCGTTCATGCGATTGGTGGTCTGGGCTTTCACGGTCGCAGTCGTCTCTGCGTGAGCCGGCGCGGCGATCGGTAGACCTAACGCAAAAACGGCTGCCGTCGCGGCCGCGATTGCTGCTTTCATCGCTCGGTCTTTCTGCCACGTCCCTATGAAATTGATCGGGACGCTACACCAGCAGCAATCGTTATGTCTTTGAAATGATCGCAAGAAATCCGCGCGCAATTCCTTAAGGAAACTCGCGGTCATCAGTGGTGGCAGCGAACGTTACAGCCGGCAAACTGGCCGTCCCTGGATAAAAGCGGTTCGAGGCCGGCTAGTCAAGGACCCGGCGGCGGGGGCGGCGGCGGAGTCCATCGTCGCCCATCGGTGGTCCACCCGCAGGGCAGCCAGTTCACCTGGGTGCCATCGAACGTCAGGCATTTGGGCGTGCCCGGTGGCGGCGTGGGACCTGGTGACGGCTTGTCAGCGTGGGCGGTAGCTCCGCTGAGTGTCAAAGCCCCAACGGCGACAAATATCGCTGCCGACTTTCTCATTGCGGTTCCCTTGGATGAGATCCACCAATGCGATTGCCGCTAGCTTTTAGCCTGGCTGTTCACGCTAAGAATTCTAATCGTCCACTAGGGTTTTAGACCTTGGAGATTGCTGCGAATCGGCCGTGTCCTGCGCTCTGAACAACGGCGTGAATCAACCCCCGAAATGCCGAGGTGCTTCAAGTTATTATGCGGTGCAACGGCTTTCGCCAGAGGGGTAGAGTCGCGGGCATGAATTTGGTGGAGTGGCTGAGGACCCCGCACTATCTGCGGACGCGCTTGATGATGGAACGACAACCCATAAGAAACATCGAGATAGAGACCGTGTTCCTCGAAATCTCCCACCGTGAGGCGCGGCTGCGCTTCCCGGTGATGCTCATGCTGCTGCCGAGGCGCAATCGCCCGTCGCGCGACCAGATCCCCCGCCTCGATCGGGAGAAGTGATTCCAGAGCGTCGGGCTCGGTGCGCGCGAACCAACCACGACGCCAGGGGTGCGGTGCCGACGCTCGATCGGGCATGCTTGCCCTATGCACCTCGTCAACGGCGTCCGTGACCCAGCGGCAAGTTTTCCTCTCGACACCGTCACCGACGACGCGGCCGAGCGTCGGCAGGCCAACCGGGCTGTCGCCGTCAGCGCCGTTGGACTGGCGCTGACCGGACTCATCGAATTGGCCATCGCGCTGCTATCCGGCTCGGTGGCATTGCTCGGCGACGCGTTGCACAACCTGTCGGACGTCTCTACCAGCATCCTGGTGTTCGTCGGCTTTCGGGCGTCGCGCAAAGTCCCCACCGAGCGCTATCCCTACGGCTACGAACGTGCCGAAGACCTCGCCGGAATCGGTGTGGCGCTGGTGATTTGGGGCAGCGCCGCCGTCGCCGCCTTCGAGAGCGTCAACAAGCTGCTCCGGCACGGCGGGACCGAATACGTGGGCTGGGGTATTGCTGCGGCCATCGTGGGAATCGCGGGCAATCAGTTGGTGGCCCGCTACAAGTTGTTGGTGGGCAAGCGGATTCGCTCGGCGACCATGGTGGCCGACGCCAAACATTCCTGGTTGGACGCGTTGTCGTCGGGCGGGGCGATGCTGGGGCTGATCGGGGTGGCGCTCGGCTGGGCCTGGGCCGACGCGATCGCCGGGATCGTCGTCACCGGCTTCATCTGCCACGTCGGCTGGGAGGTGACCGCCGACATCGCTCACCGCCTACTCGACGGCGTGGACCCCCACATCATCACGACCGCCGAGGCCGTCGCCGCCACGGTGCCGGGCGTCACGCACGCGCATGCCAGGGCCCGGTGGACCGGCCGGACATTACGCGTCGAGGTGGAAGGGTTCCTCGACCCCGAGACTCCCCTGGCCGCGGCGGACCAGATCGGTCGCCTGGTCGCCGCCGCCCTGGCGCCGAAGATCCCCGAGATGCACAACTTCTCCTGGACGGCGCGGGCCGCCTAGGCCCCGCTCAGCCCCGGCGGAATCGCTCCCGCAGCTGTGGGTCGTTCTCCCACCACAGCCCCGACGACGCGGCGCTTTCACCCTCGGCGCTTTGCGCCCTGTCCAACTCGGTGTCGACCCGCGCCGTGTGCGCCTTCTCGTCGCGCGACAAGGCGCGCATGAGAAGCGACACGAACGGCCACCCGACCAGGGAACCGAGGATCAACAGGACACCCGCGCCGATCGTCTGATCGAGCCGCTGATCGGAGCCCCAAAACCGATGCAGCTCCGCGTAATACGCGGCGCCGGTCAATGCGCCCTGCCAGATGACCAATCCCAAGACACCGTCGCCGGTCGCGCCCGTCGGTAGCACCCCGCGTAGCCGCCGGCGGGCACCACGATGGTCGTCACGGAGGCAAGGTCCAGCGCCCATGTCTGAACCGCGGCGCTTTAGGTCAGCGGTCCGGGGTGCCGCGCGCGCAGCAGTCAGGGTATTGCGGAGCGCAACGCCGGTCGACGAGTTCGGCCCAGATACCGGCCGGCGCTCAGTTGCCGGGTTGACCGTCCGGCTTCGGGCCACGGCCCTCGCCGGTTATGTACTTCGGGCAGTAATGCGCCGCGGACAGGTACGTGAACTTGGCCGCGCTGGCCCCCTGGAATGCCGGGTTCTGGTTGCGGAGTTGCGTCACGATCTCCGCGGACGACTGTCCGTCGTCGAGCAGCTCGCACACCGACTTGGCGATGGTGACCGCGTTGCCGCCGTCCTGGTAGGTGATGCCGGCGTCGCGCAGGTCTTTGAGGAAGTCCTGATCGTTGTCGATGTCGGCATGCGCGGGCGCGGCCAGGCCGACCGCGGCGGCGACACTTGCCAAAGCCATTAAAAATCGCATAACGCAGCGATTGTCGCAGACTGGTTGGCGAATAGCACCTTGGCGGGCAAACGACGGGTGAACTCTGTCCGGCCTTATGGCTATGCCGCGGGCGCGCGGGAGGAGCGCAGCGCGGGGCGGTGCAGCGTCAATGACTCGGGCAGCGCTCCGATCTGCCGACGCTCCGCGGGTTCCCAGATGTCACCGTCGAGGACGCCGGGCAGGCCCGCCTGGCTGGCAATGAAAACGGGTGCGACGCCTTGCACGAACTGGCGGTGGTAATCCCTGAGCGCCGCAAACGCCCACTTCCCCAGCAGGCAGATGGTGAGCAGGTTCGCGATCGCCATCACCGCCATCGTCAGATCGGCAAGCGCCCACACCAACGTGAGCTTGGCCAGGGCTCCGAAGATGATCGACAGCAGGGTGACCACCTTCAGCACGTTGGCCGCTAGACGCCGGCCACCCAGGTAGAACAGATTGGCCTCGGCGACTACGTAATTGCTCAGGACCGAGGCGAAGGCGAAGACGAACACCACCGCGGTCATCAACATCGTGGTCCACGAACCGAGGTCGGCGGCGACCGCCGACTCCGTCAGGCTCGCACCGGCAATCGCTCCCAAGCGGGCCGGGTTGTATGTCTCGGGACCGGACATCAGCACGATGAACGCGGTCGCCGTGCAGATCACCATCGTGTCGACGAACACGGCGAGCGCCTGGATCAGCCCCTGTTCCACCGGATGTGCCACGGTCGCGGCGCCGGCGATGTTGGGCGAACTACCCATGCCTGCCTCGCAGGCGAACAGCCCGCGTTTGACGCCGGTGAACATCGCGGCGAGCACGCCACCCGCGAAACCGCCTGCCATTTGTCGGATTCCGAACGCCCCGCCCATGATCTCCTTGATCACCGTCGGCAGCTCGGTGATGTTGACGGCCACAATTCCCAGCGCGAGCAGCGTGTACACCAACGCCACCACCGGAAGGACCGACCCGGCGAATTGGGCGACCCGTCGCACGCCGCCGAAAAGCACGGGCGCCGCCAGCGCCGCCAAAATGGCTGTCGTCCAACCAACCCCGATGCCGTGCGACGATTGCATGACCCCGCTGATCGCGTTGGTCTCCACCATGTTGAACGCGGTGGAGAAGGTCACGACCAGCAGCATGGCGAACGCGACGCCGCCCGCGCGTGACCGCAGCCCGCGTTGGATGTAGAACGCGGGACCGCCTCGGAAGGCGCCGTCCTCCGAGCGGACCTTGAAGATCTGGGCCAGGGTGGCCTCGATCACCGCCGTGGCCATGCCGACCGCTGCCACCACCCACATCCAGAAGACGGCACCGGGCCCGCCGACGGTCAGTGCGATTGCGACACCGGCGATGTTTCCGGTACCCACGCGCGATGCGAGACCCACGCAGAACGCCTGGAAGGACGAGATGCCGCCGTCGTGGCGGTGCGCTCTACGGAGCTGGCGAAGCATGCGCCCGAAGTAGCGGATCTGAACGAACCTGGTGCGCACCGTGAAATAGGTACCGCCACCGATCAGCAAATAGATCAGGACGTGCGTATTGAGGATGTTGCTAAGGGGTTCGACTAACTGCTGCTGGAGGAAGTCCAAACCCCTGCTTCCTTTCGACTACGGCCGCGATCCGTCGCCGAAATGGTATGGACGAATTGTTGATGACAAGTTTCGTTCACCCGCCGTTAGCGGGCGGATATGTAAAAAGCGCGTCACATTCGACGCGTGGGTCCAGGCTAGGAGGAGGCGGGGGCCGCGGAGAGCGCTTGGGGGCAATACGAGTTGGCGGCGATGGCCGCGAACCGGGTGGCGTCGTCGCCTTGAAGCCCACGATTGAGCATTTGGATCATCCGGACGACGTCCGCCAGATTCGAGCCTTCGCTCACCAACTTGCACACCGACCTGCCGGAGGTGATCGCCTGTTCGGGATCCGAATAGGTCAGGCCGGCCGCGTGAACGGTGGCGAGGAAGGCGTCGTCGCTGCCATCGGCGCGCGCGGGACCTGCCAGGCCGATGGCGACGGCAAGGCCGAGCGAAATCAGAAGTAGCCTCACGGCTCACAAATCGTTCCAGAGGAGCCGCCGGTCCGCATCTCGTGGAGCGAATCGAGCGGTTAGTGGCTGGCGGTCGTGGTCGCCGGGGTGGACGACGAGATCGCGTCGGGGCAGTACGCGCTGGCCGCGATCGCGGTGAACTTCTCCGCTTTCTCCTCGGTCAGCGCGGGCGCCTTGGAGGTCATCGCCTTCGCGATGTCCGCCATCGCCGTGCCACCGCCGGCCGCCGAGCAGACATAGTGGGCGGCCTGGATGACTTGCCCCGGGTCGTTATAGGTGAAGCCGGCCGAATTCAGCGACGCGAGGAATGCGTCGTCGGTGTCGTCGGCGTGCGCGGGCACGGCCAAGCCAATCACGGCCGCAACACTAAAAATTGTCAGAACGAGCTTCATAAATTCGAAATCGTCCCAGACGCGCGCCGGGTCCGCGGCTGGCGAAACAATTTGTAACAAACGTCAACCTTCGGTTGACAGCGCGCCTGCGTCAACCTATCGTTGACGGATGTCCGACGCGACCCGCATCGCCTACCCCGTCCGACTTGACGAGCTGATCAACGCCATCAAATCGGTGCACACCGACGCGCTGGATCAACTGGCCGACGCCGTGCTGGCAGCCGAACACCTGGGCGAAGTCGCCGACCACCTCATCGGGCACTTCGTCGATCAGGCCCGCCGATCCGGGGCGTCGTGGACCGACATCGGCAAGAGCATGGGCGTCACCAAACAGGCGGCCCAGAAGCGGTTCGTGCCGCGCGCCGAGCCCGCCACCCTGGATCCCGAACAGGGCTTCGGCCGCTTCACCCCGCGGGCGCGCGGCGCGGTGGTGGCCGCCCAGAACGCCGCACACGAAGCGGCCAACGCCGAGATCACCCCCGACCACCTGCTCCTCGGTCTGCTCGACGATCCCGCCGCCCTGGCCACGGTGTTACTGCACCTGCAACAGGTCGACACCCAAGCGCTTCGCGCCGCCGTCCGGCTGCCCCCGCCAAGCAGCGCAACTCAGGACCTCATCCCGTTCAGCGGACCGGCACGCAAAGCCCTCGAACTGACCTTCCGGGAAGCACTTCGATTGGGCCACAACTACATTGGGACCGAGCATCTGCTGCTGGCGCTGCTCGAGCTGGAGGCAGCCTCCTCCGACGACGGGCCGCTGCGCCGACGCGGTGTCGACAAGGCCCGCGTCGAGGCCGATTTGATCAAGGCACTGGAATCGCTCGGCGGCGACAAGACCGTCTGACCCCTCCCGGGCGCCTCACCGCGTGTGCGATCATTCGATGGTCCCCTTCCAAGGGTGCCTAGGAGGCGAAGATGCACCGCTGGCTGGTCGTCCTGTCCGCGTTCCTCGTCGCCGCGGCGAGCGCCACCGCCGTCGCCGGGCTTCCCGCTCCCCGCGCCTGGGCCGGTGACGCCCCGATCGGCCACATCGGGGACACGCTGCGGGTGGACACCGGCAGCTATGTCGCCGACGTCACCGTCACCAGCGTGTCACCCTGTGACCCGCCCCCCGGATTCGGCTACACGCGTGAAGGCACGTACAAGGGCTTCCCGGGCAGCACGGTCGAACGTGCCGACGTGGTTGTCCGCGCGGTCCGGGTGCCCAATCCGTTCATCATGGCGACCAACTTCAGCTTCGACGGCGTGACCCCGTTCGCCGACGCCTACAAGCCACGGGCCACCGATGCGCCCGACGCCCTCGACAACGTGCTCACCAACGCCCCGAACGGGGCGATCGTGCGCGGCGAAGTGTATTGGGACGCCTACCGTGATCCCGTCTCCACCGTGGTTCTGCTGGACAAGAAGACGGGCTACCACCTCGCGCAGTGGAACCTCTGACAAGCGTCGCAACAACGAACTCCGTTGACGTTCAACAGCTTGCGAATATCGCCGCGCGCACATTCCCGCTGGCCTGCCCCGCCTCGATGGCGCCGGAGAACATCGCGGCTTTCGTCGAGTCCAACCTGTCACCCGACCGCTTCGCCGAATACCTGGCCGATCCCCGTCGCGCGGTCCTGACCGCGGCTCTCGACGACCGAATCATCGGTTACGCCATGCTGGTTCGCGACGGTGACAGCGCCGAGCTGTCGAAGATCTACGTTGCGCCCGAGCACCACGGCAGCGGTGTCGCGACCGCGCTGATGGACCTCGCGCTGGCCACGGCCGGCGAATGGGGCGTGGGCCGCGTATGGCTGGGCGTCAATCAGGCAAACCAACGCGCACAACGGTTTTACGCCAAGAGCGGTTTTGAAGTGAGCGGCACCAGGACCTTTCAGGTCGGAGCCGGGCGGGAGAACGACTTCGTCATGACTCACGTGCTTCGTTGACCGTCAGCGCCAGGAGCCGAGACATCGCCCGCAGATACTTCTTTCGGTACCCGCCGGCGAGCATCTCCTCGGTGAAGATGGTATCCAGCTTGTCGCCCGAGGCCACCACCGGGACGCCGGCGTCATAGAGCCGGTCGGTCAACGCCACCAGCCGCAGCGCGACGTTCTGGTCGTCGATGCCGTGCACGCCAGTCAGAAACACGGCCGTCACTCCCTCGATAAGGGTCAGATACCGCGACGGGTGCATGGTGGCCAGGTGCGCGCACAGCGCGTCGAAATCGTCGAGCGTCGCGCCGTCGAGCTGCGCGGCGCGCATGGCCACCTCTTCGTCCGACAGCGGTTGCGGCGCCGGCGGCAAGCCGCGGTGCCGATAGTCGGGGCCCTCGATCCGCACGGTGGTGAAAATGCTTGCCAGCGTGTTGATTTCCCGTAGAAAGTCCTGGGCGGCGAACCTGCCCTCGCCGAGCTGCTCGGGCAGGGTATTGGAGGTGGCCGCCACCGACACCCCCCGCTCGACCAGGGACGAGAGCAGCCGCGAGATCAGCGTGGTGTTGCCGGGGTCGTCCAGCTCGAATTCGTCGATGCACACCGCGGTGTAGTTCGCCAGCAGATCGACGCATTCGGCGAAGCCGAATACCCCGGCCAATTGCGTCAGCTCCCCAAACGTCGCGAACGCCTTAGGAGTTGGCGACTCCGGCCCGCCACCGGGCAGCGCGTAGTAAGCCGACGCCAGCAGATGGGTCTTGCCCACGCCGAACCCACCATCGAGATACAACCCGACGCCCGGCAGAACCACCCGTCGGCCCAACATTTTTCGCCGTCCTCCGCGGCGTTCCACGGCCTGCCGGCAGAAGGCCCGGCATGCCACGACGGCGGCCGCTTGCGTCGGCTCGGCCGGATCGGGCTGGTAAGTCGCGAAGCTCACGTCGGCGAACGTTGGGGGCGGCCTCAATTGAGCGATCAACCGCTCCGGCGACACGGTCGGATGCCGATCCACCAGGTGCGCCACTCGCGTGGACGGGGACCCGTGCATCCCAAAACTGTAACGGCGTGCTGCAATCAATCTCATGCCCATTCCCGAGACGCCGCTGTCGCTGCTCGGAGCGGTACGCGAACTCGACGACGGTGAACTCCCCCGGCTCTACGACTATCCCGAACACGACGGGACATGGGTGCGGGCCAATTTCATCACCAGCGTGGACGGCGGGGCGACCTCCGGCGGCAGCAGCGGAACGATGGGCGGCCCCGGCGACCGGTTCGTCTTCAACCTGCTGCGTGAGCTCGCCGACGTCATCGTGGTCGGCGCGGGCACCGTGCGGGTCGAGGGCTATTCCGGCGCGCAGCTCAGCGTCGCCCAGCGCCAGCAGCGACAGGCCCGTGGGCAAGGCGAGGTCCCGCCGCTGGCGATCGTCACCAAGTCGGGTCGGCTGGACCGCGACATGACGGTGTTCACCCGGACGGAGGTGCCGCCGCTGATCCTCACCTGCGCGGCGGCCGCCGCCCCGGCGCGCCGGATGCTCACCGACCTGTGCGAAGTGATCGACTGCTCCGGCAGCGACCCCGGCGAGGTCGACGAGGCGGTCATGCTCGCGACACTCGCCGCTCGCGGCATGCGCCGCATCCTGACGGAGGGCGGGCCGATGCTGCTCGATTCGCTGATCCAGCGCGACATGCTCGACGAGCTCTGCCTGACCATCGCGCCCTACATAGTCGGCGGGCTGGCCCGGCGCATCGCGACGGGCCCCAGCCAGCTGCTCACGCGGATGCGCTGTGCCCACGTTTTGACCGACGACGCCGGTTACCTGTACACCCGCTACGTCAAGGCCTAGCTACTGTGGTCGACATGAGTCGGCAGATCATGCTCGCGACGATCTTGATCGCGGTGACCACCGTGGTCGCCGGCTGCGTCCCGGGCCTGGCCGCCGACCCGCGCTTCGCCACCAATTCCGGCGCCCGACCCCAGGGTGCGGCCACCACCAAACCACCCCCCAGCGGCCCGCCGCCGCTCGCCGCCCCCAAGAACGACCTGCCGTGGCATGACTGCACGTCGCGGGTATTCGGCGACGCCGCGGTGCCGCCCGCGGCCGGGGTCCAGTTGGATTGCGCGAACTACGACGCCGACCTGGACCCGAACGGCGGCGGGACCGGCACCATGAGCGTCGGCGTGGTCCGCGCCCGCTCGAACCAAACGCCGCGCGACGCGGGCCCGCTGGTCTTCACCACCGGCTCCGACCTGCCGTCTTCGGCGCAGCTGCCGGTCTGGCTGTCCCGCGGCGGCGCCGACGTGCTGCAAACCCACCCGATCGTCGCCGTCGACCGTCGCGGCATGGGCATGTCGAACCCGATCGATTGCCGGGACACCTCCGACCGGCAAATCATGCGCGACCAGGCGCAGTTCCAAACCGGCGACGACCCCGTCGCCAACCTGTCGGACGTCGCGAACAACGCCACCACCAACTGCACCGACGCCATCGCGCCCGGCGCGTCGGCCTACGACAATGCCCACGCCGCCTCGGACATCGAGCGACTGCGTTCGCTGTGGGATGTGCCGGCGGTCGCGCTGGTCGGGATCGGCAACGGCGCCCAGGTGGCGCTGGCGTACGCCGCGGCGCGCCCCGACAAGGTCGCCCGGCTGATACTCGACTCACCAGTTGCGTTGGGCGTCAACGCCGAAGCCGCGGCCGAGCAACAAGTCAAGGGTCAGCAGGCCGCGCTCGATGCGTTCGCCGCCCAGTGCATCGCGGTGAACTGCGCACTTGGTCCCGACCCCAAGGGCGTAGTCAGCGGGTTGCTGGCGGACGCCCGCGCCGGCAAGGGGCCCGCCGGTGCGTCGGTGGCCCAGCTGGCTAGCGCCATCACCGTCGCGCTGGGCTTTCCCTCGGGCGGCCGCGTCAACGCCACCACCAACCTGGCCAACGCGCTGGCGGCCGCTCGCTCCGGCGACACCAATCAGCTGACCAACCTGATCAACCACGCCGGCGCCACTCAGGACTCCGACGGCCAGTTCGTCAACAGCTGCAGCGACGCCGTCAACCGGCCCACCCCGGACCGGGTGCGCGAACTGGTCGTGGCGTGGGCCAAGCTGTACCCCCAGTTCGGCACCGTCGCGGCGCTCAACTTGGTCAAGTGTGTGCACTGGCCCACCGGCTCGCCGCCGGCGCCGCCGAAGTCGTTGAAGGTCGACGTCCTCTTGCTGGGCGTGCAGAACGACCCGATCGTCGGCACCGACGGGGTCGCGGCGACGGCGGCCACCGTCATCAACGCCAACGCGGCCAGCAAGCGGGTGATGTGGCAGGGCATCGGACACGGCGCCAGCATCTACTCGAGCTGTGCGGTCCCCCCGCTGATCGGCTACGTCAACAGCGGCAAACTGCCCGGCACCGACACGTACTGTCCCGCCTGATTTTCCGGCCTGGCGCCGGTGTACGGTGCGCTGGTGACGGCAGCTGAATCGAGCCGAGCCGGCTCGCGCGATTGGGTCCTCGCCGCCTTTCGTCCCCGCAGCGGCCCCCCGAGCGCGGCGACCATCGTGCGCTCGGCATTATGGCCCCTGGCGATTATGTCGGTGCTGCACCGCAGCATCATCCTCACCCTCAACGGCAACATCACCGACGACTTCAAGCCGGTCTACCGGGCGGTGCTGAACTTCCGGCGCGGCTGGGACATCTACAACGAGCACTTCGACTATGTCGACCCGCATTACCTGTACCCGCCCGGCGGCACGCTGCTCATGGCGCCGTTCGGGTACTTGTCCTTCACGCCGTCGCGGTATCTGTTCGTCCTCATCAACACCGTGGCGATCCTGATCGCCTGGTACCTGCTGCTGCGGATGTTCGAATTCACCATCTCCTCGGTGGCCGCGCCCGCCCTGCTGCTGGCCATGTTTTGCACCGAAAGCGTGACCAGCACTCTGGTGTTCACCAACATCAACGGCTGCGTGCTGCTCGCGGAGATGCTGTTCCTGCGATGGCTGCTGGACGGCCGCGTCAGCCGTCAGTGGTGGGCCGGCGTCGCGATCGGGCTGACGCTGACGCTCAAACCGCTGCTCGGACCGCTGCTGTTGCTGCCCCTGCTGAACCGCCAGTGGCGGGCGCTGGTCCCGGCGGTCGTGGTTCCCGTCGTGGTGAACCTGGCCGCGTGGCCTCTCGTGAGCGATCCCATGGACTTCGTTACCAAGACGGTGCCCTACATCCTGGGCACGCGTGACTACTTCAACAGCTCGATCGAGGGCAACGGCGTCTACTTCGGCCTGCCCACGTGGCTGATCGTTTTCCTGCGGCTGCTGTTCACGGTGATCGCGATCGGGGCCATGTGGCTGCTGTACCGCTACTACCGCACCCGCGACCCACTGTTCTGGTTCACCAGCTCGTCGGGCGTGCTGTTGCTGTGGTCGTGGCTGGTGCTGTCGCTGGCCCAGGGCTACTACTCGATGATGCTGTTCCCGTTCCTGATGACCGTGGTGCTGCCCAACTCGCTGATCCGCAACTGGCCGGCGTGGCTCGGGGTCTACGGCTTCTTGGCGCTCGACGACTGGCTGATCTACAGGTGGATGAGGTACGGCCGCGCGCTGCATTACCTGAAGATCACCTACGGATGGTCGTTGCTGCTGATCGTGGTCTTCACGGTGCTCCTGTTCCGTTACCTCGATGCCAGGGCCGAGAACCGGCTGGACGAGGGCATCGATCCGGCGTGGCTGACGGGTGAGCGTGAGCGCGACGCGGTGATCGCAAGCGCGGCGGAACCGGGCGCAGCGGGTCAGCGCCATCCGCGCTAGCGTGGACGCATGACTAGCCCGAAGGTGCAACTGACCGACGACGAGTGGCGCCAGAAGCTCACGCCCGAAGAGTTTCATGTGTTGCGCCAGGCCGGCACCGAGCGGCCGTTCGTCGGCGAGTACACCGACACCAAGACCGAAGGCGTCTACCAATGTCGGGCCTGTGGGGCCGAATTGTTCCGCAGCACAGAGAAGTTCGAGTCGCATTGCGGCTGGCCGTCGTTCTTCGACCCGGCGGACTCCCACGCGGTGATCCTGCGGTCCGACGATTCGCTGGGCATGCGGCGCGTCGAGGTGCTGTGCGCCAATTGCCACAGCCACCTGGGTCACGTCTTCTCCGGCGAGGGCTACCCCACCCCGACCGATCAGCGTTACTGCATCAACTCCATCTCGCTGCGCCTGGTGCCCGCGGGGGCGTAGATCCCTTTACGGCCCCTTGGCAGCCTTGGCTGCCCGAGCTGCCCGCCACGACACATAACCAATTGTGGCGACACGGCCGCCAAGCGCCGCAACGGTTTATATCTCGCGGCATCCGCCGCGGGTGAGCGCACTGCGAACGCGTCTCACAACGTCCTGCGGCTTGTCCTCCGCGATGACCCGGATGACGATCCAGCCAAGTTCTTCAAGCTTGCGTAACCGCCACTGGTCTTTGGCGTATTGCCGGCGGTGGGTGCGGTGGTGGTCGCCGTCGAGGACTCAGTCCACGCGGGTGGCGTGAACTTCCCAGAACGGGGCGTGCACCCGGCCGTCCTGAAGCCACGGCTCCATCGCCCGGAATCGCTCCAGCAAGCCCTGCGCCTGATCGGCCATGTCGGGGTTGCGCGCGGCCATCATCTCGATCTGCTCAACGCTCATGTTGACCAGGTAGGTCGTCGGCCCGAGATAGGTGATCTCCCAGCCGCCACGCGGCAGCACATCACGAAAGTCGTTCTCGGACAACGACCGCATCATCTTGAACCCGTTGACGTCGTGTTCCCCGAACTCGAACATGTACAGCCGGGCGCCGGGCTTGGTGGCCCGGCGCAGCGCCTGCACGTAGGACCGCTGCAGCTCGGGTTCGGTGCTGAGGGTGTGGTAGAAGGCGCAGTCGACGACGGTGTCGAAGCGGCCTTCCAGGCCCTCCAGCCTGGTCGCGTCGGCGAGCTCGAAGTTGACCGAAACCCCGGCCCTGCGGGCGTTTTCGCGGGCCCGCACCAGCGCACCCGCCGAGCCGTCGACGCCGGTGGCCGAGTAGCCCTTGGAGGCGTAATAGATCGCGTGGTGGCCCGGCCCGGTGCCCGGGTCGAGCACCTCGCCCTTGATCGCGCCCAGGGCGACCAGCCGCCGGACCACCGGCTGCGGGCCGCCGATGTCCCACGGCGTGGCGGCCGGTAACCCGTGCGACGTCCGCTCATCGCGGTACATCTCCTCGAAACGGGCCGGGTCAGTGACGTCGGGCCGGCTCACGGCAGCGAGTTCACCAACTGCTCGACCGGGACGCGGGGGCCGGTGAAGAACGGCGTCTCCTCGCGGGTGTGCCGGCGGGCGTCGGTGGCGCGCAGCTCTCGCATCAGGTCGACGATGCGGTGCAGTTCAGGGGCCTCGAAGGCCAGGATCCATTCGTAGTCACCGAGCGCGAACGCCGGCACCGTGTTGGCGCGGACGTCCTTGTACTCGCGGGCGGCCATGCCGTGTTCGGCCAGCATGCGGCGCCGCTCCTCGTCGGGAAGCAGGTACCACTCGTAGGACCGCACGAACGGATACACGCAGATGTAGTTGCCGGGCTCTTCGCCGGCCAAGAACGCGGGGATGTGGCTCTTGTTGAACTCGGCCGGCCGGTGCAGGGCCACGCTGCTCCACACCGGCGAGCAGGCCCGCCCCAGGGCGGTGCGCCGGAAGTCGGCGTAGGTGGCCTGCAGCGCCTCGATGGTTTCGGCGTGGGTCCAGATCATGAAGTCGGCGTCGGCCCGCAGCCCCGCCACGTCGTAGAGGCCGCGCACCACGACGCCGCGCTCCTCCTGCTGCTTGAAAAACCGCGACGCGTCATCGATGACGGCATCGCGCTCTTCTCCGAGCTCACCCGCCCGCACGCAGAAGACCGAGAACATCAGGTAGCGGATCGTCGAGTTGAGGGTGTCGTAGTCGAGCTTGGCCATGGAACCTATCGTGCCACTTTCACGTCGAGGGCCTCGACCGCGCGGCCCGCCGCCCCGATACACGCCGGCACGCCGATGCCGTCGAGGTAGCTCCCGGCCACGGCGAGCGTCGGCGGGAGGCCCGCGCGTATCTCGGCAGCCAGTTCCGCGTGGCCGGGGCCGTACTGCGGCATGGCCTCGATCCAGCGCTGCACGCGGGCGTCGACCGGGTCGACGGCCAGATCGAACACGTCGACCAGGTCGCTCAACGCCCAACCCAGCAGTTCATCGTCCGAGACGCTGACGGCCACGTCGTCGCCGAAGCGACCTAACGACAACCGCAGCAACTGCGTGTCCGCGCGGGCGCCCCACTTGCGCGACGAGAGGGTGATCGCCTTGCTCCGCAACGGCTCTCCGGTGGCCACCAGCACACCGGAACACTGCGGGAACGGCGTGTCGCCCGGCACCGCGAGCGCGACCACCACCGACGACGCGCTGGTGATCCGGCCCGCTGCGGCGGCGCTGCTCGGGGCGACGTCGGCGACCAGGCGCGCCACCCGCGGGGCCGGGACGGCCAGGATCACCGCATCGGCGCGCCAGCGGCCGCCGGTGTCATCCAGCAGCGACCACCCCGGTCCGGCCGGCTCGAGCCGTTGCACCGCGGCCTGGACCCGGTGCGGCCGGCCGCGCTCGACGAGCGCGTCGAGCAGCACCTGGTAGCCGCCGTCCAGCGCCCCGAACACCGGTGCCCCGGTCGCCGGCGGCAGCGCCTGCCGGACAGCGTCCGTCAGGCAGGTGGCCCCGCGGTCCAAGGCCGCTGCGACGCCGGGAGCCGCCGCGCGCAGACCGATCGTGGCCGACGAACCGGCGTACACCCCGCTCAGCAGCGGATCCACCGACCGGGCCACGACCTGCTCGCCGAACCGCTCGCCGACCAGTTCGGCCGTCGCGGGGTCGCTGCCGGGTCGCCAGTCCAGCGGGCGGCCGGGTTCCGCTTCGATGCGCGCGACGGTCGCCTCGTCGACCAATCCGGCCACGGAGGCGGCCGACGACGGAATCCCGATCACCGTGCCGGTGGGCAACGGGTGCAGCGTCTGCCGGCTGTAGATGAACGGGCGGGCGCCGGTGGACACCAGTTGGCGCCCCGACAGGCCCAGCTCGGCCAGCAGCGCCGGCATCTCGGGGCGGCGCAGCACGAACGCCTCGGCACCCAGGTCCATGGTCTGCCCGGCAACGCGCTCGGTGCGCAAGACTCCGCCCAGCCGGTCGCCGGGATCGAACAGCGTGATTGTCGCGTCCTCACCGACCGCCGCGCGCAGCCGGTATGCCGCCGTCAGTCCCGAAATACCGCCCCCGACAACGCAATACGAAGGCGAGGTCATAGGGAGTGGACCAGTGACACCAGATCGGTCAGCACACCGGGGTCGGTGTCCGGCAGCACGCCGTGGCCGAGATTGAAGACGTGACCGGTCGCGCCCGCGTCGACGGCGCGGCGCCCGTCGTCCACCACGGCCCGGGCGGCGCGTTCGACCGCAGGCCACCCCGCCATCAGGACCACCGGATCGAGGTTGCCCTGCAACGCCGTGCCCGCCGCAACCCGGGCGGCCGCATCGGCCAGGGAGGTTCGCCAATCGACCCCCACCACGTTCGCGCCGACCGACGACATCGCGCCCAGCAGTTCGGCGGTGCCGACGCCGAAGTGCGTCATCGGGACGCCATGGTCTGCGAGCGCGCCGAAAACCCGGGCGCTGTGGGGTTGCACGTAGGTGCGGTAGTCGGCGAGCGACAGCGCACCCGCCCACGAGTCGAACACCTGAATGGCGTCCACCCCGGCCTCCAGCTGGGCCCGCAGGAAGCCCACGGTGATGTCGGTCAGCTTTTCCATCAGCGCATGCCAGCTGTCCGGTTCGGCCAGCATCATCGCCTTGGTGTTGGCGTGGTGGCGGCTCGGGCCACCCTCGATCAGATATGACGCCAGCGTGAACGGCGCGCCCGCGAACCCGATCAGCGGGACGGCGCCGAGCGCGCCCACCAGGAGCGTCACCGCGTCGGACACCGGCTGAATCCGCTGCCGGTCAAGGGGTTTCATCGCATCGATGTCGGCGGCTGTGCGCACCGGCGACGCGATCACCGGCCCGACGCCCGCGACGATGTCCAAGTCGACGCCCGCGCCGAGCAGCGGCACCACGATGTCGGAGAACAATATCGCCGCGTCGACGTTGTGCCGGCGCACCGGCTGCAGGGTGATCTCGCAGACCAGCTCGGCGTCGAAGCAGGCCGACAACATGTCGGTCTGGGCCCGCAGCGCCCGGTACTCGGGCAACGAACGACCCGCCTGCCGCATGAACCACACCGGGATCCGGCCCGGCTTACCACCGGTGACGGCGGCCAGATACGGCGACTCGGGTAGGTCGCGGCGAGTAGTCATTGTCCTCAATGCTGCCATGAGGGTGCCGCTGCGTAATATCGACGACCGTGCCAGTGAGCCACCCGCCCGCGAACTACGACCACTTCCCCAGCCTGCGCTGCGAGGTGGGCGACAGCGGCGTTCTGACGCTGGTTCTCGACGCCCCCGGCCTCAACTCGGTGGGCCCGCAGATGCACCGGGACCTCGCCGACATCTGGCCGGTGATCGCCCGCGACCCCGACGTGCGCGTCGTGCTGGTCCGCGGCGAGGGCAAGGCCTTCTCCTCCGGCGGCAGCTTCGACCTGATCGCCGAAACCATCGGCGACTACGAGGGCCGGATGCGCATCATGCGGGAGGCCCGCGATCTGGTACTCAACATGGTCAACTTCGACAAGCCCGTCGTCTCGGCGATCCGCGGCCCGGCCGTCGGGGCGGGCCTGGTGGTGGCCCTGCTCGCCGACGTCTCGGTGGCGGGCCGCACCGCGAAACTCATCGACGGGCACACCAAGCTGGGTGTGGCCGCGGGCGACCACGCCGCGATCTGCTGGCCGTTGCTCGTCGGCATGGCCAAAGCGAAGTACTACCTGCTCACCTGCGAGACGCTGCTCGGCGAGGAAGCCGAGCGCATCGGCCTGGTGTCCACCTGCGTCGACGACGACGACGTGCTGTCCACGGCAACGCGCATCGCCGAAAATCTGGCCGACGGCGCGCAGAACGCCATCCGCTGGACCAAGCACAGCCTCAACTACTGGTACCGCATGTTCGCGCCCGCGTTCGACACCTCGCTCGGCCTGGAGTTTCTCAGCTTCAGCGGCCCCGATGTGCAGGAAGGGCTGGCCGCGCACCGCGAGAAGCGGCCGGCCCGATTTACCGGCGGAAATGGCTCCTGAGCAGGGGAGATACCGGCCGATGAGGTCGGGTAACGGGTTGGTAGCGGTCGGCGCGCCTGATTCCGCGTGTCGGCCGATAGGTCTACCGTCGGACCCTGTGACCCGCGCGGCGACGATGCAGTGGGGGCACGCCCCCACAAGTGGGAGGTTCCCCCACCCGCTTTTGGGGGATGGCAGCGATGCTGAGGAGCGGCGCTAATGACATATGCCGCGCCCACGCAGAGCGGCCGGGATGAAGAGGAGCGGCGCCAAGTGACCTCAGCTGAACCGGAGCCCTTCCGCGAGGCGGTAGCGGAGATGAACGGTGTCACCGTCCGAGCGGAAATCGAGCTGGGCCCAATCCGACCGCCGCAACGCCTGGCGCCCTACAGCTACGCGCTGGGGGCCGAAGTCAAGCATCCCGACCGCGAAATCGTGCCCGAGCGATCCGACGGCGACGCCTTCGGCCGCCTGATCCTGCTGTACGACCCGGAAGGCGCCGACGCGTGGGACGGCACCATCCGCCTGGTCGCCTACATCCAGGCCGACCTTGATCCCAGCGAGGCCGTCGACCCCCTGCTGCCGGAGGTGGCGTGGAGTTGGCTGGTCGACGCGCTGGAATCCCGGATGGAGCAGGTCACCGCCCTCGGCGGCACGGTCACCGCCACCACGTCGGTGCGCTACGGCGACATCTCCGGGCCGCCGCGCGC
Organism: Mycobacterium sp. E2733; assembly: GCF_001667585.1. GTDB lineage: Bacteria > Actinomycetota > Actinomycetes > Mycobacteriales > Mycobacteriaceae > Mycobacterium. The sequence goes on from NZ_LZJZ01000122.1 coordinate 34,702, forward strand.
CCACCAGTTGGAGCTGCGGGCGTCGTGGACGGCGACCACGCCGCAAGTCGGCGTCCATGTCGAGGCCTTCTGCGAGGTGCTGGAACACGCGGCGGGTCTACCGCCGACGGGCGTCACCGATCTGAGCTCGAGGTCACGCGCCTGACATGTGCGAACCGGCGGCCCATGAGGCCGGCAGCGCCGCGCCCGAGGACACCGAACCCGCGCCCACGCCCCTGCTGCACCCGACCGAAGGGATTCCGGACCTCTCGGTGACGGTCCGCCAAATCGCGGAGGCGGCGGAGCTCCTGGGTCGCGGTCGCGGGCCGTTCGCGGTGGACGCCGAGCGGGCGTCGGGTTTCCGGTACTCCAACCGGGCCTACCTGATCCAGATCCGGCGGGCCGGCGCAGGCACCGTGCTCATCGACCCCGTCAGCCACGGCGCCGACCCGCTGGAGGCGCTGCGACCCGTCGCCGAGGTGCTCGACCAAGACGAATGGATCCTGCATTCGGCCGACCAGGACCTGCCCTGCCTCGCGGAGGTCGGCTTGCGGCCACCCGCGCTGTACGACACCGAGCTCGCCGGGCGGCTGGCCGGGTTCGAGCGGGTGAACCTGGCGACCATGGTCGAGCGGCTGCTCGGTTCCGGGTTGGCCAAGGGGCACGGGGCGGCCGATTGGTCCAAACGCCCGCTGCCCGATGAATGGCTCAATTACGCGGCGCTGGACGTGGAACTGCTCATCGAGCTGCGGGCCGCGATGGCCGACGTCCTGGCCGAGCAGGGCAAAACCGGTTGGGCCGCAGAGGAATTCGATTATCTTCGGGTGGCGGGTTCCAGGGAGCCCAGCGCGGCGACGCGGCGGGACCGGTGGCGGCGGACGTCGGGAATCCATCGGGTGCGCGACCAACGCGGCCTGGCCGCAGTCCGCGAGCTGTGGTTGACGCGCGACCGCATCGCCGAGCGCCGCGACATCGCGCCGCGACGCATCCTGCCCGACTCGGCCATCATCGAGGCCGCCATCGCCGACCCGAAGACGATCGAGGACCTCACTGCCTTGCCGGTGTTCGGTGGGCGCAATCAGCGTCGCAGTGCCGCCACGTGGCTGGGGGCGCTGGAGGCGGCCCGGCAGACCAAGAATCCGCCCGTGGATGCCGAACCGCCGAACGGGCCGCCACCGGCGGCGCGGTGGAGCAGGCGCAAACCGGAGGCGGCCGCGCGGTTGGAGGCGGCGCGTGCGGCGCTGTCCGAGGTGTCGGAGCGGGTCCACGTCCCCACCGAGAACCTGGTTTCACCCGACCTGGTCCGACGGTTGTGCTGGGACTGGGAACCCGCCCCCGACCCGTTCGAAGCCGTCGAGACGTTTCTGCGGGCCGGCCAGGCCCGGTCGTGGCAGCGCGAATTGGTCGATCCCGTTCTGGCCCGGGCGCTGCAACCGCCCGAAGATGACCGCGACTAGCCCCGATGGTGGCGACCCGCTTCGCCCGGCTCCGCCGCGCTCGCGATCGCCACTTAGTCGAGGTGGCGACCCGCTTCGCCCGGCTCCGCCGCGCTCGCGATCGCCACTTAGTCGAGGTGCTCGCGGATCTCCGCTTCGGTGACGGCATTACCCAGCGCGGCGACCCAGCCCGTGATGCGGCGGGCCACGTCCTGATCCGTCAGCCCCAGGTCGGCCAGCAACTCTCCCCGCGAGGCGTGCTCGTAGAAGCGCTGCGGCAGGCCGACGTCGCGGCATGGCACGTCGAACTCCGTGCGCCGCAAGGCCGCGGACACCGCCGACCCGACGCCGCCGTTGACCCCGTTGTCCTCGCACGTGACGACCAGCTTGTGCTGCGCGGCGAGCTCGATGACTCCCTCGGACACCGGGAGCACCCAACGCGGGTCGATCACCGTCACGCCGATCCCCTGGTTGTGTAGCCGCTTGGCGACCTCAAGCGCCATCGGGACGAACGCCCCGACGCCCACCAGCAGCACGTCGTGGTTCAGTCCGGCGGCCGGCACCGCGAGCACATCAACACCCGAGCGTCGCTCGAGCGCCGGAATATCCTCGCCCACATCGCCTTTGGGGAACCGAAGCGCCGTCGGCCCGTCGTTGACGTCAAGCGCCTCGCCGAGCTCCTCGCGCAACCGGGTGGCGTCCCGGGGCGCGGCCACCCGCATGCCGGGCACGATGCCCAGCATCGACATGTCCCACATTCCGTTGTGGCTGGCGCCGTCCGAACCGGTGATCCCGGCCCGGTCGAGCACCATGGTGACGGGCAGCTTGTGCAACGCCACGTCCATCATGATCTGGTCGAAGGCCCGGTTGAGGAACGTCGAGTAGATGGCCACCACCGGGTGCATGCCGCCCATCGCCAGGCCGGCCGCCGACGTCAGCGCGTGCTGCTCGGCGATGCCGACGTCGAACAGGCGATCCGGAAACTGTTGGCCGAAGGCGCTCAGCCCGGTCGGGCCGGGCATCGCCGCGGTGATGGCCACGATGTCGCGGCGCTTCCTGGCGTAGCCGATCAGCGCGTCGGAGAAGGTGGCGGTCCAACCCGGGCCCGCGACCTTGGTGGCCTGCCCGGTGACCGGGTCGATGACGCCGCACGAATGCATCTGCTCGGCCTCGTCGTCCTCCGCCGGACCGAAACCCATGCCCTTGCGGGTGACGACGTGCACGATCACCGGCCGGCCGAAGCCCCGCGCGTGGCGCAGCGCCATCTCGACCGCACGTTCGTCGTGGCCGTCGACCGGTCCCACGTACTTCAGCCCGAGGTCGGTGAACAGCAGCTGCGGGGACAAGGAGTCCTTGATTCCGGCCTTCACACTGTGCATGAACCGGTAGGCGAGCTCCCCGAAAAACGGCAGCGAGCGCACCGCGTCGCGGCCCTTCTCCAGAACCTGCTCGTACGCCGGCTGCAGCCGCAGGGTGGCCAGATGGTCGGCGACCCCGCCGATCGTCGGCGCGTAGCTGCGGCCGTTGTCGTTCACCACGATGATCACCGGACGGCGCGACGCGGCGATGTTGTTCAGCGCCTCCCAGCACATGCCGCCAGTGAGCGCGCCGTCGCCGACCACGGCGACCACGTGCCGGTTGCGGTGGCCGGTCAGCTCGAACGCCTTGGCCAGGCCGTCGGCGTACGACAGCGCCGCGCTGGCATGGCTGGACTCGACCCAGTCGTGTTCGCTCTCCGTGCGCGACGGATAGCCGGACAGCCCGCCCTTCTTGCGCAGGCTCTCGAAGTCCTGGGCGCGCCCGGTGAGCATCTTGTGGACGTAGGCCTGGTGGCCGGTGTCGAAGACGATCGGGTCATGCGGCGAGTCGAACACCCGATGCAGCGCCAGCGTCAGTTCGACAACGCCGAGATTGGGCCCGAGGTGTCCCCCGGTCGCAGCGACCTTGTGGATCAGGAACTCGCGAATCTCGGCGGCCAGTTCGCGCAGCTGCTGTTGGGACAGGTGTTGCAGATCAGCGGGCCCGCGGATCTGTTCCAGCATCCCGATAGTCTACGCAGCGCCGGAAGGAACAGCAGGGAGCCGGAGCCAGCCGGACTACGAGGGCCCGAAAAGCTCGGCCAGGGTGTCGTGCAGCTCGGGATCCGCCAGCACGACGACCTCGTCACCGGCTTCAAGTTCGGTGTCGCCCCGCACGGGCACCAGGCCTGTGGTGCGAACCACGATGCTCACCCAGATGTCACCAACCCGGTCACTGAGCCCCTCCACCGTGCACCCCTCGGCGGCAGAGCCCGGGGCAACGCTGAAGCGATGCACCCCCTCCGGTTCGTCCGCGAGCCGCACGCCGATCTCCCACGGCCGGGTCTCCACGGTGCGCATGGGCAGTTCCAACAGTTTTGCGACGCCGGGCACCGAGCTGCCTTGCACCAGAACCGAGAAGATCACGACGACGACCACGATGCCGTAGAGCCGCTCGGCGTTGGGAACGTGCGCGGCGCGCAGCAACTCACCGAGCAGAATCGGCACCGCCCCTTTGAGGCCGGCGAACAGGATGAAGACGCGTTCGTTTCGCTCAAGTCGCACGCCCGCCAGGCATGCGCTCACGGCCAGCGGGCGAATCAGCGCCGTTAGCGCGATTCCGAGGACGACCCCGGGAATCCACACGTCCGGGTGAGTAAGGACGCCGAGGTCGACGGTCAAACCCAGCACGACGAACGCGACGATCTCGGCCAGACCGGCCAGGGCGGCGTGGAATCGCTTGATCTCCGGCTTGTAGGGCGCGCGCGCGTCGCCGATCACGATGCCGGCGACGAATACCGCCAGAAATCCCGATCCGTGTGCAAGCGTGGCGATGCCGTACAGCATCAGGATCGATGCCAGGGTTCGTAGCGGGTAGAGGCCTTCGCTCGGCAGCGCCACGCGGCGCATGAAGACGAGCAAGGCGCGGCCGCCGATCACCCCGACGGCCAGGCCGATGGCCATCTGCAGAGCGAATTGAGTTCCGACGCTGGCGAATCCGGCTGCGCTGAGGCCGCCGGCGGCGATCAGGCTGGACATCAACGAGATGCCCACCGGATCGTTGGCGCCGGACTCACCCTCCAAGATGGTGCTGCTGCGGCCTCTGATCTCGCGTTTGCCCAGGACAGAGAACACGACGGCCGGATCGGTGGGAGCTATGGCGGTTGCGACGAGCACCGCAGGGAACCAGCTGACTCCGCATGCGTAGTGCAGCACCAAGGCGGCGCCGGCGGCGGTGAGGGCCGTGCCCACGACGCCGACCGACAGGATGGGGGCCGCCGCCGCGCGGAAACGAGAAGGCCCGATATGCATTCCGCCGTCGAAGAGCACCAGCACCAGCGCGACGGTGATTACCTGTTGCACGATCCGCTCGGACGGTGGTTGCACGGCGGGCATGGCGTGCACCACCGCTGCCGTTCCGACGAGCACGAGCAGTGGCACGGGGACCTTGACCCGCTCTGTCAGACGGTTCGCCAAGACAGCGACCAGACCGACCGCACTGCAGAACAAGATGATGAGCGCGAACCGAAGACCATCGTTCACGATCGCGGCCCCCGGAGACGCGACAGCGCTTTGTCGGTAGGCACTCGTGCCTTTCGGTTGGTCGACACGGACATCGCCGACCAGACTTCCCGGCACACCGCGATGGAGTCTAGCCGCTTTCGGCGCACCCCACCCGCAGAGGCATTGCGATCACTCGTGTCTCGTTGGCTCCAGCGGCGCCCTCAGGCGCGGGTCAGCAGCGCGACGCATTCGATGTGGTGGGTGAGCGGGAACGCGTCGAACACCTTGATCTCCTCGACGGTATAGCCGCGGCCGAGGTAGAGCCCGATATCACGGGCGAAAGATGCCGCCTCGCAACCGATATGCACTATCCGCGGGACACCGGCGGCAGCCAGCAGATCGATGACTTCGCGCCCGGCACCCGCCCGCGGCGGATCCAGCACCGCCACATCGGCGCCGGATCGTTGCGCGTTGAGCACCCGCCGCACCGAGTCGCTCACGACCTGTACCTGCGGCAGGTCGCCCAGTGCGGCCCGGGCGGCGCGCGCGGCCGCGCGCGAGGTGTCGACGCTCAGCACCCGACCGGACTCCCCGACCGCGGCTCCGAGCGCCGCGGCGAAAACACCCGCGCCGCCGTAGAGATCCCAGGCGGTCATGCCGGCACCGGGCTGCGCCCAGTCTGCAACCAGGCGGCTGTAGACCGCGGCCGCGCCGCGGTGCGCCTGCCAGAACGCCGTCACCGGGATCTGCCAGCTGCGGCCGTCGACCCGCTGCACCGCCTCGTAGCCGCCCTCGACCACCTTGGTGGCGGTCTTCTTGCCCTGCCGCAACGTGCGCACCACGTGGCGCTCCCCGTCGTCGTCCACCACGACGTGCAGCTGGGCCGTCGGCGGCCACTCGGATTCGGCGATGCCGTCGAGCATGCCGGCCGGCAACTGCGCGCAGCGCAGGTCGGTCACCAGCTCGTCGCTGTGATACCGGTGAAAGCCGGCGCGGCGGTCGGCGCCCACATCGAGCCGGACCCGGGTGCGCCACCCCGTCGGCCCTGCGTCCGACAGCGGTTCCGCCTCGCCATGCCAGCGGTGCCCGCCCAGCCGCTCCAGCTGATTGGCCACGACCTGCGCCTTGAGCGCGCGAGCCGCCTCGGGAGTGGCGAACGCCAGGTCGCAACACCCGGCACCGTCCACTCCGGCGATCGGGCACAGCGACTCGATGCGGTCGACCGCCGGCTCCAGTACTTCGACAACTTCTGCGTGCCAATAAGATCCACGGTCGGCGGTGATCCGAACCCGCACCCGCTCACCCGGCAACGCGTAGCGGACGAACACCACCCGTCCTTCGTGGTGCGCCACGCAGCTGCCGCCGTTGGCCGGGGCACCGGTGACCAACGTCAGCTCGTCGCACGTTGGCAACACCGTGCGTGGTGATTCGCGGGTCAATCGAAGATGCCCCGGCGAGTGTCACCCGGGGCGGCGTGGTGCTGCAGCGTCTGCAGCCGCTCCGACGAATTCAATTGCCATGGAACAGAAGTCACCATCACGTTGGGCATGAACAACAGCCGGCCCTTGAGCCGCAGCGCGCTTTGATTGTGCAACACCTGCTCCCACCAATGACCCACCACGTACTCGGGAATGAACACGGTGACCACGGTGCGGGGCGACTCTTTGCTGACCCGCTTGACGTAATCAAGTATGGGCCGGGTGATTTCGCGGTAGGGCGAGGCGATGACCTTCAGCGGCACACTGATGTCACTCTCTTCCCACTGGTGCACCAACTCGCGGGTCTCGCCGTCGTCGACACTGACGGTGAGCGCCTCGAGCGCATCGGGACGTGTCGCCCGGGCATAGGCCAGGGCGCGCAGTGTCGGCAGATGCAGCTTGGACACCAGCACCAGCGCGTGATTGCGGCTGGGCAGCACCACGTCGTGCTGCGCGGCGGCCTGCTCCTCCAGCTCCCGGGTGACGGTCCCGTAGTGCCGGTGGATCATCTTCATCATCCCGAAGAGCAAACCCATGGCGAAAAGCGCGATCCACGCGCCGGCGACGAACTTGGTCACCAGGACGACCAACAAAACCGCGCCAGTGGAAAGCAATCCGACCGTGTTGACGATCCGGGAGCGCATCATCTTGCGCCGCGCCGACGGATCGGTCTCGGTGCGCAGCAACCGGGTCCAGTGCCGCACCATGCCGATCTGGCTCAGCGTGAAGGAAATGAACACGCCGACGATGTACAGCTGGATCAGCGCGGTGACCTCGGCACGGAACGCGATGATCGCGAGCAGCGCGGCGCCGGACAGGAACAGGATGCCGTTGGAGAACGCCAATCGGTCCCCGCGGGTGTGCAGCTGGCGCGGCAGATAACTGTGCTGCGCCAGGACCGAACCGAGCACCGGGAACCCGTTGAACGCGGTGTTGGCCGCCAGCACCAGGATCAGGGCGGTCACCGTGGCGATCAGCAGGAAGCCGAGGTGAAAGCTGCCGAACACCGTTTCCGCCAGCTGGGTGACCAGGGTCTTCTGGTAGTAGCCCGGCGGGGCGCCGGCCAGCTGCCGGGCGGGATCCTCGACCAGCTGGACCCGGATCTGCTGGGCCAGCACGATGATGCCCATCAGCAGGGCCACCGCGATCCCACCCAGCATCAGCAACGTCGTCGCCGCGTTGCGCGACTTGGGCTTCTCAAACGCCGGAACGCCGTTGCTGATCGCCTCCACACCGGTCAACGCCGCGCAGCCCGAGGAGAACGACCGCGCCACCAGGAACGCCAGCGCGAAGCCGACGACTTGGCCGTGCTCGGCGTGCATCTGGAAGCCGGCGGACTCCGCACGCAGCGGGTTACCCAGCACGAAGATCCGGAACAGGCCCCAGCCGATCATGATGAAGACGCCGAAGATGAAGGCATAGGTCGGAATGGCGAACGCCACCCCGGACTCACGGATGCCGCGCAGGTTCAACGCCATCACCAGCAGGATGGCCGCCACGCAGAACCACACCTTGTGCTGGGCCACGATCGGGATGGCGGAGCCGATGTTCGCCATTGCCGACGCCGTCGAAACGGCAACCGTCAGAACGTAATCCACCATCAGCGCGCTGGCCACCACCAGTCCGGCGGTGTCACCGAGGTTGGTGGTGACCACCTCGAAGTCGCCCCCGCCCGACGGGTAGGCGTGCACGTTCTGCCGGTAGCTGGCCACCACGACCAGCATCACCGCGGCGACGGCGAGACCGATCCAGGGCGTCAACGCGTAGGCGGACAGGCCGGCCACCGAGAGCATCAGGAAGACCTCCTCGGGTGCGTACGCCACCGAGGACAACGCGTCGGAGGCGAACACCGGCAAGGCGATCCGCTTGGGCAGCAGGGTGTGACTCAGCCGGTCGCTGCGAAACGGCCGGCCAATTAGCAACCGACGCGCTGCGGTTGAAAGTTTGGACACGAGAGCCAAGAGTAAGCCCACGAGGGTTTGGCGGTAGCTTCGTAGGCAAGAATGTTTGCCGACCCGAAATCGGCTGGCCGACGTGGGTTGCCGATTAGGGCGCAGGACGCAGCCGAGAGGACCGGAAAGTGCGAGTAGTGGTGATGGGCTGCGGCCGGGTCGGTTCCTCGGTGGCCGACGGGCTATCGCGGATCGGCCACGACGTCGCGGTCATCGACCGCGACAGCACCGCCTTCAACAGGCTCAGCCCCGAGTACGCCGGGGAGCGGGTGTTGGGGCAGGGGTTCGATCGGGACGTACTGCTGAGGGCGGGCATCGAGGAGGCGGACGCGTTCGCCGCCGTGTCGTCCGGGGACAACTCGAACATCATCTCGGCGCGGCTGGCCCGGGAGACGTTCGGCGTCAAGCGCGTCGTCGCCCGGATCTACGACGCCAAACGCGCCGAGGTCTACGAACGCCTCGGCATCCCCACCATCGCCACCGTGCCCTGGACCACCGATCGCCTGCTCAACGCGCTGCTTCGGGACACCGAGACCGCCAAGTGGCGCGACCCGACCGGCACGGTGGTCGTCGCCGAGGTCGTCCTGCACGAGGAGTGGATCGGGCAGCGGGTCACCGATCTCGAGCAGGCCACCGGCGCCCGCGTCGCGTTCCTGATCCGGTTCGGTACCGGCGTCTTGCCGGAACCCAAGATGGTCATCCAGGCCGGCGATCAGGTCTACGTCGCCGCGATCTCCGGCCGCGCTGCCGAGGCCATCGCCATCGCGGCCATGCCCCCCAGCGAAGACCTCGGTTAGGAGGGGCGAACATGAAGGTAGCTGTCGCCGGGGCCGGCGCGGTCGGCCGGTCCGTCAGTCGCGAACTCATCGGCAACGGCCACGACGTGACACTCATCGAACGCAACCCCGACCACATCGACGTCGACGCCATCCCCGCCGCGCACTGGCGGCTCGGCGACGCCTGCGAGCTGAGCCTGCTGGAATCGGTGCATCTGCAGGACTTCGACGTGGTGGTGGCCGCGACCGGCGACGACAAGGCCAACGTCGTGCTCAGCTTGCTGGCCAAGACCGAGTTCGCGGTGCCCCGGGTGGTAGCCCGGGTCAACGATCCCCGCAACGAATGGTTGTTCACCGACGCCTGGGGCGTGGATGTGGCGGTGTCCACACCGCGCATGCTGGCCTCGCTCATCGAGGAGGCCGTTGCCGTCGGTGATCTGGTGCGGCTCATGGAATTCCGCCGGGGGCAGGCCAACCTGGTCGAGATCACCCTGCCCGACGACACCCCCTGGGGCGGCAAGCCGGTGCGCCGCCTGCAACTGCCCCGGGACGCCTCGCTGGTGACGATCCTCCGCGGCCCGCGGGTGATCGTGCCCGAGGCGGACGAGCCGCTGGAAGGCGGCGACGAGCTGCTCTTCGTCGCGGTCGCGGAGGTCGAAGAGGACCTGCGCAAGCTGCTGCTGCCGGACGGCCCGCCGCTGGACGCCTAGGGCCCGATGGCGGTGACCCGCAGCGCCCGGCTTCGCCGCGCTTGCGATCACCGCTAGTCGCGGACGGGATCGGCCTCGATCTCGACGCCGGTGTCACCACCACCCGCCGACAGGGCACGCTGCACCGACTTGATCGCCACGTACGTCGCCAGCGCGGCCGCCACGGTCAGCGGCCACCCCATTGCGATCCGCGCGACCGCCAGCCAACCGGTCTGGTCGGCGTCGTAGAGCAGGCCCTGGACGACGAACCGGGCGGCGAACACCAGCGCCCAGCACACCGAGGCGATGTCAAACGCGTAGACGGCCCGGGGAATGTCGCGCCATCCGCGACCACGCCCGCTGGCCCAGCTCCACGCGTAGCCGACCAGAGGCCGTCGGACGACGACCGATACGGCGAAGACCACCGCCCACACCAACGACATCCAGATGCCCAGCAGGAAGTAGCCCTTCGACTCCCCCACGATGTAAGCGATCAGCGCGCAGATGGCGACGCCGAAGAAACCGGAGAACGCCGGTTGCGGGGATTCGCGGCGAATCAGCCGCCATACCAACACCAGCGCGGCGACGGCCAGCGCGGCCACGATCGCCACGAGCAGGCCGGCCACGCTCGAAGCGATGACGAAGATCACAACGGGCAGCGACGAATAGATGACACCGCTGACCCCGCCCACTTGTCCCAGCAGGCGTTCCGGTGTGATGCGGCTGGCGGGCGCGGGTTCGGCGGAGCCCGGCTCGCGGGGTCCCGGACTCGGCCCCCGATCGGCGGGTCGGGTCACCGCTGAATTTCGTAGTGGGGGTTGTAGATGGCCTTGGTTCCGTTCTCCAGCTTGCCCAGCCGACCCCGCACCCGCAGCTTGCGGCCGGAGTCGATGCCGGGGATCCGGCGCTGGCCCAGCCAGACCAGAGTGACGGTGTCGCTGCCGTCGAACAGCTCGGCGCGGACACCGCCCGCGCAGGCCTTACCGTTACATTCCACGCTGCGCAGCGTGCCGACCATGGTGACCTCTTGGCCACGCTCGCAATCGACGACTCGTTGCGCGCCGGTAAGTGCGACCTCGTCGGACAACTCCTCGGAGTCGCGTTGCTCCGGAGCCTCCGTCAAGCGCCGAGTGAGCCGGCGCAGATATCCTTGGGCCCCCATGGCCCCTCCTGACAATGCTGATAAGCCTTGGCGCTTCCATTTATGCCAACGGACACCGTAGACCTCTTGGTTCCCCCGCGCCAACCGACTCAAACACCGATGTTGGAGCGCAAATGAACGCCAGGGCACTATCAGGGGATGGCTGTCGATCTGCGCGGTGTCACGACCGTCTTGCTGCCCGGCACGGGGTCCGACGACGACTACGTTCGCCGGGCGTTTTCCGGTCCGCTGCGCGAGGTCGGCGCCGTGCTGGTGACCCCGCCGCCCAACCCGGATCGGTTGATCGACGGCTACCTGTCCGCTTTGGATGCCGCCGCGCGCACGGGCCCGATCGCCGTCGGCGGCGTCTCGATCGGCGCGGCGGTGGCGGTCGCCTGGGCACTGGCCCACCCGGACCGGACGGTCGCCGTCCTGGCCGCGCTGCCGGCCTGGGCCGGGGAGCCGGAAACGGCGCCGGCGGCCCTCGCGGCTCGGCACACGGCGTCGCAACTGCGCGCTGACGGACTGGAGGCGACGACCAACCAGATGCGGGCGTCCAGCCCGCCCTGGCTGGCCGACGAGCTGGCCCGTTCGTGGCGCGCCCAGTGGCCCCAACTGCCCGACGCCATGGACGAAGCCGCCGGCCACGTGGCGCCCAACCATGCCGAGCTGGCCCGGCTGGCCGTGCCACTGGCCGTGGCATCCGCCGTCGACGATCCCATCCATCCGCTCCAGGTCGGTGCGGAGTGGGTCGCCGCCGCGCCGCGGGCGGCGCTGCGCACCGTGACGCTCGACCAGATCGGTTCAGACCCGGCGGCACTGGGCGCCGCGTGCCTGGCCGCTCTCGCCGAGGTGAGCTAGCGGGTTTCCGCTCAGCCCCCGGTGGTGGTGCGCAGCTGCTGCATGGCCGAGCCGTCGACGCTGCGACGCGCCGCCGGCTCGTTGGAGCCCGGCTCGGCGGCCTGTTGCGCGTCGCCTTGTTGCTGGGCCTGCTGGGCGGCCGCGGCCTCCCGCAATTGCTGCGCCATCGGCTCGGGCAGCTGCACGGTCAACGGCGTGCGCACCGGAAGCGGTGTGTCACCGCGGCGAACAACGGTGTCCGCCAACGCCGCCCGCGCCTCCTGCTCGAGAGCTTCCATGGTCTCGTGGGGACCGTTGATGACGCAGCGGATCATCCAGCGGTAGCCGTCGACCCCGATGAAGCGCACCGCACCGGAGGCGGAGCCGACCACCTCGCGGCCCCAGGGGCCGTCCTTGATGCTGACTTTGGCCGAGTCCTTGCGCAGGGACTCGGCGAGTTCACTGGCCACTTCGCGCCACAGGCCGCCCGTCTTCGGTGCCGCGTACGCGGCAATGGTGAAGCGCCCGTTGGGCGTGACGACCCACACGGCGCTCGGAACGCCGGTCTCGGTCAGTTCGACCTGCAGCTGGCCCGCCTCCGGCATGGGAATCAGCACCGAGCCCAGGTCCAGGCGCGCCAACTCCGCGACCGACGGGTCGTCGAAATCGTCGATGTCGAACGGGCCCTCGAGTTCTTCGTCGAACTCGTCGTCGATCGGGTCGGCGGCAGCTTCCGCGTCCACCGGCTGGTCACTGTCGTCATTGCCTGAACGTCTCTTAAGTGCCATCACAAACTCGCATGTCCGCCGGAGGAACCGTGGCCACCGTCGCCACGGGATGTGTCGGCCAGGCCGGCCTCGTCGAACGACGACACCTCGACCAGCTCGACCAGTTCGACCCGCTGCACGAGCAGCTGGGCGATGCGGTCGCCGCGATGCACGACGACGGGCTCGGTCGGATCGAGGTTGATCAGCGCGACCTTGATCTCGCCGCGATAGCCCGCGTCGATGGTTCCCGGACTGTTGACGATCGAAAGCCCCACGCGCGACGCCAATCCCGAACGCGGATGCACCAACCCGACCATGCCGAACGGGATCGCGACGGCCACGCCCGTACGCACCAGGGCGCGTCGCCCGGGGTCCAGCTTCAGGTCTTCGGCGCTGTAGAGGTCCACACCGGCGTCGCCCTGGTGGGCGCGCGTGGGCAGTGGAAGCCCGGGATCAAGCCGGACGATGGCGAGACTGGTCGACACGGGGCCACAGATTACCCTTGACTGCGTGTCCGGTACGCGCGTCGCGCCGCACAGTGTGCGATATCGCGAACGACTGTGGGTGCCATGGTGGTGGTGGCCGCTGGCCTTGGGGCTGGCGGGGCTGATCGCTTTCGAAGTCAACATGGGTGTGGCCCCCCGGCCGTCCTGGCTGCCGTACGCAACGCTTTTCGCGGTTGCGGTCGGAACGCTGTTGTGGCTGGGCCGCGTCGAGATCCGGGTGACGGCTGACCCGAACGTCCCGGGCGGGGTGGAACTGTGGGCCGGCGAGGCGCACCTGCCGGTCGCCGTGATCGCCCGGTCCGCGGCGGTAGCCCCGTCGGCCAAGTCCGCGGCGCTGGGCCGCCAACTCGATCCGGCGGCGTATGTGCTGCATCGGGCGTGGATCGGGCCGATGATCCTGGTCGTGCTCGACGACCCGGACGACCCGACGCCGTACTGGCTGGTGAGTTGCCGCCACCCCGAGCGGGTGCTGTCGGCATTGCGCAGCTGACCTGACGGACCGGTCAAGCCGCGCAGTCGGTACAGATCATCCGGCCGTTCTTCTCGCTGGCCAGCCGGCTGCGGTGTTGCACCAGGAAACAGCTCGAGCAGGTGAACTCGTCGGCCTGCTTCGGAATGACGCGAACCGACAGTTCCTCCCCGGACAGGTCGGCGCCAGGCAGCTCGAAAGATTCAGCGGTTTCGGATTCGTCGACGTCCACCACAGCCGAGGCCGCCTCGTTGCGTCGCGCTTTCAGCTCCTCCAGCGAGTCTTCCGAGACGTCGTCCGTCTCGGTGCGCCGTGGAGCGTCATAGTCGGTAGGCATATCTCTTCCCCTGCCCTTTTGCCTCTACATGCCCTCGTAATCTCAAGCATCGCTTTGTACCAGCGTCGAACGCATCCACCAAACGATTCGTGCCCGGATCGCGACCCGTTAATGTGTGATTTACGTCACACACCCATCTTGGCCCTTGCGTTCGCCTTTGAACAGTGCGTTTAGGGTGCGACTAGAGTGCACCTGTGGTCGCACAAATCACCGAGGGTACCGCCTTTGACAAGCACGGTCGGCCCTTCCGGCGACGCAATCCCCGCCCCGCCATCGTCGTGGTCGTTTTCCTCGTGGTGGTGACGGCCGTGGTGTGGACGATCGCGCTGACCCGGCCGGCGAAGGTGCACGAGGTCGCGGTGTGCAACCCGCCGCCGCAAGGGGCCGGATCGGGGGCGCCGGCCCAGATCGGTGAGCAGGTGTCGCGAAGCGCGATGATGGACGTCACACCCGCCAAACTCAGCGACACCAAGGTCCGCGTGCTGAACGCCAGCGGCCGCGGCGGGCAGGCCGGCGACGTCTCGGGCGCCCTGAAGGACATCGGGTTTGCCCAGCCGACGGCCGCCAACGATCCCCTCTACGCCGGCACCCGGCTGACCTGCCAGGGCCAGATCCGGTTCGGTACGGCCGGGCAAGCCACCGCGGCCGCGGTCTGGCTGGTGGCGCCGTGCATGGAGCTGTTCAACGACAGCCGCGCCGACGACTCGGTCGACCTGGCCTTGGGCACGGACTTCACCGCGCTGGCCCACAACGACGACATCGACGCCGTGCTGGCCACACTGCGCCCCGGCGCCACCGAGCCGTCAGACCCCGCGCTGCTCACCAAGATTCACTCCAGCAGCTGCTGACATCGGCGTCAATCGAGAATCGGGTCCAGGCCGTCGATTTCGTCCAGGGCGGCCAGCAACTGGTCGGCGATTCCCGGCGCGGCGGCCAGCACCAGTCCGGCGCCCTCAATGTCGTTGGCCGGCAAGGAAACCCGCGCCCCCGCCTCCGCCGCGATCAGCGCGCCGGCGGCGCAATCCCACGGCTGCAGGCCGTGCTCGTAGAACGCGTCGAGCCGGCCGGCCGCGACCATGCACAAATCCAGCGCCGCAGAACCGATCCGGCGGACGTCGCGGACCACCGGCAGCAGCCGCGCCAACAACGCCGCCTGCGTCGCCCGCCGCTGCCGTGAGTACCCGAAACCGGTGCCCAGCAGCGCCATCGACAAGTCGTCGACCGCGGCGCACCGCAACGGCCACACCCCCTGATCGTCGATGACGTGCGCGCCCAGGCCGGTCGCCGCCGAGTACACCCGGCCGGCGACGACGTCGGCGACCGCGCCCGCCACCGACACGCGGTCGACTTGCACACCGACGGACACCGCGTACGCCGGGATGCCGTAGACGAAGTTCACCGTGCCGTCGATGGGATCGAGCACCCAGGTGACCGCGCCCGCGGGGGTGCCCGCCGGGTCGGCCGGGCCGCCGCCCTCCTCGCCGAGAATCGGGTCACCGGGCCGTAATTCAGCCAGCCGGTCCCGCAGCAGGCGTTCGGTCTCCGTGTCGACCACGGTCACCGGATCGGTGGGGGTGCTCTTCGACCGCACCGCGCCGTCGCCTGGAAGTTGCGCGCTCGCCGCGGCTTCGCCGAACACCTCGGCGCGGCGACGCCGCACGAACGCGGCGGCCTCCGTGGCCAGTGATTCGGCCACCGTGCGCAACCGGGCGGGCTCGTCATCTCCTCGGGTCACCGGTCTATCGCATCACAGGCGGCACGGCCCCGCAGATACCCCGTAGGCGCGTCGGCGCCGGGCTAAGGTGGGCGGACAGCCTCAGCCACGTCCAGGAGCTTCGATGACCAGCACCGACTCGACCACGGATACGCCCGGCACCGGCGCCGCCGTCGGCACCCCACAGCGGCGGGGATTCGGCGTCGACGTCGGCGGCAGCGGCATCAAGGGCGGGATCGTCGACATGGACACCGGGCAGTTGATCGGCGAGCGGATCAAACTGTTGACCCCGCAGCCGGCAACGCCGGCCGCGGTTGCCAAAACCATCGCCGAGGTGGTCAACGCGTTCGGCTGGACCGGTCCGCTCGGGGTGACCTATCCGGGGGTCGTCACCCACGGTGTCGTCCAGACGGCGGCCAATGTCGACAAGTCGTGGATCGGCAGCAACGCGCGCGACATCATCAGCGCGGAGTTGGACGGCCAGGACGTCACGGTGCTCAACGATGCCGACGCTGCGGGGCTGGCCGAGGAGCACTACGGGGCCGGCAGAAATCAGACCGGTCTGGTGGTGTTGCTGACGTTCGGCACGGGAATCGGCTCCGCGGTCATTCACAACGGCACGTTGATACCAAACACCGAGTTAGGGCATCTCGAGGTCGGCGGCAAAGAGGCCGAGCAGCGGGCGGCGTCATCGGTCAAAGAGAAGAACAATTGGAGCTACGAAAGGTGGGCCACGCAGGTCACCCGGGTGCTGGTGGCCATCGAGAACGCGGTGTGGCCGGACCTCTTCATCGCCGGGGGTGGCATCAGCCGCAAGGCCGACAAGTGGCTACCGCTGCTCGAAAATCGCACCCCGGTGGTGGCTGCGGCCCTGCTCAACACCGCCGGGATAGTCGGCGCGGCCATGGCCTCCACCTCCGACGTGACGCACTGATTTTCGCCCGGCGGAGCCGTTCGACCGCTCACTGTCGTTACAATGGTGATCGGCGACCGCCCGAACGATAGCGTGCAAACACCCACGCTGATCCAACGCCGACATCGACATAGCAGACACTTTCGGTTAACCATGCCCAATACCCACCGAAGGTGAGTCCAAACGAAGGGGTGTAAGTGGCAGCGACCAAGGCAAGCCCGGCAACCGAAGCGCCGGTGAAACGGACCGCCACGAAGTCTCCGTCCTCCCCCGCTAAGCGCTCGGCGGCCAAGGCCGCTCATGGCTCCGCACCCGCGAAGCGCGCCGCCAAGGCCCCGGCACGCGCGGCCGACGCCGCGGCCACTTCCGACACGAAGAAGACCCGGGCCCCCAAGGCACCGTCGGGCCGCGGGACCAAAGCGGCCAAGGCCGCTCCGGCCGATTCCGATGTCGAACTCGAGGCCGTCGAGGATCTCGACGACGCGGAGCTCGACGCCGAGCCCGGCGAAGACCTCGAGATCGACGCCGGCGACCTGAGCCTGGACGACCTGGAGGATGACGCCGCGACCGACGGCGACGACGCCGACGTCGACCCACCCGATCCCGACGACAGCGACGAAGAGGCCGCCGCCCCGGCCGCCGTGGCCACCGCGGCTCCCGCCGACGAGGACGAGGAAATCGCCGAGCCCTCCGAAAAGGACAAGGCTTCCGGCGATTTCGTGTGGGACGAAGACGAGTCCGAGGCGCTGCGGCAGGCGCGCAAGGACGCCGAACTCACCGCTTCCGCCGACTCGGTTCGCGCGTACCTCAAGCAGATCGGCAAGGTGGCGCTGCTCAACGCCGAGGAAGAGGTCGAGCTGGCGAAGCGGATCGAAGCCGGCCTGTACGCCACGCAGCTGATGGCCGAGATGGCCGAGCGCGGCGACAAGCTGCCCGCGGCTCAGCGCCGCGACATGATGTGGATCTGCCGCGACGGCGATCGCGCGAAAAACCATCTCCTGGAAGCCAACTTGCGCCTCGTGGTGTCGCTGGCCAAGCGGTACACCGGCCGTGGGATGGCGTTCCTCGACCTCATTCAGGAGGGCAACCTGGGCCTGATCCGTGCGGTCGAGAAGTTCGACTACACCAAGGGCTACAAGTTCTCCACCTACGCGACGTGGTGGATCCGCCAGGCCATCACCCGCGCCATGGCCGACCAGGCCCGCACCATCCGCATCCCGGTGCACATGGTCGAGGTGATCAACAAGCTGGGCCGCATCCAGCGCGAGCTGCTGCAGGACCTGGGCCGCGAGCCCACGCCCGAAGAGCTGGCCAAGGAAATGGACATCACGCCCGAAAAGGTGCTGGAGATCCAGCAATACGCCCGTGAGCCGATCTCGCTGGACCAGACCATCGGCGACGAGGGCGACAGCCAGCTGGGTGACTTCATCGAGGACAGCGAGGCCGTGGTGGCCGTCGACGCGGTGTCGTTCACCCTCCTGCAAGACCAGTTGCAGTCGGTGCTGGAGACGCTGTCGGAGCGCGAGGCCGGCGTAGTACGGCTGCGCTTCGGCCTCACCGACGGCCAGCCGCGCACCCTCGACGAGATCGGCCAGGTCTACGGCGTCACCCGCGAGCGCATCCGTCAGATCGAGTCGAAGACGATGTCAAAGCTGCGCCACCCCAGCCGTTCCCAGGTCTTGCGCGACTACCTCGACTAGAACCTCCGGCCGGCCGCACCGGACCTGTTGGCGCGCAAGGACACTCAGCGCGCACGGAAAAATGCGTCGCGCGGGCGCCCGCGCCGTCGTACGGTGACTCCCATGTCAGCCAACCGCACAGTGGTGTCATCCGACTCGGAGTTCGAAGCGGTCGTCGGCTATTCGCGCGCGGTCCGGGTCGGCCCGCACGTGTCGGTGGCCGGAACAACCGGCGCCGGTGCGGCCGGGGACATCGCGGCCCAGGCGCGAGATGCCTTGCACCGCATCGAGATTGCGCTCGCACAGGCGGGCGCGGCACTCACCGACGTGGTCCGCACCCGCATCTATGTCACCGACATCTCTCGCTGGCGTGAGGTCGCGGCGGTACACGCGCAGGTCTTCGGTGCCATCCGTCCCGCGGCCACCATGGTGCAGGTGTCCGCGCTGATCGCACCCGAGCTGTTGGTCGAGATCGAAGCCGACGCCTACGTGGACTCGCCGACGGGCGGGAACGTTCCGTCGGGCGCTGGGCGGTAAGCGGTGATTCGTATCACAGCGTCGGTGGGCAGCGGACCGTACAGGTGCGGGAACAGCATCGACTCCGGATCCGTTGCAACGCCTGGCTCCCAACGCACTTCGGAGTCCAGCCGCGCAGGGTCGATGTGCAGTAGCACCACGTCATCGCGGCCCCGATAGAGCCGGTTCGCGGGCAGGTGAACCTGCCCGGGTGTCGACAGATGGATGAACCGGCCGCCGCCGGACTCGTCGGGGCGGATCTCACCGCACGCACGGGCACGGGACCACTCGTCGACCCCACACAGATGTACCAGCAGGTCAGGAGCGGAAGTCATGGATGAACACATTAGAGATGCGGCGGAAACGAAACGTTTACAGGCCGTGAGAAACGACACACCCGATAACGATCAGGGAACAACGCGAAAACCCCATACGTCTGAGAGAGTGAAAGAAAGCAAGAACGGAGAAGCCATGAATGCAACTCTGACCAGTCCCGAGCTAACCCGTGCGGACCGCTGCGATCGCTGCGGTGCCGCTGCTCGAGTCCGTGCGAAGCTGCCTTCCGGAGCTGAGCTTCTCTTCTGCCAGCATCACGCCAACGAGCACGAGGCGAAACTGACCGAGTTGTCCGCCGTCCTGGAGGTCAGCGGAAGCTAGGTCCGCCGAACTCACCCACCGCCAATGTGGGCCAGTGGGGCAGTCTTCGGTAATGCTGGACGGGTATGAGCGATCAAGTCGCAAAGCCGTCGCGCCATCACGTCTGGCGACTCAGTCTGAGGACTCTGACGAAAAGCTGGGACGATTCCATCTTTTCCGAGTCCGCGCAGGCGGGCTTCTGGTCGGCCCTGTCGCTGCCGCCACTGCTGTTGGGAATGCTGGGTAGCCTGGCCTACGTGGCGCCGCTGTTCGGGCCCGACACGTTGACGGCGGTCGAGAAGAGCATCACCTCCGCGATCCGCAGCTTCTTCTCGCCCAGCGTCGTCAACGAGATCATCGAGCCGACCATCCGTGACGTCACCGCCAATGCGCGTGGCGAGGTGGTGTCGGTCGGCTTCCTGATCTCGATGTGGGCGGGATCGTCGGCAATCTCGGCCTACGTCGATGCCGTGGTGGAGGCGCACGACCAGACTCCGCTGCGGCACCCCGTGCGACAGCGACTCTTCGCCCTGTTCCTCTACGTGGTGATGCTGGTGTTCGTGGTGGGAGCGGCGCCGGTGTTGGTGGTGGGTCCGCGCAAGGTGAGCGAACACATCCCCTACGACCTGGCCAACGTCCTGCGCTACGGCTACTACCCGGCGCTGATCCTCGGCCTGCTGGTCGGGGTGGTCATCCTGTACCGGGTGGCGCTGCCCGAACCCCTCCCGACGCACCGGCTGGTCTTCGGCGCCGTGCTCGCCACGGCCGTCTTCCTGATCGCCACGCTGGGCCTCCGGGTCTACCTGCGCTGGATCACCAGCACCGGCTACACCTACGGGGCGCTGGCCACACCAATCGCGTTCCTGCTGTTTGCGTTCTTCGGCGGCTTCGCGGTCATGCTCGGCGCCGAACTCAACGCCTCGATCCAGGAGGAGTTCCCGGCCCCGAAGACGCACGCCCACCGGCTGCGCAAGTGGCTGGAATCCCGCGTGCCGGTGCTGAGGGGTCCGACGGGTTCGGCACCGGAGCCGGCGCCCGCCGATAACGCGACGCTGACGGCTGAGCCGTCGCGGCTGACCTAGTCCTTCTTCATCCGGTCGTAGATCTGCTTGCAATCCGGGCAGACCGGCGAGCCCGGCTTGGCCGCCTTGGTGACGGGAAAGACCTCCCCGCACAACGCCACCACGTGGTTGCCCATGACCGCGCTCTCGGCGATCTTGTCCTTCTTGACGTAGTGGAAGTACTTCGGCGTATCGCTGCCCGTCCCGTCGTCGACGCGTTCGTCGGTCTCGGTGCGCTCGATCGTCTGGGTCTCCATACGTGACATTGTGCCCCGTAACTCGCTCCTGCCGGAATCGGTCGGGTGTGGGAGAGTGGAGAAATGAAGCGCGAATCCGATCTGGGGTTCGACGATGAGGGCCGGCCGGTGCTCATCACCGCCGCAGCACCCTCCTACGAAGAGCAGCACCGCGCGCGGGTCCGGAAATACTTGACGCTGATGGGGTTCCGGATCCCGGCGCTGATCCTGGCCGCGCTGGCGTACGGCGCCTGGCACAACGGTCTGATCTCACTCGCGATCGTGGCCGTGTCGATCCCACTGCCGTGGATGGCGGTCCTGATCGCCAACGACCGGCCACCACGCCGCTCCGACGAACCGCGGCGGTTCGACGATGCCCGGCGGCGAACGCCGCTGTTCCCGAGTGCCGAGCGGCCAGCGATCGAACCGCCCCGCCAACCGCACTCGAGCTGGCCCACCGGCCCGCAGGGCTGGGAATAGTCCGCACTTCTCAGGACATTCTCAGGTCGACGCCACATTTCTGCACGTCAAGACGTGTGAGGTGACAAAGGGCTGGGAACTCTCAGGGCTGATGCGTCGTTGAACTTGACGACAGTACAAGCCGAACGGGAGGTCGCTATGGCGAACGCCAGCACGAGCAGATTTGATGGCGATCTGGATGCTCAAAGCCCCGCCGCGGACCTCGTGCGCGTATATCTCAATGGCATCGGTAAGACGGCGCTGCTGAACGCGGCGGGCGAGGTTGAACTGGCCAAGCGCATCGAGGCTGGGCTCTATGCCGAGCATCTGCTCGAAACTCGTAAGCGCCTCGGCGAGAGCCGCCGACGCGACCTCGAGGCCGTCGCGCGTGATGGACAGGCCGCGCGGCGTCACCTGCTGGAAGCCAACCTGCGCCTGGTGGTCTCGCTGGCCAAGCGCTACACGGGTCGCGGGATGCCGCTGCTGGACCTGATCCAGGAGGGCAACCTGGGCTTGATCCGCGCGATGGAGAAGTTCGACTACACAAAGGGATTCAAGTTCTCCACCTATGCGACGTGGTGGATCCGCCAGGCCATCACCCGTGGCATGGCCGACCAGAGCCGCACCATCCGCCTGCCGGTGCACCTGGTCGAGCAGGTCAACAAGCTGGCGCGGATCAAGCGGGAGATGCACCAGAACCTGGGCCGCGAGGCCACCGACGAGGAACTCGCGGCCGAGTCCGGCATCCCGGTCGAGAAGATCAACGACCTGCTCGAGCACAGCCGCGACCCGGTAAGCCTGGACATGCCGGTCGGCTCCGAAGAAGAGGCCCCGCTGGGCGATTTCATCGAGGACGCCGAGGCGATGTCCGCCGAGAACGCGGTGATCGCCGAGCTGCTGCACACCGACATCCGCAGCGTGCTCGCCACTCTCGACGAGCGCGAGCACCAGGTGATCCGGCTGCGCTTCGGCCTGGACGACGGCCAGCCACGCACCCTCGATCAGATCGGCAAGCTGTTCGGCCTCTCGCGCGAGCGGGTCCGGCAGATCGAGCGGGACGTAATGTCCAAACTCCGCCACGGCGAGCGCGCCGACCGGCTACGGTCGTACGCAAGCTAAGGACCCCCAGCTAGGTAGCAGACGGTATGCCCGCCGCGCACGCGGCGGGCATACTGCTTGTCGGGCCAACGTTGCACCCATTCGCGCAGCTGGCCAAGTAGACTCGGCGTCGATGGAAGGTGCTGAATGAACGACCTGGTTGACACCACCGAGATGTACTTGCGGACCATCTACGACCTGGAAGAAGAGGGCGTGACCCCGCTGCGTGCGCGCATCGCCGAGCGCCTCGACCAGAGCGGGCCGACCGTCAGCCAAACCGTATCCCGTATGGAGCGTGACGGGCTGCTCCACGTCGCCGGCGACCGCCACCTCGAGCTCACCGACAAGGGCCGGGCGCTCGCCATCTCCGTCATGCGCAAGCACCGTCTCGCCGAGCGATTGCTCGTCGACGTCATCGGGGTGCCCTGGGAGGAAGTGCACGCCGAGGCATGCCGGTGGGAGCACGTGATGAGCGAGGACGTCGAGCGGCGGCTGGTGAAGGTGCTCAACCACCCGACCACCTCCCCCTTTGGCAACCCGATCCCGGGGCTGTTGGACCTGGGCGTCGGCCCCGACTCCGGCGCCGACGACGCCAACCTCGTCCGGCTGACCGAGTTGCCGCCCGGCTCGCCGGTGGCGGTGGTCGTCCGCCAACTGACCGAGCACGTGCAAGGTGACATCGACCTGATCACCCGCCTGAAGGACGCCGGCGTCGTGCCCAACGCCCGGGTGACGGTCGAGACGGGGCCCGCCGGTGTCACCATCGTCATCCCAGGCCACGAGAACGTCACCCTGCCGCACGAGATGGCGCACGCCGTCAAGGTCGAGAAGGTCTGACCCTCGGGCTAGCACGCCCGGCGCCCCGAGGGCCGTCGCGGCGGTAACCGCACACCCAGCTCTTTGGCCAGCCGGTAGCCGGTAAGCGCCAGTTCTCGGATGTCCTCGGGCCGTAGCCCCGACTGCAAGGCCGTGTCCAGCATGCCCGCCATCCGATGCCCGGGCTCGCAGCGCAGCGCGGCCTCCAGCGATACCCCGGCCAGGGGCCCGTCGCCCCGGACGTAGGCGCTGAACGCAAGCAACACCAGCGCCTCCACCCGCCAGGGCGGGGGCAGGGTGCGAGCCAGCAGCGCCCACAACGACTCGGCCTCGTCGCTCTTCTCGCCGACCGCTAGGGCGTAGAGGATGTCGCGCACCTGCGCGTCGCTGAGGGCACAGCCCAGCTTCGCCAGCTGGGCCGCGGTCAGTGTATGGCCGGCGGCCACACGGGATGCGGTCGCCAGCGCGTGCTTCACGTCGGCGCGGGCGCAGCGAGCCGGATCGGCGCGGTGGGAGGCGCCGCGCCTGGTCTCCTGCCGGTCGATCACGGCGGTCAACTCGGCGCTGCGCGCAGTGTCCTCGACAGCGACGACGGCCTGCAGGTCGGCGCGGCGCGCGTACAGCCGCCTGCCGTCGAGCACCGCCGCGGCCGCCAGCGGCGACGCCGACGGATCGTCGACGAGGCCGCTCGAAC
This sequence comes from Mycobacterium sp. E2733, assembly GCF_001667585.1. Lineage (GTDB taxonomy): Bacteria > Actinomycetota > Actinomycetes > Mycobacteriales > Mycobacteriaceae > Mycobacterium. The sequence goes on from NZ_LZJZ01000122.1 coordinate 58,415, forward strand.
CGCAACCGTCCACGCACTGCCAGCGCCCGCCGAGGGCGACCCGGTCCACCACGTGCGCCGCCCACAGCTCGATACCGTGCCCGGACAACGACTTTGCGAGCGCGTCGCACACCAGCCGGTGATCCTCGTTGCAGGACGGGCAGTGCGCCCCCTCCGCGTCGACGATCACCGCGATTGCGGCGTCGGGCCGGGCCGCGGCGGCGACCTCCGCGAGGCGTCCGACCCGCGCGGCGAGCTCGTCGGAAAGGTCGACCCGCATCACCGCTCCCAGGTCGCCACCATCCAAAGACACCAAAACCAATGAATTTTCGGGAACGAAGCCGAGGACGGCCGGCAGCGCGGCGATGAGGGCGCCGGGTCGGTTCAGCTTGAAGTCAGGTCGATGCGTCGTCATGGGCACCACGCTGACGGGCCCCACCGTCGGTCGGTGCTCGGGACAACGGATGGAATCCCGCGCCTGTGAATGAACCGGGCACTGTGAGTTCTGCTGATCTACTGTTAGCCCATGAGTTCGGCGCAAGAGTACGACATGGTGGTCATCGGTTCGGGGCCCGGCGGCCAGAAGGCCGCCATCGCCTCGGCCAAGCTCGGCAAGTCGGTTGCGGTCGTCGAACGCGGCCAGATGCTCGGTGGGGTGTGCGTGCAGACTGGCACCATCCCGTCAAAGACGTTGCGCGAGGCCGTCCTTTACCTCACCGGGATGAGCCAACGCGAACTCTACGGCGCGAGCTATCGCGTCAAAGAGAAGATCACCCCGGCCGACCTGCTGGCCCGCACCCAACACGTGATCGGCAAGGAAGTCGACGTGGTGCGCAACCAGCTGATGCGCAACCGCATCGACCTGTTGCTGGGCCACGGCCGTTTCGTCGACGCGCACACCATCGAGGTCGAAGACCCGTCCCGCCGCGAAAAGGTAACCATCTCCGGCAAATACATCGTCATCGCCACCGGCACCCGGCCCGCGCGGCCGTCCGGCGTCGAGTTCGACGAGGAGCGGGTGCTCGACTCCGACGGGATCCTCGACCTCAAATCGCTGCCCGCCTCGATGGTGGTGGTCGGCGCCGGCGTCATCGGCATCGAATACGCCTCGATGTTCGCCGCCCTGGGCACCAAGGTCACCGTCGTGGAGAAGCGGAGCGACATGCTGGACTTCTGCGACCCCGAGGTCGTGGAGGCGCTGAAGTTCCACCTGCGCGACCTGGCGGTGACGTTCCGGTTCGGAGAGGAAGTGACCGCGGTCGACGTCGGCTCGGCGGGCACCGTCACCACCTTGGCCAGCGGCAAGCAGATCCCCGCCGAGACGGTGATGTATTCCGCCGGGCGGCAGGGCCAGACCGACCACCTCGACCTGCACAACGCCGAGCTGGAGGCCGACAACCGCGGCCGCATCTTCGTCGACGACTTCTTCCAGACCAAGGTGCCGCACATCTACGCCGTCGGCGACGTGATCGGCTTCCCCGCGCTGGCGGCGACCTCCATGGAACAGGGCCGGCTGGCGGCCTACCACGCCTTCGGGGAGCCGACCGACGGCATCACCGAACTGCAGCCGATCGGCATCTACTCCATCCCCGAGGTCTCCTACGTGGGCGCCACCGAGGTCGAGCTGACGAAGAACGCGATCCCCTACGAGGTCGGTGTGGCCAGGTACCGGGAACTGGCGCGCGGCCAGATAGCCGGCGACTCCTACGGCATGCTCAAGCTGCTGGTGTCCACCGACGATCTCAAGCTGCTGGGCGTGCACATCTTCGGCACCAGCGCCACCGAGATGGTGCATATCGGGCAGGCCGTCATGGGCTGCGGCGGAACCGTCGAATACCTGGTGGACGCCGTGTTCAACTACCCGACTTTTTCCGAGGCCTACAAGGTCGCCGCGCTCGACGTGATGAACAAAGTGCGCGCGCTCAACCAGTTCCGCCGCTAACAGCTGTCGTCGAGCTCCCCGGGAACCGGGTCGCCGGGGCCGCCGGCGTCCGCGCGGGCCAGCAGCTGCGCGGTATGCGCGTCGAACGGTGCCGAGTAGGACACGTTCGCGGCGCACCCGCCGCGCTCGAAACCACCGATCACCCCGGTCAGCGTGGTGCCGCTGACCCAGGGCGCGCCGCTGGTGCCGTCCACCAGCCCCTCGCACGGGAACGAGGGAAAGCCGGCCTCGGTCAACGACGTGCTGGCCTGACACCCGATCGGCGCGCCACCGACGCCGGCCGGGTAGCCCATCACGGTGACGTGACTTCCCGGCGGCGGCGTCGTGCCCAGCGTCAGCGCCAGGCCGGCGTGCGACTCGACCGAAACCCCGGCGTCGTTGCTCAGCCGTGCGACCGCGTAGTCGGCGTTGGGATCCTTGCTGGCGGTCCAGCGGGGGTCGAGGTAGACGGCGTCCGCCTTCCACACATCGGCCGGCGCGGGGGGCGCGTCGCCGACGAAACCCGGCACGAAGGTGATCTTGGAGGCGCCGGCCAGGCAGTGCGCCGCGGTCATCATCAGGTTGCCGCCCGCGGAATGCACCACCGAGCCCGTGCATACGTGCAGCGGACCGCCGTCGATGAAGATGGCGCCGACGCGCTTGTCCGGGTCCACCGGGCCCGCCACCGCCTTTTGCTGGGGCTGGCCGAGCCGCTGCACCGGCGCGCTGCTCCGCGGCGGGGCCGCCGGAGGGGCCGACGCACGATCACCCGGCGGCCGCTTGCACGACGTCAGTGACGTCGCCACGGCGACCACCAGGCACAGCATCAGGGTCGGTACGCGCATCGGTTTCATCATGCCCGACACCTGCGCAGCGAGCAGATTCCGACGCGTCGTACGCGTCCCCGCCTCCGGCCAAAACCCACGAGCCACCCCCGACATGTTCGCTTCCGGATTAAACCCGAACTTCACGTCGCTGTTTGATATTGGTGCCCACCGATTCGGGGGACACTGGTAGGGCACCCTGGAGAAACCCCCCGAGAGGAGGCGATTCCGATGGCTCACGATGAGGACCCGCAGGAGCAGCACTACCAGCCGGGACAGGCCGGCATGTACGAGCTCGAGCTGCCCGCGCCGCAGTTGTCGACGTCGGACGGCCGCGGCCCGGTGCTGGTGCACGCGTTGGAGGGTTTCTCGGATGCCGGTCACGCGATCCGGCTGGCCTCGTCGCATCTGAAGTCGGCTTTGGACTCCGAGCTGGTCGCGTCCTTCGCGATCGACGAATTGCTGGATTACCGGTCGCGGCGGCCCCTGATGACCTTCAAGACCGACCACTTCACGAACTACGACGACCCGGAACTGAGCCTGTACGCCTTGCGCGACACCATCGGCACCCCGTTCCTGCTGCTCGCCGGAATGGAACCGGACCTGAAGTGGGAGCGCTTCATCACCGCGGTCCGGCTGCTGGCCGAGCGCCTCAACGTGCGCCAGACCATCGGCCTGGGCACCGTGCCGATGGCGGTTCCGCACACGCGCCCGATCACGATGACCGCGCACTCCAACAACCCCGAGTTGATCGCCGAGTTCACGCCTTGGATCGCGGAAATCCAGGTCCCCGGCAGCGCGTCCAATCTGCTGGAATACCGGATGGCCCAGCACGGCCACGAGGTCGTCGGCTACACCGTGCACGTGCCGCACTACCTGACGCAGACCGACTACCCGGCGGCCGCCGAGGCGTTGCTCGAGCAAGTGGCCAAGATCGCGTCGCTCGAGCTGCCGCTGACGGCATTGACCGAAGCCGCGGCGGTGATCCGAACCAAGATCGACGAGCAGGTCGAGGCGAGCGCGGAGGTTGCTCAAGTGGTGACCGCGCTTGAGCGCCAGTACGATGCCTTCATCGACGCTCAGGAGAACAGGTCGTTACTAACTCGCGACGAGGACCTGCCTAGCGGCGACGAGCTTGGCGCAGAGTTTGAGCGGTTCCTCGCCCAGGAGGCGGAGAAGAAGCGCGGCGACGACGACCAGGCCTGACCTTTCCGCCCGGCCTCGCCCGGCCCGACACCAAGGTGGCGACATGACCGAGCGGAAGCGCAAGAGCAGCCTCCGCCCGGTGCGCGAGGTCAGCGCCCCTCGGCTGGAATTCCGCACCATCCACGGCTACCAGCGGGCGTATCGGATCGCCGGTGACGGGCCGGCTATCCTGCTGGTCCACGGCATCGGTGACAACTCCACCACGTGGAATACCGTGCAGGCCAAGCTCGCTCAGCGGTTCACGGTCATCGCCCCGGACCTGTTGGGCCACGGGCGATCCGACAAGCCGCGCGCCGACTACTCGGTCGCCGCCTACGCCAACGGGATGCGCGACCTGCTCAGCGTGCTCGACATCGAGCGGGTGACGGTGGTCGGTCATTCGCTGGGCGGCGGGGTGGCCATGCAATTCGCCTACCAGTTCCCGCATTTGGTCGACCGGCTGATCCTGGTCGCGGCCGGGGGCGTCACCAAGGACGTCAACGTCGCCTTCCGGCTGGCATCCTTGCCGATGGGCAGCGAGGCCCTGGCGTTGCTGCGGCTGCCCCTGGTGCTGCCGGCGGTGCAGCTGGCCGGACGGATCGCGGGCCTGGCGATCGGATCGACCGGCCTGGGCCGCGACCTGCCCAACGTGCTGCGGATCCTCGACGACCTGCCGGAGCCGACGGCGTCGGCGGCATTCAGCCGCACCCTGCGGGCGGTGGTGGACTGGCGCGGGCAGATCGTCACCATGCTCGACCGGTGCTATTTGACCGAAGCCATCCCGGTGCAGATCGTCTGGGGCACCAAGGATGTGGTCGTGCCCGTTCGTCATGCATGGATGGCGCACGCCGCGATGCCCGGCTCCCGCCTGGAAATCTTCCAGGGCTCCGGCCACTTCCCCTTCCACGACGACCCGGCCCGCTTCATCGACGTGGTCGAACGCTTCGTCGACACCACCGCGCCCGCCGAACACGACCAGGCCGCCCTGCGCGAGTTGCTCCGCAGCGGCGGCGGCGAGAAGGCCGTCACCGGCCCCGCCCCCACCCGCGTCGCCGTGCTGAACGCCATGGGGTCCGACGAACGCAGCGCTACCTGAACCCCGCGGCCGCGTCCGGGGCCGTAAAGTCGGGCCATGGGTATCGACGTCACCGTGCTGCGGGTGTTCACCGATTCGGCGGGGAATTTCGGCAATCCGCTCGGCGTCGTGGACGCCGCCCAGGTCGAGCCCGCCGACCGGCAACGGCTGGCAACTCAATTGGGCTACAGCGAAACGGTTTTCGTCGATATCCCCGCCGCCGGGTCGACCACCGCGCACGCCACCATCTACACCCCACTGATCCAGATTGCGTTCGCCGGGCACCCCACCGTCGGGGCCTCGTGGTGGCTGCGGGAGAACGGTAGGCCGATCAACACGCTGCAGGTGTCGGCCGGCCTCGTGCAGGTGAGCTACGTCGCCGACCTCACCGGCATCAGCGCACGCTCGGAGTGGGCGCCCGAGGTCGCTCTCCACGAATTCGATTCGGCCGAAACGCTTCTGGCCGCCGACCCGGGGGATTTTTCCGACGACACGGCGCACTACCTGTGGTCGTGGACCGACCGGGCCGCAGGATCGGTACGCGCCCGCATGTTCGCCGCCAACCTCGGTGTGCCGGAAGACGAGGCGACCGGCTCCGCAGCGATGCGAATCACCGACTACCTCAGCCGCGACCTACACGTCACCCAGGGCAAGGGATCGATGATCGAGACGACGTGGAATGCCGAGGGCTGGGTGGGGGTGGCCGGACGCGTAGTCAATGACGGTGTGACGCACCTGAACTGACCCTGGGCGGCTCAGCGCCGCCGGCGCAGCACCGCGGCGAGGTGGTGCTGCAAGGGCTGCCCGACCGCGCCCATCTGCACCGAATACGAAAGTTCGTCGCCGTCGATGCGGAAGGAACGGCCAAGCGCGTTCACCTCTTTGGCGGTCGGGGTCAGTCCGACGTCCGTGGTGGACAGCTCGATTTCGATCAGGCCGTCGGTGGCCGAATACGTGCCGACCTCGATTTCGGTGATGCCGCTCGGGTGCGCCAGCACCAGTTCGACGTGACCGGGCTGCGGCACGCGAAGGTACCCGGTCTCGGCGTGCAACGGCTTGCCGTCGGGCGCCTTGGTCTTTTGCGCGTAGGCCAGGAACGGTTTCCCGACGTGAGAGAAGACCACCTCTTCGAGGTAGTCGAAGGGCTGGATCGTGGGGTACTCGCCCGCACCTCGGCCGGCCCAAGTTCCCAGAAGTGGTGCCAGTGCCTCGAGATCGGGATGTAAGTCGGTGGGCATGAAACCGAGCCTAGGCCCGGCGACGATGCGGGCCGCGACGGCCTGCTGTGAGCCCGGGCAATCCGGACAGGCGCAGACGGCTTAAGCCCGGCCGTCAGCTGGGTGTTGTCACCTGGCGGTGTTCGCGCAGCGCCTTGATCTCGCGCTCGAAATCGTCCGCGGACTCAAAAGAGCGGTACACCGACGCAAACCGCAGGTAAGCCACTTCGTCGAGGTCGCGCAGCGGGCCGAGGATGGCCAGCCCGACCTCGTGACTCGCGACCTCCGGGGAACCCGCGGCACGCACGGTGTCCTCGACCTGTTGGGCCAGCAGGTTCAGCGCATCGTCATCCACCTGACGGCCCTGGCAGGCCCGGCGGACACCGCTGATGACCTTCTCCCTGCTGAAGGGTTCGGTGACCCCGCTGCGCTTGACCACGGCCAGCACCGCGGTCTCCACGGTGGTGAAACGCCGCCCGCACTCGGGACACGATCGGCGGCGCCGGATGGCCTGCCCTTCATCGGTTTCCCTCGAGTCGATCACCCGGGAATCGGGATGACGGCAGAACGGGCAATGCATGGCCGCTCCTTCGCCGCGCCGACAAACAACCAGGTACCGCAGCACGAGCGTACCCGTGCGCTCACCTGCGCGGCGAATGTTGCCGGCCCCCGCGAAAGCGGCCGTCAGCCGACCGGAGCGATCAGGGTCTGGCCCGCCATCAGGTTCGGCGACTTCATGTCGTTGAGGTCGCGGATGCGGTCGGCGACCTGGCGTGCCGGCGCGTCGGGCGCCACCCGGTGAGCGACGTCTTGCAGCGACTCCCCCGCCTCGACACGAACCACGGCCAACCGGTCGGGTACGTGAGCGGCCGAACTCCCGGCGTCGCCGTTGAGCACCTGACCGACGTTCCCGACGAGGCCCAGCCACAGGGTGATCGCACCGGCGGCCAGCGCCAGCCAAACGGTGGTGGCCAGCGTGACGGGACGCTTGCGATGGGGCGCGACGGACATCGCGACGCCGGTGCCGTAGTAGCGCGTGGGCGCGCCCGCCGGCCTCGCCGGACCGGGCCGGCGGGAACGGGCCAGCCCGCCCCGGCCGTAACGAAGCCCCACAACCGGTCCGTTGACCGGACGCCGAGGGCAGCTGATGCGTGGCGCCAGCGTGTGGATAGTGGTCATCTGCGTTCCTCCGGTCAACTTGATTCGCTCAGCTGTTCGACTATATCGCTCGTGTGTTCGAAACCCGAACATGTGAGCGAAGCATGTCGCACGAGTCGAACGCTAGACCACCCCACCGACAAGTCCGGGGTCGCCAGAGCTGACATGCGGCTGAAATACCCGATCTGCCGAAGAGTTACACCTTTGTGATTAACGACGCCGGCGGGTCGGTCCAGCGGCCGCGAGCAACGCGACACGCTAGTCGAACACATGTTTGATTCTCGGGCGCTGTGGGGTTACATTCAGTGCCATGAGCGACAGCAACGACACCTCATCGGCCGACGCGGACGGTCGGCTGCACGCCGTGGATTCATCGCTGACCGAACGGCAGCGCACGATTCTGAACGTCATTCGCGCGTCGGTCACCAGTCGCGGTTACCCGCCGAGCATCCGGGAGATCGGCGACGCCGTCGGTCTGACGTCGACCTCCTCGGTGGCTCATCAGCTCCGCACGCTGGAGCGCAAGGGATACCTGCGCCGCGACCCGAACCGCCCGCGGGCGGTCGACGTCCGCGGCGCCGACGACGAGGTGGCGGCGCGCACCACCGACGTCGCCGGCTCGGACGCCCTGCCGGAGCCGACGTTCGTGCCGGTCCTCGGCCGCATCGCGGCCGGTGGACCCATCCTCGCCGAGGAGGCCGTCGAGGACGTCTTCCCGCTGCCGCGCGAGCTGGTCGGCGAGGGCACGCTCTTCCTGCTCAAGGTCGTCGGCGACTCCATGGTCGAGGCGGCGATCTGCGACGGCGACTGGGTGGTGGTGCGCCAGCAGAACGTCGCCGACAACGGCGACATCGTCGCGGCCATGCTCGACGGGGAGGCCACGGTCAAGACGTTCAAGCGGGCGGGCGGTCAGGTGTGGCTGATGCCGCACAACCCGGCGTTCGACCCCATTCCCGGCAACGACGCCACCGTGCTCGGCAAGGTCGTCACGGTGATCCGCAAGGTCTAGCCCGCCGCGGAGTCCCGGCGGCTCAGTCCGCCTTCACGAAGCCGTTGGCCCGCGCCACTTCCTCGCTGGACAGCCAGATTTCGGCGAGCGTGTCGTGGTAGAGCTCGCTGCCCGGCGTGTAATACAGCCCGAAGCGGGCGCTCGCCTTGATCGGGTATCCGTCGGGCACCTGATAGGGGTCATCGAGCGGTAGGTGGATGGTCGGGCGCCCGGCCGGGGCGGCTCCCCCGACGGTGTCCTCGTCGTCCGTGGCCGCGTGCCGCCCGCCGCGCTGCTCGGATGCAAGGGCGGCCGCGGCCGCCTCTGGCGCGACGGCTTCCGGGGCGGCGGCTTCCGGAGTGGGGGCGTCGGCGACGTCCGCCGGGACGGGTGTCACCGCAACATCCGGATAGTCGGCCTCGGGACCGGCGACATCGGGGGCACCTGCGGCGAACTCCGCGTCCGGGGGCGTACCCGCCACGGCGACGTCGAGGTATTCGGCCTCCACATAGTCATCGTCCGGGCGGTCGGCAGCCGGGTAGGCGGACGCGCGCTCTTCGTCGGCGTACTCGACCTCGGCGTAATCCTCGTCGGCGTACTCGGATTCGGCGTACTTGGATTCGGCGTACTCGGATTCGGCGTACTCGCTTTCGGCGTACTCGGTTTCGGCGTACTCGGCCTCCGGGTAGCCGGCCTCCGACAGGGCCGCGGGTGAGACCGCGGAGAAGGAGTCGGTGTCCACCGCGTCGGGGTCCTGCTCGAATGAATCCTCGTCCGCGCGTCCCCGCCGCCAGCTGACCCGACCGGCGGCCTCAGGCGCTTCCTGCTGACGCTCGAGATGCTCGGTGGTGACGTCGTCGCGTCCCCAATGCGCGTCGGCACCGGCGTCGTGACCGGCATCGAGGTCGCGGGGAGGCTCGTAGCCGGTGTCCGCACGTAAGGCGCGGCGCCGACGCCAACCGAGTGCAAGCAACCCCACCACGAAGATCAGCGCCAGCACCGGGATGGCGGCCAGCAGCCACCACCACTGCCACGTGAACTTCTTGGCATGGGCCGGCATCGCCGAGTTGCTGGGCTGGTTCTGGCCCGACACCTGCAGGCCGGACAGCAGTGGCGCGAGGTTGGCCGGATCCGTGCTGAACGTGTTCTTCGCCCGGTTCCACGAGATCTTGCCGCCGGTGAACTGCTGGGAGACGACGTCACCATTCACGGCCTGGTCGCCGACGGGCGGGCCCAGCTTGCCGGTCGGTCCGCGGAGTTTGTCCCACGCCGCCTTCATGGCGCCGCGCACCACGAAGGCGCCGCGCTCGGAAGTCCAGAAGATCACGGGTTTGTCGGCACCGGAGAAGGTGACGACGCGGCTGGACGGGATCCCGCCGTCGGATTCGTTGGCGGTGGGGAATCCCAGGTCGCTGCCGGCGGGTCCGCCGAGCGACTCGTACTTGGCCAGGATGTTGCTCTCGACGGCGTTCGCACCGGTGGCCGGGCTGAAATAGACCTTGCCGTTGGCGAAGTCTTGGGCGATTCCGTCGCCGCCGATCGGATACTGCGCGCCCTTCTTGACCCCCAACGGCCCATTGGGCCCGCCGGCCGCACGCCATGCCATGTTGATGGCCGCGGTCGGATCGATCGCCACCTGCAGGCCCTTCAACTGGTCGGCCAGGGCCGGCGGCTCGGTGGAGAACTGCTTCGTCTGCCGGTTCCACGAGACCTGACCGCCGCTGAACTTCTGGGCGGACACCTCGCCGTTGTACGTCTCGTCGCCGATCGGGACGCCGAGAACTCCGCCCGAACTGCCCAGCTTGTCCCAGGCGGCGTTGATCGCGCCGCGCACCACGAACGCGCCGTGCTCGGGCGTCCAGAAGATGACGGGTTTGTCGCTGGCCGAGAAGGTGCTCACCCGGCTGTCGGGTCCGGCGAGGCCGGGGACTTCGTTGATGGCGGGAAAGCCCAGATCGCTGCCGGCGGGCCCGCCCAGCATCTCGTATTTGTCCAGGATCGGCCCGTAGACGAATTTGGCGCCGGTCGCCGGGGTGAAGAACATCTTTCCGCCGTCGAAATCCAGCGCGAAACCATCGCCGGCGGGGTACACATCGCCCTTGCGGGCGCCCAGCGGTGAACCGTCGCCGCCGGCCTTCTCCCACGCCGCCATCATGGCCGCCTCGGCGTCGCCGATAGGAGACGCCGAGGCCGGAGGCGCCAGCAACGCGGCGGCTATTGCCGTGGCGGTCAAGGTGACCAGCGCGCTCCCGACCAGCCTGCGCATGTGCCCTCTCTGCCCGTTCACCAAGCCTCCCAGCCGACGGCTATGCCCCTGTCAGCGGCTAGGCCCGTACCTGCACATGCGGCAAGCGGGCCGTAGTCCGACCGCGGGGAAACAACCCCGTTCCGATCCGCATTATCGTCGGGCGCGCATAACTTTGCTCCCGCGAACGAAAAATGCGAAGTCAAATCACGAATATTACAAAAACGGATACCACGCCGGTGTCGAAATGATGCAGAGCCACGCTCAAATCGCGACCGCCCGCAGCATCGGTCTCGCGACGCATGGGGCTTCGTGGCCAACCCCGAACCCGACGCCCGCCTGCGCATCGGCGCACGGCTGGCGTCGCGCGTCGGGGTCCCGCACCCGCAGGTGCTGCCAGCCTTGCCCGGGTCGTCAGCGGCCGCGTGCTTTTCGGCTTGGCGATGCGCGATTACGCGGGCGACGTACCCCGAACACATGTGCCGACGGTACGTGAAGCTATTAACTCTTCAACGATCTACCCGAAAAATCGCCCCGCGTGCCGCGCATCGACGAGGTTTGCCGTCAGCGTGCGAATCGGCCGGCCCGATGGCGTTGTCGACCAACGTGTTAGCGCTAGACCCCCAGGCTGCGGCCGATGATCTCTTTCATGATCTCGGTCGTTCCGCCGTAGATGGTCTGCACCCGCGCGTCCAGATAGGCACGGGCAACGGGGTATTCGCGCATGTAGCCGTAACCGCCGTGCAGTTGCAGGCAACGGTCGATCAGGTGCACCTGCTTTTCGGTCGAATACCATTTGGCCATCGCCGCTTGCTCCGCCGTCAGCTTCTTGTCCAGGTGCAAGCGGATGAACTCGTCGACCATCATGCGCACCACCGTCGCCTCGGTCGCCAGCTCGGCGAGCACGAAGCGGCTGTTCTGGAAGCTGCCGATCGGCTTGTTAAATGCCTTGCGCTCCTTGGTGTATTGCAGGGTTTCTTCGAGTACCTGCTCCATTGCCGCGGCCGCCATGATGGCGATCGAAATCCGCTCCTGCGGCAGGTTCTGCATCAGATAGATGAACCCCATGCCCTCCTGCCCCAGCAGGTTTTCGGCGGGAACCTTGACATCGGTGAACGACAACTCGGCGGTGTCCTGCGCGTCGAGCCCGATCTTGTTCAGGTGCCGGCCGCGTTCGAAACCCTCCATGCCGCGTTCGACGACGAGCAACGAAAAGCCCTGCGCCCCTTTATCGGGATCGGTCTGCGCGACCACGATCACCAAGTCGGAGTTGATTCCGTTGGTGATGAACGTCTTTGCGCCGTTGAGCACGTAGTGGTCGCCCTGCTTGACCGCGCGGGTCTTGATGCCCTGCAAGTCGCTGCCGGTTCCCGGCTCGGTCATCGCGATGGCGGTGATGAGCTCGCCGGTGCAGAACTTCGGCAGCCAGCGCTGCTTCTGCTCTTCGGTGGCCAGGGCCAGCAGGTACGGCGCCACGATGTCGTTGTGCAGGCCGAAACCGATCCCGCTATAGCGACCGGCGGTGGTCTCCTCGGTGATGATCGTGTTGTACCGGAAGTCGGGGTTACCCCCGCCGCCGTATTCCTCGGGCACCGCCATGCCGAGGAAGCCCTGCTTGCCGGCCTCGAGCCACACTCCGCGGTCGACGATCTTCGCCTTCTCCCATTCGTCGTGATGGGGCGCGACGTGGCGATCGAGGAACGCCCGGTAGGACTCACGGAACAGGTCGTGCTCCGCCTCGAAAAGAGTGCGCTGGTACTTGACGGCACTGCCCATGTGGATGACCTCCGGCGACTGGAAACTCTGTCGCCCAACATATACCAACCAGACGGTTGGTCGGCGGCCGGCGGGGTCCGGTCGCCCGGGAGATCAGCGTGTCGAGAACTCCTGCAGGCGCCCGGCCAGCGCCACCGGCACGCGGGCCTTGATCCGGGTGCCGTCGGGGTTGTGCTCCTCCTGCTGCACCCGGCCGTCGGCGTGCAGCCGGGCCACCAGGTCGCCGCGGTGGTAGGGAATCACCACGTCCACGGCGGTGTCGGCGGGAACAGCCAGCTCGCCCATCCGGCGTCGGAGGGCCTCGATGCCCTCGCCGGTCCTCGCCGAGACGAACACCGCGCCGGGCAGCGCGTGCCGAAGCTTGGCCAGCGTCAGGTCGCTAGCGGCGTCGACCTTGTTGACCACCAAAAGCTCGGGTGGTGGATCGCCGTTGTGATCGGCGATGACTTCGGAGATCACCGCGCGCACCGCATTGATCTGGGCCAGCGGGTTGGCATCCGAGCCGTCGACCACATGCAGCAACAGGTCGGCGTCGACGACCTCCTCCAGCGTGGAGCGGAACGCCTCGACCAGTTGGGTCGGCAGGTGCCGGACGAACCCGACGGTGTCGGTGATCGTGTAAACGCCGGCCCTCTTGGAATCGGGGCAGAACTCGGCGCGGCGGGTGGTGGGCTCCAGCGTGGCGAACAGCGCGTCCTGCACCAGTACCCCCGCGCCGGTGAGCGCGTTGAGCAGGCTGGACTTGCCGGCGTTGGTGTAGCCGACGATGGCGATCGACGGCATGTCGCTGTGCAGGCGGCGGCTGCGCTGGGTATCGCGGACCTGCTTCATGTCCTTGATCTCGCGGCGCAACTTGGCCATTCGTTCGCGGATGCGGCGGCGGTCGGTCTCGATCTTGGTTTCACCGGGACCGCGCAGGCCCACGCCTCCCCCGCTGCCGCCGGCGCGGCCACCGGCCTGGCGGGACATCGACTCACCCCAGCCGCGCAGCCGGGGCAGCATGTATTCCATCTGGGCCAGCGATACCTGCGCCTTGCCCTCCCGGCTGGTGGCGTGCTGGGCGAAGATGTCCAGGATCAGCGCGGTGCGGTCGATGACCTTCACCTTCACCGCCTTTTCCAGCGCGGTCAGCTGCGCCGGGGACAGTTCACCGTCGCAGATCACGGTGTCGGCGCCCGTGGCCAGCACCACTTCGCGTAGCTCCTGAGCCTTGCCCGAGCCGATGTAGGTCGACGGGTCGGGCTTGTCGCGGCGCTGGATGAGCCCTTCGAGCACCTGGGAGCCTGCGGTCTCGGCCAGGGCGGCCAACTCGGCCATGCTGGCCTCGCTGTCGGCGGCGGTCCCGTCGGTCCACACGCCGACCAGCACCACGCGTTCCAGCCGGAGCTGGCGGTACTCGACTTCGGATACGTCCGCGAGTTCGGTGGATAGACCGGCGACGCGGCGCAGCGCCGACCGTTCTTCCAGGGCGAGTTCGCCGGTGCTTGGCTCCTCAACTGCGGGAGCGTAATTGGGAGATTCTGGATATGTCATAGGCAATACAAGATGATGCACGGCGGATCGGCGTCGTGCACTCGAATTAACGCTCCTGCGCGTCCCACCATTCCCCGCTCACCTCGCCTTGTGCCACCAGTACCGAGGGCCCTCTCAAGTAGCTGGTGGCGTCGTTGATGGTGACGACGACGTCGCCGCCCGGCACCCGAACCGTGAGGGTTCCGGTGTCCGCCCCGGCGGCGGCCAGAGCGGCCACCGTGGCCGCGACCGTGCCGGTGCCGCACGAGCGGGTCTCACCCACGCCTCGCTCGTGCACCCGCATCCGCACCGCGCCGTCGGTCGGTGCCGTCAGAACTTCGATGTTCACCCCCTCCGGGAACTGGGCGTGGTCGAAGCTGACTGGCGCCGCCACGTCCAGCCTCGACAGCTCCTCCGCGGTCAGGTCGGGATCCACGCACGCCAGGTGGGGATTGCCCACGTCGACCGCGAGGCCGGAAAACCGGCGCCCGCCGACCGTCGCCTGTCCCGGGCCCAGCCTGTTGGCCTTGCCCATGTCGACGGTGACGTCGGCATACGTGGCATCGACGCGGTGCACGGTCACCGGGCGGGGCCCGGCCGGCGAACCCACCACGAACTCGTCCCGGGACTCCAGACCGCTCGCGCGCAGGTAGTGCGCGAACACCCGGACGCCGTTGCCGCACATCTGGGCGACGGAACCGTCGGCGTTGCGGTAGTCCATGTACCAGTCGGCCGCGTCCACGCCGTCGGGCAGCCGGTCGAGCACGCCGGCCGAGAGGGCGGCACCGGCGGTGGTGACCCGCAGCACCCCGTCGGCGCCCAGCCCGCGCCGGCGGTCGCACAAGGCGGCCGCCCGGGCCGCGCTGAGTGTGAGGGCCGCGTCGACGTCGGGCAGCACCACGAAGTCGTTCTCCGTGCCGTGGCCCTTGGCGAAGATCACGTGCGCCGCGCGATTCACCTGCTCAGGATACGTGGCGCCAGGCGCGCAGGGTTTCGTCGACGAGCCGCGCCCTATCGGCGGCGCCCAACCAGTGGACCCGGTGGTCGCGGCGGAACCACGACCGCTGCCGTCGCACATAGCGTCGGGTGCCCACGTAGGTCTGTTCCCGCGCGTCGCGCAGTCGATCGGCGCCGCCCCCGGCGTCGAGCGCCTCGATCACCTGGGCGTAACCCAGGGCGCGCGAGGCGGTGACCCCGTCGCGCAGGCCCTCGCCGAGCAACCCGCTCACCTCGTCGACCAGGCCCTGGTCGAACATGGCGTCGGTGCGCCGGGCCAGCCGCTCGTCCAGAATCGTTGTCTCGCAATCCAGTCCGACGATGGCGGTGTCCCACTTCGGGGAGCCGATTCGCGGTGCGGACGCGGCAAACGGCTGGCCGGTCAGCTCGACCACCTCGAGCGCCCGCACGGTGCGCCGGGCGTCGGTGGGCAGGATGGCCGCCGCGGCGGCGGGGTCCCGACGGGCCAGCTCGGCGTGCAGCCCGCCGACGCCGACCTCGGCCAGACGCTGTTCCCAGCGCGCCCGCACGGCGGGATCGGTCGCGGGAAACGACCAGTCGTCGAGCAGGGACTGGATGTAGAGCATCGAGCCGCCCACGATGATGGGCACGGCGCCGCGAGCGGCGATCGCCTCGACGTCCGCTGCGGCGGCGCGCTGGTAACGGGCGACGGTCGCGGTCTCGGTGACGTCCAGGACGTCGAGCTGGTGATGCGGTATGCCGCGCCGTTGGTCGACGGGCAGCTTGGCCGTGCCGATGTCCATCCCGCGATAGAGCTGCATCGCATCGGCGTTCACGATTTCGGCGGCGCCCTCAACCCGTTCTGCAAAGTCGAGCGCCAGCTGCGACTTGCCGGTTCCGGTGGGCCCGATGATCGCCAGTGGTCGCACGGCCACCTCAGAGCTGCCAGGCGCCGGCGAAGTAGCCCACGCCGTAGGGCGCACCCCGGTATAGCTCCTTGGCCGATCGCGGCCCCGGTTCGGCCAGGCCGGCCAGCACCTGGAAGGCGACCCGGCCCAGGATCTGCCGCGGCAGCCGCATCAGGGCGGGGACGTCGCCGGTTGCCAGCGCGTCGTCGAGGGCCAGCTG
Source organism: Mycobacterium sp. E2733 (assembly GCF_001667585.1). Taxonomy (GTDB): domain Bacteria; phylum Actinomycetota; class Actinomycetes; order Mycobacteriales; family Mycobacteriaceae; genus Mycobacterium. Next base: position 74,380 of record NZ_LZJZ01000122.1, read on the forward strand.
AGCGTCCGCGTTGCCCGGGTCGTATCCGCCGGGAGCGGCCGGCGTCAGGGTGTTCGCGCCGTCGGCCACGACCAGCACGCCGACCGCTTCCGGTGACCGGTCGATGTCGGCGCGCAGGCGTCGCCCGTGGGCCAGCGCGGTCTCGGCGTCGTGGTCGGCGGAGAAGACGTGGGCCCGCGCGGTCGCGTCGGGCCGGGCCCGGCCCCGAATCCAGCCGGCCAGCAACGCGCACACGGGCAGGTCGGCGGGCGGCTTGGAGACGGCGTGCGGGGAAAGCCCGACACGCACGTCGGCGCCGAAACCCGCGAAAGAGCCGGCCGCGTCGGGGCCGAAGACGTCGTCGCGATCAGCGACCCCGATGACGGTCCAGCGCGCGGGCAGCAGGGCGGCCGCCGCCAGCACCGCGGCCGTCAGGTCGGTCACCTCCGCGGTGGCCGCTCCGGCGAGCTCGGGCACCAGCAGCGGCGGAGACGGAACGATCGCAATGCCGCTGAGCACGCCACCAAACTAACGGTTGCCGTGTGTGTCAGGCCTCGGCCGCCGCGACTACGGGGCCGGTGCTAAAAGGGTCGGCCTCGGCCTCCCCGGACAACCAGGCGTCCGGCGTGATGCTTGGGTCGTCCCGGCCGACCTCCGCGACCATGGTGGCGGCCTCGCCGCGGGCGAGCGCGACCGTGGCCACGATCACCACCGCCACCGCCGCGACCAGGATGAAGGCCTTGGGCCCGTCGGCGTTCAGCGTCTCGCCGAGCACGAAAATGCCGAGCAACCCCGCCACCACGGGCTTGGCGACGGTCATCGTCGGCATCGAGGCCGTCAGCGCGCCGGCACGGAACGCCGACTGCTGGAAGATCATTCCGGTCAGCGCCAGCAGCAGCCAGGGGACGAACTCGGGGGCGCCCAGCACGGCCAACGGGCCACCCTCGGCCACCTCGACGATGCCCTTCGTGAGCACCGCGAACAACGCCAGGGCCGAACCCGCCACCACCGCGAGCAGCGCGGCGGCAAAGGGGCTGCCCGACCAGATCCGCGCGGCCACGACGCACGCCACCAGCAGCGGCACCATCACCGCGGCCACCACGGCCCACGTCCCGACCGATGCACGCTGATGGCCGGACGCGGGGTCGCCGACGATGATGACCACCGCCAGGGCGCCGGCCAGGATGACCGCCCAGACCCACTCCCAGCGGGTCACCCGGCGCTTGGTCAGCCGGGCATAGATCGGCAGGGCGAACAGCAACGCGGTCACCTGCAGCGCGGTCACCAACACCACCGAGCCCCAGGCCAAAGCCCCGGCCTGCAGGCTGTAATTGACGATCGCCGCCAAGCCGCCCAACCACCACCGGGTATCCCGCAACGACATGCGGAAGAGCTCGAGATGACCGACCTTTTTGTCCGTGATCTCCTGCGCCGAGCGCTGACGGATCACATCGCCAACCGCGGACGCCAACGCCGCGCACAGCGCTATCAGCGCCGCGACATCAACCTTCGACATGAGCGACCCCTCACCTCACAACTGCCCCGACCAGCTTTCCCTGGGGTGCGGGGAAATACACCCAAAATTCGCGATCAGTTCAACAACGACTGTATGACGTGGGCCACGCTGCGGCTCGCTGACCGGTTCACCCCTAAGTTGATACGGCATCAACTTAAGGGTGTCCTGTGGGAAACGCTGCGATCCGGTTACGCCGGATGCGCGGCGCGCGCAAGGTCCGCCTTGGCCATCGTTTCTCCGTCCGAGTCGGTTACGGGCCGGCGTCATATCCAGTGGTCTGGGCGGATGCATCCCGAACGAAAGATCACCGGTGGCGGCGCATGGGCCGCCAAGCTGCTTGAATACTGTTAAGCAGCTGTTGGGAGAGCCGAGACGGCCAGCCCATGGCTGCAGCAGACGGTGCCGCTACGCGCGGCAGGTGCGCGGAATACCGACCGCGCGAAGGGTAGGTGACGAGCGCATGACGGCTGACGAACCGCACGGCGGAGATCCGGCGCCCCAGGTGGCTCAACCGATTTCGCGCCCGGTGCCACGCCCGGGACCACGCCCCGGGCCCCGGCCGCTCGGTCCGGGGCCGCGGCCCGCCGCCCATCCGATACCGGCGCCCCCGCGCAGCGATCCGCATCAGTTCGGGCGGGTCGACGACGACGGGACGGTCTGGCTGATCACTGCCGCCGGCGAGCGCATCGTCGGCTCCTGGCAGGCCGGCGACACCGAGGCCGCCTTCGCCCACTTCGGCCGCCGCTTCGACGACCTGAGCACCGAGATCACCCTCATGGAGGAGCGGCTGGCGGCGGGAACCGGTGACGCCCGCAAGATCAAAGCCCATGCGTCCGAGCTGGCCGAAACATTGCCGACGGCGTCCGTGCTGGGTGACGTGGACGCGCTCGCACGCCGGTTGACCAGCCTCATCGACCAGGTCGAGGCCGCCGTCGCCGAGGAGCGCTCCCGCCGCGACGAGCATCGGGCCACCCAGACCGCGCGCAAGGAGGCGCTGGCCGCCGAGGCCGAGGAGCTGGGTGCGAAGTCGACGCAGTGGAAGGCGGCCGGCGACCGGCTGCGGGCCATCCTCGACGAGTGGAAGACCATCAACGGCCTGGACCGGAAGGTCGACGACGCGCTGTGGAAGCGCTATTCGGCGGCCCGGGAGGCCTTCAACCGGCGGCGGGGATCGCATTTCGCCGAGCTGGACCGGGAACGGGTGGGAGTTCGGCAGGCGAAGGAACGGCTGTGCGAACGGGCTGAGGAGTTGTCCGATTCGACGGACTGGACCGCCACGAGCGCTGAATTCCGCAAGCTGCTCACGGAGTGGAAGGCGGCGGGCCGTGCGGCCCGGGACGTCGACGATGCCCTGTGGCGGCGGTTCAAGGCGGCCCAGGACGTCTTCTTCGCGGCCCGCAACGCGGCGACGGCGGAGAAGGACGCGGAGCTGCGGGCCAACGCCACCGCCAAGGAGGCACTGCTGGCCGAGGCGGAGAAGATCGACACGAGCAACCACGACGCGGCCAGGGCGGCGCTGCGGTCGATCGCCGAGAAGTGGGACGCGATCGGCAAGGTGCCGCGCGAGCGGTCCGCCGAACTGGAGCGTCGGCTGCGCGCGGTCGAGAAGAAGGTGCGCGACGCGGGCGAGGCCGATTGGTCGGACCCGCAGGCGCAGGCCCGCGCCGAGCAGTTCCGCACGCGCGCCGAACAGTACGAGCAGCAGGCCCAGAAGGCCGCGGCGGCGGGCCGCACCAAAGAGGCCGAAGAGGCCAAGGCCAATGCCGAGCAGTGGCGGCAGTGGGCGCAGGCGGCCGCCGACGCGCTGACCCGCAAGCCCTAGGCTTCGGGATCCCTGGGCGCCGCATCGTTCGGCCGTACCGGGCTGGATTCGGGCCCGTTGTCCAGGCTGTCGAGGAGCGTCATCGACTGCTGCTGCGCCGCGATGCGGCGCCGCTGCTCCTCGGCCGCGAGCTGAACGATGGTGCGCGACCACACCACCCGCGCCCACTGGTAGGTCAGCGTGAGGACGATGATCCAGGCCACGATCAGGCCCAAGCCCGGGCCCGGATGCCCCGCGGCCACCGTCTGGCGCGACCAGATGGCCAACAACCCCGCCGCCCCGGCGAGCGCCGAACCCGCCAGCGCGATCCAGGCCAGCGCCCAGCGCCGCGTGACCAACGCCAGCATCGAGAAGCCGACGCCGAACACCAGCGTCAGCCAGGCGAACACCCGCGATGGCAGCGCCACCGCGGCCGCGCCGGCCCCGTGGCTGCTGAACAGTACGTCCCAGCCGCGGACCGCGCCGGTGTGCGGCAGGATGAACGATCCCAGCAGCACGAAGACCAGGATGGCCACGACGAAACCCCTTGGGCCCGGGTCGAATCCGCGCGCCACCCGGCGCTCGGCGGCCTCGATTTCGGTGCGCAGGGCGTCGAGGTGGGGGTGTTCTTCGTTCATCTGGCACATCCAAGGGGTTCGATTGGGCCGGCGGGCGGTCCGACGGCGGGCATGCCGAGCCCGATGCCATCCGGGCGCTGCCCGGCGGCGTGCGCGTCTCCGGCGCGGGTGCGGCGATGGCTGAGGATGCCGGCGTCGGCGATCAGGTGGTGCGGCGCGGCCTGGGTGACCACCGCGGTGACGAGGTCCCCCGGTCGCACCCGGTCGTCGGCGCTGAAGTGCACCAGGCGGCCGTCGCGGGCGCGGCCGGTCATCCGGGCCGTGCGCGCGTCCTTGCGTCCCTCGCCGGCGGCGACCAGCAATTCCACGGTCTGCCCGACCAGCGCGCGATTGCCCTCCAGCGAGATCTGCTCCTGCAGCTCGACCAGCCGCTCATAGCGTTCCTGCACAACGGCTTTCGGCAGCTGCCCGTCGAGCTCGGCGGCCGGGGTGCCGGGCCGCTTGGAGTACTGGAAGGTGAACGCGGCGGCGAAGCGGGCCTGCCGCACCACATCGAGCGTGGCCGCGAAGTCCTCTTCGGTCTCACCGGGGAACCCGACGATGAGGTCGGTGGTGATGGCGGCGTGCGGCATGGCGGCGCGCACGCGGTCGATGATGCCGAGGTACCGCTCGGCGCGGTATGAGCGCCGCATCGCCCGCAGCACCCGGTCGGAGCCCGACTGCAGCGGCATGTGCAGGGCGGGGCAGACATTCGGCGTCTGCGCCATGGCCTCGATGACATCGTCGGTGAATTCGGCCGGATGCGGCGAGGTGAACCGCACCCGTTCCAGACCGTCGATGTCCCCGCAGGCCCGCAGGAGGCGTGCAAAGGCGCCGCGATCGCGGGGCAGCGCCGGGTCGGCGAACGACACCCCGTAGGCGTTGACGTTCTGGCCCAGCAGCGTGACTTCGAGCACGCCGTCGTCCACCAGCGCCCTCACCTCGGCCAGGATGTCGGCCGGGCTGCGGTCGACCTCCTTGCCCCGCAGCGAGGGCACGATGCAAAAGGTGCAGCTGTTGTTGCACCCGACCGAGACGGAAACCCAAGCGGCGTATGCCGATTCGCGTGCGCTCGGCAGCGACGACGGAAACTCCTGCAGCGACTCGACGATCTCCACCTGGGCGACCTTGTTGTGCCGGGCCCGTTCGAGCAGCGTGGGCAGCGATCCAAGGTTGTGCGTGCCGAAGACGACGTCGACCCAGGGCGCCTTGCGCAGCAACGCGTCCCGGTCCTTTTGGGCCAGGCAACCCCCGACCGCGATCTGCATCTCGGGATTGCCGCGCTTGCGCGGCGCCAGGTGGCTGAGGTTGCCGTACAGCTTGTTGTCGGCGTTCTCGCGGACCGCGCAGGTGTTGAAGACGACCACGTCGGCTTCGGCGCCCTCGACCGCGCGCTCGTAGCCGGCCGCTTCCAGCAGACCCGCCAACCGCTCGGAATCGTGGACGTTCATCTGGCAGCCATAGGTGCGCACCTGGTAGGTACGCGCCCCCGAAACATCTCGGGCCACCATCGAAGTCACGGGGCCATGGTACGGCGACCGGTCGGCAGGCGAGAAACCGCACGTCAGCGGGCTAGACCCGGCGGCGCTCCCGTTCGGCGGCCAACTCGGCGAGGACGACCTCGCACGCCAGGTTCTGGCTGTAGCCACGGCGCGCCAACATTCCGACCAGCCGGCGGGTCACTCGCGCGTCATCGCCGTCCAGCGTTTCCCGACGCAGCTTGGTCCGCACCAACTGCTCCGCCCGGCCCCGCTCGGCACCGGCATCGATCCCGGACAGCGCCGTGGCGATCACGTCCCTGTCGACACCCTTGGTGTGCAGTTCTGCGGCCAGGGCGCGCCTGCTCTTCGCCCGGCGGGACTGCACCCACTGCTCGGCGAAGTCGCTGTCATCGACCAGGCCGACGGCGGCGAGCCGGTCGAGCACGGCAGCGCTGACATCCTCGGGGTAACCGCGTTTCGCCAGCTGGCCGTGCAGCTCGGCCCGGGTGCGCGCCCTCGCGGCGAGCAGGCGCAGGCACAGCGTCCGCGCCTGCTCCTCGCGAGAGGGCTCAGAAATCGACGGGGGCGGGCAGGACGTCGTCATCGGTCACGACCGCGCCAATGCCAAGCTTCTCCTTGATCTTCTTCTCGATCTCGTTGGCCACCTCGCCGTTTTCCATCAGGAAGGTGCGGGCATTCTCCTTGCCCTGACCGAGCTGCTCACCCTCGTAGGTGAACCAGGAACCGGACTTGCGGATGAAGCCCTGCTCCACGCCCATATCGATCAGCGAACCCTCGCGGCTGATCCCCCTGCCGTAAAGGATGTCGAATTCCGCCTGCTTGAACGGTGGCGACACCTTGTTCTTGACGACCTTGACCCGGGTGCGGTTACCGACCGCGTTGGTGCCGTCCTTGAGCGTCTCGATCCGGCGCACGTCCATGCGCACCGACGCGTAGAACTTCAAAGCCTTGCCACCCGTGGTGGTTTCCGGGCTGCCGAACATCACGCCGATCTTTTCCCGCAGCTGGTTGATGAAGATCGCCGTGGTTCCCGAATTGTTCAGCGCACCAGTCATTTTCCGCAGCGCCTGGCTCATCAGCCGGGCCTGCAGACCGACGTGGCTGTCCCCCATCTCGCCCTCGAGCTCCGCACGCGGCACCAGCGCCGCCACCGAGTCGATGACCAGGATGTCCAGCGCGCCGGAGCGGATCAGCATGTCGGCGATCTCGAGGGCCTGCTCCCCGGTGTCGGGCTGGCTGACCAGCAGGGAATCGGTGTCCACGCCCAGCTTCTTGGCGTAGTCCGGGTCCAGCGCGTGCTCGGCGTCGATGAACGCCGCGACCCCGCCGGCGGCCTGGGCGTTGGCGACCGCGTGCAGGGCGACGGTGGTCTTACCCGAGGACTCCGGGCCGTAGATCTCCACAACCCGGCCGCGGGGCAGGCCGCCGATGCCCAGGGCCACGTCCAGTGCGATGGATCCGGTCGGAATGACCGAGATCGGCTGACGCATCTCGTCGCCGAGACGCATCACCGACCCTTTGCCATAGCTCTTTTCGATCTGGGCCATCGCCAGTTCGAGAGCCTTCTCGCGGTCGGGGGCTTGCGTCATGGTGCCTCTCCTATGGTTCGGTGTGTTCGATGACCGGTGTCGGTCGGTTGGCCGTGACACTAGAGAAGGCCACCGACAAGTTGACTCACCGAACGTTCCCCACAGTAGCCGAACACCTGTTCGATTCAAGTGGACACGCCGGACCCGCCACCGCGTACGGCAACATCTGCTACCGAAAGGCGCTGACGGGCTTCCGGAAATCCGAGAGCCTGAGGAAACCGGTGCGAATCCGGCGCGGTCCCGCCACTGTGACCGGGGTGCCCCTCCCGGGAGCCAGACACTCGCCGTCGGCGCTTCCTCACTACAACCGGGGCGGATCTCCCCTTAAGAGGCTTGGTTGCGCACCTATGGACATCTCCGCTGAGCTGGCCGAAATATCTTGCTACAACGGGTTTTTCGCATTGAGCGTGGGCGGCGATGCTGCGGGATGGCATCCGGTCGGGCGGTCCTACGCCGACGGCTGCGCCGACCTGGTCGACGCCACCGCCAGGCGCTATCACGCGACGGACCTGCGGATCGCCGCCTCGTTGGTTCATCTCGGCCACGCCACCCGCTTGTGGTCACCGGTGCTCGCGTGCGCGCTGGCGCACGGCGTAGTCCCCGACCTCCACGACTTGCAACGCGCCGACGACGGGGCGCAACTGCGGTTGCCCGCGCCCGTCGGGATCCCTGCCGATTCGCCGGACGTGCTGTACCGGGTGGTGGTGCAAGAGCACATGGAGCCGCTCGCCGCCGGCCTGCGGGTCGGGCTGGCGCCCGCCCTGCTGGCGGGCAACGTCGCCTCCGCGCTCGTCGGTGCGTCGCGGGCGTTGCTTTCGGCGCGGCCCGACCTCGGGCCGCGGATCGCCGGGATGACTCATGCGCTGCTGGGCACCGGCGCGCTGGCCGGATCGGGCGTCACCGGCCCTGGCCTGGGCTTCAGACGTCTAAGTTGCTGCCTCTTCTACCGCCTGTCCGGTCGGTCGGTCTGCGGCGATTGCGTGTTCGACACGCCACCGCCGATCCGGACTTAGGCGTCACGTCGTTTGCCCTTGTCCCGCAGGGGTATTTGACCACCATGTCCACAGCCGCACCGCAATCCCTGCGCGCACTCGCGTTGACCTGCTCGCTGAAGAAAAGCCCGGAGCCGTCGAGCAGCGAGCTGATCGCCGATCAGCTGATCGCTCAACTGCGCAGCGCGGGCGTCGAAGGCGGGACGGTCCGCTGCGTGGACCTGGCGCTGCTGCCCGGTGTGGAAGCCGACATGGGTGCGGGCGACGAATGGCCGGCGCTGCTGGAGAAGATCACCGCGGCGGACATCGTCGTGCTGTCCACACCCACCTGGGTCGGCCACATGTCCAGCGTCGCGCAGCGCGTGCTGGAGCGCCTCGACGCTGCGATCTCCGACAAGGACGACGCCGGACGGCCGCGGATGGTGGGCAAAGTGGCGCTGGCCGCCGTCGTGGGAAACGAAGACGGCGCGCACAAGATCGTCGCCGACCTTTTCCAGGCGCTGAACGACATCGGATTCTCGATTCCCGCTCAGGGGTGCACGTACTGGAATGGCGAGGCCATGCAGGGGACGAATTTCAACGACCTGGACGACGTGCCGGAAGCGGTGGCCGCCACCACCGAAACGGCGGCCCGCAACGCCGTCCACCTCGCGGCTCTACTGCGGCAGAACGAATACCCGCCCTACGAATAAGGGGCCCGCTCCGCAAGTCACCACTGGTCGCGCGGCACGTCGAAGTCGACGCACAGGGCCCGCCACACATCGCGGGGCTCGGCGCCGTCCTCGATCGCCTGGGCGGCGGTGCGGCCGTCGAAACCGCTCAGCACATGGTCCGCCAGCACCGAAGAGCCGTACGCCGCACCGAATCGCAGCACGACCCGCTCGTTGAATTCCGTTAGCCGCACGCCAGCAAGATACCCACCGGGCGGCGATCGGACACCGGCCGCGTCATCGCCAACTGGCGGGCAGGTCGATCAGGTGATTGGGGCAGTAGTCCTGGACGGCCACGGACATGGTGGTCCGTGCCCGCTGCGCCGACATTCGGGTGCGCAGCTGCATGAAGGCGTATTCGGCCGGCGCATAGCCCTGCTCAGCCGCGGCCGGGTCGTCCATCAACTGGCATGCCTGCTGCTCGTCGCCGCTATCGGCGTGCGCGACGCCCGAGCCGAACATCAGGGCGAGAAGCAGGCCACCCGCGGCGATCGTCCTCATGGCCGACGCCCTCCTTTCGCGAACCCGACCGATCATGCCGTCAGAGCGAGCGCTTCGTGGCACACCCGGACCGGATCGGCCACGCCGACGATGCTAGCGGCGGCGGCTTGGGCGGCCTCCCGATAACGGGGCGACGACAACACCTCGTTCACCGCGGCCACCAGTGCCTCGGCGGTGAACGGGCGGATCAGCCGCCCGCTGCCCTGCCGGACAACCCGATTCGCCATTTCCCACTGATCCCCACCGCCGGGCACCGCCACCAGCGGCACCCCCGCCAGCAGCGTCTTGGCCACCATGCCGTGCCCGCCGCCGCAGATCACCAGGTCGGTGTGGCGCAACAACTCGGCCTGGCTGCCGAGCCCGACCACCGCCCACGGCGGCACACGCAGATCCGTTCCCCCCAACCGCGAGACCACCAGCCGCGATCCGGCCGGCAGCGTCTCCCCCGGCCGCAGGTGGGCCAGCGCGATCTCGGCCAGGCCCTCGGTCCCGGTCAGGGCGGTCGACGGCGCGACCACCACCACGGGCCCGGAGCCGATCGGGATTTCCAGCACCCGATCGGTCGGTTCGAAGTGCAGCGGGCCCACCAGCACGGCCTCCGCCGGCCAGTCCGGCCGCGGCACCTCGAGGGCGGGCAGGGTGGCGATCAGCCGCCGCAGCGGCCCGGGGTCGCGGGCCGGCAGCCCGATCTCGACCCGCACGGCCGCGCGCTGCCGCAGGCCCGCGCGCCAGGACCGCGCGGTCAGCGCCCGCATCGTGGCGTCGCGGAGTCGGCCGCGGACGCCGGTGCCCGGCGCGAGTCCGCTGCCTATCGGCGGCAGTCCCTTCGACGGCAGGTAAAGCGGATGCGGGTTGAGCTCGATCCACGGGATGCCCAGCAGCTCGGCGGCCAAGCCACCGCATGCGGTGATGACGTCGGACACCACCAGGTCGGGCGCCAGCTCGCGGAGCGCCGGCACGTTGAGCACCGCCATCTGCGCGGCACGCCGGTGGATCCTGGCCCCGGCGTCGACGTCGTCGTCTATGGCCGCGAGCCCGTCCAGCTCGACAGCGTCGATGCCCGCGGCGCGGGCGGTGTCGAGCCACTCGGCGCCGGTGAACAGCGTGGGTTCGTCGCCCGCGTCGGCGAACCGTTGGCACAGCGCAATCGCGGGGAACGAGTGCCCGGGATCCGGCCCGGCGACCACGGCGACACGCATCGGCCTTACCCTGCCACAGCACGCCACCGAAACGCTCGCCTACGCTGGCAGTCATGACCGAGCTGACTGGGACCACCGTTGCGAACACCCGCACGGTCGAGGGCTTTCTGAACGCCCTGCAGGACGCGGATTACGACGCCGCCGCCGCGGCATTGGACGACAACCTCGTCTACGAAAATGTCGGGCTGCCGACGATTCACGGCCGCGCCAGGGCGATGAAGTTGTTTCGCCAGATGGACGGCCGCGCTGCCTTCGAGGTGAAGATGCACCGCATCGCCGCCGACGGCGGGGCGGTGCTCACCGAGCGCACCGACGCCCTGATCTTCGGCCCGCTGCGGCTTCAGTTCTGGGTGTGCGGCGTGTTCGAGGTCCACGACGGGCGAATCACGTTGTGGCGCGACTACTTCGACTTCTTCGACATGTTCAAGGCGACCCTTCGCGGCCTGGCCGCCGTGGTACTGCCGTCGCTGAAGGCGACGTTCTAGCCCGCTAGCTGGCGCCGCGCAATCCGCCGAGTTCGTCGAACGCCTGCGCCCAGCCGACCAGCCGGTCGGTTGCTCCGGCCAGCTCGGAGCGGTAGCGCTGTGAGGCGGCCAGTTGATCGCCGTTGGCCGTGGACACCAATTGAGCTGCGGCAGTGACCATCTCGTTGTATTGGCGGACGCCGGCGCTCAGCTGCGCGGTGAACGCGTTGATGGTGGGCACCAGATACGGCCGCGATGATTCGCTGGACTGCGCCGCCCGCTCCATCGAGACCACTTCCGCGGCGGTGGCCGTCATGGCGGCGGAAGATTTGTTGGCCGCCGCGGTCAGTTCGCGAATTTCGGCGGTCGGCAACATCGAGCCCCGCTCGATCACGTTCAACAGCGAGAGGAATCCGCGTTCGGAGGCGCCCAGCGCGTACATGGCGGGCCGCGCCGCCGACCCGGGCGGCGGCAGCCGACGCACGTTCGCCGGGCGGGGCGTGGGCAGCGGCTCGGAACGCAGACTGAAGTAGCGAGCCAACAACAGCGTCCCCAAGAAGGCCTGTGCGACCGCCACGGCGCCGGTGATCTCCAGCAGGAGCGCGAACCATCCCCAGGCGGCCAGCAGCATCGTCACCGCCGCCCAGAACACGCAGCCGGCGGCGAAGATCAGGCCCCACCGCAGCGCGCGGCGTTGCCGCCGCAGCAGCCGCGCACGCGGATCCGTGGCGGCGCTGATCTTTTGGGCCATGAGGTCGGAAAGGTCGGCGGCGGTGGCCAACCCGCGCCCCAGCATCGTGCGCCAGAGCCCGCGCCGCGTCTCGCTCACCGCCACGACACCCGGGTTACTGGCCAAAGGGCTTCTCGGTGACCGCGCCAGGCTCGGCGGACGCGGGGCTCGCCTCGGGAGTGGCCCCGGCGGCGGGCGTCCCACCGGTCGGCAACGCCTCGCCGCGCATCGACGCGCGGATCTGCTCGAGCCGGGAGTGACCGGCCATCTGCACCCCGGCCTGCTCGACCTCGAGCATGCGGCCCTGCACCGAGCCCTGCGCGAGCTCGGCGGAACCGATCGCGTTGGCGTAGCGGCGTTCGATCTTGTCGCGCACCTCGTCGAGGCTGGGCACGTTGCCCGGCGCGGCGATCTCGCTCATCGACCGCAGCGAGGCACTCACCTGTTCCTGCATCTTGGCCTGCTCGAGCTGGCTGAGCAGCTTGGTGCGCTCGGCGATCTTCTGCTGCAGCACCATCGCGTTCTGCTCGACCGCCTTCTTGGCCTGGGCGGCCGCGCTGAGCGCCTGATCGTGCAGCGTCTTGAGGTCCTCGACGCTCTGCTCGGCGGTCACCAGTTGGGCCGCGAACGCCTCGGCGGCGTTGTTGTACTCGGCGGCCTTGGCGGCGTCACCGGCGGCGGTGGCCTGGTCGGCGAGGGTCAGGGCCTGACGCACGTTGACCTGCAATTTTTCGATGTCGGCGAGCTGCCGGTTGAGCCGCATCTCCAGCTGGCGCTGGTTGCCGATCACCTGCGCCGCCTGCTGCGTCAGCGCCTGGTGCGTGCGTTGCGCTTCCTCGATGGCCTGCTGGATCTGCACCTTGGGGTCGGCGTGCTCGTCGATCTTCGCGTTGAACAGCGCCATCAGGTACTTCCACGCTTTGACGAACGGATTGGCCATGAGTGAGCTCCACCTTCGCTTCTTGTAGGCCGGATGGTCCCTGGATGGGCCGTCGCTTGTCGCTCAATTTAGTGGGTCGGGGCCGATCGCCCTACCCCTGGCGCTGGATCGCCGCGCCGGGCGGCGCTCAGGCGATCGCGAGGGACGCCACCGGCGGGATGACGACCTTCGTGCCGGCGTCGATGCTGGGACCGCGCACCCCGTCGGCCTGCGCACCGAGCGCCGCCCGTTCCTGGCCGGCCAGCCGCTCGCCGGCGTCGGTGAGCACCGACGACAGCGGTACCTGTAAGGCCTCGCAGATCGCGTTGAGCAACTCGCTGGAGGGCTCCTTGCGCCCGCGTTCCACCTCGGACAGGTAACCGAGGCTCACCCGCGCCGAATCGGACACCTCGCGCAGCGTCCGGCCCTGTGTCGTCCGGGCCTCGCGCAGCACGTCGCCGATGACCTCGCGCACTAATGACGGCATCCCCGCCCTCCTTCGTCCAGTCGGCCCCGCTCGGCGCGAATCGACCGCGTCCGGCAGATGCTCACTACGTGAAACGCCGGCGGTGGGGTCTTGGTTCCCGTTCGGCGACCGGAAATTCAGTCGGTCGTCCGGCGCACTTCCCGAACGGTCGACACCACATAGTCGATGCCGGTGACGATCGTCAGCACGATGGCCGCAGCCATCACCACCGCCGCCGCCACCCGGAACGGCCCGGCCAGCGGCAGAATGAACAAGCCGATCGCCACCACCTGGATCACGGTCTTGACCTTGCCGCCCCAACTGGCCGGGATGACGCCGCGGCGGATCACGGCCAGCCGCAGCACGGTGACCCCGAATTCGCGCGCCAGGATCACCACCGTGACCCACCAGGGCAGGTCACCGAGCATCGACAGCCCGATCAGGGCCGACCCGACCAGCGTCTTGTCCGCGATCGGATCGACGAACGCACCGAATTCGGTCGCCATGCCATAGTTGCGGGCCAGCAGGCCGTCCAGCCGATCGGTGATGCACGCCAGCGCGAAAATCACGAAAGCCACGATCCGGAAGGCGATTTCGTGGCCGTCCTTGGCGAACAGCGCGAGCAGGAAGATCGGGACCAACACCAGCCGCAGCAGCGTTAGTGTGTTGGCGAGATTTGCGATATGGACGCGGCCCGGCGGTCCCATCAACGGTCCCGTTTGCGGCTGCCCCGACACCGCAACAGAATAACTGTTGACCAGCGCACCCGTGCTCGATGCCGATACTGTTAGCCGTGACCGAAAGTTCGCAGGACCGCCTCCCGGTGGTGCGACGCGCGCGAACGTCCGATGTCCCCGCGATCAAACGACTCGTCGACACCTACGCGGGAAAGATCCTGCTCGAGAAGAACCTGGTGACCCTGTACGAGGCCGTCCAGGAGTTCTGGGTGGCCGAATGCGGCGACGACGTGGTCGGTTGCGGCGCGCTGCACGTGATGTGGTCCGACCTGGGCGAGATCCGCACCGTCGCGGTCGACCCCGCGATGACGGGCCGCGGCATCGGCCACGCGATCGTCGACCGGCTGCTGGAGGTCGCGCGTGAGCTGCAGCTGAAGCGGTTGTTCGTGCTGACGTTCGAGACCGAGTTCTTCGGCAAGCACGGGTTCACCGAGATCGAGGGCACGCCGGTGACCGCCGAGGTGTTCGACGAGATGTGCCGCTCCTACGACATCGGTGTCGCCGAGTTCCTGGACCTGAGCTACGTCAAGCCCAACATCCTGGGCAACTCCCGGATGCTGCTGGTGCTTTAGCCCGAGGTGGCGACCCGCTTCGCCGGCTACGCTGCCCTCGCGATCGCCACTAGTCCACGCCGCTACTCGTCGGGGTCACCGCCGTCGGCGTCGCTGCCGCCACGGATCAACGCCAGCGTTCCGGCCAGCTCGTCGGGCTTGACCAGCACCTCACGCGCCTTGGATCCCTCGCTGGGCCCGACGATGCCGCGGGTCTCCATCAGGTCCATCAGCCGGCCGGCCTTGGCGAAGCCGACGCGCAGCTTGCGCTGCAGCATCGAGGTCGAGCCGAACTGGCTGGACACCACGAGCTCGACGGCCTGCAGGAACACGTCCATGTCGTCGCCGATGTCTGGGTCGACGTCGGTGCGTTCGCCCGTCGGCTTGGCCGTGGTGACGCCCTCGGTGTATTCGGGCTCGGCCTGGTCCTTGCAGGCGTTGACGACGGCGTGGATCTCCTCGTCGGTGATGTAGGCGCCCTGCAGCCGCAGGGGCTTGCTCGCGCCCATCGGCAGGAACAGGCCGTCGCCCATGCCGATCAGCTTCTCCGCGCCGGCCTGGTCGAGGATCACCCGGCTGTCGGTGAGCGACGACGTGGCGAACGCCAGCCGCGACGGCACGTTGGTCTTGATGAGCCCGGTGACCACGTCGACCGACGGGCGCTGGGTGGCCAGCACCAGGTGGATGCCGGCGGCGCGGGCCTTCTGGGTGATCCGCACGATCGCATCCTCGACGTCGCGGGGCGCGGTCATCATCAGGTCGGCCAGCTCGTCGACGATCGCCACGACGTACGGGTACGGCCGGTATTCGCGCTGGCTGCCCAGCGGCGCGGTGATGGCCCCCGACCGCACTTTCTCGTTGAAGTCGTCGATGTGGCGCACCCGCGACGCCTGCATGTCCTGGTAGCGCTGCTCCATCTCCTCCACCAGCCAGGCCAGCGCGGCGGCGGCCTTCTTGGGCTGGGTGATGATCGGGGTGATCAGGTGTGGGATGCCCTCGTACGGGGTGAGCTCCACCATCTTGGGATCGATCAGGATCATCCTGACCTCTTCGGGAGTGGCGCGGGTCAGCAGCGACACCAGCATCGAGTTGACGAAGCTGGACTTGCCCGATCCAGTGGAGCCCGCGACCAGCAGGTGCGGCATCTTGGCCAGGTTGGCGGAGATGAAGTCGCCTTCGATGTCCTTGCCGAGGCCGATCACCAGCGGGTGGTGGTCGCGGCGGGTCGACGGCGCGGTCAGCACGTCGGCCAGCCGCACCATTTCCCGGTCGGTGTTGGGCACCTCGATGCCGACGGCGGACTTGCCGGGGATCGGGGCCAGCATGCGCACGCTCTCGGTGGCCACCGCGTAGGCGATGTTCTTTTGCAGCGCGGTGATCTTCTCGACCTTGACGCCCGGGCCCAGCTCCACCTCGTAGCGCGTGACGGTGGGCCCGCGGGTGCAGCCGGTGACGGCCGCGTCGACCTTGAACTGGGTGAGCACCTCGCTGATGGCGTCGGCCATGACGGTGTTGGCGGCGCTGCGCTTCTTGGGCGGGTCCCCGGCGACCAGCAGGCTCAGCGACGGCAGCGTGTAGGGACCCTCGACGACGCGGTCGAGCACCTCGGTCTTCTTCTTGTCGCGACGGCGGCTCTTCCCGATGGCCGGCTCCGGCGTGGTGGGGATGTCGTCCTCGTTGTCCCGCAGGGCCGGGGCCGGGCCCGCCGTCGGCCAGGCCGGCGGCCCCCCGTCGACATCCAGCGAACTCTCATCGTAGTAGTCGTCGGAATACTCTTCGGCCGCAACGAAATCCGCATCGTCGTCGTACTCGTAGTCGGACTCGTCATCGCCGAGCAACCGGGCGCCGAACATGGCGCGGACCGCGTCGGGCACCTCCCGGATGGTGGTCCCGGTCAGCAACAGCAGGCCGAACATGAAACCGATGAACAACAACGGCGCGGCGATGAAGGCCGTCAGCCCGTCGGACAGTGGGCCGCCGATCGCGAAGCCGATGAATCCCGCGGCGCGGCGGCGCGCTTCCGGGTCTTCCGGCGAGCCCGACCACAGGTGGCGCAGGCCGAGCGCGGAAAGGGCGATCAGGGTGGCGCCCAGGATTAGCCTAGGTCGCGCATCGGGATTGGGCTGGGTCCGCATCAGCGCGACCGCCACCGCGGCGGTGACGACCGGGAGCGCCAGGACCCCCGCCCCGATGAAGGTGCGCAACAGCGTGTCGACCCACGCGCCGACCGGCCGGGCGGCGTTGAACCACGAGCTCGCGGCGACCACGACGGAGAGGCCGAGCAGCATCAGCGCGATCCCGTCCCGGCGATGCCCCGGGTCGATGTCGCGGGCCCGTCCGATGGACCGGGCCGCGCCGCCGGTGCTGCGTGCCGCCAGCAGCCAGGTGGCGCGCAGCGCCCGGCCGCCGGTCAGCCCGGCGGCCACCAGCAGCGAACGGTTACGCCGCCTGGTGGGCCTGCTCGGCCGCTTCCGGGGCGCCGCCGGCCGCCTACGACCCGACCCACTCCGCGAAGGGGCCTTTGACCTGCTCGTTCTGGCTTTGGAGCGGGTGGCGGTCTTGTTAGCCATGTCGGCAAGCGTAGTCGCATCGCCATCATCTGCACCACCCGCCACACTGGTAACGGTTCGGGCTACTGAGCCATCTGGCGGGTTGGTGGTGGCGTGGCGTGGGTAGGGTGACAACTGGGGTGATTCAGATAACAGAAGTCATGCGCGTCACCCACCCTTAAGCCGCAGGAGGCCCGAGCATGCCCGTCGTCGTCGTTGCCACCATGACCGTCAAACCCGAATCGGTCGACACGGTCCGCGACATCCTCACGCAGGCGGTGGAGGAAGTGCACAACGAACCCGGCTGCCAGTTGTATTCACTGCACCAATCGGGCGAGACCTTCGTCTTCGTCGAGCAGTGGGCCGACCCAGAGGCGCTGAAGGCCCACAGCACCGCCCCCGCGGTCACCAAGATGTTCACCGCGGCCGGCGACCACCTCGCCGGCGCGCCGGACATCAAGATGCTGCAGCCGGTTCCCGCCGGCGACCCGGACAAGGGTCAGCTCCGGTCCTGATGACCCGGCCCCTCGAAGGCAAGATCGCCTTCATCACCGGCGCGGCGCGCGGCCAGGGACGCGCGCACGCGGTGCGGCTCGCCGCCGACGGCGCGAGCATCATCGCGGTCGACCTGTGCGACCAGATCGCCAGCGTGCCCTATCCCCTGGCCACCGAGGACGACCTGGCGCAAACCGTCAAGCTCGTCGAGGACACCGGCGCTCGCATCGTGGCCGCCCGCGGCGACGTCCGCGACCGGGCCTCGCTGTCGGCCGCCCTGCAGGCGGGCCTCGACGAGTTCGGCCGGCTGGACATCGTCGTGGCCAATGCCGGTATCGCACCGATGCAGTCCGGCGACGACGGCTGGCACGACGTCATCGACGTCAACCTCACCGGCGTCTACAACACCATCAAGGTGTCCATCCCGACCATGGTCAAGCAGGGCACCGGGGGCTCGATCGTGCTGATCAGTTCGAGCGCCGGACTGGCCGGCGTCGGCAGCCCGGACGCCGGTTCGGTCGGCTATGCCGCCGCCAAGCACGGAGTGGTGGGGCTGATGCGGGTGTACGCCAATCTCCTTGCGACACAATATATCCGGGTCAACTCGATCCATCCGTCCGGTGTCGAGACCCCGATGATCAACAACGAGTTCACCCGGGAATGGCTGGCCAAGATGGCGGCCGCGACCGACACACCGGGCGCCATGGGCAATGCCATGCCGGTTGAGGTGCTGGACGTGGAGGACATCGCCAACGCGGTGGCGTGGTTGGTGTCCGACCAGGCCCGGTATATCACCGGCGTGACGTTGCCGGTCGACGCGGGTTTCCTGAACAAGTAGCCGCACATGGCACGAAATCCCGCCGCGCAGACCGCCTTCGGCCCGATGGTGTTGGCGGCCGTCGAACAAAACGAGCCGGCGGGCCGCCGCTTGGTCGACGACGACCTCGCGGAACTGTTTCTGCCCACGCCGCTGCGCTGGCTCGTCGCGGCGACCCGCGTGACGGCGGTGCGCCGCTTAATGATCCGCGGATCGGAGTGGTCCGGCCGCGGGCTGTGGGCGAGCCTGGCCTGCCGCAAGCGCTTCATCGCCGACAAGCTGGCCGAGTCGCTCGAGGGCATCGACGCGGTCGTCATCCTGGGCGCCGGATTGGACACCCGCGCTTACCTGCTGACGCGCCAAGTCCGCATCCCCGTCTTCGAGGTCGACCTGCCGGTCAACGTCGCCAGGAAGGTGAAGACGGTCCGGCGGGTGCTCGGCGGACCGCCGATGTCGGTGCGGCAGGTGGCGTTGAACTTGGAGCGCGACGATCTGCTCACCGCCCTGGCCGAGCACGGCTATCGCACCGATTACCGGGCCTTCTTCATCTGCGAGGGCGTCACCCAGTATCTGACCGAAGCCACCGTTCGCCGGACGCTGGAGGGGCTGCGCGCGGCCGCGCCCGGCAGCCGGCTGGTATTCACCTATGTCCGGCGGGATTTCATCGACGGCACCAATCGGTACGGCACCCGCACGCTCTATCGCAGCGTCCGCCAGCGGAGGCAGTTGTGGCGCTTCGGCTTACAGTCCGAGGAGGTCGGCGAGTTCATCGGGGAATACGGTTGGGGGTTGCTGGAGCAGGCCGGTCCCGATGAACTCCTCGACCGTTATGTGCGGCCCACCGGTCGCAAGCTCAAGGCTTCGCAACTGGAATGGTCGGCGTACGCGGAGAAGACGTAGAGCCGGTCAGACCTCGATGACGGTCGGCACGATCATCGGCTGCCGGCGGTACGTTTCGCCCACCCATTTACCGACGGTGCGGCGCACGGCCTGGGCGATGCGGCCCGGATCGGTGATGTTGTCGGCGCCAAGGAGTTCCAGCTCCGCCTCGACCCGGCGCACGGCGGGCTCCAGTGCCTTGGGATCTTCGGAGAATCCGCGCGAATGCAGGTGCGGGGCCGCGACGGGGCGCCCGGTGCCGCGCTGGACGACGACGGTCACCGCGACGAAACCCGAAGACAGGATGAGCCGCTCCCCCAGCGTGATGTCGCCGACATCGCCGCTGATGAGCCCGTCGACGAACATCTTGCCGACCGGCACCGCGCCGGCGATCGACGCCGTGCCGGCGACCAGGTCGACGCTGACGCCGTTCTCGGCCAACAGGATCGACTCCTCCGGCACTCCGGTGCTGGCGGCCAGCTTGGCGTTGGCGCGCAGCATGCGCCAGGTGCCGTGCACCGGCATGACGTTGCGCGGCCGCACGCCGTTGTACAGGAACAACAGTTCGCCGGCGTATGCGTGGCCCGAAACATGAACGCGGGCTTGGGCATTGGTGACGACGCGGGCCCCGATCTTGGCGAGCGCGTCGATTACGCCGTAGACCGCCTCCTCGTTGCCCGGAATCAGCGACGACGCCAGCACGATCAGGTCACCGGCGGTGAGCGTGATGCTGCGATGCTCACCGCGCGACATCCGCGACAACGCCGACATCGGCTCGCCCTGAGTGCCCGTGGTGATCAGCACCACCTGTTCGGGCGGCATCATCTCAGCGGCGCCGATGTCGATCACGTCGGAGTCGGCCACCCGCAGAAACCCCAACTCCCGGGCGATGCCCATGTTGCGCACCATGGACCGCCCGACGAACGACACCCGCCGGCCCAAAGCGACCGCCGCATCGATGATCTGCTGCACCCGGTCGACGTTGGAGGCGAAGCAGGCCACGATCACGCGGCCCTCGGCACCCCGGATCAGGCGGTGCAGCGTCGGCCCCACTTCGCTTTCCGACGGCCCCACCCCGGGGATCTCGGAGTTGGTCGAGTCACACAGGAACAGGTCCACCCCGGCGTCGCCGAGCCGGGACATCCCGGGCAGATCGGTGGGTCGACCGTCGAGGGGAAGCTGGTCGAGCTTGATATCGCCGGTGTGCAGGACGGTTCCCGCGCCGGTGTGCACGGCGATCGCCAGCGCGTCCGGGATCGAGTGGTTGACGGCGAAGTATTCACACTCGAAGACGCCGTGGGTGCTCCGCTGTCGTTCGCTGACCTCGACGAACACCGGCTTGAGCCGGTGTTCACGACATTTCGCGGCGACCAGCGCCAGGGTGAACCTCGACCCGACGACGGGGATGTCCGGGCGCAGCTTGAGCAGGAACGGGATACCGCCGATGTGGTCCTCGTGCGCGTGGGTCAGCACCAGCGCCTCGATGTCGTCGAGCCGGTCGGAGATATGGCGCAGATCCGGGAGGATCAGGTCCACCCCAGGCTCGTCATGGGTGGGGAACATCACCCCGCAGTCAATGATCAGCAGCCGGCCGAGGTGCTCGAAAACCGTCATGTTGCGGCCGATCTCGCTGATGCCGCCCAGCGCGGTGACCCGCAACCCACCAGTGGCCAAGGGACCAGGAGGGGCGAGGTCTACATCCACTTACGGGCCACCCTCAGGCTCACCGGAGCACCGACGCCGCGCGCATATCGGCGGCCAGCGCATCGATCTGCTCGGGCGTCGCCGGCATTTGCGGCAGGCGGGGATCGCCAACCTCGATGCCCTGCAGGCGCAGACCCGCCTTCGACATCGTCACGCCGCCCAACCGGCTCATCGCGTTGCACAACGGGGCGACGGAGACGTTGATCTTGCGCGCGGTGGCGATGTCGCCGGAAGCGAAGGCTGACAACATCTCTCGGAGCTGACCCGCGGCCACATGAGATATCACGCTGATGAAGCCGGTGGCGCCCATGGCCAGCCAAGGCAGGTTCAGCGCGTCGTCGCCGGAATAGTAGGCCAGTCCCGTCTCGGCGATGATCTGGCCACCGCTGTGCAGGTCGGCTTTGGCGTCCTTGATTCCCACGATGTTGGGATGGGCGGCCAGCGCGTGAATGGTCTCGGTCTCGATCGGTATCACCGAGCGCGGCGGGATGTCGTAGAGCAGCACCGGCAGATCGGTGGCGTCGGCGACGGCGGTAAAGTGCGCGATGAGCCCGCTCTGCGGTGGCTTCGAGTAGTAGGGCGTGACCACCAGCAATCCGTGCGCGCCCTCGGCCGCGCAGGCCTTGGCCAGCCGGACGCTGTGAGCGGTGTCATAGGTGCCCGCGCCGGCGATGACCCGGGCGCGGTCGCCCACGGCCTCCAGCACGACGCGGAGCAGTTCCCGCTTCTCGTCGTCGGTGGTGGTCGGCGACTCGCCAGTGGTGCCGGAGACCACCAGGCCGTCACACCCGGCGTCCACCAGGTGGTTCGCCAATTGTGCCGCGGCGGCGGTGTCGAGCGAGCCGTCCGGAGCAAACGGTGTCACCATCGCGGTCAGCACGGTTCCCAACCGGGCCGGGGCGTCGAATCCGACGGTGCTCACGGTCATTAGGTTACCTGGCGGCGGCAAGGTATTTGGCAACGGCGCGTACGTGCGTTGCGGGGCGGCCGAGCGACAACGCCCGCCGCACGACCATGGCTGGATCTCAGGCTTCGGTCGCCAGCGGGCTGGTGGCTACCTCGGTCCCGTCGGCCAGCGTCGAGATCTCGAAGTCGGCGAACACCGCGGGCGCGGCGCCGGCGAGCTGGCGCAGGCACTCGATGGCCAGCCGCCGGATTTCCACGTCGGCGTGCTCGCTGGCGCGCATGGCGATGAAGTGCCGCCACGCCCGGTAGTTGCCCGTCACGACGATGCGGGTCTCGGTCGCGTTCGGCAGCACCGCCCGCGCGGCCTGCCGCGCCTGTTTGCGCCGCAGGATCGCATTGGGTTGATCGGCGAATCTCGCTTCGAGCTTGCTCAGCAGCTCGGCGTAGGTGGCCCGGCTGGCGTCGGCGGCCTCGATCAGGATCTGCCGCAGTTCGGGGTCGTCCTCCATGCCCGGGGGCAGGACGACGCGCGAGTCGCCCTCCGGCACGTAGCGCTGCGACAGCTGCGAGTAGGAGAAATGCCGGTGCCGGATCAGCTCGTGCGTGCAGGATCGCGAGATGCCGGTGATGTAGAACGACACGCTGGCGTGCTCGAGCACCGAAAAGTGCCCGACGTCGATGATGTGCTTGATGTAACCGGCGTTGGTCGCCGTCTTGGGGTTGGGCTTGGACCAGCTCTGGTAGCAGGCCCGGCCGGCGAACTCGACCAGCGCGGAACCGCCGCTGACATCGGGGCCGTCGGTAGTCCACGGCACGTCCGGCGGCGCCAGGAACTCCGTCTTGGCGATCAGTTGCACGCTCAGCGGCGCGGTCTCGGCCACGGCGCTCACCTTAACGTGGCGGCCGTAGCCGGAGCTCACCCGACATCAGCAGGGGCAGCAGCGCGTCGCGGAAGGCGGTCAGCCCGGCGCTCTCGGTGCGACGCGTGTGGCACAGCGCCCCCAGGTCGGTGATCGTTCGCAACGCCGCGGCGGGCAGGCACCGGACGTCCGGGACCGTGACGTCCAACAGATCGCGTGGCTGGATCCGCTGATGGCTCCCCGAAGTCCCGGCGACCCGGCGTTGCAGCCGTTCGGAGACGTCCGGTTGCCGCACGGCCGACCACAGGGCCGAGGTGTCGACGCCGATCGGCCTCAGCACGACGAACTCGCTACTGGCCAGGGCCATCTCCGGCGGCAGGCTCAGCACATTCCAGATCCGCGGAATTCGGGGATTCAGCTTCGCGAACAAGACGCACGGCTCCGACAGGAGGAACTTGCCGCTCCGGATGGACTCGGCGCTCACCACCCGAGGCTTCGCCCCGTCGTCGAACGCCGGAAGGCTGAAGTGGGCGACCACCTCGTCGAACTCGGCCACGCTGCGGAACGCCGTCGACCGGTCCGCCAGGCTGGACAGCGGCGCGCGTTCGCGGGCCGACTCCGCGATGGCGACCATCACGTTCTCGGCGGTCTCGATCACCCGTTCGTTGGCGGACACCTTGTCGTCGAGGGAGCCGAGCAGTCCGGCGATCGCCTGGCGCTGTGGCGCACCCACGCTGCGCACCGCAACGTCTCGCAGGATCCGCTGGCTGAGCAGCGGCTGCCCAGATCCGCAGCGGTGATCACCCAGCCGGCAGGTTTGTAACGCGTAGTACCAATACCGCGTCTCGCGTGGGTTTTTGGCCCGGCAGACCAGTGCGTTCTCGGTGACCCAGACGTCGGAGTCGCAGTACCGCAGGCTGCCGCACTGCGCCCCCACGCGCCCGACGACGATCAGCGGACCGGCGGCGTTCGGTTGCGCGGCGTCACCGATGGGCCCGTTGGCGCCGTAGACGCGAAAGCGCCCGCCCGGCGACCGCCGCGGCGCGCTGCCGGTGCTGAAGACCAGGTGGTCACCCAGCGTGGTGATCACCGGAGCCGCTCGAGTTGTTGGCGCACAACATCTTCCAATCGCGCGGATTCGTCGAGGGCGGCCAGCAGGTCACCGGTCAGCCGGGCGATCTTTTGGTCGGCCGGCTCGCCGCCCTCGGTGACGGCGGGCGCACCGACGTAGCGTCCCGGCGCAAGGGTGTAGCCGGCCGCGGCAATGTCATCCAGCGATGCGGACCCGCAGAACCCTGGAACATCATGGTAGGAAATGCCTTTCGCGGGGGTCGACGCGCGCCACGCGTGATAGGCGTCGCCGATCCGGACGACCTCCTCGTGCGTCAGCGCCCGCTCGGCGCGATCCACCAGGCAGCCGAGCCCGCGGGCGTCGATGAACAGCACCTGCCCGGACCGGGTGCCCTTGTCCTGCTCAAAGAACCACAGGCACACCGGAATCGACGTGCTGCGAAACAGCTGCGCCGGCAGAGCGACCATGCACGACACCAGGTCGGCATCGACGATCCGCGCACGAATCTCACCTTCCCCGACCGCATTTGACGACATCGAGCCGTTGGCCATGACCACACCGGCCTTGCCGCCCGGGGCCAGTTTGGACAGGATGTGCTGAATCCATGCGTAGTTGGCGTTGCCGGCGGGCGGGACACCGAAGCGCCAGCGCGGGTCGCGCTCGTCGCGGGCCCAATCCCTGATGTTGAAGGGCGGATTGGCCATCACGTAATCCATCTGCACGCCGGCATGCTGGTCGTCGACGAACGTGTCGGCCCACCGCGCGCCGAGGCCGCTGCTGTCGATGCCGTGCACCGCGAGGTTCATCTTCGCCATCTGCCAGGTATGCTCGACGCTTTCCTGCCCGTAAATCGTGACCTCCGCGGGGTTGCCGTCATGTTCGGCGATGAACCGCTCGGTCTGCACGAACATCCCTCCCGAGCCGCAGCATGGGTCATACACCCGCCCGCTCGACGGCTCGAGCACCTCGACGATCACCCGGACCACGCTGGGCGGCGTGAAGAATTCGCCCCCGCGGCGCCCTTCCGCGCGGGCGAACTTGCCCAGGAAGTATTCGTAGACCTCGCCCATCACGTCCCGGGCGTGGCCACCCCCACCGAATCGTGCGCCGTCGAGCAGGCGCAGCAGCTCCCCGAGGCGGCGATGGTCGAGCTTCTCGTATAGCCGCGGGAGCGTCGCGGCCTCCATCGCGTCGTCGACGAGCCGACCGATGTCCGGCGATTCGGCGTTGTGCGCCAGGCACTTCCATTGCGCATCGAAGGCGTGCTTGAGGAACACCAATCCGAGGATCACGTCCTTGTACTGGCCGGCCGAAAGGGAGCCACGCAGCTTGTTGGCCGCCTTCCAGAGCGTGTCTTTGAGTTCTTTGTCCGTTGCCCGCATCAGCTGGCCGCCCGCAGGCCGGCGGCCAGGTCGCCCCGGGTGGCGACGCTGAACCCGCCGAGTCCCAGCCACGACGCCATGGAATGCAGTTCGCCGGCCAGCGCCTCCACCACGCGCGGCCGAGGTGCGCCGGGTTCACCGAACGCGCCCATGACGCGCAGCGTGTCGGCGGCGCGGTCGGCCTTGAGGTCGACCCGCGCGACCAACTGCCCGTCCATCAGCAGCGGCCACACGTAGTAGCCGTACCGGCGCTTGTGGGCCGGGGTGTAGATCTCGATGCGGTAGTGGAAACCGAACAGCCGCTCAACCCGGGGACGAAAGAAGATCAGCGGGTCGAACGGGCACAACAGCGCGGTGCCCCGGTCGGCGCGCGGAACCGCGCGGCCGGTGCGCAGATAAGCCGGCGCGGGCCAGCCGTCGACGTCGACCCGCTCGATCTCACCCGCGGCCACCAAGTCGGCGACCGCCGGCTTGACCTGCTGGGCCGACAGCCGGAAGTAGTCGCGAATGTCGGCTTCGGTGCCCACGCCGAGCGCTGTCGCCGCCCGCAGCGTGAGTTCCCTGACGGCCTGCTCGTCGTCGACCTCGCGCGCCAGCACCTTCGCCGGCAGCACCCGTTCCACCAGGTCGTAGTGCCGGGCGAAGCCCACCCGGGTGGCCGTCGTGAGCACCCCGGCCGCAAAGAGCGCCTCGGCGACCCACTTGGTGTCGCTGCGGTTCCACCAGGTGCCCTTCTTCCGCCGGGGTTCGGCGGCCAGGTGCGCTTCGATCTGCCCCGCGGTGCTGGGGCCGAGTTCGGCGAGGGCCGCGACGATGTCCTCGGCGAGCTGGGGATTGGCCTTGACGATGTGGACGCCCCAACGGCCGTGGCGGTACTGGCGCATCCGCCAGCGCAGCAGCGGCCAGTCGTCGACGGCCATCAGGGCCGCCTCGTGCGCCCAGTACTCGGCCAGCAGCCGCGACGAACGGGGGCCCCAGGCGGCGCGGTCCAGCACGTCGCGGTCGTAGGGCCCGAGCCGGCTGAACACCGGCGCGTAGTGGGCGCGCACCGCGACCGATACCGAATCCAACTGCAGCACTTGGATTCTCGATATCAGCCGCTTCAGGTGGGCGCGGGTGATCGGGCCCGCGGGCCGTGGCTCGCTAAAGCCTTGGGCCGCAACGGCGATCCGCCGGGCTTGCGCGGTCGACAGCCTTTGGGTCCGGATCGACACGGCGCCGAGAATACCGCCCGGGTGCGACAGCGCCCGGCGGCGACGCGGCTAGCCCGTGCTGACTTTCCCGTCCAGCGGCACCACGACGCTCGGCTCCGGTGCATTCTTCTGTTCTTGGTAGGCCGACTCGAGAGCGGCCGGAACCGCTTCCAGGTCCCGGTACACGCCCATCAGCTGCTCGAGGACATTGATCCGTTGCTTGATCGCCTCGTCCGCCGCGCGCCGGGCCTGTTCGCGATAGTGGTCGGCCTCGCGCTGGGCGTCGCGCCACGCCTTGTCGATCGCCGTTTCCGTCTCGGCGCGCATCTCGGCCAGTTCGGCCTCGAGCTGTTTCTTGGCTTCCTCGTAATCGGTTTCCATGGCTTTTCGCTGCTCGGCCATCTCCGCCAACTCCTCTTCGTGCTTTCGCTGCGCGGCCTCGACCTCAGCCTCGGTCGCTGCGATCAGCGCGTCCGCTTCACTCCGCGCCTCGGCCTGCATCTCGGAGACCTCCTCGACCGCGCGTTGCAGCATCTTCGCCATCCGGCGCTGCACCGCGTGGGGTGAGGGTGAGGTGTCGGTGAGGACGGCGACCTCCTTGCGCAGCGCGGCCGTTTGGTCGCCGGCTTCCTTCAGCCGGGATCTCAGGCTCTCGACGTCGTCGATCAACAGCTGCTGCTTGGTGGTCAACATCTCGATGTGGGCGTCGACCGCAGCAGGGTCGTAGCCCCTGAACATGCGAGTGAACGCTTTCGTGGGTTCGGTTATCACTGCCAATACCCCCTCCTGGCAACGTGTGGTGACGTAGAGAGACCGACCCCCGTGTCCGAGTATGTCACGGACGCGGAGACCAACGCCTATCCCCGACGGTAGCTGTGCAGCCGGTACCGCAACCCCGTGCGGCTGACCTGCCACTCCCCCGTCTCACCGAGCCAGGCGTCGTCGAGCACCGGCGCCAGCGCGTCGTCGTCGTCGCGACGCAGGTCGACTTCGACCTCGGTGACCTCGCACCGGGTGGCGTGGGGCAGCGCGAGCAGATAGACCTGCTCGCCACCGATCACCCACGTCTCGGGCTCGGTCTCGGAACCAGCAAGAGCCGCCTCGAGCGACCCGACGACCCGCGCCCCGTCGGCCACGAAGTCCTTCCGGCGCGACAGTACGACATTCCTGCGACCGGGCAGCGGCCGGACCTTCGTCGGCAGCGACTCCCACGTGCGCCGGCCCATGACCACGGTGTGGCCGATGGTCAGCTCTTTGAAGCGGGCCAGGTCTTCGGGCACCCGCCACGGGATGTCGCCACCGCGGCCGATGACACCCGACGTCGACTGAGCCCACACCAGGCCGACGTCGGTCATATGCGCCACTCCCTGACCCCGGCTATGCCGGCGTCATCGTCGTCGGCGCGCGTCATACGGCGACGGGGGCTTTGATCGCGGGGTGCGGGTCGTAGTTCTTCACGACGACGTCGTCGTAGGTGTAGTCGAAGATCGAATCCCGTTGTGCCAATACAAGTTCGGGATACGGCCGGGGCTCGCGACCGAGCTGGGTCCGCACCTGCTCGACGTGGTTGTCGTAAATGTGGCAGTCGCCGCCCGTCCAGACGAACTCACCCACCGACAGACCGGCCTGGGCGGCCATCATGTGGGTGAGCAGCGCGTAGCTGGCTATGTTGAACGGCACACCGAGAAACAGGTCGGCGCTGCGCTGATACAGCTGGCAGCTGAGCCGACCGTCGGCCACGTAGAACTGGAAGAACGCGTGGCACGGCGGCAGCGCCATTTGCGGGATCTCCCCGACGTTCCATGCCGACACGATGATGCGCCGCGAGTTCGGGTCGGTGCGCAGCAAGTCCAGCGCCGCGGTGATCTGGTCGACGTGCTCACCCGTCGGCGTCGGCCAGGATCGCCACTGCACGCCGTATATCGGCCCCAGATCGCCTGTGTCGCTTGCCCATTCATCCCAGATAGTGACGCCGTGCTCGTGCAGCCAGGCTACGTTCGAGTCTCCGCGCAGGAACCACAGCAACTCGTAGACGACCGACTTCAGGTGCACCTTCTTGGTGGTGAGCAGCGGGAAGCCGGCCGACAGGTCATAGCGCAGCTGCTGGCCGAACAGGCTGCGGGTCCCGGTGCCGGTGCGGTCGGCTTTGGCCGTGCCCCGCTCGAGCACCAGGCGCAGCAGGTCCTCGTAGGGGGTGGGTATCGGCACGCGGCCAGCTTAGCGGCGATCGCAAGCGCGGCGAAGCCGGGCGCGGCGGGTCGACGCCAGTTTTACCCAGCGGCGATCGCAAGCGCGGCGAAGCCGGGCGCGGCGGGTCGACGCCATATTTCGCGCCGCGATCGCTGGGAGTAAAACGGAGGCCATGCCGAAAATCACCGACAGCGTCACCACTCCCGACGGCTCCTGCCCCGTCGGCCTGTTCACCCCCGAAGGGTCCGGTCCCTGGCCCGGTGTCGTGATGTACTGCGACGCCGGCGGGGTGCGCGACACGTTCGACCAGATGGCCGCCAAGCTGGCCGGATTCGGTTACGCGGTGCTGCTTCCCGACGTGTACTACCGCAGCGGCGAGTGGGCCCCATTCGACATGGCCACCGTTTTCGGCGACGACCGGGAACGCAGGCGGCTGTTCGGCATGATCGGCAGCGTCACCCCGGACAAGATGGCCAGGGATGCGGTCGCCTTGTTCGAGTACCTGTCGGGCCGCCCCGAGGTGTCCGGGGAGCGCTTCGGCGTGTGTGGCTATTGCATGGGCGGGCGCACGTCGCTGGTGGTCGCCGGCCGGGTGCCCGAGCGCGTCGCCGCTGCGGCGTCATTCCACGGCGGCGGTCTGGTGACCGACACGGCGGACAGCCCGCATCTGCTGGCCGACCGGATGAGCGCGACGGTGTATGTGGGTGGCGCCAAGGACGACGCTTCCTTCACGCGCGACAACGCCGAGCAACTCGACAAGGCGCTGACCGCAGCCGGTGTGCAGCACACCATCGAGTGGTATCCGGCGGGCCACGGGTTCGCGGTTCCGGACAATGCGCCGTACGACCCCGCCGCGGCCGAGCGGCACTGGCAGGCCATGACCGAGGTCTTCGGTTCCGCGTTACCGCGCTAGGCCGTCCAGCAGCAACCTTGCCGCCACCGTCGCGCCGTCGGCGCGGATCGTTGCGGCCGCCCCACTCGCCGTCGCACGGATATCCGGGGACAGGGCAGTCTTGAGCGCGGCCGATAGGGACTCGGCGGTGGGCGCCGGGCCGTCGTGCGCGACACCGATGCCCAGGTCCGCCACCCGGCCGGCCCAATATGGCTGGTCGGCCCCCTGCGGCACCACCACCTGCGGCACACCGGCGCGCGCGGCGGTGGTCGTGGTGCCCGCGCCGCCGTGGTGTATGACGGCGGCGACGTGGGCGAAGAGCGCCTGGTGGTTGAGCTCACCGACGGCGAGGCAGTCGTCGCGGTCGTCTATCGGGGCCAGGCCGGACCAGCCCCGGTAGAGAATCGCCCGGCGGCCGTGGGCGCGGACGGCCTCGGCGACCGCCCGGGACAGGCCGGTCGCGGCCCGCATGGGCATGCTGCCGAAGCCCACGTACACCGGTGCCGGGCGGGCGTCGAGGAACTCCGCCACGTCGGCCGGGAGGGGACGTTCGTCGGGCAGCAGCCACGCACCGGTCTGGACCACGTCGAGCCCGTTTCGCTCCGGCCACGGGCCCATGGTTTCCGCCGCCAGCCACGGGCGCTCGGTAAGGGCGTAACGGCGGACGTCGTCCACCGGCGGCAGACCCAGCGGCGCACGGTGATTGTTGAGCGCCGCGCCGAACAGTGTGTTCATGTGCTGGGCGTCCATCCGCCACAGCACCCGGTTGTCGATCACGCCCGGCGGAAGCCGGCCGGCATACGTCGGGGGCAGATGGTGCGCTGACGGCAGGATGGTCGGTTGGTAGCTCACGTAGGCGTAGGGAATGCCCAGGCGCTCTGCGACGGACCGCGCCCCGGCCGCGACCGGCGGGAAGCCGGTCGCCACCAGCAGATCGCATCCGTCGGCCGCGGCCGCGACCGTGTCGAATTGCGCGGCCACCAGCCCGTCCAAGTGCCGCCGGAGGCCGTCTTCGGACGGCGTCGGGCCGGCAGCCATCACACGCCACGAATCGCCGAATGGCACCAGCGGCAGACCGATACCGGTCAGCAATTCCGCGAATTCGCGATCCGGTGGCGCGCACACCCGAACCTCCGCGCCGAGCGCCCGCAACTGAACCCCGAGTGCCGCAAGCGGTTCGACCGCCCCGCGCGAATCGTGAGTGGACAGCAACACGCGCATCCGACACCTTCGCATGAAACGGCGGCCCGCGCCGCGTCGATCCGCAGGCAGATTCTCATGATGACGCGAATACCGTGGCGCAACAACAAAGTTCGCACTCCGCGGCGGGCCGCGGGGAAAAATTCAATC
This sequence comes from Mycobacterium sp. E2733, assembly GCF_001667585.1. Classification (GTDB taxonomy): domain Bacteria; phylum Actinomycetota; class Actinomycetes; order Mycobacteriales; family Mycobacteriaceae; genus Mycobacterium. The sequence goes on from NZ_LZJZ01000122.1 coordinate 104,942, forward strand.
CGAGCCCAACCCGGGCAGGTCTATCAATTCGGCCAGCCGCACGCGGTGACGGTAGGCGGTGCCGAAGATCAACTGGTCGCTCTTGGATCGCTTGAGGTAGAGGTGCGCGGGATACTCCCACGTCATGCCGATGCCGCCGTGCAGCTGTACGCACTCCTCGGCCGCGTGCACGGCGACGCCGCTGCAATACGCCTGGGCGATGGCCGCCGCGATGGCCGCGTCTTCGTCGCCGCGGGCGCACGTGTCGGCGGCGTAGCGGGCCGCCGCCGTCGCGGCGCTGACCTCGAACCACAGATCGGCCAACCGGTGTTTGATCGCCTGGTACGAGCCGATCGCGCGGCCGAACTGCTTGCGCTGCTTGGCATAGTCCAGCGTGGTCTGGAAACACCACTGGGCGATCCCGAGCTGTTCGGACGCGAGCAGGGCCGCGCCCGTCCGCAGCGCCTCGGTGACCGGCCCGTCGGCCGGCCCGATAGGTGACGACGCAGCTGATGAAAAGCGCACATTTGCAAGGGGTCTCGTCATATCCAGCGCCAGAAGTGGCGACACCTCCACACCCGCCGCGGTGCGCGATACGACGTGCAGCTCGCGCCCGTCGGGACCGGCGACCGGCACCACCAGCACGTCGGCCTGGGCGGCACCGGCGACGCTGGTGACCGCTCCGCTCAGCCCGTCTGCGCCGCCCGTCACCGCCCCGACCGGATCGTCGGGCGCGGTCGAGAGCGGCACTGCCAGCGCCGCGGTCAGCTCGCCCCGGGCCAGCGCGGACACCGTTTCGGTGTCGCCGGCACGCAGCAGCGCAACGGTGGCCAGCACCGCGCTGGACAGGAACGGCACCGGCGCGACGGCCCGGCCGATCTCCTCCATGACGACCGCGGCCTCGCGGGCACCCGCGCCAGCGCCGCCAAGGGACTCCGGGACCAGCAGGCCCGCCACCCCGAGCTCGGCGGCCAGCGTCCGCCAGACGCCGGAGAAGCCTTGCGGTTCGGGATCATAGGCGCGAGCCACCGACTCGGGCGGGCAGCGGTCGGCGAACAGGTGCCGGACGCTGTCGCGCAGCGCCTCCTCGGTGTCCGAGTAGAGCAGGTCACTCACCGGTCCAGATCCTTCCAGGCGACGTCCTTGTCGACGCGATGCTCACCCGGCAGACCGAGAATGCGCTCGGAAATGGTGTTGCGCAGAATCTCCGAGGTGCCGCCCTCGATCGAGTTGCCGCGAGCCCGCAGATAGCGGTATCCGGGCTCGCGCCCGACCAGATCGACGACTTCGGTCCTGCGCATGGTCCAGTCGTCGTACTGCAGTCCCGCCTCGGCGTGCAGTTCGATGTCGAAGCCCGAAATTGCTTGCGCCAGTTTGGCGAAGGCTACCTTCATGCCGGCGCCTTCCGGTCCGGGCTGACCCGCCTGCGCCTGCTGCCGCAGCCGCTCGCCGGCCAGACGAAGGACTTCCGCGTCCACCCAGAGCTTCATCAGCTCGTCGTGCATCGCGGGATTGCGCAGCCCGGGCTCCTCCCGCCATGCCTTGGTGACCTTCCCGATGATCCCGCCCTCCCGCGGCGTTCCGGCCCGGGTACCGATGGCGACGCGCTCGTTGTTGAGCGTGGTGGTCGCGACCCGCCAGCCGCCGCCGACCGGGCCGAGCCGGTTCGCGTCGGGCACTCGCACGTCGGTGAGGAACACCTCGTTGAACTCCGCCTCGCCGGTGATCTGGCGCAGCGGGCGCACCTCGACGCCGGGCTGCGTCATGTCGCATAGGAAGTACGTCAGGCCGAAGTGTTTGGGCACCGTGGGGTCGGTGCGGGCGACCAGGATGGCCATCTGCGCGTGCTGCGCCATCGACGTCCACACCTTCTGCCCGTTGACAATCCAGTCGTCACCGTCGCGGACCGCGCGGGTGGCCAGCCCGGCCAGGTCCGAACCCGCGCCTGGTTCGCTGAACAACTGGCAATACACTTGCTCACCGGTGAACAAGGGGCGCAGGAACTTTCGTTTCTGCTCGTCGGTCCCGAAGGCCGCGATGGTGGGCGCCGCCATCCCCATCCCGATGAAGTTCTTAACGGTGCCGCCCACCGGCGCGCCCGCGGCCGCCAGCTGGGCGTTGACGATTTCCTGGGCCTTGCGCGGCAGGTCCAGGCCGCCGAAGCCGTGCGGCAGGTGCACCCAGGCCAGGCCCGCGTCGTATTGCGCCCCAAGGAATTCGCGCGGGTCGCTGGTGGCCGGGTCATGCTCGTCCAGCAGCGCCTGCACCCGCGCCTTCAGGTCCGTCGCCAGGTCTTCAGCACTCATGGCTAGCCCTGCGGCCGAGCCTGAAAGCCCTGTGCGGCACCGAGCAGCAGGCCGCCGTCGATCACCATCGTCTCGCCGGTGATCCAGCTCGCGGCGTCGGAGACCAGGAAGGCCACGGCGGCGGCCACGTCGATGGGCTCGCCGATGCGCCCCAGCGCGATCGAGGATGCGAGTGGATTCTCGTTGTCCTTCCACAGCGCCTCGGCCAGCCGGGTGCGCACCACCCCGGGCGCGATCGCGTTGACGCGGACGCGGGGCGACAATTCCAGCGCCAGCTGCTTGGTGACGTGGATCAGCGCGGCCTTGGTGGCGTTGTACATGCCCATGGCCGGCGATTGGTGCAGGCCGCCGATGGAGGCGGTGTTGACGATCGCGCCGCCGTGCTCGCCCATCCACGACTTGACGACGAGCGAGGTCCACAGCAGCGGGGCCCAGAGGTTGACGTCGAAGATCTTGGTGAAGCGGGCGTGGTCCTGGTCGATCAGGGGACCGTACGCCGGGTTGGTGCCCGCGTTGTTGATCAGGATGTCCACGCTGCCGAAACGCTCGCATGTGAGATCCACGCAGCGGCGCGCCGCCTCCTCGTCGACGGCGTGCGCCCCGACACCCAGGGCGTTGCCGTCCACCTGTGCCGCGGCCTCGTCGGCGGCCTCCTGCTTGCGGGCGGTGAGCACCACGTTGGCCCCGGCGGTTGCGAGTTGTTGGGCGATCGCGAGCCCGATCCCGCGCGAGGCGCCCGTGACGATCGCGGTTCGGCCGGTCAGGTCCAGTGAGGTCATCGAGAATGCCTTCCGTCGCGAAAGCCAACGGTTTACCGTTCGCTATATGGATGTGTTTACACGTGTGTCTGCGTGGTATGCGAGCCGCATGTCCACGAAATTAACCCTCACGAAAAGACTGGTAGTGGGCGGGGCTGCGGCCGCAGCACTCGCGATCGCACCGATCGCCGTAACCGATTACCTCAGCACCGCACCCGGGCAGTCGGCGGCGCCCACGCATGTGGTGTTCAAGGACGACCCCAGCGGCGGCGGCTGTGACGCCAACGGCAACTGCGGTTCGGGCGGCCAGAACAGCGGCCCGGGCGGCGGTCCCGGCGGCCAGGGCTGCGTGCCGGGCGTCGGCTGCGGATCCGGCGGGCAAAACGCCGGACCCGGCGGAATTCCGGGCGGCCAGGGCTGCCTGCCGGGCGTCGGCTGCGGTTCCGGCCACGCCTGATCAGTTCGATCCTCGCGGCTCTCGGAGCCTGGCGATCCAGGCCCGGGAGTCCGCGGGGTCGATGACGTCGTCGAGTTCGAAGGTGGTGGCCGCCCGCAGCGCCTTGCCGTGCTCGTAGGCCGCCGCCACCAGCTTGTCGAACAACTCTTGGCGCTTGGCGGGGTCGCCCTCGGCCGCGAGCTCTTTGCTGAACCCGAGGCGCACGGCGCCCTCGAGTCCCATTCCGCCGATCTCGCCGGTCGGCCAGGCGACGGTGAACTGCGGGGCGCGGAAGGAGCCGCCGGCCATCGCCATCGCGCCGAGCCCGTATCCCTTGCGCAGGATGATCATTCCGACGGGCACCGTCAAGCGCGCACCCAGAACGAACATCCGTCCGAACCGCCGGACCGCCGCCTGGATCTCCGCGTCGGGACCGACCATGAAGCCCGGGGTGTCGCACAGCGAAATCACCGGCAGCCGAAACGATTCACACAGCGCGAGGAAGTCGCCGGCTTTGTCGGCCGCCTCCGCATCGATGGCTCCACCCAGGTGGTGCGTGCTGTTGGCGATCAGCCCGTACGCCGCCCCTTCGACGCGGACCAGGGCGGTGACGATGCCGACGCCGTAGTCGGGGCGCAGTTCCAGCACGGAGCCGGCGTCAACGACGGCCTCGATCGCCCGGTGCACGTCATAGGCGCGTAACCGGTTCTGCGGCACCACATGCCGGGCCAACCGCGGATCCGGCGCCGCCCAATCATCCACGGGCCCTTGAAAATACGACAGATACTGCTTGGCCAGCGAGACGGCGTGCGCCTCGTCGCGGGCGACCAGACTGACCACGCCGTTGCGGCGCTGCACGCCGATCGGCCCGATCGCCTCCGGCGGGTAGACGCCCAGGCCGCCGCCCTCGATCATGGCCGGCCCGCCCATCCCGATGTTGGCGTCCGGGGTCGCGATGATCACATCGCACACGCCGGCCAGCGCGGCGTTCCCGGCAAAGCACCGGCCCGAGACGATCGATACCAGCGGCACCCGCCCGCTCAACGCGGCCAGCATTCGGAACGTAGGCACGTCCAGACCGGCGGCGCCGCCGACGTCGGTGTCACCGGGCCGGCCGCCGCCACCCTCGGCGAACAGCACCACCGGCAGCCGTCTCCGGCCGGCCAGGTCGAACGCGCGGTCGGTCTTGGCGTGGTTGCGCATGCCTTGGGTGCCCGCCAGCACGGTGTAGTCGTAGGAGACCACGACGGCCTCGGCCGCAGCTCGCCCGAAACGGTCCGCGCCGATCGTGGCCAGGCCGGCGACCAGGCCGTCGGCCGGCGTGTTGGCGATGAGGTCGTCTTCCGAGCGCCGGCTGCGCTGCGCCGCGATGGCCAGCGCGCCGTATTCGACGAAGCTGCCAGGGTCGATCAGATCGGCGATGTTCTCCCGCGCGGTGCGACGACCTTGCCTGTGGCGCTTGGCAACCGCGGCCTCGCGTCCCTCGTCGAGGGTGACCAGATGTCGCCTGCGCACCTCGTCGAGGTCGGCGCGTGGGCGGTCGAGATCCGTTGTGGCCGTGAACGAGTCGCCCTCTGCGCCGGCGCCGGTGCGGGCGAACACCAGCAGCGGGTCGCCGGTCCCGACGACCTGCCCGGGCGCCACCAGATTGCGCACGGTCCGCAGCGCGTCCGGCGCGGCGAGCACATGCTGCATTTTCATCGCTTCGAGGACGACGAGCTGGCTGTCCGCCGGGTATTCGGCCCCCTCGGGCACCACCTCGACCACCGTGCCGGCCAGCTGAGCGCGCAGCACGTCCTCGCCGGGATAGAGCTCCACCGGTGCCGCACGGACGTCGTGCTGGTGCGACGACGCCGCGGCCACGAGCTCGGGCAGCTTCTCGTCGAGGAAACCGGCGCTCACCCAACCGGATTGAACGGCGGGATCGCTCAACAGCTCCCGGAGGAAGTCGATGTTGGTGCGCACCCCCTCGACGCCGAACTCTGCGAGCGCGGTCCGGGTCTTCCGCAACGCCGCCTGCGGCGACGACCCGTGCACGTGGGCGACGACCTTCGCCAGCAGTGAGTCGTATTGCGGATTGACCACCAGGCCGGTCCGGCCATAGGTATCGACGCGGATCCCCGGCCCGCTCGGCGGCGAGAACGCGGTGAGGGTTCCGGCCGCGGGCACGACGGAGAGGTCGGGGGCGAAGGTCTCCATGTTGACCCGGGCCTGGATCGCGATGCCGCGATGCGCGGCGGGCTCGCCCATGATTTCGTTGCCGTCGGAGGCGATCCCGGCCGGCAGCCCGAGCTGGTAGTAGGACGCGCCCGCGGCGATGGACAGCTGCAGGGCAACCAGGTCGAACCCGGTCGTCTCCTCGGTGACCGTGTGCTCCACTTGTATTCTCGGGTTGACTTCGAGGAACACGAATTCCTCGCCGGCGAACAGGAATTCGACAGTGGCCAGCCCGCGCAGTGCGACTCGCGCGCACAGCCGGACCGCGGCCCGGTGCAAGTCGTGCCGTAACGCGTCGGAAAGCCCTTGGGCGGGTGCGATTTCGACGAGCTTCTGGTAGCGCCGCTGGATGCTGCAGTCGCGGTCGCCCAGCGCGAGCGCGCGGGTTTGGTGTCCCGCCGGCGCGGCGACGACCTGGACCTCGAGGTGACGCGCGCCCTCGAGCAGCGCCTCGGCGAACAGCGCGGGATCGCCGAAGCCCAATTGCGCCTCCGCGGCGCAGTGTTGGTAGGCGCTGCCGATCTGGTCGGCGCTGCGCACGGCGCGCATGCCCCGCCCACCCCCGCCGGCGAGCGCCTTGATCATGATGGCGCCGCCTTGGGCCTCGAAGAACGCCTCGATGTCCGCGAGGCTGCTCGGACCGTCGGTCGCGGGCAAGACCGGCACCCCGGCGGCAACGGCGGCGGCGCGGGCGGCGGACTTGTTGCCCACCAGCTCGACCGCGTCGGCGTCCGGTCCCACGAACGCGTAGCCGGCGCCGGTGCAGGCGCGGGCGAATTCGGCGTTCTCACTGAGGAATCCGTAACCGGGGTGGATCAGCTGGGTGCCGGAATTCTTGGCTGCGGCCAGCATGGCGGGCTGGTCCAGGTAGGCCCGCGGCCCGGCGCCGGGAAGACCGATCGCTTCGTCCGCGGCATGCACATGCGGGCTTTCGGCATCGTCTTCGGCGTAGACCGCGATCGTTCGCATGCCCAATTCGACTGCCGTGCGGATGATTCGGAGCGCGATCTCGCCGCGATTGGCCACCAGCACGGTCGCGCTCATCGCAGCGGCTCTCCCCACACCACCTGCTCACGGAGTTTGCCCTTGAGCAGCTTGCCGCCGGCGTTGCGCGGCAGCGCGCTGTCGACCACCGTGACGTACTGCGGCACCTTGAAGTCGGCGAGCTGCTCGCGGCAGTGGTCGAGCACCGCCGGTACGTCGACCTCGTCCGCGCCGCCGAACAACACCGCGCCCACCTTCTCGCCCATGACGTCATCGGGAACCGCCAACACGCAGGCGTCCTGAACGTGGGGCGCCGCCAGCAGGACGGCTTCCACCTCGACGCTGGAGACGTTCTCGCCGCCGCGGTTGATGATGTCCTTGAGCCGGTCGACGATGTGCACCCGGCCCGCGTCGCCGACCCACACCACATCGCCGGTGTGCAGCCAGCCGTCCACGATGGTGGCCGCGGTCGCTTCCGGCCGGTTCCAGTACCCGGCGGTCACGTTGGCGCCGCGCACCACCAACTCACCGACGCCCGGCTCGTCGCCGCTGAACGGAATCAGGCCGAGGTCGACGGACGGGACCGCGTAGCCGACCGAGTCGGCGTGCTCGACGGCATCCCGGCTCGGCAGCACCGTCATCAGCGACGCCGACTCGGTCATGCCGTAGCCGTTGAACACCGTGGCTTGGGGGAAGGCGTTCTGTACCGCTCGCACCAACGACGGTGCGATCGGGGCGCCCCCGTAACCGACCCAGCGGACGCTGGAGACGTCGGCGTCGGGAAATGCCCTCTGCCGCAACATCAATGCGTAGACCGCGGGGACGGTGACCATGACGGAGATGCGCTCGGCCGTCAGCGTGATGATCAACCCGTCCAAGTCGAGGGCGGGCATGATCACCGCGGCACCGCCCAGTCGGGCGGCGACCAGAAGCTGTGTGTTGCAACCGGTCACGTGGAAGAGCGGCACCGAGATGAGCGTGCGCATCGCCTCGCCCAGGTCGCGCGGCTGGTCCAGGCAGCGAATCGCGTTCTCGGTGTTGGTGAGGAAGGCCTCGTGCGTGGTGGGCACCCCCTTGGGGTGGCCGGTGGTGCCCGAAGTGTAGAACAACGCGGCCACGTCCGCGGGGCCGAGTTGCTCCATCACGTACGGCTGGCCGTCCGGCAGCGGGGTCTCCGCCGCCAGGTCGACCGTCGCCCCGGAATCGGCCAGGACGAATTCGACTTCCGGTTGCGCCGAGCGCGTATTGACCGCCACCGCAACGCCACCCGCCATCACGGTGCCCCAGAACGCCAGCACCCAGTCGATGCCGGCGGGGTAACGCACCGCGACGCGGTCACCGGTCCGCAGCCCCGCCTCGCGCAGCCCACCGGCGGCGCGCGCCGCACGGTCCCACAGCTGGCGGTAGGTCAACCGACCGGCACCGAGTTCGACCAGCGCCTCGCTGTCCGGGCGCCGATCGACCTGTTCGGCGAGCATGTCCAGCAATGTGGCGGGGAGATCGTCGTAGTGCGGAACGCCGTCGGCATCGCGGGTCACGCCGACCGTGGGGAACGGGTTGTGACTGCGGGGAATTTCGATCACTGGAGGCATGCCCGGTCCTTACTATCGGCGTGTCCTATCGTGATAGCGGTGACGATCGACGATTCCGCCATCATGCCCGAGGCGTTCTTCACTGTCGACGGTGACTCCTACCTGCCGGGCGCGATGACCCGCGGCCCGTGGGGCGCCGCGATGGGCGGTCAGATCGTCGGCGGCCTGTTGGCCTGGGGCATAGAGCAATCCGGCATCGAACCTGACCTCCAGCCGGCCCGCATCACGGTCGACCTGCTGCGCCCGGTGTCGCTCGAACCAGTGCAGATTCGGACCTCGGTGCAGCGGGAAGGCCGGCGGATCAAGCTCGTCGACGGCGCGATGGTGCAGAACGGAAACACGGTCGCGCGGGCCAGCGCGCTGTTCCTGCGCCGCGGGGATCATCCCGAGGGGGAGGTGTGGTCTGCGCCCCTGGAAATGCCGACGCTGCCGGCAAATTCCGAGGGCTTTCCCACGGATATGCCGTTTCTGATCTGGGGGTACGGAGCCACCGCCGCGGGCAGCCCGGGCATCGCGGCCGGCGAGTGGGAACAGTCCCATTCCCAGAAGTTCGCCTGGACGCGGATCTTTCGCCCGATGGTGCAGGGCCACCCGCTGACCCCGTTCACCCGCCTGGCGTTCGTCGGTGACATCACGAGTTCGCTGACCCATTGGGGCACAGGCGGATTGCGATACATCAACGCCGACTACACCGTCACCGCGAGCCGTTTGCCCGACGGTGACTACCTGGGGCTGGCCGCGCAGAGCCACTACGCCTCGGCCGGGGTGGCCACCGGGGCCGCCACCCTGTTCGACCGGCACGGGCCGATCGGCACCAGCTCGGCCCTGGCCCTGGCCCAGCCGGCCGAGGCGTTCAAGCCGACTCACGCCTAGCCGGCTCATTCCATCAACTGGGCGGCGACCGTCGCGCCGAGGTCCCAGCAGGCCTGCAGGTCGCTCTTGTCCGGCTTGCCCGAAACCAGCACGGTCTCTGCGGCTTTCGTCCAACCGAGGCCGGTGGTGATCGACATGACGCCACGTTCGGCGCCCTCGGTGCCCTCGTTGCCGTGCAGGTACAGGCCGAACGGGCGTCCGCGTGTCGAGTCGAGCAGCTGGTAGTAGGCGCAGTCGAAGGCGTGCTTGAGCGCCCCGCTCATGTAGCCCAGGTTCGCGGGGCTGCCCAGCACATACCCGTCGGCCTCGAGCATCTCGGCCGGCGACACGGTCAGCGCCGGGCGCCGGACGACCTCCACGCCCTGGATCTCGGGGTCGGTGGCACCGGAGAGGACCGCCTCGAACATCTCGTGGCAGTGCGGGGACGGCGTGTGGTGGACGATCAGGAGCGTCTTGCTGATTGGCTTGCTCACGGGCGGCCCTGCAATTCGAGCGCCGTCTTCATGGCTTCCCGCGCTCGCCTGCGGTCCCCCGCATAGTCGTAGGCGCGGGCCAGCCGGTACCAGCGCCGCCAGTCGTCGGGGTGGTCTTCGACTTCGGTGCGCACGGATGCGAAGAGCGCGTCGGCGGCGTCGCGCTCGATGCGGCCCGAGGCGCGGCGCGGCAGCGCGCTGGTGTCGAGCTCCATGCCGTCGGCCGCGATGAGGTTGGCCAGCTTCTGGTGGGCGAACCCGGACCGCAGGGTCGCCACCATCGCCCACAGCCCGATCAAAGGCATGATCAACACCGCCAGGCCCAGCCCCACGGCGGCCGCCCGGCCCGAGGCGATCATCGCCACGGCCATCCGGCCCAGCAGCACGAAGTACACCAGCATCGCGATGCAGAGGAATGCGATGAGGAATTGGGTGCGCAGGGCGGTGTTCATCGCCGGTTCACTGCAGATCGAGCAGGGGCTCAAGCCCCACGGTGAGGCCGCGTCGTTCCTTGACGCGCCGCACCGCCAGCAACACGCCCGGCACGAACGAGGTGCGGTCCAAGCTGTCGTGGCGGATGGTGAGCGTCTCCCCCTCGGTGCCGAACAGGATCTCCTGGTGGGCGACCAGTCCGGCCAGCCGCACCGAGTGCACCGGGATGCCGTCGACGTCGGCACCGCGCGCGCCCGGCAGGCTGGTAGTCGTGGCATCGGGGTTGGGCGGCAGGCCTTTTCGTGCTTCGGCGATCAGCTTGGCGGTGCGTGCGGCCGTGCCCGACGGGGCATCGGCCTTGTGCGGGTGGTGCAGCTCGATCACCTCGACCGACTCGAAGAAGCGCGCCGCCTGCTTGGCGAAGTGCATGGACAGCACCGCGCCGATCGCGAAGTTGGGGGCGATCAGGACGCTGGTGTTGGGCTTGTCGGCCAACCACTGTTCGACCTGCTCCAAGCGTTCGGCAGTGAAGCCGGTGGTGCCGACGACGGCGTGAATTCCGTTGCCGATCAGGAACTCTAGATTGCCCATCACCACGTCGGGATGGGTGAAGTCGATGACCACCTCGGTGCCGGATTCGGTGAACATGCTCAGCGAATCGCCGGCGTCCACCTCCGCGGACAGGGTCAAGCCCTCGGCGGCCTGCACGCCCGCCACCATCGCCGAACCGACTTTGCCCTTGGCTCCCAAGACGCCTACCCGCATGAGCTTCACCCTAGACCGGGCCGCTTCATCCACAGTTGGGTGTTTATCCACAACGGTCGCTTTCACGGTGGCCGGGGTCAGATATGCCAGATAGTGTTCGAACATGCGTTCGATAGAAGATCCGCCTGAGGTGTCCGCCGCCTTGGACGCGCTGCATGCGGCCGACGCGGCGGTGCGCGGGCTGGACTTCGACGCGCTGCACCCCGTACTCCGGCTGCGGGTGCTGGAAGCGATGGAAAGTTCCCACCGGCGCCAGATCGCCGTCGGCACCGACGTGATCGCCGGCCTGGCGAACGAGGATCCCGGTGACGTCGGCGGTCCGGTCCACAAGGTGATCGCCGACTGGCTGCGGATCAGCTATGCCGACGCGTGTCGTCGAGTTCGAGACGCCAAGCAGCTCTCGCCGCGCCTGACCCTGACGGGGCAGGAGCTGCCGCCGGAGCTGCCGGCCACCGCCCAGGCGTGGCGGAAGGGCATGCTGGATGGGCAGCACCTGCGGGTAATTCAGGCGTTCGTGCGCGACCTGCCGGACGCCGTACCCGCCGAGACGGCGGAGGCGGCCGAGCGTTTCCTGGCCCAGCAGGCGGTGGGTTTGCGTCCCGACCAGCTGCAAAAGGTCGCCCACCAGTGCGCCCTGCGGATCAACCCTGACGGGAAATTCTCCGACACCGACCGCGCCCGGCAGCGCGGCTTCACCTGGGGTGCGCAACGCCCCGACGGAATGAGCGTCGGCAAGCTGGTCGCGTCCCCGGAATTACGGGCCAATCTCGATGCCTGGCTGGCGCGGTTCGCGGCGCCTGGCATGTGCAACCCGGGGGACGAAAAGCCTTGCGCTGAGGGCAAACCCAGCGAGGAATCCGCGAACAGCGACACGCGCAGCCACGCGCAGCGGCAGCATGACGCGATCAACACGCTGGTGCGCGGCCGGCTCGGTGACCCGCGGTTAGGGGCGCACAACGGATTGCCGGTCACCGTCATCGTCTCCACCACGCTGCAGCAGCTGACGGCGGGAACCGGGCGGGCGGTCACGGGCGGCGGAACGGTGCTGCCGATGCGCGATGTGATCCGGATGGCAAGCCATGCCTATCACTACCTCGCAGTGTTCGATGAACACTCCGGCCGCCCACTGTATCTCGGCCGGTCGCGGCGAATCGCCAGCCCTGATCAGCGGGTCGTGCTTTATGCCAAGGACCGCGGCTGCACACACCCGGGCTGCGACGCGCCGGGCTATTGGTGCGAGGTCCACCATGTCGACGAGTGGGCCACCGGTGGCCTGACCGATGCCGACAAGCTCACCTTCGCGTGCGCGCCGCACCACAAGCTGATCGAAAAGGGCTGGCGCACAAGGAAGCTACCCGACGGGCGCACCGAATGGATTCCGCCGCCGCACTTGGACCTAGGGCAGCGCACCAACGACTACCACCACCCGGAACGCCTCGAAGATCCTTGACCGGCGCCTACGTCTTGAACCGCCCGGCGAACCCGCGCAGCGGCAGGTCGGCGCTGGTGATGAGCCCCGGCGGCGCCGCCACGACCGATTTGATCGAAGCCAGCGCGGGCATGCCGGTGACCGTCATCCCGATGGAGGCGAAGTTGTCCGGATTGGACAGGTCCACGCCGGGCTTGGGGAAGATCATGTGCTTGTTGTAGATGCATGGGTCGCCCTTGATCTGGGTGATGTAGCAGCCCTTGATGTTCCAGCTCGGATCGGTGTGCGGGGTCATCTGCCACTCCAGGTGCGTCTCGACCCGGGGAACCCCGTCCACCATGCCCTGGTACTTGATGTAGTTGCCACCCAGCGAGCCCTTGGGCAGGGTGTACCAGCCCAGGTCGACGTCCTTGGTGCAGGCGCCCAGCTCGTAGCTGAACTTCACCTCGTCGAGGGTCAGGTCGAAGCAGTCGGCCATCATCAGCACGCTGTCGGCGAAGACGCGGGTGTACTTCTCCAGCTTGGACGGGATCTCCGGATCGTCCACCGGCTGGCCGTAGCCCACCTCGATCCAGGTGTCCTTGGAGTGATGGCACGACACGTCGACGGACTCGATGGTGGTGACGTTCTCGATATCGGCGACGTCGGCCGAACACACCACGCCCAGTATCTGGTTCAGGCCCGGGTTCATCCCGGTCCCGTAGAACGTCGCACCGCCCTTTTCGCAGGCCTCGGCGAGCAGCCGGCTCACCGGCTTGCCCGAGGGGTGCGGATGGTTCTTATCGCGGTGCCAGCCGGTGATCCAGTCGGCGGTGGTGACGATATTGATGCCGGCCTCAAGCACCTGTAAATAGAGGTCCTCGTCGGGGAACACGCCGTGGAAGGTGAGCACATCCGGCTTGGCCGCGATGATCTCCTCGATGGAGCCGGTGGCCTTCACCCCGTTGGGCTCGACGCCGGCGAGCTCACCAGCATCGCGACCGATCTTCTCGGGCGAATAGCAGTGCACGCCAACGAGTTCGAGGTCGGGCTGGGTGGCGATCCGCTTGATCATCTCCGAGCCGACGTTCCCGGTGGCCACTTGGAAGACGCGAATCGGTGCACTACTCATTGCATTGAGCCTTCCTGTGATGCGAATGCCTCGGGGTAGAACTGCTTGGCCCACTTGCGGATTGCGGTGAAGCCCTCGTACTCGTCGGTGGCGAGCGCCGGCGGGTCCGAGTAGCGCTGGTGCTGCCAGATCTCGATGTCCTGCTCGAACTGCCGGATCACTTCGCGGCCGAACTCGGCCGCCTTGGCCTCGGCGCGGGCCGGGTCCTTGCCAGGGGTGCGGCCGATGTAGACCATGAACCGGACATCGGAGGTGAACTCGTCGACCGGGGTAACCGCGGAGATGGTGCGGTTGTCGACCATCCCCCAGCTCTTGGTCACCGCGATGCCGAGACCGCCGTTGACGGCCTCGACGCCGCTGTTGACGTCCTCGATCTTCTGCCCGTCGTCACCTTGGAAAGTGATGGTGAAGTCGACGAACGACACCGGCTCGGCGAAGTCGTGGCGGGTGAACACCGGCACGATCGGCGTGTTGTGCACGAACTTGAAATGGGCGAAGTCGACACCGTTTTCGAGCACGTACTGGGGATGCAGCTCCAGCGCCTGCCGGTACAACCGCTGCTGCGGGTAATAATCGTCCGCGTCGCTGCCGTCGCGGAACGCGCCGAACACATCCGGCGCGTCGAAGTGCGGCTCGCGGCGCTCGACGTCGTGCCAGATGTAGACCGAAGCGTTGCGTTCCACCACAGGGTAGGTGCGGATCCGCCGCCCGCGGTTGGGTCGATCCTGGTAGGGAATGCAGACGTTGCGGCCCTCCTGGCTCCACTGCCACCCATGGAACGGGCACTGCAGCACCTCGCCGACGACTTTGCCCCCGTAACCCAGGTGCGCACCGAGGTGTTCGCAGTAGGCGTTCATCACGGTGAGCTGCCCGGAGTCCGTCCGCCAGGCAACCATCTCCTGGCCGAAGTACTTCATCTTGTGCACGTCGCCCGCCCCGATCTCGTCGGACCAGGCGACCTGGAACCAGCCGGTTGGTTTCATCGACAACGGCGGCTTAGCCATGCGGGATCCCTCCTTGAGAACGAATGATAGGCCGCGCCTCCGACGAAATCAAAGTACCTTCTATGAAACTTACAGGCTCCTGCGCGATAGGCTCGGCAGATGACTCGGCAGGTGAGCGGGGCCGGAACCGCGAACCGGCGGCCCAACCGGCGGGGCAACGCCACGCGCGAGAGCATGCTCGAAGCCGCGCTCAAGTCGTTGGCCTCCGGCGACCCGGGCTCGGTGTCGGCCAATCGCATCGCCAAGGAGATCGGCGCCACCTGGGGCGCCGTGCAGTACCAGTTCGGCGACACCGACGGCTTCTGGGCCGCGGTGCTGCACCGCACCGCCGAGCGGCGCGCCGCGACCTTCTCGACCCTGTCGACGCCGATCTCACCGGACGCGCCCCTGCGCGAACGCGTCGGCGCCATCATCGACACCCTCTACACCGGGTTGGCCTCGCCGGATTCGCGCGCCATCGAGAACCTCCGGGCGGCGCTCCCCCGCGATCCCGACGAGCTCGAGCGTCTGTTCCCGCGCACCGCTGCCGAGCTGTTCTCCTGGGGCAAGAGCTGGCTGGAGACCTGCCAGAACGCCTTCGCCGGCCTGGACGTCGACCCGGCTCGGGTGCGCGAGGTGGCCGCCCTGATCCCCGGCGCGATGCGCGGGCTGGTGTCCGAGCGCCAGCTCGGCTCGTACGCCGACCTGGACATGGCGCGGCGTGGCCTGACCAACGCGCTGGCCGCCTATCTGGAGCAATCCCGCGCGTGACGGCCGGCGACATCCTGTGCGGCATCACGATCCGCCAAGCCGGACCGGCCGATCTCGCGAACGTCGCCCAGATGCACTATCCGGTCTGGCGGCAGTCCTGGGCCGGCATATTGCCGGACGCCACCCTCGACATCCTCGGATCGCCGCGGCGCTGGGCCGTGCTGGCATACCCGCGAATCCTGCAGCGCCGCGGCTGGAGCATGTGGATCGCCGAATCCGGTTCCCGGACAATCGGAATGACGATCTTCGGACCGGACCCGGCGAATCCCGAGCAGGTCGAACTCGACTCGCTCTACATCGCGGCGGACTGCCAGCGGCGCGGTGTCGGGGCGCGCCTGCTCGCCACGGCTCTGGCCGAAAGCCCGTCAGGTGACGTCGTCCTGTGGTGCGCAGAACGCAACACCCAGGCGCGAACCTTCTACGAGAAGAACGACTTTCATGCCGACGGCCGCACCCTGGACTGGGAGCCGCTGCCCGGGGTCAAGGTCGCCCACCTGGGCTACCGGCTCAGCCGACCGCAACGTGGCGGCGCAAGTCGTACTGCCCGAGATCGGTGTTCGCCAGCATGGCGCGATGTTCGCCGGGCGTGAAGGGCCACACCTCGGGCACCCCGTCCTTGTTCAGGTACCAGCTCTGGCAGCCGGTGGTCCACACCGTGTCCGGCATCGCGGCGCGCAGCTTGGCGTTGAAGTTCTCGGTCGCCGGCCAGGTCGGCTCCACCGTGTCGAATTCGCCGCGCCGCCAACGCTGAATCCACCGCAGTATGTGGTCGGCCTGCGATTCGGCGACCGTGGTGAGCGCGAGGTTGCCGACCGGGCTGTGCGGACCCAGCATCATGAAGAAGTTGGGGAAGCCCGGCAGCGCCACGGTCTGGTAGGCCCGCGGACCGTCACGCCACACGTCGTCGGCGGCGATGCCGTCGCGGCCGATCAGCTGCATCGGCCGGAAGAACGCGTGGGTGTCGAATCCGGTGGCGAGCACGATGATGTCCGCCTCGTGCAGGACACCGTCGTCGGTCACGATGCCGCGCCGCTCCACGTGGTCGATAGCGGCGGTGACCAGTTCGACGTCGTCGCGCTGCATGGCGCGGTAGAAGCCATTGGACATCACCAGCCGTTTGCACATCGGCGTGTAGTCGGGGGTCAGCGCGCGTCGCAGCTCGGGGTCGCGGACCTCGCGCAGGCTCGCACGGCACAGCGCCCCCATGATCTTTCGGCGCAGGCCGGGCTTGGTGAGGCCGGCGGCGAACAGGTCGAAGCCGGAGCTGTAGCAGCGATAGGCCATCCGGTCGAGCCAGCCGAACCTGTTGTGGGTGAGGTTGGTGAACCTGCTGTATCGGGGGTTGGGCAGCCGAAGCACCCACTGGGCGGTGCGCTGGAACAGCATGACCCGGCCCGCCACGCCGGTCAGGCCGCAGACGAGCTGCACCCCCGTCGACCCGTTGCCGATGATGGCGATCCGGCGACCGCGCAACTCAACGGAGTGATCCCACCGCGCCGAGTGAAAAGCCGGTCCGCCGAACTTCTGCAGACCCGGGATGGACGGCAGGCGGGGGTGGTGGAGCACGCCGGTCGCTGAGATCAGGAAGTCGACGGTCGATTCCGCCCCGCCATCCGTGCGCAGCCGCCAGCGGCCGCCCTCGAAGCGCGCGCTGACAATTTCCGTGCCGAACCGGATGCGGTCGCGCAGGCCGAAGCGGTCGGCGACGTCGCGGAAATAGGCCTGGATTTCGCGGCCGGGCGAAAACAGGTGCGACCAGTTGGGGTTTCGGGCGAACGTGTACTGGTAGACCCGCGACGGAATGTCACAGACCAGACCGGGGTAGGTGTTTTCGCGCCAGGTCCCGCCGACCTCGTCGGCCTTCTCATAGATGGTGACGTCGGTTATCCCGCTGCGCAGCAGCGCAATTGCGATGCACATCCCCGACATGCCGGCTCCGACGACGGCTACGGCGGGATCGCGTTGCATGGTCGCCGGCTACTCGGACTCGGCGCGCTGCTTGAGGCGCTGCAAGGTGAGCCGGATGTGTTCGGTGTTCGCGGCCACGCGATCTGGGACACCGGTGGCCTTGCCGGCGATCATGCGGAACCAGCCGGGCCTGCGATCCCACGTGCTTTCGGTGACCCGGCAACCACCGTCGGCCGCGACGATGTCGTATTGCCAGCGTGCGATCGGCAGCCCGGAGTGCCGCACATCGAACGCGAAGACGCGCCCCGGTTCCGCGTCGGTGACCGTGCACTTCGTGCTCCAACGCCGTTTGGCGCTTTCGTTGTGACCGGTGAACACCGCCCCGGGGCGCGCCGCATCGCCCTTGCGCCACTCCATCGCCACCGCCTCCTCGGCGAACGAGGCCAGCGTGGGCAGTTCGGTGATGAGCCGATACACCACGTCCGGGCGGGCGTCGACCTGTACGGTGGCCGATACGCAGGGGTCGGTCATGGGCCGATCATAGCCAGCGCTCCCGGGGTTTCACCGCGATTGCGGCCCATCCGAACTTTCTCCACACTTGAGGGCGAACCTTCCAGGACAAGGGGCAGCCATGCGAGTCGGCGTACCGACCGAGATCAAGGCCAACGAGTTCAGGGTGGCCATCACGGCGGCCGGCGTCGCCGAACTGACCCGTCGCGGCCACGAGGTGCTCGTCCAGGCCGGCGCCGGGGAAGGGTCGTCCATCCCCGACGAGGAGTTCAAGGCGGCGGGCGGCCAACTGGCCGACTCCGCCGAACAGGTGTGGGCCGACGCCGACCTGCTGCTCAAGGTGAAGGAACCGATTCCGGCCGAATATGGCCTCCTGCGGCAGCATCAGGTGCTGTTCACCTATCTGCACCTGGCCGCCTCCCGATCCTGCACCGATGCGCTATTGGCTTCCCGCACAACGTCAATCGCCTATGAGACCGTGCAGGCCGCGGACGGCAGCCTTCCGTTGCTGGCGCCGATGAGCGAGGTCGCCGGTCGGCTCTCGGCGCAGGTCGGCTCCTACCATCTGATGAGGTCCCACGGCGGGCGCGGCGTGCTGATGGGCGGGGTCCCGGGCGTCAAACCCGCAGACGTCGTGGTGATCGGCGCCGGTACGGCCGGTTACAACGCCGCCCGGGTCGCCAATGGCATGGGCGCGAACGTGACGGTGCTCGACCTCAACATCGGCAAGCTGCGGCTGCTTGACGCGGAGTTCGGCGGACAGGTCCGAACCCGCTACTCGTCGGCGTACGAGCTGGAGGGCACGGTCACGCGGGCCGACCTGCTGATCGGGGCGGTCCTGCTACCGGGCGCCAAGGCGCCGAAACTGGTCTCCAATTCCCTTGTCGCGCAAATGAAGCCGGGTGCGGTGCTGGTAGACATCTCCATCGACCAGGGCGGCTGCTTCGCGGATTCCCGGCCGACCACGCACGATGACCCGACCTTCGCCGTGCACGACACACAGTTCTACTGCGTGGCGAACATGCCCAGCGCGGTGCCCAAGACGTCGACCGTGGCATTGACCAACGCGACCATGCCGTACGTGCTCGAACTGGCCGACCGTGGCTGGCAGACCGCGTGCCGGTCGGATTTCGCTCTGGCCAAAGGACTTTCGACGCACAACGGCGGGCTGCTCTCCGAACGGGTCGCCACCGACCTGGGTCTGCCGTTCACCGATCCGGCGAGCATTCTCGCCTAGTCGGCTTCCACGAGGCTGGCGATGATGTCGGCCGCCGGTCCCGGTTTGGCCTCCTTGAACGACGTTCCCGCCCACAGCGGTATGCCGTTCGGGTCCTCCATGGCGGCCGCCGCCTCGCGGATCGGGGTGGTCATCTGGTTGACCTCCGGGTAGCCCAGCGGCGCCACATTGTCGAGCAGGCGGGTGAAATTGTTCTCCAGGCCGCGCGCATAGCGGCCCGAAAAAGCGCGCGTGACAACCGTGGTGCCGAAGACCGGATTCTTCAGGGCGGTGCGGTGCGCGGTACTGGTTCCCGCTTCGTCGCTGAGCAGCAGCGCGGTGCCGATTTGGGCGGCCACCGCGCCGCGATGGAGAACGGCGGCGACGTCCCTGGCGGTGCCCAGCCCACCCGCCGCTACGACCGGCACGTCATGCGCGTGGCGGATGCGATCGATCAGGTGGTGCAGCGATTCGTTACCGGGCTCCATGTCGGGCGCGAACGTGCCCCGGTGCCCGCCCGCGTCCGGCCCCTGGACGATCAGGCTGTCCGCGCCGGCGGCGACGGCCACCCCGGCCTCGTACGCCGACGTGACCGTGACCATGACCAGCAGTCCCAGCGCCCCCAGCCGGCGGATGACGTCGGGCGGCGGGACACCGAAGGTGAACGACACCAGCTCGGGCCGCACGTCGGCGACCACCTCGAGCTTGCGCTCCCAGTCGTCGTCGTCCCCGTAACGCGGATGGCCGACCTCGACCTGGTAGTACTCGGCGATCTCCTCGAGTTCTTCGGCGTAGTAATCCAGCGCCATCCAGTCGGCGACGCTGGGTTGCGGAACGAAAAGGTTGACGCCCAGCGGGCCGGTGGTGGCCGCGCGCGCGGCGGCGATGTCCTCGGCGAAGCGGTCCGCACTCCGGTGGCCGCCCGGGACGAAGCCGAGCCCACCCGCGTTGGACACCGCCGCGGCCAGTTCGGGCGTGCCCGGTCCGCCGGCCATCGGCGCACCGACGATGGGCACCATGATGTCCCAAAAGCCCAGTACCACGGGCTTAATTTACCATCGCCCGAAGTTGTTGGGGCAGTGACCGTTTGGAGGCATACGGCCCCAGGACGGCGGCGCCGTAGGGCTGGCACAACAGCCGGTGGGCAACCGCGTTGACCTCCTCGACGGTCACTTGGTCGATCTGCCGAAGCGTGTGCTCGATGCTGCGGTGGTGGCCGTAGTTGAGCTCGTTGCGGCCCAGCCGGCTCATCCGGGAGCTGGAGTCCTCCAGGCCGAGGACGAGCCCGCCGCGCAACGACCCCTTGGCGATGCGGCACTCGGCATCGGTGATGCCGTCGCGGGCCACCGACTCGAGGACCTCGTTGGTCACCTGCATCACCTCGGCGAACCGCTCGGGCTGGCAGGCGGCATAGACGGACAGCGCGCCGCTGTCGGCGAAGATGTCCACCGTCGAGTAGACCGAGTAGGCCAGCCCCCGCAGTTCGCGAACCTCTTGGAACAGGCGGGAACTCAGCCCGCCGCCCAGCGCGCTGTGCAGCACCGACAGCGCCCAGCGATGCCGCCAGCCACGTCCCGGGGTGCGCACGCCCAGCGAGACGTGGGTCTGCTCGGCGTCGCGATTGCCCAACATCAAACCGGGTCGTCCGGTCACCCGTCCGGCGCCCTTGCGCGGGGCGATCGGCCGGCGCCCGCGTACCAGGTGCGGCCCGAAGTGTTCTCGCACCAGCGCGACCACCTCGTCGTGGTCGACATTGCCGGCCACCGCGACCACCATGCGTTCCGGCGTGTAGCGCCGGACATGAAAGGAGTGCAGTTGGGTCCGGGTCATCGACGACACCGAGTGCGCGGTGCCGATCACCGGCCGGCCCACCGGGTGGTCACCGAACATCGCCCCTAGAAACATGTCTCCCAGCGCGTCCTCGGGGTCGTCGTCACGCATCGCGATCTCTTCGAGCACCACGTCGCGTTCCAGCTCGACGTCTTCGGTGGCGCAGCGGCCGTTGAGCACAACATCGGCCACCAGGTCGACGGCCAGCTCCAGGTCGCTGTCCAGCACATGCGCGTAGTAGCAGGTGTGCTCCTTGGCGGTGAAGGCGTTCAGCTCGCCACCGACCGCGTCCATCGCCTGCGCGATGTCCACGGCGCTGCGGGTGGGCGTCGACTTGAACAGCAGATGCTCGAGGAAGTGCGCCGCCCCCGCCACGGTGGCGCCCTCGTCGCGCGATCCGACGCCGACCCAGACCCCGACGGACGCCGAACGCACCGACGGCAGGTACTCGGTGACTACCCGCAGACCACCCGGAAGCGTGCTGCGGCGCAGTGTGGATTGGCGGTCCGGTTCCGCCTCGGCGGTTTGCCTACCCCGGCGCAGGGCGCCCGCACGAGTCGGACGCGGCCGGGGTAGGTCAGCTGCTGGCGGTCGCGGCATCGGCAGGGGCGGCCGCCGGAGCATCGGCTGGGGCAGCGCTGTCCTCCTCGACCAAGACGAGGGAGATCTTGCCGCGCTTGTCGATATCGGCGATCTCGACCCGCAGTTTGTCGCCGACGTTCACGACGTCCTCGACCTTCGCGATGCGCTTGCCGCGGCCCAGCTTGGAGATGTGGACCAGGCCGTCGCGTCCCGGCAGCAGCGACACGAACGCACCGAAATCGGTTGTCTTGACCACGGTTCCGAGGAACCGCTCGCCGACGGTCGGCAGCTGCGGGTTGGCGATGGCGTTGATCCGGTCGATCGCGGCCTGCGCCGAGGGCCCGTCGGTGGCGCCGACGAACACGGTGCCGTCGTCCTCGATGGAGATCTGCGCGCCGGTCTCCTCGGTGATGGCGTTGATGACCTTGCCCTTGGGCCCGATCACCTCGCCGATCTTGTCCACCGGGACCTTGATGGTGGTGACCCGCGGCGCGTAAGGGCTCATCTCGTCGGGCCCGTCGATGGCCTCGGCCATGACCTCGAGGATCGTCAGGCGCGCATCCTTGGCCTGGGACAGCGCACCCGCGAGCACCTGGGAGGGAATCCCGTCCAGCTTGGTGTCCAGCTGCAGGGCGGTGACGTAGTCCTTGGTGCCCGCGCACTTGAAGTCCATGTCGCCGAACGCATCCTCGGCGCCCAGGATGTCGGTCAGCGTGACGAAGCGACGCTCGGTCTTGCCGTCGATCTCGACGTCGTCGGAGACCAACCCCATCGCGATGCCGGCGACCGGCGCCTTGAGCGGCACACCGGCGTTGAGCAGCGCCAGCGTGGACGCACACACGGATCCCATCGACGTCGAGCCGTTGGAGCCCAGCGCTTCGGACACCTGGCGGATGGCGTACGGGAACTCCTCGACGCTGGGCAGCACCGGGATCAGCGCCCGCTCGGCGAGCGCGCCGTGCCCGATCTCACGCCGCTTGGGCGAACCCACGCGGCCGGTCTCGCCGGTGGAGAAGGGCGGGAAGTTGTAGTGGTGCATGTAGCGCTTGGAGGTTTCCGGCCCCAGCGAGTCGATCTGCTGAGCCATCTTCACCATGTCCAGCGTGGTCACGCCGAGGATCTGGGTTTCGCCGCGCTCGAACAGCGCGCTCCCGTGCGCCCGCGGAACGACGGCGACCTCGGCCGACAACGCGCGGATGTCGGTGATGCCCCGGCCGTCGATGCGGAAGTGGTCGGTCAGGATGCGCTGCCGGACCAGCTTCTTGGTCAGCGAGCGGAACGCGGCGGCGACCTCTTTCTCCCGGCCCTCGTAGGTCCCAGAGTCCCCAGTGAGCCGCGCCAGCACCTCGGCCTTCAGTTCGTCGGTGCGCTGGTCGCGCTCGGCCTTGCCGCCGATGGTCAGCGCCTTGGCCAGCTCGTCGGTGGCCACCGAGGCAACCGAGTAGTAGACGTCCTCGCCGTAGTCCGGGAAGACCGGGTACTCGCCAGTCGGCTTGGCGGCCGCGTCGGCCAGCTCCTGCTGAGCGGTGCACAGCGCGGCGATGAAGGGCTTGGCGGCCTCCAGGCCTTCGGCCACCACGGTTTCCGTCGGCGCCTGGGCGCCACCCTCGACGAGCTCGATGACCTTATCGGTGGCCTCCGCCTCGACCATCATGATCGCTATTTCGTCTGGGTCACCGTCGACCTTGCGGCCGGCCACCACCATGTCGAAGACGGACCGCTCGAGCTGCTCGACCGTGGGGAAGGCGACCCAGGTGCCGTCGATCAGGGCGACGCGCACGCCGCCGACCGGGCCGGAGAACGGCAGGCCGGAGATCTGGGTGGAGGCCGAGGCGGCGTTGATCGCCACCACGTCGTACAGGTCGTTGGGGTCTAGGCTCAGGATCGTCACGACGACCTGGATCTCGTTGCGCAGTCCGGAGACGAACGACGGGCGCAGCGGCCGGTCGATGAGGCGGCAGGTCAGGATCGCATCGGTGGAGGGCCGGCCCTCGCGACGGAAGAACGAGCCGGGGATCCGCCCGGCGGCATACATCCGCTCCTCGACGTCGATGGTCAGCGGGAAGAAGTCGAAGTGCTCCTTCGGGCTCTTGCTGGCGGTGGTCGCCGACAACAGCATGTTCTCGTCGTCGAGGTAGGCGACGACGGCGCCGGCGGCCTGCTGGGCCAGCCGGCCGGTCTCAAAACGGATGGTGCGGGTGCCGAAGCTCCCGTTGTCGATGACGGCGGTTGACTCGAACACGCCTTCTTCAATCTCAGCGACAGACATAGGTGTCCGTACGGCCTCTCTGGGTATTTAGCTATTTCGCGTCGTCACGCGCAAGTAACCCGAGAGCTTCCTACGAGAGGAAAAGTCTGAATGCGGCTACGGCCATCGATCGAAGCGGCCGACCTGCCCCAGATCCGGAGAGCCCGGCAGCCACTACCGAAGACCGCCCGATACAGACTGGGCTGCTCCCGTCGTGACACGCTGGAACGGCACACGCGGATCTGCGCGGCCGCACCGTTTGCTCGGGCCGAACCGGCCCAGAACGTCCCTACTCTACACTGGCGGACTTAGCCCGCCAGGGGGGCGCGAGGATTGTGGTTTCCGAGGGTCAGCGGCGCAGACCCAGGCGCTCGACCAGCGAGCGGTACCGCTCCACGTCGATCTGCGCGACGTATTTGAGCAGCCTGCGACGCCGCCCGACCAGCAGGAGCAGGCCCCGCCGGGAGTGGTGATCGTGCTTGTGCACCTTCAGGTGCTCGGTCAGGTCGGCGATCCGCTTGGTCAGCAGCGCGACCTGCGCCTCCGGGGAACCCGTGTCGGTGTCATGCAGGCCGTAAGTGCCCAGGATTTCCTTTTTCTGCTCGGCTGTCAGCGCCACGAAAACATCTCCATCGATAGGTGCCGCGAAAAGTCTCCTACGTGGCCACCGCGGACTGCAGCACACGCCATGGGGGGCGAGTCTATCAGCGGCGCCGATGGCCGCCGAAATCGCAGGTCGGCAGCCACCACTTGACAACATACAACCATTTGGTTGTATGTTTGCGGCGTGACCGTAGACCAAGAGGACCGGGTGGACGCCCTGTTCCACGCACTCGCCGACCGGACCCGGCGCGACATCGTGCGCCGGACGCTGGCCGGCGAACACTCGGTTTCCAAGCTGGCGTGCAAGTACGACATGAGCTTTGCGGCGGTGCAGAAGCACGTCGTCGTGCTGGAGAAGGCCGGCCTGATCACCAAACGCCGAAGCGGTCGCGAGCAGTTGGCCAGCGGCGACGTGGCGGCGGTGCGGTCGGTCGCCAGCATGCTCACCGACCTCGAGCAGGTCTGGCGGGGCCGCATCGCCCGCATCGACGAACTCATCTCATCCGACCCGGCCGACGCAACCAAGGAGGACTGACCCATGCCCGTGACCGACGTCAAGCACGATCCGGACAACCTGACGCTGACGATCACCGCCGACTTCGCCGCGCCGGTGCAGCGCATCTGGCAGGTCTACGCCGACCCGCGTCAACTGGAGAAGGTGTGGGGGCCGCCGTCGCATCCGGCGACCGTGGTGAGCCACAGCCTCACGCCGGGAAGCCGCACAACATACTTCATGACCGGCCCGGACGGCGAAAAATACGCCGGCTACTGGGAGATCACCGCTGTCGACGAGCCGAAGAGCTTTTCGTTTCTCGACGGATTCGCCGACGGGGACTTCAACCCGAATCCCGACCTGCCGGTCGCGGAGAACACCTACACGTTTACCGAGCACGACGGCGGCACCCGCGCGATCTATGTGAGCACCTTCGACTCCGCCGAGGCGCTTCAGCAGGTGTTGGACATGGGCGTGGTCGAGGGCGCCTCGTCGGCCATCAACCAGATCGACGAGCTGGTTGCTTCCTAAACCCCGCGGCAGCTCAGTCCCGCGCCGAGAGCATCGTGCGGGCCCGGTCGGTGTCATTGCCCATCGCGTCGATCAGCTCCTGCACCGAGTCGAACTTGCGCTGACCGCGAATGCGCGCAACGAAGTCCAACGCCACGTATTGGCCGTAGAGGTCGGCGGTGGTGTCCAGAACGAAGGCCTCGACGGTGCGAGTGCGTCCGGAGAAGGTCGGATTGGTGCCCACGGACACCGCCGCCTGGTAGCGCTCGCCCGGGACGACGGTGCCGGTCACCGGTCCGTGCCCGAGCAGGGTGAACCAGGCGGCATACACGCCGTCGGCCGGGATGGCCGAATACATCGGCGGTGCCACGTTGGCGGTCGGGAATCCCAGCTCCATGCCGCGCCCCTCGCCCCGGACGACGACGCCCTCGACGCGGTGCGGACGCCCAAGCGCCTCCATGGCCGCCACCACGTCACCGGCATCCACGCAGGACCGGATATACGTGGACGAATACGTCACGGTCTCGTTGCTCAGGTGCTCGCTGAGCAGCGAAATCGACTCGACCGCGAAGCCGAATCGCTCGCCAGCACGCCGCAGGGTCTCGACGTTGCCGGCCGCCTTCTTGCCGAAGGTGAAGTTCTCGCCTACCACGACCTCGACGACGTGCAGGTGTTCCACCAGCAGTTCGTGGACGTAGCGCTCCGGCGTGAGTTTCATGAAGTCGCTGGTGAACGGCATCACCAGGAAGACGTCGATGCCCAGCTCCTCGACCAGCTCGGCGCGGCGGGTCAGCGTCGTCAGCTGTGCGGGGTGACTGCCCGGGTAGACGACTTCCATCGGGTGCGGATCAAACGTCATCAGCACGGTCGGCACGTTGCGGGTGCGCCCGGCCTTGACGGCATGCGCGATTATCTCCGCGTGGCCCCGGTGCACGCCATCGAACACCCCGATGGTGAGCACGCATCTGCCCCAGTCCGTGGGAATCTCGTCTTGGCCGCGCCACCGCTGCACGACCGCAAGCCTACGGCGCGGCGCGGTCGGCCGGGAGATCCGCCGTGCGAGGGTGTCGAGGAGCACACGATCAGGCGTGGGTTGCCTAAACTTTCTCGTTGTGAGGGCTGACGAAGAGCGTGGCGGTCTCACCGCGGTCGGCCAGGACTATCTCAAGGTCATCTGGAATGCCCAGGAGTGGTCCCGGGAGAAGGTCAGCACCAAGATGCTGGCCGAGAAGATCGGGGTCTCTGCCAGCACGGCCTCGGAGTCGATCCGCAAACTCGCCGAGCAGGGCCTGGTCGATCACGAGAAATACGGGGCCGTGACGCTGACCGAGGCGGGCCGGCAGGCGGCCCTGGCGATGGTGCGCCGGCATCGGCTGCTGGAGACCTTCCTGGTCAACGAGCTCGGCTACGGCTGGGACGAGGTACACGACGAGGCCGAGGTGCTCGAACACGCGGTGTCGGATCGGCTGGTGGCCCGCATCGACGCCAAGCTGGGGTTCCCGCAACGCGACCCGCACGGGGACCCGATCCCGGCGTCGGACGGGCAGGTGCCCACCCCGCCGGCCCGCCAACTGTGGGCGTGCGGCGACGGCGACACCGGAACGGTGGCCCGCATCTCCGACGCCGACCCGGAGATGCTGCGCTATTTCGCCGACGTCGGCATCAACCTCGATTCGCGGCTGCGGGTCCTCACCCGCCGGGAGTTCGCCGGCATGATCTCGGTCGCGATCGAATCCGGCGACGGCGCCGAGACGACGGTCGACCTGGGCAGCCCGGCCGCCCGGGCGGTGTGGGTGGTGGGCTAGCGGCGATCGCAAGCGCGGCCGTAGCGATCGCAAGCGCGGCGAAGCCGGGCGCCGCGGGTCGCCACCATCGGGCTGACTCTTAGCGTTCGGCGCGCCGGTAGGCGGTAACGACCGCCGCGCCGCCCAGCCCGATGTTGTGTTGCAGTGCGGCGCTGACGTTTTCGACCTGACGCTTGTCGGCCGCACCCCGCAGCTGCCAGGTCAGCTCGGCGCACTGCGCCAGCCCGGTCGCGCCCAGCGGATGACCCTTCGAGATCAGGCCGCCCGACGGGTTGACCACCCATCGCCCGCCGTAGGTCGTGTCGCCGTTGTCGATCAGCTTGGGGGCCTCGCCGGGCCCACACAGCCCCAGCGCCTCGTACAGCAGCAGCTCGTTGGCCGAGAAGCAGTCGTGCAGCTCGATCACCTGAAAGTCTTCGGGGCCCAAGCCGGACTGGTCGTAGACCTGTTGCGCCGCTTGCACATTCATGTCATAGCCGATGAGGTTCTTGGCGCTCCCGTCGAAGGTCGACGCGAAGTCCGTCGTCATGGCCTGGCCGACGATCTCCACGGCCTGGCCGGCCAGCCCGTGGCTCTCGACGAAGCCCTCCGACGCCAAGATCGCCGCGCCGGAGCCGTCGGAGGTGGGCGAGCACTGCAACTTGGTGAGGGGGTCGGAGATCATCCGCGCCGCCAGGATGTCGTCGAGCGTGTAGGACTCCTGGAACTGCGCGAACGGGTTGTTGACGGAGTGCTTGTGGTTCTTGTAGCCGATCTTGGCGAAATGCTCTGCGGTGCTGCCGTATTGGCGCATGTGCTCACGGCCGGCGGCGCCGAACATCCAGGGTGCGACGGGCATCGCGAACTCGTCGATCGCGGCCATCGCCTTGACGTGCTTGCCCATCGGCGATTCGCGGTCCTGGGCGCCGCCGCCCAGCGAGCCCGGCTGCATCTTCTCGAAGCCGAGCGCGATGGCACAGTCGACGATCCCGCCGCGGATGGCCTGGGCCGCCAGGAACAGCGCGGTCGAGCCGGTCGAGCAGTTGTTGTTGACGTTGACGATCGGAATCCCGGTCATGCCCAGCTCGTAGAGCGCCCGCTGCCCGGACGTCGAATCGCCGGCGACGTAGCCGACGTAGCCCTGCTGTACCTCGCGGTAGTCGACGCCCGCGTCGGCGAGCGCGTTCGTTCCGGACTCGCGCGCCATGTCGGGGTAGTCCCAGCCCTCCCGGCGGCCCGGCTTCTCGAATTTCGTCATGCCGACGCCGACGACGTAAACCTTGTTGGACATAGCGCGCCCCTTCTTCGACAGGCCTAGAGAGATCCGCGCCTCAGCCTATTCCTGAAGGGTCGCGGGTTTGATCACAACCACCGACTTGGTCCTGGCGCCCTCGTCGCGCAGCAGCGCGATCACCCGGCCGTCGCCGTCGCAGGCCGCGTAGACGCCGTCGATGCCGGCCGGCGGCAGCGGCCGCCCGTTGGCCGCGGCCTCGGCCTCCGCGGCGGTCAGGTCGCGGCGCGGGAAGATCAGCAGGCACGCCTCGTCCAGGGTCAACGACAGGCCGGGCCGCTCGGCCAGGTCGTCGAGCGAACGGGCCTGGTACAGGGTGAAGCGGCCGACGCGGGTGCGCCGCAGCGCCGTCAGATGCCCGCCCACGCCCAGCGCGGCGCCGACGTCGCGGGCCAGGGCGCGAACGTAGGTTCCCGACGAGCAGTCGACCTCCACGTCGACGTCGAGGAACTGGCCCGCGGGCCGAATATCGAGCACCTCGAACCGGTCGACGCGTACCGGCCGGGCCTCGAGTTCGACCGTCCGGCCCTCGCGAACAAGCCGATAGGCGCGCCGGCCGTCCACCTTGATCGCGCTGACCGCCGACGGCACCTGTTCGATGTCCCCGCGCAGGCCCGCGACCGCGGCGGTGATCGCCTCGCGCTTCAGGTGCGCTGCCGAGACGCTGTGCAGCACTTCTCCTTCGGCGTCCTCGGTGGACGTGGTCTGGCCGAGCCGGATGGTGGCGGCGTAGGACTTGGAGGCCGCCGTCAACAGGCCGAGGATCTTGGTGGCCCGGTCGATGCCGATCACCAGCACGCCGGTGGCCATCGGGTCCAGCGTTCCCGCGTGGCCCACCCTGCGGGTGGCGAAGATGCGACGGCAGCGCCCCACCACGTCGTGACTGGTCATGCCGGCCGGCTTGTCGACGACGACCAATCCGGGCCCCGCACTCATAGCACGATGGCGGTCAGCACCAGTCCCCGCTCGACCGACCACCGGCCCCGCAGCGCGGTCAGCGGTGGGCCGTCGAGCGCCTGCCCGTCGATCAGGATCTTGGACACGAACACCCCGGTGGTCTCCCCGTCGGGCGGGTCGAGGTCGAACACCACGTGGGCGTCCTCGAAACCCAGCCAGCGCTTGGTCAACGGGAACCAGGCCTTGTACGTTGCCTCCTTGGCGCAGAACAGGATTCGGTCCCAATGCAGGCCCGCGGGCAACGTCGTCATCTCGTGTCGCTCCTCGGGCAGGCTGATCGCGTTCAGCACGCCGTCCGGCAACACGTCGTGCGGTTCGGCGTCGATGCCCACCGAACGCACCGCTTCGCTGCGACCCACGACCGCACCGCGATAGCCCGTGCAATGGGTGAGACTGCCCACCACGCCGTCGGGCCAGCACGGTTCGCCCTTGTCGCCCTTGAGGATCGGCACCGGCGGCAGGCCGAGCTCGCCCAGCGCCATCCGGGCGCAGTGCCGGACGGTGATGAACTCGTTGCGCCTCTTGGCCACCGACTTGGCGATCAGCGGCTCCTCTTCGGGCAGCGGAACAAGGTCGGGCGGGTCGGAGTACAACTCTGAATAAGCGAGCTCGCCCATGTCGGGCAGCACCGAGGAAACCAGCGTGTCCGTCATCGTGATTGCCTCTGCCGCAACCGCTCCCGGAACTGCGCGGCCTGCTGGCGCATCTCGGGAGTGATCTCGAAGTGACCGCCGAAGTCGTTGAGGTATCCCGGTGCGTATTGTGGGTCGGGCAGCACCTGGCGCAGCCAGCTGTGCGGCTTGCGGCGCCGCCACTCCCGCGGGTATCCCACCGACACTTCCTCGAAGCGCACGTCGTCATACCAGGTGGTGCGCGGTATGTGCAGGTGACCGTAGACCGAACAGACGGCGTTGTAGCGGCTGTGCCAGTCGGCGGTCTTGGTGGTTCCGCACCACAACGAGAACTCCGGGTAGAACAAGGCGTCGCAGGGCTCGCGGACCAGCGGGAAATGGTTGACCAGGACGGTCGGAGTCATCCAGTCGAGCTGCTCGAGACGCGCCCGCGTGATGGCGAGGCGCTCCCGGCACCAGGCCTCCCGGGTGGGGTACGGCTCCGACGACAGCAGGAATTCATCGGTGGCGACCACGTTGCGCTCCCGCGCGATGGTCAGGCCCTCGGCTTTGCTCGCCGCCCCCTCGGGCAAGAAGCTGTAGTCGTAGAGCAGGAACATCGGCACGATCGTGGCCGGGCCGCCGCGTTCGGTCCACACCGGGAACGGATGCTCGGGCGTGACGATGCCCATCTCGTCGCACATGTGGACCAGGTACTCGTAGCGGGACCTGCCGAAGATCTGCACCGGGTCCCGCGTGGTGGTCCACAACTCGTGGTTGCCGGGCACCCAGATCACCTTGGCGAAACGCCGGCGCAGCAGGTCGAGGGCCCAGCGGATTTCGTCGGTGCGTTCGGCGACGTCACCGGCGACGATCAGCCAATCGTCCGGCGAGGACGGGTGCAGCGACTCGGTGACCGGCTTGTTGCCGAGGTGACCGGTGTGCAGGTCGGAGACGGCCCACAGCGTGGGTTGCCCCCCGTTGGTCGATTCCTGACCCGCATTTTGACCAGCCACGATTAACCAGCCTAATGACCCGCGGTGCGGGACTGGTCGGGGCCGCGCCTTGCTCACCGCATTGGAACGTGTTCTTGTTTCCCTGTGACCGTGCGGAGGCGACTTGTACACTCCCCGGCAGGGACCGCGGAGCCGTCAGGGGGTGTGGTGTTCGCCAAGGTGCGTCTGATCGGGGCGATCGGTGCCGTGGTCGCAGCGGTCATAGCCGGTACGGCGGGGTGGCAGGGCGCTGCGCCGGGGCCGGCCGGGAGCGGGCCCGTCGAGCTGCGCTCGACGGCGGCGCCGATGGAAACCACGATGAAGAGCCCGATCGTGGCGACCACCGACCCGCGCCCGTTCGACGCCTGCGAGGACATCCCGTTCGACGTCATCCAGCGGCTCGGGCTCGCATTCACACCGCCCGAACACGAGGACGGCCTGCGCTGCCACTTCGACGCGGGTAATTACCAGGTGGCCGTCGAGCCCATCATCTGGCGCACCTACGAGGAGACGCTGCCCCCCGACGCCGTCGAGACCACCATCGCCGGCCACCGCGCCGCGCAGTACTGGGTGCTCAAGCCGACGTATCACAACAGCTACTGGTATTACTCCTGCATGGTCGCGTTCAAGACCGGTTACGGCGTGCTGCAGCAGGCGCTCTACTACTCGACCGTCTACTCCAATCCCGAGGTCGACTGCATGTCCACCAACCTGCAGCGCGCCAACGACCTCGCGCCTTACTACAAGTTCTAAAGTCCAGGCCGGCCATAACCTGGGCACCGTGAGTATCACCTCGACGCGACCGGCCCAGCCCACGCTGCACGCCTTGCGACACCTCGGCGGCAAGGCCGTCGGCCGGCTGCTGGGCCTGCCGCCGGCGACCACCGATTACACGATCCAACGCGTCCGGGTGCCCATGCGCGACGGGGTCGACCTGGTGGCCGATCACTACGCGCCGAACACCAGGGAGAACGGGAACCCGCGCCCGTAGGGCCCGCGTGCCAGCAGGGTGCCGGCGGCGGAGTCGGTGTTCGGCGCGTAGTGATCGGCCACCAGGTCGACCCCGTCGCGCATGGGCACCCGGACGCGTTGGATCGTGTAAT
>NZ_LZJZ01000123.1 GCF_001667585.1 Mycobacterium sp. E2733
GCCAACCGTCCGAGGCAGGCCGGCCATACTGACAACCGGTCAGGCCTTGTCCCCGGAGTGCATCTTCAACGCCGCGTCCACGTTGGCCTTCTTGTCCTCACCGGCACCCTTCGCCGCGGCCTTCTTCCGCTTCGCAACGACGGCGTCGACGGCACCGTTGAGCGCCGAACCGAGCGGGAAGCCGAGATAGTGGGTGAGGAAGACGGCCATCTCCTTCAGCTCCGTCTCGGTGAGCTCCCCGTTGAGCAACGCGGCGTTGATCTGAATCTCGGCCAGGTCGCGGTTCCCGACCGCGGTCACCGCCGTCAACGTCATGATGCGTTTGTCGCGCATCGACAATCCCGGTCGCGTCCAGATGCTGCCGAACAAGTGGTCGACGGTCAGGTCGAAGTACGCGTCGCCCTCGATGTTGGGCATTTCCCAGCCGTAGACCTCGTTCATCTTCTCGAGGCCCTTGCGGCGAAGTTCGTCCATCACGCCTCTTTCTCTGTGTGCGGTACCCCGAGGCCAGGCGCCAGTCGTTCGAGGGCCAGCTTAGCCAGCGGCAGATCGACCGAGACCGATTCGGCCAGAGCGAGCGCCAGGCTCAGGTCCTTCTCGCCGAGACCACGAGTATGGGTAAACCCGTCGTAGAGGAAGTGGCCAGGCTCAAGGTCTTTCGTGTCGTCGCGGAACATGATCGACCCTGCTCCGCCGGTCAGCTTGTCCGTGTGACGCACGACGTTGCCGAGGTCCTGCAGATTCAGGCCGGCGGCTTCAGCCAGCTTCCACGCCTCTCCCACCGCCGCGTAGGTAGTGAAGGTAAGCATGTTGCGAGCCAACTTCATCCGCGTGCCCGCGCCAGGCGGCCCGGCATGCACCACCAACTCCGCCCAATGCTCGAACGGCTCCTTGACACGGGCGAATACGTCATCGCTCGCCCCCACCATGGTCGCCAGTTGACCGAAGCGTGCGGCCCGACCGCCACCGCTAACCGGCGCATCGATGACATGAACGTCCTGCATTTCCAGCTCGCGTGCCAACTCTTCGGCGGTGGTGTCGCTGATCGTCGAGTGAATCGCGATGATCGTGCCGGGCTTGGCGGTTGTTGCCAGCTGGTGCACCACTTCGCGCACTTGCTCGTCGTTCAGGACGGTCACGCTGATGATGTCGGCGCCGGCGACATCGGCCACGCTATCGGCGAGGCGGGCGCCCCGGTCAGCGAATGGCGCCATCGCTTCGGCTCGAACGTCGTAAACCGTCAAACCGCCTGGCCATTCGGACATCTTCTTGGCCATCGGGGCGCCCATGTTACCCAGGCCGATGTATCCCAGTTTCAACGAGGTGGTCATGATCGGATGATCTGTCCGCCGTCAACGTTGAAGATCTGCCCGGTGATCCAGGACGCCTCGTCGGAGAGCAGGAACAGGCACATGCCTACGAGGTCCTCGGGAGTCCCCATGCGCGACAAGGGAAGCCCCTTGACGATGTCGGCGACCATCTCCTGCGGCGTGGTGGTCCGGTTGGCCTCGGTGTCGATGGGCCCGGGCGCGATCGCGTTGATTCGGATGTTCTGGCCGCCAAGCTCGCGCGAGAGCTGCTGGGTCAGGCCGTTCACCCCGACCTTGGCCAGCCCGTAGTAGTTCGAGTACAACCACGCCGCCGTGGACGACTGGTTGACGATCGCCCCACCGCCGCGCTTGGCCATCTTCTTATAGACGGCGCGGGTGCACCACAAGGCTCCGTCGAGGTTGACGCTCATGAACTTCTTGTAGTACTCGGGGTCGATAGTGAGCAGGAAGTCCAGCTTCATGCCGCCGAAGATCGCGGCGTTGTTGACCAGGTAGTCGATGCCGTCGAATTCGGCCAGCGCGCGGTCGGCCATCGCCTTCGCCGACGCCGGGTCGGACACGTCGACCGGGACGGCCATGGCGGTGCCGCCGTCGGCGACGATCTGTTTGGCCACCGCGTCGGCGGCCTCGGCCTTGATGTCTGCCACCACAACCGCGGCGCCCTCCCGGGCCAGTGCCTCGGCATACGCCTGACCGATCCCACCACCGGATCCGGTGACGATGGCGACCTTGTTCTCAAACCGCATGCTCTCAAGCTCCTCTAGTTAACCGCTGTCGCAATGGTCTTGATCTCCAGGTACTCCTCGAAACCGGCCAAACCCATCTCTCGGCCATTTCCGGACTGCTTGTAGCCGCCGAATGGCGCGTCGGCCGAATACCACACGCCGCCATTGACATTGATGGTGCCCGCGCGGACAAGCGCGGCGACCCTCGCCGCCCGATTCGGGTCGGCGCCGAACACTGTGCCGGACAGCCCGTATGGCGAGTCGTTCGCAATGCGGACGGCGTCGTCGTCGCCGTCGTGCGGAATCACCGTCAGGACCGGGCCGAAGATCTCCTCGCGCGCGCAGCGCGCATCGTTGCCCAGCCCCGCGATCAGCGTGGGCTCGATGAAGAAACCGACGTCACGGTCGGCCGGCCGCCCGCCACCGCAGGCAAACGTCCCGCCTTCGGCGATGGCCGAGTCGAGGTAGCCCTGGATCCGGTCCCGCTGGCGCGCAGAAATGACCGGCCCGCAAACGGTTCCGGGGTCGGTGGGGTCACCCGCCTTGATGCCGCCCATCGTTGCGGCCGCGATGGCGACGGCCTCGTCATACTTCGCGCGGGGCACCACCAGCCGGGTGGTGATCGCGCATCCCTGTCCGGCGTGCATGCATACCGAGAAGCCGGCCACGCCCACGGCGCCGCCCAAGTCGGCGTCGTCGAGGACGATGAACGCCGACTTCCCACCCAGCTCGAGAAAGACCTTCTTGATGGTGGCGGCGCCGTCGGCCATCACGCTGCGACCGGTGGCGGTCGACCCGGTGAACGAAACCATGTCCACCCGTGGGTCTTTGGCCAACAGGGCACCCACGCTGTGGTCGCTGGAGGTGACGATGTTGACGACACCGGGAGGGAAGTCGGTGCGCTCGGCAATGAGTTCGCCCAGCACGGCGGCACACCAGGGGGTGTCGGGGGCGGGCTTCAGGACGACGGTGTTTCCGGCGGCCAGCGCGGGCCCGATCTTGGCGAGGTTGATCTGGTGCGGGAAGTTCCACGGCGTGATCGCCCCCACGACACCGACGGCCTCGCGGGCGATGGTGCGCCGGGTGGGGATTCCCATCGGTGACGCGAGGCCGAGATCCTGGTTGTATTCGTAGGATTCGGCGGTGTCGGCCGCGAAGGCCAGGTCGTTGACCGGGACTTCGAGCTGGGCAATGCTGGTGAGCATCCGCGGCGCGCCGACTTCGGCGATGGTCAGGTCACGCAGCTCTTCGAGGTTCTGCTGCATCGCCTCGCGCAGCTGACGCACGCACCGCACCCGCAACTCGGTGTTGCGCGACCAGTCCGTCTCGTCGAACGCGCGCCGCGCGGCGTTGATGGCGCGGCCCATGTCGGCGGCGTCGGCGTCGGCGGCGACCCCGAGCACTTCCTCGGTCGCCGGGTTGATCGTCGGGAAGGTGCCTGCGCTACCGGGCGACATCTTGCCGTCAATGAAGAGTGCACTCACGCCGTCGGCCAGCAAGGCCATCTCCCGCTCCCGTCTGTGCGGACCAAATCGAGCACGCGAATCTCAGAAATTTCAGTGGACAGTTGTCCGATATTATTCGATGGAACCATAGCCGCCAGGCTGTCGGCGGTGCAAGGGCCGTTCTCGCTCAAGCCGGCCACTCGACGGCAAACAGCACATTAAACGCCATGTTTAATAATTGCGCTTGCTTCCGGCCGAATCGGTCCGATAGCTTGGACACGTGTCCAGCGATGCACTGGTTTCGATCACGTCTCAGGCCGAGCACCAAACCGGTCGGCCGGCGCGGAACCGCCGCCAGGAGGAGACCTTCCGCAAGGTGCTCGCGGCGGGCATCGAGACGCTGCGCGAGAAGTCGTACGCGGACCTGACGGTGCGCGCGGTGGCAGCCCGCGCCAAGGTCGCCCCGGCCACGGCTTACACCTACTTCTCGTCGAAGAACCACCTGATCGCCGAGGTGTACCTGGACCTGGTGCGGCAGGTGCCCTACTTCACCGACGTCAACGACCCGATGCCCAACCGGGTGGAACAGGCGTTGCGCCACCTGGCTCTGGTGGTCGCCGACGAACCCGAGGTAAGCGCCGCATGCACGACGGCGTTGCTCAGCGGCGGCGCCGAGCCCGCGGTCACCGCCGCGCGCGACCGGATCGGCGCGGAGATTCACCGCCGCATCACGTCCGCCATGGGCCCCAACGCCGACCCCACCGCCGTGTCCGCGCTCGAGATGTCGTTCTTCGGAGCACTCGTTCAGGCCGGCAGCGGTGAATTCACCTACCGTGAGATCGCCGACCGGCTGGCCTATGTGGTGCGGCTGATCCTCACCGGCGCGGGAGAAACGAGCCAGGAGACGAGCACCGAATGACCGTTCACGCTGGCGACCACGAGCTGGTCCTCGATCCATACGACTACGACTTCCACGAAGATCCGTATCCGTACTACAAGCGCCTCCGCGACGAAGCCCCGCTGTATCGCAACGAGGAGTTGAAGTTCTGGGCTTTGTCGCGGCATCAAGATGTGCTGCACGGGTTCCGCAACAGCACCACGCTATCCAACAAGTACGGTGTCTCGCTGGATCCGGCATCGCGCGGCCCGCACGCGTCCAAGACCATGTCGTTTCTGGCGATGGACGATCCCGCCCATCTCCGGTTGCGGACGCTGGTGTCAAAAGGGTTCACACCCAGAAGGATTCGCGAACTCGAGCCTCGCGTCACCGAGATCGCCACGCAGCACCTCGACACAATGCTGGCGAAGGCAAACGACGGCACCGTCGACTATGTCGACGAGTTCGCCGGCAAGCTGCCCATGGACGTCATCTCCGAGCTGATGGGCGTCCCCGAGGCGGACCGGGTTCAGGTTCGGGCCTGGGCCGACGGTGTGATGCACCGCGACGAGGGCGTCACCGACGTACCGCCGGAGGCGGTCGAGGCGTCCATCAACCTGATCGTGTACTACCAGGGGATGGTCGCCGAACGGCGCAAGAAGCTGACCGGCGATCTCACGTCGGCGCTGCTGGAGGCCGAGATCGACGGCGACCGGCTCAGCGACGAGGAAGTCCTCGGCTTCATGTTCCTGATGGTGATCGCCGGTAACGAGACGACCACCAAACTCCTTGCCAATGCCGCGTTTTGGGGTCACAAGAATCCGGATCAGCTGACGCCGGTCTACGCTGACCTGTCCCGGGTGCCGCTGTGGGTCGAGGAAACCCTGCGCTACGACACCTCCAGCCAGATCTTGGCCCGCACCGTCTCCGGCGAACTCACCCTCTACGACACCACCATTCCCGAGGGCGACGTCTTGCTGCTGTTGCCTGGTTCGGGTCATCGCGACGAGCGGGTATTCGACAACCCCGACGACTATCTGATCGGGCGCGAAATCGGGCCCAAGCTCCTGAGTTTCGGTAGCGGCGCACACTTCTGCCTCGGCGCGCATCTGGCGCGGATGGAAGCCCGGGTCGCGCTCACCGAGTTGTTCAAGCGAATCCGCGGATATGAGGTGGACGAGGCCAACGCCGTCCGCGTCCACTCCAGCAATGTCCGCGGATTCGCTCACCTACCCATGACCGTGGAGGTCCGCTGAATGCCCCGCTTCGAACCCCTGCCCGGACGCCGACCGGCGATCGTGGCCGGCGCCTCCTCCGGCATCGGAGAGGCCACCGCCATCGAACTCGCGGCGCACGGCTTCCCGGTCGCCCTCGGCGCCCGCCGGGTCGAGAAGCTCAACGACATCGTCGGCAAGATCAACGCCGAGGGCGGCGAGGCGGTCGGATTCCACCTGGACGTCACTGACCCGAACTCGGTGAAAACTTTTGTCGCGCAGGCTGTCGACGCGCTCGGCGACATCGAGGTGCTGGTGGCCGGCGCCGGCGACACCTACTTCGGCAAGCTAGCCGAGATCACCACCGACGAGTTCGAGTCGCAGCTGCAGATCCACCTCGTCGGCGCCAACCGGCTGGCCGCCGCGGTGCTGCCCGGCATGCTCGAACGGCAGCGTGGCGATTTGATCTTCGTCGGCTCCGACGTTGCCCTGCGCCAGCGGCCGCACATGGGCGCCTACGGCGCCGCCAAGGCCGCGCTCGTCGCGATGGTCACCAACTTCCAAATGGAACTCGAGGGCACCGGCGTGCGGGCCTCGATCGTGCACCCCGGCCCGACGAAGACGTCGATGGGGTGGAGCCTGCCGGCCGAGAAGATTGGTCCCGCACTAGAGGACTGGGCCAAGTGGGGCCAGGCTCGCCACGACTACTTCCTGCGCGCGGCCGACCTGGCGCGCGCCATCACGTTCGTCGCCGAGACACCGCGCGGTGGGTTCATCGCGAACATGGAGCTTCAGCCCGAAGCTCCGTTGGCCGACAAGAAAGAGCGACAGCAGCTAGCACTCGGCGAAGAGGGGATGCCGTCATGACAAGCACCGCAATCGTACCGCGGGTTTCCGGCGGCGAGGAAGAACACGGTCATCTCGAGGAATTCCGCACCGACCCAATCGGTCTGATGAAGCGAGTCCGGGAGGAGTGCGGCGACGTCGGATGGTTCCAGCTGGTCGACAAGCACGTGATTCTTTTATCCGGTGCGGACGCCAACGAATTTTTCTTCCGCTCCGCGGACGAGGATCTTGACCAGGCCGAGGCGTACCCGTTCATGACACCGATCTTCGGGAAGGGCGTCGTTTTCGACGCCAGCCCCGAGCGGCGCAAGGAGATGCTGCACAACTCGGCGTTGCGTGGCGAGCAGATGAAGGGCCACGCCGCCACCATTGAGGGTGAAGTCAAGAAGATGATCGCCAACTGGGGCGACGAGGGCGAGATCGAGCTACTCGACTTCTTCGCGGAGCTGACCATTTACACTTCAACCGCCTGCCTGATCGGGCTGAAATTCCGTGAGCAACTCGACCACCGCTTCGCGGAGTACTACCACGAGCTGGAACGCGGCACCGACCCGCTGTGCTACGTCGATCCCTACCTGCCGATCGAGAGTTTTAAACGACGCGATGAGGCGCGCGTCAAACTCGTTGCGCTGGTAGCGGAGATCATGGACCAGCGGCTGGCCAATCCGCCGAAGGACAAGGCCGGCCGAGACATGCTCGACGTGCTGGTCTCGATCAAGGACGAAGAGGGCAATCCCCGGTTCACCGCGGACGAGGTCACCGGGATGTTTATCTCGCTGATGTTCGCGGGGCACCACACCAGCTCGGGGACCTCGGCGTGGACATTGATCGAGTTGATCCGCCACTCCGATGTGTACGCGGAGGTACTGGCCGAGCTCGACGAGCTGTATGCCGACGGCCAAGAGGTGAGTTTCCATGCGCTGCGGTCGATTCCGAAGCTGGACAACGTGGTCAAGGAGACCCTGCGGCTGCACCCGCCGCTGATCATCCTGATGCGGGTGGCCCAGGGCGAGTTCGAGGTCGAGGGCTTTCCGATCCACAAGGGCGACTACGTCGCCGCTTCCCCGGCGATCAGCAACCGGATCCCCGAGGACTTCCCCGATCCGGATGCCTTCAAGCCCGACCGCTACAACAAACCCGAGCAGGCCGACGTCGTCAACCGGTGGACCTGGATTCCGTTCGGTGCGGGGCGGCACCGGTGCGTCGGCGCCGCTTTCGCCCAGATGCAGATCAAGGCGATCTTCTCGGTTCTCTTGCGCGAGTACGACTTCGAAATGGCACAGCCGCCGGAGAGCTATCACAATGACCACTCCAAGATGGTCGTTCAGCTCGCCCGGCCGGCGAAGGTCCGCTACCGCAAGCGGAAAGCCTGATGCATCATGGGTTTTCGGATCGGGGTCGATCTCGACTTGTGTCAGGGCCACGCGATGTGCGAACTGGAGGCGCCGGACTACTTCCGGGTACCCAAGCGGGGCAAGGTGGAGATTGTCGACCCCGAACCGCCCGAAGACGCCCGCGATGAGGTCGAACGCGCGGTCGATATGTGCCCCACGCAAGCACTGTTCATCAAAGAGAAAGAAGACGGATAATGGCGTCACGCGAGGAACTCGAGGCATGGGTCGACCGCTGGCTGCAGGCCAACAAGGACTGCGAGAAGGCGGGTGACTGGCGGCCGTTGGCAGACTTCTACACCCGGGACGCCACCTACGGCTGGAACATCGGCCCCAAGGAAGACGTGATGTGCGTAGGCGTCGACGAGATCCGCGACATCGCCCTCGGGCTGGAGATGGAGGGCCTGGAAAACTGGGTGTACGAGTACCAGAAGGTGCTCATCGACGAGAAGCAGGGCGAGATCGTCGGCTTCTGGAAACAGATCGTCAACAAAACCGACGGCACCCAGGACGAGATCTACGGCATCGGCGGCAGTTGGTTCCGCCTCGACGCCGACAACCTCATCGAGTGGCAGCGCGACTTCTTCGACTTCGGTCATGTCGCGTACATGTTCGGCAAGCTCATCGAATCCGGTGACCTCAGCTCCGGCATGCAGAAGCGGATCGAGCGCAGCATCGCCGGCGAGAAGCTGCCGGGTTACTACCCGCTCGGCCAAGCGCCCGTCCCCATCTGGTGACGGGACCAACCAAGCATTTGATTCGTTGCACGCGCTATGCTGACGCGACAAGGGTGCCTGTGGCGCCCGTCACCAAGTTGTCCGGCATGAAGGGGCCGGCCAGCTCTGATCGATTCAAAGGCGAAATGGGGTCAGGACCATCGTGAAGACAAAAGGCGCACTGATCTGGGAGTTCAACCAGCCCTGGTCCATCGAGGAAATCGAGATCGGCGACCCGCAAGCGCACGAGGTCAAGATCCAGATGGAAGCGGCGGGCATGTGCCACTCCGATCATCACCTCGTCACCGGCGGGATCCCGATGGCGGGCTTCCCGGTGCTGGGTGGTCATGAGGGTGCCGGCATTGTCACCGAGGTCGGTCCGGGCGTGGAAGACCTCGCCCCGGGCGACCACGTGGTGCTGTCCTTCATCCCGTCCTGCGGGCAATGCCCAACGTGTCAGGCGGGCATGCGAAACCTCTGTGACCTGGGTGCCGGCCTGCTAGGCGGCCAGGCGGTCTCCGACGGCACGTTCCGCATCCAGGCCCGCGGGCAGAACGTCTTCCCCATGACGCTGCTGGGCACCTTCTCGCCGTACATGGTGGTGCACCGCGCCTCGGTGGTGAAGATCGACCCGTCGGTCCCGTTCGAGGTGGCCGCCCTGGTCGGCTGCGGCGTCACCACCGGCTACGGCTCGGCGGTCCGCACCGCCGACATCCGACCGGGTCAAGACGTCGCCATCGTCGGCGTCGGCGGGGTCGGCATGGCAGCGCTGCAGGGCGCCGTCAACGCCGGCGCCCGCTACATCTTCGCGATCGACCCGGTCGAGTGGAAGCGTGACCAGGCGCTGAAATTCGGTGCGACCCATGTCTATCCCGACATCGACGCGGCGCTGATGGGCATCATGGAGGTCACCTACGGGCTGATGGCCCACAAGGTGGTGGTCACCGTCGGTGAGCTGCACGGCGCCGATGTCGACAACTACCTCAACATCACCCAGAAGGGCGGCACCTGCGTGCTGACCGCCATCGGCAGCCTGCTGGACACCAACGTCAACCTGAACCTGGCGATGCTGACGCTGATGCAGAAGAACTTGCAGGGCACCATCTTCGGCGGCGGCAACCCGCAGTACGACATCCCACAGCTGCTGTCGATGTATAAGGCCGGCAAGCTGAACCTGGACGACATGGTCACCACCCAGTACCGCCTGGAGCAGATCAACGAGGGCTACCAGGACATGCTGGAGGGCAAGAACATTCGTGGCGTCATCCGGTACACGGACGCCGACAGGTAGCAGCCGCCCCAACAGACTGGGTCCCGAGTGACGGGGTTCGGGCATCTGCTGGCGCCGGGGCAGATCGGCGCCATGACGGTGCGCAACCGCATGGTCATGTCTCCGATGGAGACCATGTACGGCACGTCTGATGGGCTGCCGTCCGAGCGCACCCGTGACTACTTCGCCGCCCGCGCCAAGGGCGGCGTCGGCCTGATCACGTTGGGCGCCACGGGGGTCGACAACCAGCACCCCGAGACTCCCGGCGGGTTGCACCTGGCCACCGACGAGTCGGTCGGCGCGCATCGGGCGCTCGTGGAGGTGGTGCACGAGCACGGCGCCAAGATTCAGCCCCAAATCGTGCATGCCGGTCCCGACGGCCTGGGGCCCGAGATCTTCGGGGTCACGTCATTGGGCCCGTCGGTGATTCCCTCCTACCTCACCGGACGCCCGTCGGTCGAGATCAGCAAGCAACAGCTGTGCGGGGTGTTCGATTTGTTCAAGGCCGCGGCGCGCCGCGCCGTCGAGGCCGGGTACGACGGCATCGAGCTGCACGCCGCGCACGGCTACATGCTGCTGGGCTCCTTCCTTGCGCCACAACGCAATCGGCGCACCGACGACTATCGCGGTGATTCGGCGCGTGGCCGGGCACGGGCGGTGCTCGATGCGCTGGCCGCGATCCGTTCCGAGATCGGTGACACCCTGCCGATCACGCTGCGCATCTCCGGCTACGAACGGGTTGCGGGCGGCCGGCCGATCTTCGAGACCGCGCAGCTGGCACCGGAATTCGTGGCCGCGGGCGTCAACGCGTTCCATGTCAGCGGCGGTGTGATCGACCGGCTGGTGACCGGGATGGTCAATGGCGCCGACGACGGCGACGAACTCAACGTCGGGGCGGCGGCCGCGGTCAAGCAGGTGGTCGACGTGCCGGTGATCGCCGTCGGCCGCATCCACGACCCCGTCCGCGCCGAACGGGTCCTGGCCGACGGGCGCGCCGACTTCGTCGCGATGGGCCGTCCGCTGCTCGCCGATCCAGAGTTGCCGCGCAAACTTCGCGACGGGCAGGCGCACCGGATTCGCAAGTGCATCTCCTGTGAAAACTGCATCGACGCAATGGAACAGCGCTTCTCTGTCGACTGCGCCGTCAATCCACGCACCGGCAAGGAGCGCGAGATGTCGGCGCCTCGCGCCGCGCGCAGCAAGCGCGTGGTGGTGATCGGCGGCGGACCCGCCGGGCTGGAGGCGGCCCGGGTAGCCGCCGAACGGGGCCACCGTGTCAGGCTTTTCGAGCGCAGCGCCGTGCTGGGCGGCGCGCTGCGCTGGGCGTCCGTGCTGCATCCGGAGAACCAGCCTTTCCTGCGCTATCTGCGTGACGAGATCAAACGCTGCAGCGCAGACATCTTTCTAGGCCAATCGATTTCGGCTCAAGACGTCGTCGATACCGACCCCGATGCGGTGGTTGTGGCCACCGGCGGCCGGGTCACCGTGCCGGCGATCCCCGGATCCAACCTGCCGCACGTGCACACCGGGCCCGAGTTGCGCGAATTGCTAGACGGTCGAGCCGAATCCGGCGCACCGGCCTGGCAGCGGCTAGGAGCTTCCGCGCTGGGCGGCTGGCGGCAGCGGCTGGTGCGGCCTGCCGCGGTCCGGTTGGCCAGCCGCGCCTGGATGCCGGTCGGGCGGCGAGTCGCCATCATCGGCGGTGACCTGGTCGCCCTGGAACTGGCCGAATTCCTGGCGGGCCGGGGCCGGCTGGTGTCGATTCTCGAATCGGGCAAAAACATAGCCCCGGAGGTGGGCAACAAACGCAAGACTGAACACATGGATCGTCTCGATCGGCTGGGCGTCACCGTGCACGTGCGCGCCACCGTGGAACGGATCACCACCGAAGCGGTGGTGTTCGCCCCCGCGGGCGGGACCACCCGGCGGCTCCAGGCCGACAGCGTCGTGCTGGCCGGCACGGTCGAACCCGACACCACCATGTTCGACACGCTGGTCGCCGCTCTGCCCGGCGCTCAGGTGCATGCCGCCGGTGACTGCACCGGGCTCGGGCTGATCCGCAAAGCCACCGAGGAAGGCGCGCGCGCCGCGTGCGCAATCTACTGACAGGAGAGATAACAATGACCCAAACCGCGCAATCCCCGGCACTGACCGCGTCGCAGTCGTCATGGCGCTGCGCGCAAAGCAAAGACCGGGACGGCTGGCTGGCGCTGATGACGGACGATGTCGTCATCGAAGACCCAATCGGCAAATCCGTCACCAACCCCGACGGCACCGGCGTGCGCGGCAAGGCGGCCGTCGGCGAGTTCTTCGACAACAACATCGCCAAGAATCAGCTGACCATCACGTGCGAAGAGACTTTCCCGTCGAGCTCACCCGACGAGATCGCTCATATTCTGGTGCTGCAGAGCAAGTTTGAGGGCGGCATAACCAGCAAGGTGCGCGGGGTGTTCACCTATAAGGTCAACGAAGCGGGGCTGATCACCAACATGCGCGGGTACTGGAACCTCGACGTCATGGAGTTCGGCCAGGAGGACTGACGCGGGCTTTCCCAGCCGGCGCCCCTATGCTGGGGCCATGGCGTCGATCT
Organism: Mycobacterium sp. E2733; assembly: GCF_001667585.1. GTDB lineage: Bacteria > Actinomycetota > Actinomycetes > Mycobacteriales > Mycobacteriaceae > Mycobacterium. The sequence goes on from NZ_LZJZ01000123.1 coordinate 12,406, forward strand.
TCACCAAGATCATCAACCGTGAACTTCCGGGCCGCTTCGTCTACGAGGACGACGACGTCGTCGCGTTCTTGACGATCGAGCCCATGACTCAAGGGCACACGCTCGTGGTGCCGCGGGCCGAAATCGATCAGTGGCAGGACGTCGATGGCGCGGCGTTCGCCCGGATCATGGACGTGAGTCAGCTCATCGGCAAGGCCGTGTGCAAGGCCTTCAAAACCGAGCGGGCGGGAGTGATCATCGCCGGGCTGGAGGTGCCCCATCTGCACGTCCATGTGTTCCCCACCCGCCGCCTGAGCGACTTCGGTTTCGCCAACGTCGACCGCAACCCGTCGCCGGACTCTCTGGATGAGGCTCAGGCCAAAATCAAGGCGGCCCTGGCTCAATTGGCGTGAACCGGCTCCTGCGCCGGCACCTCGCTGACGCGCGGCAACGTGACGCGGAAACAACAGCCCTCCCCGGGGGCGGTCGTCACCTTCACCGCGCCGCCGTGCGCGCGCACCAACGAGTCGACGATCGATAGCCCCAATCCGGTGCCGCCGCTGGCGCGCGCCCGCGACGAGTCGGTGCGGTAGAAGCGTTCGAACACGCGCGACGCGTCCTGCTCGGTCATGCCGGGACCCTTGTCGGCCACTTCGAGCACGGCGTCCTCCCCCTCGGTGCCGACCCGGACTGTGACGTCGGCACTCTCCGGGGAGTGCTGCAAGGCATTGGCGACCAGGTTGCTCAGCACCTGTCGGATCCGCGGTTCGTCTCCGAGGACCTCCGGGGTGCCTGGGCCGTCCAGCACTTCCATGGCGATGGTGCGTTTGGGGTCCATCGCCTGCGCGTCGTGCACGGCGTCGCTGGCCAGCGCCAGCAGGTCGACCCGGTTGTGTTCGAGCGGTCGTTGCACATCCAGGCGGGCCAACAGCAACAGGTCGTCGACCAGCAGACCCATCCGGCTGGCTTCGCTTTCGATGCGCGACAACAGCATGGCGACGTCGCGAGCGGCGCCCTGCCGGTACAACTCCGCGAAGCCCCGAATGGTCGTCAGCGGGGTGCGCAGCTCATGGCTGGCGTCGGTGATGAACCGCCGCATCCGCTCCTCGGAACCGCGGGCCTTCTCGGCCGACGACTCCGACGAGGCAAGCGCTTCCTGGATCTGCGCAAGCATTCCGTTGAGGGCGAGGGACAGCCGGCCGACCTCGGTGCGCGGATCACGTTCCGGGACACGACGATCCAGCTGCCCGGCGGCGATGGCCGCGGCGGTCTGTTCGACCTCGGACAGCGGCCGCAGACTGCGCTGCACGACCGCGAAGCCGGCGATGCCGACCACGACCAGCACCGCCACCCCGATGCCGATCTGCAACCAGACCAGGGAGCTGACGGTGTGTTGGACATCGGACAGGTCGATCGCCACGGTCGTCAGGCCGTGCGGGCCGCGCACCGACACCGCGCGCCACAGAATGTCGGACCCGTTAACCGACGGCAGGGTCGTCGGATTGGGGCCCACGTCGTTGCTGGGCGGCAACGCCGGTTCAGAGTTGCGGTCGTTGATGGCGGTGAACGGGGTGCCGTCGATGCTGACGCCCCGCACGTAGAACTTCGACGGCGGCCGGCCGGGGTCGGGGCCCTCGTAGGGCGGCGGCGACTGTCGCCGCGGGTTCTGCGCCCAGCCGCGCGACGCGTCGAGCAGCGTCTGGTCGATCCGCGTGATCAGGCTGTGCCGCAAGATTGAGGTGACCGCGATACCCGAGACGGCCAGCCCACATGCCACCAGCACCAGGGTGGCGGCGACGAGTCCTACTCGGAGCGGCAATCCGCGTCGATGCTGTATGGCCATGATTCTTCGCTAACGCCGGTGACCGAACGCGGGCTCAGCGCGGTTCCCGCAACACATAACCCACCCCGCGCAGGGTGTGCAGCAGCCGCTTCTCCCCGGTGTCGATCTTGCGACGCAGGTACGACACGTAGGACTCGACGACATTGACGTCACCTCCGAAGTCATATCGCCACACGTGGTCGAGGATCTTGGGCTTACTCAAGACCGTGCCCGCGTTGATCACAAAGTAACGCAGCAGCGTGAACTCGGTGGGCGACAGGGAGACCGGTTCGCCGGCCTTCCACACCTCGTGGGTCTCCTCGTCGAGTTCGATGTCGGCGAAGGTCAGTCGGGCGCTGCGGGGCTCCGCTCCGCCCTTGCCGGCGCGCCGGAGGATGACCCGCAGACGGGCGACGACTTCCTCCAGGCTGAACGGCTTGGTCACGTAGTCGTCGCCGCCCAGGGTCAGGCCGGCAATCTTGTCCTGCAGCGAATCCCGGGCCGTCAGGAACAACGCCGGAGCGTCGATGCCGTCGGCCCGCAGTCGCCGCAGCACCCCGAACCCGTCCATGCCTGGCATCATCACGTCCAGGATCACCGCGTCCGGCCGGGCCTCGCGGGCCCGATCCAGGGCTTGGGCCCCGTTGGTCGCGGTGTAGACCTCGAACCCCTGGAACTTGAGGCTCACCGAGAGCAGCTCGACTATGTTGGCCTCGTCATCGACCACGAGGACACGAGCCTCCGGTTTCGTTTCAGTTGGGGTTGCCGCGGTCATCAGGTTCTTCTGCCTCTTGTTGGACGTTTCCTATGTGAAGATTGTGTGGTTGCTGAAAGCTCAATGCCAACACTCTGATAGTAGTCTGCCAGGAATCATCGCAACGGCGCGCACGTGCGCGGGTTGACGTGGTCGCGTCGCGAATAAACTCGTGGGATGAACCTCGCCGCACGGATCGTCTTGGCCGCAACCGCCCCGGCACGTGTCGGGCTTGCCGCCGCGGACGCCGGCCTGACCGTCGCAACCGCGGCGGTGGGTGTGGCGAAACGGGCGTTGGGCGAGGGCGGGACCGGCGGAACGAACGCCATGACCTCCATGCTGGGAATCGACGACGCGATCGTTCGCGCCAACCGGCTCGCCCGGCTGCTGGACGACGACGCGCCATTGGGACGGGCCGTGGCACCGGACGGGCCGATCGACCGGCTGCTGCGCCCGGGCGGCGTGGTCGACATGCTGACGTCGGACGGCGGTCTGCTGGACCGCCTTACCGCGGAGGGTGGCGGTCTGCACCGCACGCTGCAGCCCGGCGGCCTGGCCGATCAGCTCGTCTCCGAGGATGGATTGATCGAGCGGCTGCTGGCCGAGGACGGGCTGGCCGACCGGCTGCTCAGCGAGGGTGGCCTGGTCGACAAGCTGACGGCGAAGAACGGGCCCCTGGACCAGCTCGCCGACGTCGCCGACACCCTTGCGCGGCTCACGCCCGGAATGGAAGCGCTGGAGCCGGCGATCGCCACGCTGCAAGACGCGGTCGTGGCACTCACCATGGTGGTCAACCCGCTGAGCAACATCGCCGACCGCATCCCGCTACCGGGCCGGCGGCGTCCGTCGTCCCGGGCGGTGCGCTCCACGCGCATCATCGACAGCGGCGAGTGACCGATTAGGCTTGGACCGGTTTGATCCCGCCTCCTTAGCTCAGTGGTAGAGCACTCGCCTTGTAAGCGAGCGGTCGTCAGTTCAATCCTGACAGGGGGCTCCGACTGTTCTTCACCCGTTGCAGCGCCGACGCCGTGCAGTTCGCGTTCACCACGTGCGGCTACCGGTCCACGAAGCGGACCAACAGCAGCCCGGCCTTCTCCGAAGGGCACCGTGCCGGATAGCGCGCTTGCCGTTCGCCCATGTTCGGAGGCGCGCGACCTTGGTTGAGGGTGCCCAGGGGGACGCGACTGGGGCCCACGGACGTTGCGGTTGAAACCTTCGCTGGGTGCGAGGACGGCTGCGGCGTATTACAAGTCGCTTTCCTCTCGATATGGACCACAACTCACTGCCACCGGTTCGCGGGCGAGCCCGGCGCCATGGCCCGGGCGGCCCATCCGGCGGCAGCGGCAGATAGGACGTGCCAGGCGCCGTGGTACTGCCACAGGCTTTCGGGGCGGCACAGCGGCGACCCGGAGCGTCCCGCGGCGTAGGCTGCCAGCCCCAACGCGAAGACCCCCGCCGGTGTCGTCCACGCTTTCCACCGCTGCCAGCGCGGACTCCTGGCCAAGCCGACGGCGTACACCGCGCCCGTGGCGACGATGGGGCAGTCGTGGGCGAGCTTGGCCCATGACGGCTGAGGCCCGTGGTAGGCGAAACTACCGGCCCCGACCGCCACCAGCGCAACTCCAGCAGCCCCAGCCAGCGGTGCCCTGACCCGCACCGCCCAGGACAGTACGGCAAGTCCGGCGGCGACGTAGGCCAAGCTGGTGATGGCCAGGACGGGCTGCGCCAGCGCGCCGACTACGACGCGCTCGCAGTCCGAGTGACCCAAACCGGCGGGAGCGGTCAAGACCTGCATCGCGATCCACCGTAACGGCCCGTCGGGCTAGACCGGCCGAACGCCGCACCGGGTCAGCTCGTAGAGCTGCGCGTGTGAGGGGTCATAGAAAGGCGGCAATCTGCGCGTAAGCGGTGATGTTTTGCCGCCCGGGCAGTGCCATCTTTATGTGGCGCTTTTCGATAGTGGGCGCCGTTCGACGGGCCGGCCGAGGATCACTTTCGTGGTGATGAAGGCGAGTTTGGTCATGCCGAGGTAGGTCTGCGGGTTGAACAATGTCGGCCAGACGGTGCGGACATGGTGCTCGCTGAGGGGCCTGCTGGTGAACCGGTCGCGCAGCCATCGCAGCGTCATGGGCGCCGACAGCGGGTGCAGCAGCAGATGGCCGCAGAACCGGTCTCGGTGATAGGTGACCGCCGCACCGTCTCGCAGATAGGTGTGGACGAGATCGTCAATGTCGTCGACACTGATGATCCTGTCGTGCACCGCCTGCACCACCAGCACGGGCGGCTGGGGCGCTGACTTTCCGAGCCTGGTTTCGTCAAAGATCTGGCGAACCTCGGGCAGATCCCATAGCTGGTCGGCAGTCATGTCGACGTAGGAACCGATGTCGGTCTTGCGCAGTCGCCAGACTGCACCGGCGGTGGTCATTGTCCGTAACGTGTCGAGCAACGCTTTGCCTTCGTCAGTGGCGTGTTGGTCGACGATTCGACGGGCTCCGGGGAAGACGTCGGTCAATGCCGCGATCATCAACGCCGCGAGTCCGGCAAAGAAGGAGTGGTTGAGCCGGCGCGCGACGCTGCCGGGGTCGGCCACAGGTGAACCCAAAACCGCCCCGGCCACATTAAGTTCGGGGGCGTAGCCGGCGCAGAGTTCGGCGGCCCACGCGGAGGCCAGACCACCGCCGGAATAGCCCCACAGACCGACCGGAGCCGACGGCGAGAGCGCAAGGCGCTCGCAGCGCAGTGCGGCGCGCACTCCGTCGAGGATCCGGTATCCCGGTTCCCGGGGCGCTCCCCACATGCCGTGAGGGCCTTCGTGGTCGGGCACCGATACCGCCCAGCCTTCGGCCAGTGCCGCGGCGATGAGCAGAAACTCCGATTGCACGAACGCGCCAATGGGCCTGGCACGGTGGCGCAGCGCATATGAGGGGAAGCAGCGCGAGGCCACCGCGTCGATCGCGCACTGATAGGACAGCACCGGGCACACCACTTCGGGGTCGCGCTGCTCAGGGACCAGCACGGTGGTAACCGCCGCCTCGGGTTTGCCGTGCAAATTGGTGCTGCGGTACAGCAGCTGGGTGGCCGTAAACCCCTGCGGGATCACACCGAGGAAGCCCAGCTCCACGTCGCGTGAGCGCACTACGGTTCCCGGCTGAACCTGCTGATAGCCCGGCGGCGGCTGATAGAACGGATCGCAGTCCGGCGGCAGCGGACATTCACCCGGACGCACATCCTCATGCGGGGCGGCGGGCATCGCTTGGTTCGCGGTGATATTGCTGTTCATGTTGAACATCTCCCCTTCTGCACCGATTTGATGCCGTTGACCAGCGCAGCCTTCGTCTTGCAACCCTCGCTGCTGGCAATGATCTGTCCGTTAATACCTGCTCTCGGCTTAATCAGGTTATGGGCCAAACGATTTGGCATTGCTCATTCGCGACAGAACGCTTGGTCTAGCCCCGCCATTCGTTGACGGCCTGGATGCTGTCAAGATCCAGAATGGCGGCGATGTGACGTTCGGACATCGCGCGAACATTCCGCCAGGGTTGCATCGGCGGTGTCCACATCACCCAACCGAACCCATGCAAAGCGTAGCGACGGTACGCATTCCACGCCACGTCGGCTTCTGGGGCAGGCGCACCTCGGCGGGCGAGCGCGTCGAGATAGTGCGAAATCAGATCGCGTTCGTGTGCACGTCTATCAGAAATGCTGAGCGCCCCTGTCATGAAGTATGCAACGTCATCCATTGGCGCTCCCAGACATACCGTTTGCCAGTCAAGGAACAGCGGAGAACCGTCGCGGTCTATGTAGGTGTTAGCGATATGTGCATCGCCGTGGGTCACACACACCGCTTCATTTTGGTGTTGGCGGACCAGAGCCTTCATCGCCGAGAGGATACGGCGTCGATCGTCTAGCTCGGCCGGCACAGTCGGGGATCCTGAAAACAAGAAGTGCGTCTTCCAGTGCGGCGCACTCAGCAGCACGGGCACAAAGTCTCCGAGGACCGTAGACCGAGGCAGCCAGGGATAATCGCGGAGCGAGCCGCCCCACGTCGCGGCGTGCAATGCCGCGAGGACACCGAGCGCCGAGGCCACGCGATCGGTCGGCCACGGACGGGTCGGGTCACCGAACGACACCTCCGCGGCAACGAGGTCATCCAACACAACGATTCCCTGTCCTGCTCCATCGGCACCGGCGAAGAAACAGCGGGGAAGGGGTATGGCGGCATTCGCGGTCATGTGCTCATAGAACCGCGCTTCCAGGAGAAATGGTGCCGCCGGATCGGCGCCCAGACACTTGGAGATGGTCTTGATGTACTTGGCGCGCCAGCGCGAGTCGAGTGCGCCCTTGACACACAGATCGCATGGCAGGCAGCTCTCAACCGCCTCGTCCGCGTACTTCGCGTGGATCCGGACCTTGGTCCCCACTCCCCGGATCACTTCAATGATCTCCATTCCTTCAACTCTTGTTTCGGGAAATCGGCGACGGAGAACCTCGGTCAACCATGCGGGAGTGAGTTCATCGACGGACCGCGGCAGTTCGGCCATCTCATTGCCTCCATTCGGGTAGACAGGGCTCGACGGACGATCCGGGATGGTCAATGATTTTCACGTCGCGGCCGGGTCCAGCCGCCACGGTGGCGGCCTCACCCCGAGCCAGGGCCACGGTCGCGACGATCACCATCACCGCTGCCGCCATCAGCAGAAACCATTCCGCGCCACCGGCTTCCAACGTCTCCTTGAGTACCGTGACCCCCAACACCGCGCCCATTACAGGCTTTGCGACGATAATCATTGGCATTGAGACGGTTAGCGCACCGGCTCGATACGCTGATTGACAGAAGACCATCCCGGCCAGCCCGGCGGGTAGCCAGACATACAGCTCGGGTGTGTGCAGCAGGTGGCCAGCGCCATGTCCGACCACGTCGACAATACTTTTGGTCAGGACTGCGAACAGCGCCAACAACGAACCGGCCACCGCCGCCAGCAGCACCGCTGCGGCTGGACGATTCGACCATATCCGGGCGCCTAGCAAACACAACCCCAACGGCGGACCCATCACGGCGGCGACCAAGACCCAGGCTTCCAGCGAGCCCCGGGAGTGGCCGGCCGTCGGATGCCCGACCGTGACGACGACCGCCAACGCCCCGGCCAGCATTAGCGCCCACATCCACTCCCGGCGGGTTATCCGATGACGGGCCAACCGCGCGTAGATGGGTAATGCGAAGAGCAGCCCCGTCACCTGCAGCGCCGTAACCAATATCACCGAGCCCCTGGCGAGGGCCGCGGCAATTAGGCCGTAACTGGCGATGTCCGCCGCACCGCCCAGCCACCAGCGGGTGTCGCGCAACAACATGCCGAACAACGTTAAGTGGCCGACCGGTTTGTCAGTGACCTCCTGCGCGGACCGCTGACGGATCACATTTCCGATCGCGAATGCCAGCGCGGCGCACAGTGCGAGAAACGCGGACATATCCGCATTCGACATGGGGTGACCTCGGTTTCATTTACGTTCAGCCGTGCGCATGCGTTGCGTTCGCATGATTGGCCAATTCAGACGGCGGCCCCATAGTGTGGGCCACCAGTTCCCTCGGCCGCACAGCACGGCCATTGCGGGCACCGTGATGGTGCGCACCACGAAGGTGTCCAGCAATAGTCCGACTCCGATGATGAAACCCACCTGGACCATGCCTGTGAGGGTGCCGAAGAGCAGGCCGAACATCGAGGCGGCGAAGATGACACCGGCCGAGGTGATCACCCCGCCGGTCGAGCCGACGGTGCGGATGACGCCGGAGCGCACGCCGTGTGGAGACTCGTCGCGGACCCGGGAAATGAGCAGCATATTGTAGTCCGCGCCCACCGCGACCAGCACGATGAAGGCCATTCCCGGAACACTCCAAGATAATTGCTGGCCGAGGATGAATTGAAACGCGATGACGCCGACCCCGAGGGCCGACAGGTACGAGATCACCACGGAACCGATGAGGTGTAGCGGTGCGACGAGTGCGCGCAGCAAGACGATCAAGATCAGCAGCACCACTAATACCGTGGTGATAACCATGAATCTGAGGTCGTGGTTGTAATAGTCGCGCAGGTCTCGGTTGGAGGCGGGGTAGCCCGTCATCGATATTGAGGCGTCCGCCAAGGTCGTGTTCAGTTGAGCTCCCCGTGATGTGTCGGTGATCGAATTGACCTGATCCATGGCATCGGTGCTGAACGGATTGAGTTGGGTTTGTATTAAATACCGCACCGCGTGCCCATCCGGTGAGACGAAAACTTCGGCGGCTTTCTTGAACTCGTTGTCGGAAAGCGCCTGCATGGGAATGTAAAACCCTGCCATCGCCGGCCCTGACGCGTCGCGTTTCATTGCCAACAGAAACGTCGACGCATCGCTGAGCCCTGCGCCCATCTGTTTCACTTGGTCGACGAGCAGTTGTACGCCGTCGGCCACTCGTCGGCTCCCGTCAGCGAGGGCATCGGCGCCGTGTTGCAAGGTGGCCAGTCGGGCCGATACGGCGCCAGGATCTAAGCCCAACGACGACAGGTTGCTTGCGGCGCCTTCAATTTCTCCGCGCAAGCCGTACACCGCGGACTCAAGGGACTTTGCGTCCTGCGCCGGCAGCACCTCTCGAGCCGCCGTGGCGATCCTGTCAAGAGTGCCGTCGTGGGCCAGGCGCTGTAACTGGCTGCGGGCGATTTGGATGCGGGAATCGGAGAAGGCGCCGACCACGCCGTTGATGCTGGAGGCCGCCTGATTGACTTCGCCCCGGATGCTGGCGAGGTAGTTTGCCAACTCGCGCGCCCCGTCGGTCAACCGGTCAAGGTCAAGAGTCTTACCGGTAATCAGGTCAGACGCCGCCCGAAGGCGATCGCCGACCTCTCCTGCCTGGTAGCTCAACCTGGCCTGCTCCAGGGGTTCCCCCGTCGGTCGGGTGATGCCCCGAATCTTTGCAATGTTCGGTATCTGGCTTACCCGCCGTGCCATCTGTTCCAAGTCGGCGAGCGCTTTGGGGGTTCGCAAGTCGTGCGGCGACTGAATCAACAAATATTGCGGGATGGTCTCGTTCAACGGGAAATGGCGGCCCAGGACGGCATATCCGCGGCTACTTTCCACCGAACCCGGCAGGGTCTTGCTCTCGTCCCAATTGAACCGGACGAAGCATCCGCAGCCAGCCAGCACAGCCAGCACAATCACACTAATTAATAGATGGGCCGTAGGCCGACGCACGATGCGTATCCCGGAACGCCGCCAGAAACGAGAGGTGAGATCGCGCCTCGGTGTGACCCAACTACGTCGTCCGGCGAGCACGAGGATGGCCGGCAAGAAAGTTATGGCGGCAAGAAACGCCACAGCGATGGAAATCGCCAACGCCGGCCCGATTGTCGATAAGAATTTCAATCGGGTGAAGGACATTCCGAAGAAGGTGACGGCGACGGTGGCCGCGGACGCGGCGATTACCTTGCCAATCGACACCAATGCCCTCATAATCGCGTGATCCGAATCCGCACCGCGCCTTAAGTGTTCGTGGTAGCGGCTGATGAGGAACACGGCGTAATCCGTTCCCGCGCCCGCCATTATTACGGTCATGAATATGATGGTTTCATCAGAAACACCGAGGCCGAGTTGCGACAGTCCGGCAACAATCCCGTGTGCAGTCACCAGGGATACGGCAATCATTACCAACGGCAGCATCATGGTGAACGGGTTTCGGTAGATAATGAGCAGGATGGCGAGCACCATGATCGCCGTCGCGAGTTCTATTCGATGCATATCCCGGGTAGCGGCCTCATCGCGGTCGGCGATGGTGGCCGCCGGTCCGGCCAAATTCGCGGTCAGGGTGGATCCCGCGGCGGTCTGTTTGATGACGTCCGCCACCCGCGTGTATGCCTCGTGGGACTGTGGTGTGCCCAACCCGCCGGCCAGCCCGATCGGCAGCAGCCAGGCATGGTGATCCTTGCTGCTCATGGCCTCGCGCAACTCGGGCGTGGCTAGGAAATCCTGCAGCATCACGACGTCTTGAGTGTCTTGGCGCAGGGTGGCGACGAGCGTGCGGTAGACGGCTTCGTCGCCGGGTCCCAGCCCGTTCTCGTTGGTTAAGACCGCCAGAAGGACATTGTCTGACCCCGATTCGTGAAACGCCTTGGTCATCTGTTGGGCTGTGACCATTGCCGGGGAATTGGCCGGCACCATTGGCGCCTGATGTTCCCGGACGATCTGCTCCAGCGGCGGGAAAATCAGAAACAAGGCGGCCGCCAGCAACATCCATGCTCCGATGATGACCAGCGGCCAGCGCACCACAGAGTCACCCAGCCACCGGAATGCGCCTCCTGTTCCAGGTGAGGCGATGGTCGTCCCGGCCGGTCGGCGCCACGGCCAGCGCAGCGACCTCGGCATGGGTTGATCCGGTGGAGGCTCGGGCCCGACGATGCGACGGAGGTGGGCGATGCGGTCACCCGTTCCAGCGCGGTTCTTGCGTGCGAACGGATTGACGAGGACTGCTATATACATCGCGACATCACCAGCGCGCGCCTAAATGGCGGCGAGGCCAACCAAGGAGAAGCGTCTCGCAGCAGTGAAACCGGAGTCGCTAGGCACTGCATCGGGACTCGGTCTGCGCCTGGCTGATCAGACGCTCGCTCCGCAGGAACTGGACGAGATCGTCGACCGTGTCGGTCAGCGCCGGCTCGCGCAGGCGGCGTTTGGCCATTGCGCGCGCCCGCCGGTAGTGGGTGTTGTCGTAGCGCTTGTCCTGCTCCATCGCGATCTTGTCCGCGGAGCGGGTGAGGAAATCGACCAGCGGATACAGCGGATCACGTGGCGTGCACCGGCGATTCACCTGCTCGACGAAGGACGGAATGTCATGGTACGTAAAGCGATAGCCGTAGCGTTCGGACAACAGCCGTGTGATGTCCACGATGTTGTAGTAGTCATCCGCCGTCATGTTGAACACGGTGCCCGCCTCGGCCGGGAGGTCCATCAGCGCGACGATGTGATCGGCGATCAGGTCCGCCGGCAGGAGGCTGACCTGGTTGTCCGCCTGAACGGCCAGGCCGTGCTCGATCATGAACGCAGTGAAGCGAACGAATATGTCGTCCTGGCTGCCAAAGCCCGCGTTGGTGGGGGAGATGAGGACGGGGCGGTAGACGTGCACGTCGAGTCCTTGCCGCTGCGCCGCCAGCACCAGCTGCTCGGCGACCCATTTGGTCTGCGAGTAGCCGAAGTCCAGGCCACTCATCTCCGTGTTTGCGTCGGACTCCCGGACTACCACCTTGGGGGTCCAGCCGTAGATGAAGGTGCTGGAGACGAGGTGGAATCGCTTGCGGTGCGCGGTCATCGCCAGGCGCAACAGCTCGTGCGTACCCAGCACGTTGGCGGGCCGCAGGGCGTCGTAGGTCCGGACGTAATTGACCAGGGCGCCATTGTGGACGATGGCGTCGATGCTGTCGGCCAGTCGCTGGAACGCGGGCTCACCGATTCCCAGGTCCGGCTTGGCCAGGTCCCCGCAGATCACGCGCACCCGGGCCCTTACCTCGGCTTCCAGCTCCCGGGACCACAGATGGGCCCGGTGCAGCGATGCGATGACCCGATCCAGGCCGTGTTCCGCATCCGTGGCGCGCATCAGCGCGTGAAGGGTGGAGGAAGTCTGTTCGAGCAGGCTCCGCACCAAAAACGGTCCCAGAAAACCGGTCGCCCCGGTCAGCAGGATGTCGCCTGACACGCTCGGTCGCGCCGGCGGCAACGCCGGCAGGGGCAGCCGCGCGTCGGCGCGCATCTGTGTGCTCTCGTATGCCTGATACTCGGCGCTGATCTCGGCCAGCGCCTGCCGTACGGCGTCGAGCGGTTGACGGTTGCGATCGCCGAATTGGCTTACGAGTCGGAAGAATTCGGCGACGGTCAGGCGCTGGAGTAGGCGCGTGTCGACGTCGTCGGCGAGTTCTCCGGCGCCATGTTGTTCAAGCAAGGCCTGCAGGTCGTTGCGGAGCTCGGCCAGCGAGACGGAGTCGATACCGAGATCCGCGAAGGAGGACTCCTCCTCTCCCGTGAGGTCATAGCTCTCCATGAGATGGCGGAAGCGTTCCAGTGGACCCGCGTCCGCGCCCGGCCCCTCGTGCGTCTCGTGGGCGTAGCTCGCCAGCACGGGCAGCTTGGCGTCCAACCAGAGTTGGCGGTTTTGAGCGCGTCGGATCTTTCCCGAGGTGGTCTTGGGAATGCTGCGCGGCGGCACAAACGCGATGGTGTACGGATCGACGTGGGCGTTCCTGCGAACCGATCGCGCCAGCGCCTTGGCGTCCGGCAGGGCACTTTCGTCGCGTACCTCGGCGACCACAACGAGCGCTTCCTGCTCTTCGCGCTCGACCGAGAAGGCGGCGACGCAGCCGTGCCGAACCTGTGCGGCCGACCGCTCCACGATGGCCTCGATGTCGGAGGGATAGCAGTTGACGCCGCGGACAATGATCAGGTCCTTGGTCCGGCCGCACACGAACAGCTCGCCCTCGTACAAGAAGCCGAGATCGCCCGTCCGCAGATAGGTGTGCCCGTCGTCGCCGGCGATGCGGGCTCCGAAAACGTCGGCGGTGAGCTCCGGGCGGCACCAGTAGCCGCCTCCCTTCGAGGCCCCGTCGACCCAAATCTCGCCGACCCGGCCCTCGCCCAGCGCCTGCAGGGATTCCGGGTCCACGATGCGCACCAGGTTTCCGGGGAGAGGCTTGCCGCAGCTCACCACCGGTGCCTGGTTGCTGTTCTCGGGCAGGGCCTTCTCGACCCGCACAAGGTTCTTCTCCAGTGCGCGCTTGTTCAGCGCCAGGGTCTGGCGCCCCCGAAGGGACACGATCAAGGTGTTTTCTGCCAAGCCGTAAGCGCCGCACAGCGCCTCAGGCTTCAGACCGTAGGGAGCGAAGCGCTGCCGGAAGCGTGCGAAGGTCTTGGCCCGCAGCGGCTCTGCTCCGATGAGCATTGACTCGAGGCCGCTCAGATCGATGCTCTCGAGCTCCGAGTCGGGGAGCTTGTCCTCGCGCAGGCAGTACTCGAGGGCGAAGTTCGGTGCGGGCGTGTGGCTGGCGTGCGTCTCACTGACGAGCCGAAGCCAGGCCGACGGGCGCTTGAGAAATTCCTCCGGGGACATCCCATGCGTGGTCCCGCCGAGCAGTAGCACGAACAAGTATGCGGAGATCAAACCCATGTCGTGGTGCTGCGGGAGCCAACTGACCGCCACCACGCCGTCGGTGAACGCCGAGCGGTTGGCGATGACGTTGGCGTGGCTTACGACCACGCCCTTGGGATCGCTGGTGGAGCCCGATGTGTATTGCAGGAAGAGCACCGGGCCAGGCGTGTCCGCCACCGAGGCGCCACCAAACCCCTGCGGACCATCCGTTGTGAACCAGGGCAGCTCCGGGGACAGCGCGTCAGCCCGCAAGGGTGCGCCTTGTTCGCGGCTGAGCATCAGGCGGAAGCCGTACTCATACTCCTGTGTGGAAAGCACCGCCTTGGCCTGACAGTCGCGCGCGATGAAGCTGAGCTTGGTCAGCCCCGCTTCGAACGCCATGGGCAGCGGGGGGCTGACGGGTACAGCGATCACCCCGATGCGCGCGCAGGCATAGAACGCTGCGACCATCGCCAGACCTGGCGGGTAGACCAGTAGCGCCCGATCTCCCCGCCTCAGCCCGGCCTCGAGATACAAGTAGGCGGCCAGCTCCCGAGTCCGCTCGGCGAAGCTCCCGTAGGTGTAATGCTCGAGTTGCCCGCCCTCAGCATTGACGAACTGGTAGAGGGTCTGGTCTGGCCTTCGCGCTTCCCACATTCCCAGGTACTCGACAAGCGTCTCCATGGGCGCAACACGGTTAGACATGACGATCCCCTCCACTGATGCCCGCAGCTTCGCTAATTACAGGAGCTTCCGTATGACCGGGTTAGACGTCGTTTTCCTGACGTTTCCGCTGGTGTTACCGATCGGTAACGAAAATTCTGTCGCGGAGCAGACGCGGCGGCATAGAGTAGGGGCTACTCGAATTTCAGCTAGTCGTGATCGCCCAGAATGCGGGTGGCCGGCAGTATCGAGCGCCACCAGTGGAAGTCAAGAAATTGGACCAACCTTCCCGCAGCCGGTGGGCCCAGAAGCCTCGCTCCGCCTTACGTGAGCGCCGGTCGGTCCCCCAAAGCCGGCGCAACGACCACTGGAGTAGTACCGGCCGTAATGGGTAGTCGATCAGGCAGGACGTGCTCTTCAGGTTGGAGGTCGCGATGCCGGTCACGGCGGGGCCTGTTCCCGGGATGACTTCGGATTTGCGCAGGGCGCCGATGGACCCTGGGCGTTTCCGGAGCGGACGTTGGTTGCTGCTCGGCGAGGGCGCGCTGGTGAGCGCTTTCGGCACTGCCGGGCTGGTTTCGGCTGTCCTGCACCGCCATGCCGGGCCCACCGGCACCCCAATTCTCGGGCTGGCATCGACTCCTGCACACAGCGCGATACTGCTGGCGCTTGGGGTGCTGGCCATCGCCGCCGCCGGCAATCGCCGCGCGGCAGTGACTGTCACCGCGCTGAGTGCGGTGGCCTACCTGCTGTTGTTGTTTTTCAGCAGTGTCGCCACCGCGCGCACGGTACCGACGCCCCTGGGGTTCCACGCAGCTGACATCGTCCTGCACGGTCTACTCGGGGTGGTCAACTTCGCCCTGCTGATGTGGCTCATTCCCGACGAGTTGGGAGACGAGGCTTGGGTGCGGCGCCGGGGACGCGAGCGCGATCCGCGGGCCGGGGCCTCCGGCGCCGTCCCCGGGCCGGGGGCTGCACTCCCGGGCGCGGCCTCGCCGGCGAACCAAGGGCCACCACCCGCGGCGGCACCGGCGCGCGCACAGGAAATCGGGGACCACGAATCCCCGTCCCAACGTCCGGCTGTGCGCGGACAGGCAAGCCGGCCGGGGTCGACCACGACGCCGGTCGACGTTCCGGGTTCAGGCCGCACCCTTCTTGAACGGCCGAAGAGACAAGAAGCGAACGAGCCCTCGGCTCACAGCATCGAGAGCTCGTCACAGCAGTCGAACCGCTTCGTCCGGGCGACAGATGCACTGCTCTCAGGCGGTGTCGTTCCCGTCGCCTTGGCGGTCCTGGCAGCTGTCGTCGGCGTCACCGTCTGGATACGACGCCGCTGAACCGGCCGACCCGTCACGACGTCCTCGAAGCTGCTGTGCCGATTACGGCGGCCCCGGGATGCGATCCAGATCGCCCTGCAAGCCATGCAAATCCCCTTCGATACCTTGCAGCTTTCCCTCGATGGCCTGCAGATCGGAGAGAGCATTCTGATAGGCCGGCGACAAATCGGTCGCGGTGGCAGGTTGAGACTGCGGGCAGTACGAGACGATGGCACCCGCGGTGACTTCGGCACTTTGATTCGCGTCCCATATCGACGATCGCTGCACGAATTCGACCGCATCCGCGAAATTGGGTTGGTGCGCCAGGAAGTCGCAGACCGCGTGCCCTTGGGCCATCGCGTAGTCCTGGCTGGGAACTGGTACGCCTTCGTGCTTCAAGGCGGCGATGAACGCCGCGTCGGCAACCTCAATCCGCGGAGCGGGTGCGTGCGGCGCCATGCGCTTCGGTGCCGGCGCGGCCGACGGCGGTGGTTCCTCCGGCTTCGCCGACGGATCCTGGTGGTGAACCGCAAACATCACCAGCACCACGGCGACGATCGCCATCAGAGACAGCGGCAATGCTGCGAGAAAACCCACATGCTGCGGCATGCCCTTGCGCCGGCGAGGCGTGATGCCGCTTCTGCCCCGCGAACGGGTGTCGGCGACAACCTCGGTTTCGCAGGTTCTCGCCGTATCCGGGAACACCACGCCCGTGCTCTGGGCCAGGAGCTCGTCGAGCAGGTCGTCGACCTCGCGAGACGGCGTCTGACCACCGTGCTCTCGGCCCGCTCGGCGCCGGAGAGCGATGCGCCGCAATTCGGCATCGATGGTCTCGCGGTCGCGCATATCAACCAGTTTGAGCGCGTCAGGACAACGTCACAAGCCCCGGTGCGCACCGGCCGATGGCTGCGGACTCGGGCAAGACCGGTCCAGCTGACCGACAACACCGTCGACGCTGCCGCAAACAACCCGGACGCTCGCCGGAAGCCTGACTGTACGCCGGCTGCCACAGCTGCGGGCTGGGCCCCTCGCCGGGCCCGCCGTGAGGGCGCCATTCCGAGCATCGTGGATCGCATCCGAATCGCCCCGGGCGAGCATGAGCACGGATGCATGCGCGGGCCGCAAATGCGGTGAACAATGCTCTGCCGCAACGGTGTTCGAGACTTAGGATCCGTTGGCCTCCCATCGTCCATGGGCTGGCATGAAAAACTCTCTGCCCCAGTCGATTAGAGTTCATGGGTGCCGCGCATGCTACGCTGGCCCGGGATGCCGTCGGCATCCATTCAGAATGAGAGAAGTTGAAGGTATGACACAGGGAACTGTGAAATGGTTTAACAGCGAAAAAGGCTTCGGTTTTATCGCTCCGGACGGCGGCGCAGCAGATGTGTTCGTCCACTACTCGGAAATACAGGGCAACGGCTACAGGTCGCTGGAGGAAAATCAGCGAGTTGAGTTCAACGTCGAGCAGGGGGCCAAGGGCCCGCAGGCAGTCGGGGTAACCGCCGTCTAGGTCGAGTTCTACCGCGTGGGCTGGTGGGTGACTTCCCACCAGCCCACAGCACGTTGAGGGGGTCCCGGCCGACCTCCGCCAGGGCGTACCAGGAGCGCGGTTTCGGGCGTCGATGAACGCCAGTCGCTCGGCGCGACGTCTTCGCTGACGCTGGCGTGTAGATTGGTGGCAGCAGTTTGTTTTTGCACTGCCCCTTAGCCAATTTGTTCAGATGAGCAGATCTACGAATCGATCGCCCTTCGCCCCAGCCAAGCACGTTTGGGTTGAAGCCAACTAACTTGAGGACCCGCTCCATGACATCGTCCGATTTGTTTTCGCATCGCTACGAGCCCGAGGTCGTTTCACCTGCCGGTCGTGATGCCGAACCGGTGCAACTTCCGACCTTCTCGGACCGCCCCGACAAAGATTCCGCCGCTGCGACTCCGTCGTAGGCTGGCATGACGGGGATGCGATGCCCCTATATTCGTGAGTCACCATCTGCCACAGCTGGTTTGATGTTCATCGACACCCCGCGATGACCACTACAGCCCGTTCGCACCGCCGTCGCCCCCTCTCGGCCTCCTAATCAGCCGGTGACGGGGCCGGACTGGGCGGCGGTCCGTCCGGCGGGGGCGATGGAGCCGGTGACCGATGCGTGCAATCGGGCACATAAATGAGCACGCCCCCGACCATCGTCCAACCGATCGCACAACCCGGTGGCAGCAGGGGGAGCGTGGTGGGCGCAGCGATGAGCACCGTGGTCATTGCGGCAAGCATCGCGGGACGAAGGAGGCGAGGGAGGGATGGCCTCGCGATTCGTTCAGCCGTGGCGTCAGGCATGTAACTTTTTCACTCTGCTGGGAAGCCGATTCCCGAGTCTGAAATAAGCCGTGTCCGCCCGCAACCCGAAGGGGTGGCCCGCCATCTATCGGTACCCGCCACGCCGCGTGAATTACCCTGTCAGGTGCAGGGATTCGCACGTCCGCCGCTGCAAGGCGACGCCCTAGCGGGATTTGCCTCGGCCGATATGGGCCACGGCATTGCTGTCAGGCGGCCGGATACGAAAGACTATCCAAGGCAACCGACGGAAGTGACCAGAGTGAGCCGTAACAGTACATTCGCTGCGACCGCGCCGGCGTTTCTCGGCGCCATCATCTTCTCAGTCGTCGGCTGTTCGGCCACGGCGGCGAAGCCGAACGCGTCAGCGGTGGCCTCTTCAACCGCAGCGACGGCGCCCGCCACACCGCTCGCGTCGAGAACCCTTGCCGCAGCGCCTCAACCACCCCAAGGAGCGCAGCCCCAACTGGCGTCGGACCCGGCCCAGTTGGCCGACGACCTGGTCGCCGACGAGCGCGCGCTGCGCGACCCGTCGACGGCGGAGCCGGCACTGACCGCGGCCGCGCACCGCGAGCAGGCCGCGTACCGCTCGATCGAGCGGCACCCCGAATGGGACTCGATCACCCGCCCACGGATCCCGCCGGAACTGGTCGACGTCTACGACCGCAACCTCGATGCGCGTCGCCAGCTTCAGGCGATGACACCCGCCAAAGACACGCTGCCCGCCTGGCGGATCGAACCTCCCGTGCCCGCCGACGAGCTGATGAATGACTACCACGCGGCGGAAGCGGAGACCGGCGTCGGCTGGAACTACCTGGCCGCGATCAATCTGGTCGAGACCCGCTTCGGCAGCATCAACGGCGTGAGCACCGCCGGCGCGCAGGGTCCCATGCAATTCTTGCCGTCAACCTTCGCCACCTACGGCCAGGGCGGCGATATCAACTCGCCCCGCGACAGCATCGTGGCGGCGGGCCGCTTCCTCGCCGCGAACGGCTTCGGCAACGACCCCGCGCACGCCATCTACGGCTACAACCACGCACATGAATACGTTCGGGCGGTCGACCAATACGCCGCACTGATCGCAGCCGATCCGGCCGCGTTCCCCACCTACTACCGGTGGGACGTCTATTACGTGACCACCGCCGGCGACGTGTTGCTCCCCGTCGGTTACGCAGCGCCGTCACCGATCCCGGTGGGGGACTACCTCGCGACGCACCCGCAGTAAGGCGCCGTGCCCACGGGTGATGCTTAAGCGCAGCAAGGGATTCGTGCACAAAATTCGCGTGTACGGCCGCCCTACGCTCGGTCCTTCTTGCGGGCTAAAAACGCTCGCATGTGGTGTTGGGGCTCTCCGGTCAAGAACGCCAGACCGAACTGCTCGATGCTGTCCTCGATCGCCCCGTGCACCGTCATGTCGAACCACTTGTTGAGCAGGCGCTTTTGCTGCCGGACCGCGTGCGGGCCGAATCCGGCGAGCTTCGCAGTGAGTTCGGCGATACGAGAGTCGAGTGCGTCGGCGGCAACCACCTCGTGCGCCAAACCCCACGCGACGGCCGTGCCTGCGTCGATTGTCTCACCGGTCATCAGGAGCCAGGCCGCATGCGACGCCCCGATCAGCGCGGGCATCAAGGCCGAATGGATCACCGAGGGGATTCCGACCGCCACTTCCGGCATGCCGAATATCGCCCCGGATTCGGCGATCCGCAGATCGCAGCACATCGCGACCTCGAGCCCACCGCCGAGGCAGTACCCGGCCAGCCGGGCGATGACGGGGACGGGACATTCGCGGATCGACTCGCACAGAGCTGCGAGCCGACGTATGAACGCCTCGGCGCTCGATCGGTCCAGGTTGATCATCTCGTTGATGTCGGCGCCACCGATGAAAGCCGCGTCTCCCGCCCCGCGCAGCACGACCACCCCGACGTCACCATCGCCGTCGACGGCGCGGAATGCCTGTGTCAATTCCTCCACGGCGCACGTGCCGACGATGTTGAGCCGTTTTGAATTGGTCAGCTCGATGGTGAGTACGCCGCCGTCACCACCGACCCGGACGAACCGCTTCTCCATCGCGTTCACGCACCCCTCATAGGTACTTCAGAGCGATGTCCTGGAGGTGAGCGCACATCTTTTGGCCGGTCGCCCTCTCCAGCTTGATCCCCAGCTCGCCCGCAAGGTTGACGAAGCCCATCAACAGCATGATTTCCCCATCGGGCTCATCGATCACGTTCTCGACGAGCCGGTTCCACGCGAATTCGTTGCCGCTGTCGGACGTCCAAGCGGTCATCACGTCGATGGCTCTGCGGACGTTCTCGCGCACATCCATTCCCGGAGCCTGCCACGACGGCTCGATTACCGCCCGCCAACGGGCGAACCGGCTGGGCCGGCGACGCCCGTCGGCGGCTCGGTTCGACGATTGACTCCGGGCCCGAGCGTCAGTACAGAGGGACCCAGACTCCCATGTACCAGAAGCCCCAACCGCCGAACTGCCAGTTGAAAACCGGGATGGCGGTATAGGAGTCGTACTGGAACGGCCCGAAATCGACCTGCGCGGCGGCGACGTCACGCGGCGGCCCGGACCACGGCCGGTTCCAGCCGCCCGGAGGCGGCGGACCGTCCCAACCCCCGGGAGGCGGCGCACCCACCCAATGCGGCGGCGGATGGCCGGGGGCCGGACCGTCGTTCCAGCCGTGACCCCGCGGCGGGGGCGGCGGGGGTGCCCCGTGGTCCACGACGCTGAAGCCTGCCCGCGCATCACTGGGCCCGCCGACTTGCGCGTTACCGCTGGCGTAGGTGCCACGCGGAACGTAAGGCTCATGTGGTGGTTGGGTACTCGGCGGGTTGAGGGCCTGCCTGCCCTGCGGCGGCGGCGTGTGCTCGTTCGCGGGGGCGTTGGGTTGTCCACCCGGCCCGTTCTGACCGTGGTCACCCGGCTGGTTGTCCGTGCCGCCCTGCTGCGGGTACTGCCCATGGTCGTTGGGCGCGGGCCCGTTCTGGGCGCCCTGCGGCGGGTTGTTCTGCCCGCCCTGCGGTGGGCTCTGCCCGTGCCCGCCCTGGGGCGGATTGCTTTGGCCACCCGGCGCGTCGCCGGGCCCGCTTTGTTGCCCGCCGGGCCCGCCCTGTGGGCCGCCGCCACCACCGGGGTTGCCCCCGCCCCCGCCACCGCCATGGCAGCCGGGGCACGGCGGAGTAGGGTCGAGCGGAGCCGCGAAGACCGAGCCCACGTTCAATGTGACCGCGGAGAGGCTCAGACCCGCCGCGACGGCCGCCGCGCTGACGACACGTTTCATAGACATAGCTGCGTCCCATCTTGGGTATCGATCGCCCGCACTACGGGCACGTCACGTCCAACTCGAATGATTTGGTCACCTGCTGCGGTTGCTGCGGGTTGCTCATGTCGAGCCCGGTTGCGGTGCCCTTGATTGCGTAGGCCTTTCCGTTGACCGCAGCCCCCGCGTTGCCCCCTTGATTGGGGGCCGCGTCAGAAAAGCCGAGCGTGATGCCGTTGACGCTGCCGAGTCCAACCGAGTGCACGATGGGCGGGTTGGCATTGCTGACCACGGCACCGACCCCGGCTGTCGGGTCCCCGATGCCGATGTTGGTGTTGTCGCCCGCCGGCGTGCACGTGACCTGGCCGCTGACGTTCTGAGCCTGACCGTCGACGATGACCTGCGGGCCGGCCGCTGACGGCGACGACGAACCCGACGATCCCGTGTTTGACTTTTTGCTCGAACAGCCGGCGCACGCCGCGACCACTACGGCCACGCCCGCCACGCCGACGACGATCCCACGCTTCACTACTGCTCCCCTTCGTGTCGCTGGTGTCGCACTACCGAACTCGTTGGCCTCGTCAAAGTAGCGAGCACTGGCCAAAGCCGCGGGGCGCGGATACCCGGTACCCGGCAATTGCAAACTCTGTGTTACGCATGGCCGCTCAAGGCAGAACGTGCAATCCCCACCTGCCCAATAGCGGATCGATGAGCGTGAAGTAAGTCGTGTAGTCGTCGCCGTCGGGTGAGGACATCAACAGGCCCACCGCGCTTACGGTGCCGTCAGGGTTCTTCACGAATCCCGGACTGCCGCTGTCGCCATTGAGGCTGAAAACGCTGGCTTCGACAACGTCACCGTCTACGTGCCTGACGTGACCACAGGTCTCACCGGTGACCGCGCCCAATTTGCAGAAAGGCATGCCTTCCCGAATTTGGTTGACGTTCAACACATCCCGGACCATGTACCGTCCGCCGACAGCGCCGAGAGGCGCGCCCACGCTCGGGTCGAGGAGGATGATCGCGGCGTCCCTCGCGTCGCCCTCCTTCTCGCTGGCGGCGATCTTCCCGAGCGGGACGTCACTGTCGTGTGTCCACTGTGAACCGTCGTGGGCGTCGCAGTGGCCGCTGGTCATCAGGTAGTAGCTGCCGTCATTGCCTTGGGCGGCGAAACCTGCTGTGCACGAGGTTTTTTCGTCCTCGACTTTGATCCCCGGCGTAACGCCCGCATCAGCCCGCGCCGGGTTGGCCAGCGTCGTCGCGGCGACGACCAAAGCACCGACCAAGCCCAACCCTCGCAACCACCGCATGGCCACGCCGCCTCTCTTCATATGTCGGCAGCATGCTAACAGCGCGAGCGGGTTTCGGCTGCTTGGGCGCCAGGTATGGCGACCGGCTGAGCGCAACTTTTATCGAATGACCTGCTGGACAACAGCTTCCGACGTGGACGCTTGCGAACTGATCAATCGCCGAGATGCCGTGCAAGGAACCCCAGCACGGCGTCGGCGAAGATGTCGTTGCGATCGCCGGCGACCATGTGTCCCGCACCGCGTACATCGGTGAACTCGACCTGCGGAAAGCGGGCCAGGAATTCGTCCGCGCGCTCCTGGCTGACGAGGTCGCTCATCTGGCCCCGAACCAAAAGCATCGGCACCCCACCGCGCAAAATCGCCTCGACGGCCGCGTGCATGCGGTCGGGGTCGGTGACCTCGAAAGGGGGAAACGCGGCGGTCCCGCTGATGAACTGGGGATCCCAGTGCCAGTACCAGCGGTCGCCCCGGCGGCGCAGATTCGTGGTCAGGCCGTCCAAGTCGGTTGGCCGCGGCCGGTGCGGATTGTATTCGGCGATCGCGTCCGCAACCTCGTCAAGTGAGGCGAAACCCGATTCCACCCGATCGGACATGAAGGCGTGTATCCGATTGGCGCCGGACTGGTCCATGTTCGGCACGATGTCGACCAACACGATCGCGCTGGCGATCCCCGGGGAAATCTCACCCGCGAGCAGCATCGAGGTGAACCCGCCCAGAGAGGCGCCAACCAGCACCGGCCGCGGGGGCAGCGTGGCCAGCACCTCCTGGACATCGCCGGCGAAGCTGGCGACGCGGTAGTCGCCTTCGTCGGACCAGTCGGATTCGCCGTGGCCGCGCAGGTCGACGGTGACGGCTTGCCAGCCACGCTGGGCGACGGCTGTGGCGGCCTTGCCCCAGGAGCGGCGGGTCTGCCCGCCGCCGTGCAGGAACACCACGGCCCGCGCCTGAGGATCGCCGAGTCGGTCAGCGACGATCCGCACGCCGCCGGGTCCCTGGATCGAAAACGGTTCCACTGCCATGGGCATCAGGTGATACTAAGCCGCTTCGGCGCCGACCCGGCGTCGAAGCGCCTCCAATTACGATGCAGCGGGGCGTCCAGAGGAGAAACCGATGCAGCTTGACGAGTACATGTCCTTGGATGCGACCGCGTTGGCCGAACTGGTCGAGCGCAAGCAGGTCACGCCGGCCGAACTTCTCGCATTGGCTCGGCAGCGAGCGGACGCAGTCAATCCGCGGTTGAACGCGATCGTCCGCCGCCTCGGCGACGTGGCGGACCGGCAGGCCGCCGACCCGAACCTGCGCGGACCGTTTGCCGGTGTGCCCTTCGTAATCA
The DNA here is from genome assembly GCF_001667585.1 of Mycobacterium sp. E2733. Classification (GTDB taxonomy): domain Bacteria; phylum Actinomycetota; class Actinomycetes; order Mycobacteriales; family Mycobacteriaceae; genus Mycobacterium. The sequence goes on from NZ_LZJZ01000123.1 coordinate 36,306, forward strand.
AAGACCTTGCCCAGGAGTATCGCGGCTTTCCGACGTCGAGCGGTTCCCGTTCGCTGGCCAACGACGTGGCCGATCGGCACGCCCTGGTGACTCAGCGGTTCCTGGACGCGGGACTGATGATCTTCGCAATGACGAACACCCCCGAATTCGGGGCCAAGGGCGTGACGGAATCGGATTACTGGGGCCCGGCTCGCAACCCGTGGAAGACCGAGCACACTCCCGGCGGCTCATCGGGTGGATCCGGAGCGGCGGTCGCGGCCGGGATCGTCGCGGCCGCCGGGGCGAACGACGGTGGCGGATCGATCCGCATCCCCGCCGCCTGCAACGGATTGGTCGGCCTCAAGTTAAGCCGTGGTCTGTCGCCTTATGGCCCGCAGACGGGCGAGCCGATGTTCGGAATGGTGACGCAGGGCGTCGTGTCACGCACCGTGCGCGACAGCGCCGCGCTGTGCGACGCGATAATCGGCCGCGATCCGCACGCCGCCTACGAAGTCGCCCTTCCGCGAGGCACTTTCGCCGACCACATCAAGCGTCGCCCGGGCGCGCTGCGAATCGGATACTCGTGGTCCTCCGCGATCAACGCACATCCCGATCGGGAAGCCGTCGCCGCGGTGGAACGGACGGTGACGCTCCTCAGCGATTTGGGTCACCGGGTCGAGGAGGTTCCACCCCCGTACGACGACGCCGCCCTGGCGCGCGACTTTCTCACCATCTGGTTCGCGCAGCTCTATCAACACGTTGCCGACGCCAGAGAGCGCACCGGTGCCGGCGACCGCGATTTCGAGGCCGACACCTTGGCCGTGAGTGAACTCGCCCGGGCCACCGGCGTGTTGGCGCCGATTCTCGCCTTGGAGAGCAGAAACAATCACATTCGTTCCCTGGCGACGTTCCACGAGACCTTCGATTGCCTGCTGACCCCGACCCTGGCCACGCCGCCTCTTCGCGTGGGCGCCACGGCGACACCGCGTCCGCTACAACAGGTGGCCCGCGTCGCGAGCAAGTTGCGCGCGGGAAAAGTCATGGCGCACAGCGGGATTCTCGATCAGCTGATTCAGGAAAGCCTGGGCTGGGTGCCTTACACGCAACTCGCCAACATCACCGGCCGCCCCGCGATCAGCGTGCCCCTGCATTGGACGGAGGCCGGACTTCCGCTCGGTGTGCAGTTGGTGGGGCGGCTGGGCGCCGACGGCGATCTCCTCCAGCTTGCAGCCCAGCTCGAAGAAGTCCACCCCTGGGCGCACCGGTATCCGGCGCCCGCCTGACTAACCGGGGGACCCGGGCCTGTCCCCCGGCGCGTGATCGCCTCGCCATAACCTGGCGAACCGCCGGGCCACGTCGCCGAGCCGATACCCCGCTCGTTGCGAGGCCTTGATCCTGCCGAGAGTCTGCTTCCCCTCCGCGGCATAGTCCTTGACCGTTTCGTCGCCTTCTTCAGCGCGCATCCTTGACCTCCGGTGCTCAGCTTGCTTGCGTTCGCTTAACGCTCGGACGGTTCCGACGGCGTCAAACGCTCCGGCGGATCTGCCGGCGCGGGCCGTTCGGGTGTTTCCGTCGGCGTCAGCCGCTCGGGCGTCTCGCTTGGAGTTCCCCGCTCCGGCGGCTCGCTGGTGTCCATCGTTAGCCCTCCGATCGGCTCCGGGTTGCCTACCCGCCGACCCCGGGGATCGAAACGCCTGCGGCCTTGAACTCCGACCCCCGGTCAGGACACCGGCTGCTTGCTGGCCTTCACCGGCGTGGTGCTCGATCGTCCTCGTGGGCAGGGCAACGTTCATTACTACTACGAGGTCGAGCCGCTCGGTGTCTACCTCGCCGAGATCATCACCGGCTCGAACATCACCGTTTTCTACGATTCGGGCGAGGACCTCGTCAAAGCCGCGTTAGCCGGCGTCTCGGCCCGATAACGAGTTCACGTCGGTCTCGTCGGCAGTGTGACCTAGTCGAGACGACGGCGCGACGTCCTCGTCCGAACGCGCTGGTCAGGCCCAGATCGCAGCCGCTGGCGCGCGCGCGGCCGGCCGGAAGGCGACGACTTGGGAAGCGTTCTCGATTGGGGGCTTCACAGCAAGCTAACGCATACTTGACATCATGCTTGAAGCGACATCGCCGCAAACCGCCGTTGCGGTCCCTGGTGATGCGCTGGGCGTGGGCAGAGGTTTGTGATGGCCCGCTCGGGCGGTGCCCATCGCCGTCATCGAGCGGTCCGCCAACCCTCACGTTTCCGTAAAGGGCTGACGCGTACCTTGGGCGCGCTGGTCTCGGTGGCGGCGGTGGGGCTGACCGGGGCGGGTTACTACGTGGCTCACGGCGCATTGGGCGGCATCACCGTTTCGAACGCCCTGCAGCCCGACGATCCGCGGTCCAGCGGCGACGACATGAACATCCTGCTGATCGGGCTGGACTCGCGGAAAGATCAGGACGGCAACGACCTGCCCTGGTCGATCCTGAAGCATCTGCACGCCGGCGATTCGGACGACGGCGGCTACAACACCAACACGCTGATCCTGGTGCACGTCAGCGCCGACAACAAAGTTGTCGCCTTCTCGATCCCACGCGACGACTGGGTGCCCTTCACCGGGGTCCCCGGATACAACCACATCAAGATCAAAGAGGCATACGGGCTCACCAAACAGTACGTCGCGAACAAGCTGGCAAACCAGGGCGCCAGCAGCCAGAAAGAACTCGAGACGAAAGGGCGCGAAGCCGGCCGGGCGGCGACCCTGCGCGCGGTGCGCAACCTGACCGGCGTTCCGATCGACTATTTCGCCGAGGTCAATCTGGCCGGGTTCTTTGACCTGGCGCAGACCCTGGGCGGAGTCGAGGTCTGCCTCAACCATCCCGTCTACGACTCCTACTCCGGTGCCGACTTCCCGGCAGGGCGACAGACGCTGGACGCCTCCCAGGCGTTGTCCTTCGTACGTCAGCGCCACGGCCTGGAAAACGGGGACCTGGACCGGACCCACCGGCAGCAGGCGTTCATTTCGTCGGTCATGCAGGAGTTGCAGGCGGCGGGAACCTTCACCAACCTCGACAAGCTCAAGGGCCTCATGGCGGTCGCGCGTAAAGATGTAGTGCTGTCGTCCGGTTGGGATGAGGAAATGATCCAGCGGCTGGGTTCGCTGGCCTCCAGCGGCCGCGTCGAGTTCCGAACGCTGCCGGTGGTGCGCTACGACAACATCGACGGCCAGGACGTCAACATCATCGACCCGGCCGCGATCAAGGCGGAGGTGGCCACGGCGATCGGCGGCTCGCCCCCGAGTACGACGCCCGCCACCACGGCTGCCAAACCGAGTCCATCGACCGTCGTCGACGTAATCAATGCCGGCAGCACGAGCGGACTCGCGACCGAGGTGTCGCACGCGCTGCAGAACCACGGCTACACCACAGGGCAGACCCGGGATCGCAATACGGGTGAGCCCACGGCGAGCACGGTCGCGTACGGTGCAGGGGTGGAAACCGACGCCAGCAACGTGGCCAAACTCCTGGGCCTCGACGCGCCCAGTCAGCCCGATCCCAGCGTCCAGCCCGGACATATCAGGGTCACCGTGGATACCAATTTCTCGGTGTCGATGGTTGACGACGGCACTTCGGACGAAATGACGAGCACCACAACGTCGACCAAGGCCAAGGCGTACTACTACAACGGCACCACCACGACCTACCCGACGCCGGATCAGGGCAAGCCGATCGACGGCGGCGGCGTGCCCTGCGTCAACTAGCGGCGATCGCAAGCGCGGCGAAGCCGGGCGCGGCGGGTCGCCGCCATCGGGCTAAGCGTGCGTCCCGCCGTCGATGCGGATCTCGGTCCCGGTGATGAACGCACCGTCATCGGAGACCAGCATGGCGATCACCCCGGCAACCACCGACGGGTCCGCCATCCCGGTGCCGCTGGACTCCACGGTGGTCGGCAGGATAGGCATAAGCCTCGAAAACAGCGACCAGTCAGCGTCTTTCGGGATATATCCCCCGGTCGCGTCGGTGATTCCGGACTTGATGCTGCCGGGTGCCACACAGACTGCGCGCAGGCCGTCGCGCGCGTACTCCAGCGCCAGCGAATGGGTGAAGGCCTGGATGCCGCCTTTGCTCGCCGCGTACGCCGCCATGTATGGGTGGGCGAACGAAGCCGAGGTCGAACTGAAGTTGACGATCGCGCTGCGCGAATTCTCCAGTAGCGCCGGGAGCGCTTCGCGCACAACGAGAAACGTCCCGGTCAGGTTGACCCCGACGATCTGGTTCCACATTTCCAGGCTGGTCTGGTGGGTGTGCGCGGCGCGCAGGATGCCGGCGGCATTGACCAATGAATCCAGGCCGCCGAGCTTTTCGACGGCCAGGCACACGCCGTCGATCACCGAGTCCTCGTTGCCCACGTCCATCGGCACGGTGGTGAGGCGGCCGGCGGTCGCGGCCCCGGCCGCGCGGGCCCTGGTGGTGTCCAGACCGCCCTCGGCGACGTCCGAGGCGACCACGTCGGCGCCCTCGTCGAGGAGCCGCAGCGCGGTCGCCTGCCCGATCCCCGACGCGGCGCCTGTGACCAGAATTCGCTTGCCCTCGAGTCGATTCATTGCTGCTCCCGTGCTCGTCGCGTCACTAGGCGCTCATCATCGCAAAGGACGGCCCCCAACAAGGCAGAGTGGATGCATGGACATCGGATTTATCGGCTTGGGCAACATGGGCCGGGGAATGGCCGCCAATCTGATCGGGGCGGGTCATCGGGTCACCGTCTACAACCGCTCCCCCGGCAAGGCGGACGCCCTGGTCAAGCGGGGCGCCATCGCCGCCTCAACCGTCGCCGAGGCGTGCACCGGCGAGGTGGTGTTCACAATGCTGGCCGACGACCACGCCGTCGAGGCCGTCGCATTCGGCGAACACGGGATCCTGGCGGCGCTGGCGCCGGACGCCACACACGTCTCGTCGAGCACCGTCAGCGTCGCCCTCTCGGACCGGCTGGCCGGCGCGCACGCTGAGGCGGGTCAGCGGTACGCCGCAGCGCCGGTATTCGGCAGACCCGAAGCGGCAACTGCCGCAGAGCTTTTCGTCGTCGCAGCCGGCGAGCCGCCGGTGCTGCAGGCACTCTCCCCACTGTTCGACGCGATCGGCCAGCGGACCTTCGTGGTGTCCGAGCAGCCGCACACCGCCAACCTGGTCAAGCTGAGCGGCAACTTCCTCATCGCGTCGGTGATCGAGAGCGTCAGTGAGGCCGTCGCGCTGGTCGCCAAGGCGGGGGTGGACAGGCAGCAGTACGTCGACATCCTCACCTCGACGTTGTTTGCGGCGCCCGTCTATCAGACATATGGAGGACTGATCGCGCGCCGGGAATTCGAGCCGGCCGGGTTCGCCGCCCAGCTGGGCCTCAAAGACGTTCGCCTGGCGCTCGCCGCCGCCGAGCAGTTGCAGGTGCCACTGCCGGTGGCAAGCCTGCTGCGCGACCGCTTCCTCACCCTGGTGGCCACGGGCGGCGGGCACCTGGACTGGTCGGCGCTCGCCACACTCGCCGATCGAGACGCCGGCCTGGTGTCAGACGACTCCGCGTAGCCCGTCGGCACCGAACGCGGGTTCCAGCATCGCGGAGTAGTCCGGGCCGCGCCGCAGCATGAGCCCACCGTCGACGTTGATGATCTGCCCGGTGATGTAGGACGCCGCGTCGCTGAGTAGGAACATCGCCAGGTTGGCCACGTCCTCGACCTCGCCGGGCCTAGGCAGCGGCGTGCACTCCCGGTAGTCTTCGCTGACCTCCGGCACAGCGAAGACCGGGGCGACCAGATCCGTGCGGATCAGGCCCGGCCGGATGCTGTTGACGCGCACCCAGGACGGCCCGAGCTCGTCGGCGGCCAGCTGCATCATGTGGTCGACGGCCGACTTGCTGACCCCGTAGGCGCCGAACCACCGGTGGGTGTTGCTGGCCGCGATCGACGAGATGCCCACGAACGAACCCCCGCCGCCGCGGACCAGTTCCCGCGCGGCGTGCTTGAGCACGTACATGGTGCCGTTGACGTTCAGGTCGACGGTGCGTCGCCAGCCTTCCGAGTCGATCTGGGTGATCGGCCCGATCGTCTCCGAGCCACCGGCGCAATGCACCACCCCGTGGAGCTGACCGTGCCAGGCCGTGGCGGCGTCCACCGCGCGGGCGGCCTCCTCCTCATTGGTGACGTCGGTCGGCTCGTAGCGAACGGACCCGCCGCCCGGAAGCGCTTCGATCTCGCTGACGGCCCCCGCCAGCCGGTCGGGGTTGCGGCCCACGATCATGACCGAGGCGCCTGCCGCGACCAGCCCGGCGGCCACGCCCTTGCCGATCCCGCTGCCACCGCCGGTGACCAGATACGTCCGGTTCTCGAAAGAAAGCTGCACGCGACGCCCTCTCAAACTGAAACAGGTTCTAGATATCGAACCACGCATAAAACTCGCCGCGGCAACGGGTAGCCGCATGCGACCGGCGAGCGCTACGGCGTGTCGCGGCGGGCGACCTGCGTCGGCTTCGCGTTGCGCCAGTCCTCGACGTCGGGCGGCAATCCGACCGCGTACCTGTTCTCGTTGTGGGCCGCCCAGTGCGCATGCCCCAACTCGTGGATGTGGAACGCGTGCCGCAAGGCCTCGGTGAATCCCATTGCGTCCGAAGCGGCGTTGACCGAGTCCTTGACGAGCAGCGCCGCCATCGTGGGCCGGTCGGCGATTCGCCGGGCGAATTCCAGTGTCTTTTCGGCCAGCTCGTCGACCGGGAACACCTTCGACACCATGCCCAGGCGATACGCCTCGTCGGCGTCGAGCGCATCTCCGGTCAGCAGCAGCTCTTTGGCCTTGCGGGGACCGAATTCCCAAGGGTGGGCGTAATATTCGACGCCCGGCATCCCCAAGCGGACGGCGACCACGTCGCTGAACTTGGCATTGTCGGCGGCCACGATGAGATCGCACGCCCAAATCAGCATCAGACCCGCGGAGATCGCGTTGCCCTGCACCTGGGCGATGGTGATTTTCCGCAAATCGCGCCAGCGGCAGGTGTTTTGGAAGAAGTAGTGCCACTCCTGCAGGTAGATCTTCTCCGCGATCGGATCGCGGGTCCCACCGTTCATGCGGAAGCTCGGAAGCTGGCTGCGCTCGGCGATCGCCAGCTCTGAGCCCAGGTCGTGGCCGGCGGAGAAGTTACGGCCCCGCGCCGCCAGGATCACCACTCGCACGGTGTCGTCGGCCTCGGCGCGCAGAAACGCCTCGTCGAGTTGCACCAGCAGGCCGCGGCTTTGCGCGTTGTGGGCGTCCGGCCGGTTGAGCCAGATCCGCGCAATGCGACCCTCGTCGAGAGTCTCGTAGCTGACCAGCTCGTCAGCGTCGGCGTTGCCCGTCTGAGCACCGGCTTGCTCGGAGAGTGTCATGCGGCCCACCTCCCTTGTTGTAGGTCCGACGTCTTTACACATTACGGCCAGTGTGTAAGTGGGTCACCGGTGGGTGGGCGAGCCGACCGGCCGCATGCCGAGCGGCAGCAGGCGGTGGTCGCGGGTGAACGCCAGGCGGACGAGTCCGAGTGCGACGACGACGGTGGTGGCCGCCACCGAGCCCAGGATCAAGAACATCACGACGGCCTGGACCAGCACGGCCTGCACCGGGTGTACGCCGGCGAGGATGAGCCCCGTCATGGCGCCCGGGAGGAACACCAGTCCGGTGGCTTTCGTGGTTTCGATCTGCGGCGATATCGCCGACCGCAACGCGGTCCGCAGGTATGGGGAGGCGGCCTGACGAGAGGGTTGCCCGAGCGCGAGCCTGGCTTCGACCTCGTCGCGCTTGTCGCGCAGCTCATCGACCAACCGCCGGGCCACCAACACCGTGGCGGTCATCGAGTTGCCGATCATCATCCCGGCGACCGGCACCAAGGTCCGCGCCTGCAGGGGAAACACCCGCAGCCCGAAAATCACCCCGAGCGTGATGACGGCCGCGGCGGCGAACGCCGCGATCGTCAGCGGCCCGAGTCGCGGCACCTCAGGCGCCCGGCGCCGGGCGAGATCCCCGGCGTAGGCCACCATGCCGGCCACCCACGCCCATGACCACCACAGGGAACGGCCCGGCTCGAACAGCAAGGTCAGCGCGCCGCCGACGAGCAGTAGCTGCGCCAGGGCGCGGGCCGCCGCCCACACCAGTTGCCCCTGCAGTCCCAACCGCTGCCAGAGCGAAATCCCCGCCGCAAAGGCCACCAGAATCAGCGATGCCGCCAGGCCGATCCAGCCAACCTGGCCGCTCATCACGCCACCGACCCGACCGGGCCGAGCCCGAGGCTGCGGCCCCGCTCGATGTGCAGGACCCGGTCCGCGGCGCGCTCGACCTGCGCCGAATCGTGGGTGACCCACAGGGCGGGAATCCCGTCGGCCGCCAGGTCACGCACGGCACGCTCGATCACCGTAGCGGCGTCGGCGTCGACGGCAGAGGTGGGTTCGTCGAGGAGCAACACCTGCGGTTGCGCCATCAGCGTGCGGGCCAGGCACATGCGCTGCGCCTCCCCGCCGGACAGGGCCGTGGCGTCGCGGTCCAGCCAGGATCCGGTCAGACCGACGCGGGACAGGGTGTCCCGCATCCGTTCGTCGGAAGCGTCAGGGCGGGCTGCCCGCAGGTTGTCGGCGACCGTCCCGGGAAACGGCGTCGGACGCTGGAAACACATGCCCACCCGGCGCCGCAACCAGAGGGGATCGATGCCGGCGACGTCCTCGCCGCAGAACGACACCGTGCCGCTCGTCGGCACCTCGAGCCGGTTACACAGCCGAAGCAGGGTGGATTTGCCCGAGCCCGACGGTCCGAACACCGCCGTCACGCCCCGACCCGGGATCGCGGCCGTCAGGCCGTCCAGCGCCCGCACTCCTTGCCGCTCTACGACCACGTCGAGGAACTCGAACATCAAGTCCTCACCCACCTGCTCATCCTGCATCACCTACAGTTATGTCATGGCTACGAAATCTGACCCTGGCGAGATCGGCGACGTCGAACCGGTTGCCGACAGCACCGCGAGCCAGGCCAGGCGAGTCGTCGCGGCCTATGCGAACGACGCCGACGAATGCCGCGTCTTCTTGTCCATGCTCGGTATTGGGCCCGCAAAACTCGACGCGTAAATGGCACCCGGGGACGGGCACGACTCGAAGACACCGGCCTTCGGGAATTCCGACTTTGTGGTGGTCGCCAACCGGCTGCCGGTAGACCAGGAACGGCTTCCCGACGGCACCACGGCGTGGAAGCGCAGCCCCGGCGGCCTGGTGACGGCGTTGGAGCCGTTGCTGCGCCGCCAGCGGGGCGCATGGGTCGGCTGGGCGGGCGTCGCCGAGGAGGAAACCGATTCCGAAGACGAGCCCATCGTCCAGGAAGACCTGGAGCTGCGCCCGGTGCGGCTGAGCGCCGACGACATCGCTCAGTACTACGAGGGGTTCTCCAACGCCACGCTGTGGCCGCTATACCACGACGTCATCGTCAAACCGATCTACCACCGCCAATGGTGGGACCGCTACGTCGAGGTCAATCGGCGCTTCGCCGCGGCCACCTCCCGCGCCGCCGCCGAGGGCGCGACCGTGTGGGTGCAGGACTACCAGCTTCAGCTGGTCCCCAAGATGCTGCGGGAACTGCGTCCCGACCTGACCATCGGGTTCTTTCTGCACATCCCCTTCCCGCCGGTGGAACTGTTCATGCAGCTGCCCTGGCGCACCGAGATCATCGAGGGCCTGCTCGGCGCCGACCTGGTGGGCTTCCACCTGACCGGGGGCGCCCAGAATTTCCTGTTCCTGTCCCGGCGATTGATCGGCGTCAACACATCCCGCGGATCGGTCGGAGTGCGGACGCGGTACGGCGAGGTCGATCTCGGGTCGCGCGTCGTCCGGGTGGGCGCCTTTCCCATCTCGATCGACTCCGGCTCGCTCGATCATGCCGCCCGCGACCGCGACGTCAGGCGGCGCGCCCGGGAGATCCGGGCGGAGCTAGGCAACCCCCGCAAAGTGCTGCTCGGCGTCGACCGGCTGGACTACACCAAGGGCATCGATGTGCGGCTGAAGGCCTTCTCGGAACTGCTCGCGGAAGGACGCGCGAAGCGCGACGACACCGTGCTGGTGCAGCTCGCAACGCCGAGCCGCGAACGCGTGGAGAGCTACCAGATCCTGCGCAACGACATCGAGCGCGAAGTGGGCCACATCAACGGCGAATACGGGGAGGTCGGCCATCCGGTGGTGCACTACTTGCACCGTCCGGTCCCGCGCAACGAGTTGATCGCCTTCTTCGTGGCCGCCGACGTCATGCTGGTCACCCCACTGCGTGACGGAATGAACCTGGTCGCCAAGGAGTACGTCGCCTGCCGCAGCGACCTCGGCGGTGCGCTGGTCCTGTCCGAATTCACCGGCGCTGCCGCCGAACTCCGGCAGGCATATCTGGTCAACCCGCACGATCTGGAGGGCGTCAAGGACGCGATCGAAGCGGCGCTGAACCAGCCCGTCGAGGAGGGCCGGCGCCGGATGCGGTCGATGCGGCGACAGGTCCTCGCCCACGACGTCGACCGCTGGGCGCGGTCGTTCCTGGAGGCGCTGGCGGAGCCGCAGGCGCAGGACGCCAAGTAGGCCGCCCGAACCCATGGTGTTGCGGCCCAAACGCTGTGATACTCGGTGGATCGGTGCAGGGGAAGTCCGGAAAGGGAGGGCACGGTGAAGCTCCGTCGCGCGTTAGCCGCCGGCGCAGGCATCTTCTCGGCAGTCGCCATCGGAATCGCGCTGGACTCGGGTGACCCCGCGCACGCGATCGGACCGCCGCCGGACGGCAACTACAACTTGAACGAGGCTGGTGCGTCTGGCGTGACTTGGACCATCTCGGCGCTGTGCGACCAGCCGAACGGAACCCGGAACATGAACGACTACTCAGACCCGATCGTGTGGGCGATGAACTGCGCCCTGAACATCGTGAGCTCTACGAACGAACAGATCAGCGCCGCGGACAAGTTGCAGAACTTCAGCGGCCGGGCCCGGATGTCCAGCATGCTGTGGACCTTCAAGGTGGATAAGGCGAACGGCGTGTCATGTCCCGGCGGCGGCACCGCGCCGACCACCGAGACCTACGCATTCAGCGACGAAACACTCACCGGCACCCACACGATCCTGCACGGCGCCGTCTGCGGGCTGCAGCCCGACATGAAGAAGCAGCCGTTCTCGCTGACGCTCAACGGACCCCCGCCCAGCCCGGTGCAGCGTTACCCGTTGCGATGCAACGAGATCGCGATCTGCTTCTGATACCCGCTTCGGCTAGATCGGTGTGATGTAGTTGATCAGCCACTGCTTGCCGATCTTCTTGAAGTCCACTCGCAGCCGGCTTCCGTCGTAGAGCGGTTGGCGTGACTTATCGGTCACCGTGCGGTTCATGTAGACCATCACCGATGCGGAATCACGTTTGGCGGACATCACTCCCACGCCCACCACGCTGGCCTGGACGACCACCTCGCGCTTCTTCGCCTCCGGAATGATCTGCGCGTTGGCGCTTTTCCGGAACTCCTGGCGATAGTCGGGGGTCAGAAGCGGATACGCCTCGCTCAGGCTGCGTTCCACCGTCTGATAGTCGTAGGCGAACACCTCGGGAATCTCCTTGGTAGCCAAGCCCGGTAGCACCGCCCGCGCCGCTTGCTCGCCTCGAGTCTCCACCCGCCCCCAGTAGAACCAGCCGGCCGCCGCGGACAATCCGACGAACGCCACGGCCAGCGCGCAGCCCGCGACGACGAGCAGCCACCGCCGCCACCGCATCAATTGCCCCCGTTGGGATACTTCAGGTCGTAGCCCGTCATCTTCCCTTGCTCGTCCTGGTGCACGATGACCCGCAGCCGATAGGGCATGGAGGGCTTATTGACCCCATCGATGTCGGCGACCGTGACGCGCACCGAAACCAGCACGGAGGCATTGTCGGTGACCGAGTCGAACCCCTCGAAGGCTGCGCCGTTGATGACGGCTTCCGATGTCGCATTGGTGGTGCGGAACAGGGCCTTGAGGTTTTCGATGTTGTTGTTGGCGCCGAGCATTCCGCGCAGCGGTCCGCTGGTGCCGTTGTAGAACCGGTTCACGCTCTCGTCGATGTTGTCCTGCTTGTAGCTGAACATGTTGACCACCGTTTGCGTGGCGGTGTCGACGAAGCGCTGGTCTCGCGCTTGCTGAGCGTTCGCGTGCCGCTGCTGCACGATCAGCAACGCCACGCAACCGGCCAACGCGCCGACGGCCAATAGCCCGGCCGCAAACGAGGTCCAGGCCACCAGGGCGCGGTGCGGCCGCCGCCGCGGTGGCGGCTTGACGGACTTGAGCGTGGTGACGGGCTTCGCCGACTGCGCGCCTTCCATCTCCACCTGCACCGTCGCCGCCGGCTCGGCCTCGGCTTTGGCCGGTCCGGCAGCGCGCGATGCCCGGCGACGAACGCGCGGATTGGTCGTTGGCTCGGCTGCCACTACATCGGCCTCGGATCAAGCATCAGGTCCACCCAATTCTCGGCGCTGGACGCGCCGCTAGCACCGGCCGCGAAAATACCAGTGCCGCCGGCCGGGTCTTTGAACGCGCCGGTCTTCTCGTCATAGGTGGCGTAAGCCGGTCCGCTGGCCTGCGGCTGCGAAGCCCCCGGCGGCGGTCCCCACGGCTTCTCCGGTCCCGGGCCCGCCGGCGGTGGGTTGATCCCCTCCGGCGGTGCCGGCGGCGGCAGCCACTTCGGGTACGGAAGCTGGGGCGGCACCGGAGGCACGCCCGGCGGCATCCACGACGGGTTGCCGGGCGGCGGCGGCCTGTCGTTCGGCGGCGGCGGGTCGTACGCCGGCTGGTGCGGCGCCGGTCCCGGCCCGGGGACGACACCCGGGGGCGGCGGCCCGACGATCGGAACACCCGGATCGGGATCGGCACCCGGAGGGATGTACGGGAACTTGTTGGGCGGCAGGGTGTTCAGCCCGTTGGTGACCGGGGTGTCGTAGGGCACCGGCGGGCCTCGCCACGGGTTACGGCCAACGGGCACATAGCCTTTCGGGTCGCGGCAGAGCTGAATCGTCGGCGCCCGTTTGCCCGGGAACTCCTGGCACGGATAGTTGCGGGCGCCGCGCACGGTGCTCGGATCGTTCTGGGCCACCTTGCAGTACATGTCCCTCGGCAGCTCGCGCACGGTCTCGTCGGCCGGGGTGCGCATCAGCGGCGGAGGGAGGAAGCCGACGGCGCACGGCGGCGGGTCATTGAGGTCGAGCTTGAAGTCGAGCTTGGCGCCCTCGTCCTGGGGCGTGCCGCCGGCGGCCGTGGTGATCGCGGCGAACAGCGCCGGCAGCACCACCAGCAGCTGCTCGATCGATTTGTGGTAGATGACGCCCACCCGGCCCAGGTTGGCCAGGCTGGCCGCCAGCGCCGGGAAGGACGGGCGGATGCCGGAGAACGCCGTGCTGGCCTCGTCGGTGGCGCCCGGGGCGGTGGCCAGCGTGTCGCGCAGCTGCGGGTCTGCCTGGCGCACCTCGGAGGTGAACCGCGCCAGCCCATCGGACAGCGACTTGATGTCGGCGCCGGCGCGGATCTGGGATTCCAGGAACGGGCCGGCCTGGTCGATCAGCTGGGAGACCTGCGGGTAGTTGGCGTTGGCCTCGTCCACCAGCAAACGCGCGGACTCGAACAGCCGGGCCAGCTCGGGTCCCGACCCGTTGGTCGCGATGAACGTCTCGTGCAGCACCTCGCGCAAGCGGGTGTCGCCCAGGCTGTTGGTCAGTGCCTCCGCGCGTTTCAACAGCTCGGCGACGTCCTGACCGATCCGGGTGTTCTGCCGCTCGATCCGAAACCCGTTGCGCAGCTTGGTCCCCGCCGGTGCGCTCGGTGGCACCAGGTCGATGTATTGCTCACCGACGGCCGACACGCTCTTGACGGTGGCGGTGACGTTCGACGGGATGGCTGTGCCGCTGTTGAGCCGCATCCCCGCGGTGACGCCATTGGGATTGAGCCCCACCGATTCCACCCGGCCGACGGCGACGCCGCGGTAGGTGACGTTGGCGTTCTTGTACAAGCCGCCCCCGGCGACGAAATCCGCCGTCCCGGCGTAGGTTCCGAGGCCGAACGTCGCGGGCAGCCGCAGGTAGAAGATTGCCATCACGGTCAGCGTGATGGCGGTGATCGCCGCGAAGATCCATAGCTGGATCCTGGTCAGTCTGTCGTGCATCTGCGCCCGCCCCCTACTGTCCTGAAGCCGTGCCGGGCGGAATCTTGAACGGATCGGCCGCCTGTCCGGACAGGTTGGCCATTTCGCCGGTCAGGAAGTCCGGAGGGTTGAGGACCTCGCTCATGTGCATCATGTTCGGATCAAGCGCGTACGACGTGGTGAAGAACGTCTCGCCGAGCCGGCGCAACGTGAGGTCGAAGGTGGTGAACACGTTCAGGTAGTCGCCCCGCACCGCCTGCTTGATGCCGAAGTTGGGGAACGGAAATGTCAGCAGCAGTTGCAGCGAGGTGACGAAGTTCTTCCGATTGTCGTTGAGGGCCTTGACGACCGAATACAGATCCTTGAGGTCGGCCGCGAAATCCACCTTCGTCTTCGCCAGGATGTGCGAGGTGACATTCGCCAACTTGTGCAGCGCGCTGAAGGCCTCGACGATGTGGTCGCGGTTCTTGTTCAGCACCCGGATCGCGTCGGGCAGCGTGTCCAGCGCCCGGCCCAGGTTGTCCTTATCACGGGCCAGGCTCGCCGAAAATCGGTTCAATCCGTCGACCGCATCGATGATGTCATTGACCTGCCGGTTGAGTCCGGCCGTCAGCTCCGCCAGCCGGGGGACCAGGTCGACGAACTGGTCTTGCCGGCCGGCGACGGCCTGATAGGTCTCGTCGGTGATCTCTTCCAGGGCACCGACGTTGCCCTTGTTCACCACGACACCGAGGGCCGACAGCACCTCCTCGGTGGTGGGATAGCGTCCGGTGTTGGACTCCGAGATTTTGGACCCGTCGGTCAGTTTGCCGACGGCCGGCTTGCCCTTGGGCCGGGCCAGGTCGATGTGCATCGAACCCAACAGCGACGTCTGCGCGACCGTCGCCGTCGCGTTGGCGGGCAGCACCGCATTCTTGTCCAGCGACAATTTCACTGCCGCATAAAACGATCCATCGGACCGCTGCATGGCTTGAATTCCGGAGACGCTGCCAACGGTGACGTCGTCCACCATGACCGGAGAGTTCTGCGGCAGGGTCGCCACGTCGGGCAGATCGACGGTGATCGAGTAGGCGCCGCCGCCATGACCGGCGGTGCCGGGCATCGCCAGCGAGTTCAGACCGTTGAACTGGCAGCCGGCCAGCAGGGCGCTGCCCGCCGCTAAAGCGCCACCGCGCAACCACATTCGGTTCACTTAGCCGCCCCCTTGGTCGGCCGGCGGCGGCGCCTGGCCGGGCGCGGGCCCGGGAAGCGGCCCGAAAGCGCTCCCCGAGGCGGGACCGGGGGCCGGAGCTGCGTTACCCAAGGCCGGCGCCGGGCCCGGGGCTGGGCCGGTCTGCGGGGCCGGGCCGGTCTGCGGGGCCGGAGGAACCAGCAACGCCTGGAGGTCCGCCGGGTTCTGGGCGGCGGGCGGCGTCTTCGCACCGTTGGCCGGGATCCAAGTCAGATCGGGAACCGGCGTCGCCGATTTGGCCTGGGTTTCCGGGGTGTCGTAGATGATCTGACCCTTGTAGGCGGTGATCGTGTTGAGCGGGTGGAACATGATCGGCGGGTAGTTCGCCGTGAGCCTGCGCAGGACCGGCCCCAGCCGCTCACGGCACAACTCAGCGCGCCGGAAGTAGTCGGGCGCGCGCGGTCCGCCCGCCGTTTCGAAGGACCCACCGCAGATGAACTGCACGGGGTTGGCGAATTCCGGAATCGACAACAGGCCGTTCAGCGTGCCCTGCGCCGGGTCATAGATGTTGTAGAAGTTCGCGATGCCGGGGCCCGCCACGTGCAGCACCTGCTCGATGTTGTCGCTCTGGTCGCTCAGCGTTTTGGCGAAGTCGTTGAGATTGTTGACCGTATCGATGATGGTCGAGTTGTTCTCGTGCAGGAAACCCCGGATGTCGGAGAGCGCCTTGTTCAGCGTGCCCAAAGTGTTGTCGAGGTGCCGGGAACTGTCGGCGAGCACCTGGGAGACCGAGGCGACGTTGCCGGCGAACTGCACGATCTGTTCGTTGCTGGCCGATAGCGCGTTGACCAGAACCTGGAGATTTTTGACCGTGCCGAAGATGTCACTGCGTGAATCCCCCAGCCGCCCAGCGGCTTGGGAGAGTTCGCGCAACGCGTTGTGGAACGAATCGCCGTTGCCGTTGAACGTGTCCGCGGCCTGGTTGATCGCCCGCCCCAACGGCCCCTGCATCGACCCCGTGGTGGGACCGAGCTGGACGGCCAGCTGCGTCAGCGACTCTTTGACCTCATCCCACTCCACCGGGACGCCAGTGCGCCCGAGGGGGATGCTCCCGCCGTCGGGCAGCACCTGCCCACCGGTGTACGCCGGCGTTAGCTGAATGAACCGCGCCGCCACCAGGTTCGGCGACATGATGATGGCCTTGGCGTCCTTCGGGATCTTCACGTCCTTGGACACCGACATGGTGATCTTGACGTCGGAGGGCCGCGGCTCGATCGTGTCGACCCGACCCACCGGAACGCCGAGGACGCGGACCTGGTCGCCGGGGTAGAGCCCGACGGCGGACGTGAAGTAGCCGACGATGCTGCGCGTGTTGCCGGTCGACGACAGCACATATACGCCACCCACCAACACCGCGATGAGCGCGATGGCGGTGGTGTAGCGCAGCCCCCGGCTGCCGGCGATCCGCTGCATCATGGCGACTTCGGCCTAATGATCCAGCGCTCCTGGATCAGCCCGCGCAGGTAGTCGGCGAGGCTGGCCGGCATCTTGCCGGGTTGGTAGAAGAAGTCGAACATCGTCGCGAGCAGCGGCGCCGGGATCACCCCATAGACGTTGACGTTGAATCCCGGTCCGGACCCCACGACCTCGCCCAGCTCGGTCGCGTAGGTCGGTAGCCGTTTGAGGGCCTCGGTGATGTAGTCGCGGCGCTCGTTGAGATTGCTCAGCACGTCGTTGAGCTTGCTCAGCGCCGGGCCGAATTCCTTGCGGTTGTCGGCGACGAAGCCGGAGATCTGCGCCGAGAGGCCCTGAATCCCGGAGATCAGTTGCCCCAGGGCCGCGCGCCGCTCGTCGAGCGCGGCGAACAACTCGTTGCCATCGTCGACCAGCTTATTGACTTGTTCGGCGCGCTGGGACAACACACCGGTCACTGACTTCGCATGTGCCAGCAGGCTTTGCAGCGCTTCGTCACGGCGGTTCAGCGTGCGCGACAGCGACGTGACACCGTCGAGCGCACCACGTAGCTCGGGGGTCGCGTCGTGCAGCGTGTCGGTCAACACGTTCAACGCCTGCTCGAATTGAGGCTTGTTCAGGTTGTTGGCGTTCTGCCCCAGGTCCTCCAGCGCGCCGGCGAGCGTGTACGGCGTGGTCGTGCGGCTGAGCGGGATCGTGGTTGATCTGCCGCTGCCGGCCGGCGTCACCGAGATGGAGCGCTCACCGAGGATGGTGTCGGTGCGGATGGACGCGAGCGACTGGTCACCGACGGCGACATGGCGGTCCACGCTGAAGCTGATCTTGGCGCTGTCTCCGGCCAGCCCGACTGAGGTCACCTTGCCGACCTTGAAACCCGATACGTAGACGGCGTTACCCGGATTGATGCCGCCGGCGTCAGAGAAATAGGCGTCGTAGATCTTGCCCTGCGGGAAGAACGGCAAGGCCGCGTAACCGAATGCGATGAGCACGACGCACACCACCAGCACCACGCCGAAGACGCCGGTGCGCAGCGGGTCGCGCTCACGCTTTGCGTTACTTGACAAAAGCGCACCTCCCCTTGCTGGGATCGACCTGGCCGCCGAGCGGCAGCAGGATGTCGCTGCCGGCCGGCCCGTTGATCTTGATCGTCACGGAACAGAAGTAAATGTTGAAGAACGAGCCGTAGGCGCCGAGCGCCGCCAGCCGCAGGTAGTCCTCACCCAGCTGCTCGATGTCGTTGTTGACCTCGGCCTTCCGGTTGTCCAGCTCGGTCGCCAGCGGGCGGGTGTTTTCCAGTATGCCCTGCAGCGGGCGGCGCGAATTCTGCAGCAGCTCAGTCAGATCCGTGGTCGTGGAGGCCAACGGCGGGATGGCCCCCGCGATGTCGTCCTTGTTCTTGGCCAGCCCGCTGATCAGTTGCTGCAACTGGTCGACGCTGGTGGAGAACTGGGCGCTGCGCTGGTCGACGGTCTTGAGCACGGTGTTGAGGTTGTTGATCACGTCGCCGATGAGCTGGTCCCGCTGGCCCAACGCCGATGAGAACGCGCTGGTGTCGGCCAGCACGTTGGACAACGCGCCGCCCTGGCCCTGCAGCAACTCGATGACGGCGCTGCTGATCGTGTTTACCTTGTCCGCGTCCAGACCCTTGAGCACCGGACGAAGGCCGCCCAGCAGCGCGTCGAGATCCAGTGCGGGCTGGGTGTGTTGGGCGTTGATGGTGCTGCCCGGCGGTAGCTTCCGCAGCTCTCCCGGTCCCGAGGTGATCTCCAAATACCGGTCACCGACCAGGTTTTCGTAGCGGATTACCGCGCGGGTGGAGGAATAGAGCGTGTAGCGCTTGTCGAGTCCGAACGACACGTCGATGGTGTTGTCCTGGTTGAGCTTCACGCCGGACACCGCACCGACCGGCACACCGGCGATGCGCACCTTCTGGCCCGCCTTCAACCGTGAGACGTTGGTAAACGTTGCGTGGTAAGTGCTTTCGGGACCGAATCGGAAGTCGCCGAAGATCACCACCAGTCCCGCGGATACGAGCAGCATGGCCACCGCGAAGATGCTGACCTTGATCATCATCGACCGGTGCGTCGGCATTTCCCCCGCGGCCATCAGAAGTCGTCCCGTTCCGCGAAGGCGCCGTGGAACAGGAACTGCAGCGTCGAGGGCGCGTCGAACTGCAGTTCCGTGAACGGCTCGTAGGGGATGTTCGCGTTGTCGGTCACCAGGAACGGGGCGCGGTAGAACGACCCGCCGGTCTGCTTGGTCGGAATGTCGGGCAGGCCGCGGCAGTTCGGGCCGCCGGAGGCGTTGACGATCGGCAGGGACTCGGGGTACGTGTACGACGGCGCGCCCAGTACGAAGCTTGAGGACGTGAACAGGCCCGCCTTGCGGACACCGATCAACGGCGCGAATTCCTTGATGCCGCGCTCGATGCCGGCGAACAGGCAGCCGAATTCCGGTGAGTAGTCGGCGGCCACCTTCAGCGGGGCCCGCAGCCGGTTGATGGCATCGATGAAGTTCTGCTCGGCCGGCTCCAGCGTCTCATAGGCGTTGTTGGCCAGGCCGATCGTCGCCAACAGCGTGTCGTTGAGGTTGTTCTGCTGATCGACGACCGTCTTGTTGATCGTCGGCAGGTTGTCGAAGACGGTGTTCAGGTTCGGAGCAGCGTCGGCGTAGATGTTTGTGACGACCGCCGCC
This sequence comes from Mycobacterium sp. E2733, assembly GCF_001667585.1. Lineage (GTDB taxonomy): Bacteria > Actinomycetota > Actinomycetes > Mycobacteriales > Mycobacteriaceae > Mycobacterium. Next base: position 55,762 of record NZ_LZJZ01000123.1, read on the forward strand.
TTGCGGAAATCCTCCTGCAGCGCAGGCAGCTTCGGGTTTGCCTGGCGCGTCAACGTGTTCAGGCCCGACAAGATACCGCCCAGGTCGTCGCCGTGGCCGCGCAAACCTTCGGACAGCGCGCTCAGGGTCCCGTTGAGCTCGACGGGGTCGACTTTGTGCAGCAGGTCCATCAGCGACTGGAACAAGGTGTTGACTTCCAGCTGCACCGCAGAGGCCGTGACGTGCGCGTCCGGGCGCAGCGAGGTCGGCGAAGGATTCTGCGGCGGAAGGAATTCCACCGACTTGGCGCCGAATATGGTGTTGCCGCCGATATGCACCGTCGCGTTGGAGGGGATGAAGTGCATGTCGTTGCTGTTGATGCCCAGCGTCAGTCGCGCCTGGTCACCGGAATAGTCGATGGCCTCGACCTTGCCGATCTGGATGCCCCGGTATTTGACCTTGGCGCCCTTCTCCATCACCAGCCCGGCCCGCGGAGCCGAGACCGTGACGTTGTCAATCGAGGCGAAAGCCGCTGTGTAGGAAAGGTAAGTGACGACGGCGAATGCCACTATCAGGCTGGCCAGCACCGCGGCTGCCAGCCGGACAGAGGTAAGTCGCGTTCGTGTGTCTGCCATGTTCCTTTAAGCGGTCCTCTTACCCGGAGAGGTTGAAGTTACCGGACGCGCCGTAAACCGCGAGTGAGATGAACAGCGTGATGACGACGACGACGATCAGCGAGGTACGCACGGCCTGGCCGACCGCGATGCCGACGCCGACCGGGCCGCCGCTGGCGTTGTAGCCGTAATAGGTATGTACGAGCATCACCGCGATCGACATCACGATCGCCTGCAGGAACGACCACAGCAGGTCCGACGGGATGAGGAACGTATTGAAGTAGTGGTCGTAGAGACCCTTGGACTGCCCGTTGATGTACACCGTGGTGAAGCGGGCGGCGAAGAACGCGGCCAGGACCGACAGCGAATACAGCGGAATGATGGCGATGAGGCCGGCGATCAGCCGGGTCGACACCAAATAGGACACCGAGTGCACCGCCATGCATTCGACCGCGTCGATCTCCTCGGACACCCGCATGGCGCCCAGCTGTGCGGTGGCACCGGCACCGATGGTGGCAGCCAGCGCGATGCCGGCAATCACCGGCGCGACGACGCGGACGTTGAGAAAAGCCGACAGGAAGCCCGTCAGCGCCTCGATGCCGATGTTGCCCAGCGACGAATACCCCTGCACGGCGATCACGCCGCCGGAGGCCAGGGTCAGGAAGGCCGCGACGCCCACCGTGCCGCCGATCATGACGAGCGCCCCGGCGCCCATTGTCATCTCGGCGATCAGCCGGACCGTCTCTTTGCGGTAGCGGGTGAGGGCATTCGGGACGTACCGGACGGTTTGGCCATAGAACAACGCCTGCTCACCGAATTCGTCGACCGGCTCCTGCAGCCGGACGGCGAGGTTGCGCAGCCGGTAGGTGACGTCGTAGCTCATCGAGTACTCACTTCGCCGAGATTCGCACGCCGATGGCGGTCATCACCACGTTGATGACGAACAGACAGATGAACGCGTAGACCACGGTTTCGTTGACCGCGTTGCCGACGCCCTTGGGGCCGCCCTTGACGGTCAGGCCGCGATAGCACCCGACCAGACCGGCCATCACACCGAACAGCAGCGCCTTGACCTCGGCGAGGACCAGCTCGCGGAGGCCGGTAAGCACGGTCAGCCCGTTGATGAACGCGCCGGGGTTGACGCCCTGCAGGAAGACGGAGAACACGTAGCCGCCCGACAAGCCGATGGCGCACACCAAGCCGTTGAGCAGGAGCGCAACGACAGTGGAGGCCAGCACTCGCGGTACCACGAGTCGATGGATCGGGTCGATGCCAAGCACCCGCATCGCGTCGATCTCTTCGCGGATGGTGCGCGCACCGAGGTCGGCGCAGATCGCGGTGGCGCCGGCGCCGGCGACCACGAGCACGGTCACCACCGGACCCAATTGGGTGATGGTGCCGAACGCCGTGCCGGCGCCGGACAAGTCGGCGGCGCCGATTTCGCGCAGCAAAATATTGAGTGTGAATGCCACCAGCACGGTGAACGGGATGGATACCAGCAGCGTCGGGACCAGGGACACGCGCGCGATCATCCACGTCTGTTCCAGAAACTCACCCAGTTGGAACGGTCGGCGGACAGACTGACGGCCGGTGTCGATCATCATCTCGAAGAACCCGCCGACCGCACGAGCGGGAACGGCAAGCTGCTGCATCAACTTGGCTACCCCCCTCAGCTGCTCGCGGCGAAGTCTATGCGTCGCCTTAGCGGTGTCTTTCGTCGCATGCGGCTCGGTGTGAGCCGGATCATATTAACCCAGAACAAGTTAACGGTGTCAATGAACAGCATTTCCTTGTCTGAAACGTAACTTGCCAGGTCAGATGCGCTTCTGTTATTCCAAACTGACACACGTTCTTACTGCTGATTCCCCCCACGAAGTAACCTCACACAGTTATTGCTCCATCAGCCCGACCGCGGAAAAGTTCCGCTCCGGATCCCGCCCAGCAAAGTACTCTTGCAGCGTCGTGCTCAGTTGCGCAGGCTCCCACGCCTCCCCCGAGGCGCTGAATTGGTGCTCGGCGGTCGGCGCCGCAACCAATGTCACCCGGGGACCGTAAACGATGAACACCTGACCGTTGACTTCCGCGGCCGCCGGCGACGACAAGAACGTGACCAGGCTGACCACATGCTCAGGTGACAGCGGGTCGATTCCGCCCGCCTCCACTTCCGGTGCGGCTCCGAAGACGTCCGCGGTCATGGCGGTGCGGGCGCGCGGACAAATCGCGTTGGCGCACACCCCGTAGCGACCGAGCGCCCGCGCGGCCGTCAGGGTGAGCGAGATGATGCCGGCCTTGGCGGCGCCGTAGTTGGCCTGACCCACCGGGCCGACCAGCCCCGCCTCCGACGCCGTATTGACGAGCCGGCCGAAGACGGTTCCGCCGGCGTCCTTGGCTTTGGAGCGCCAGTAGGTGGCCGCGTTGCGGGTCAGCAGGAAGTGGCCCCGCAGGTGCACCGCGATGACGGAGTCCCATTCCTCATCGGACATATTGAACAGCATTCGGTCGCGGGTGATCCCCGCGTTGTTGACGACGATGTCGAGCCCACCGAGGCCGTCGGCCTGGGCGACCAGCTCGTCGGCCGTTGCCCGCTCGCTGATGTCGCCGGCCACGGCCACCGCCTTGGAGCCGGCCGTGTTGATCTCGTCGATCACGTCGGAGGCATCCAGGGCGGTGGCGATGTCGTTGACGACGACGGTGGCGCCGAGCCGAGCCAAACCAAGGGCTTCGGCCCGGCCCAATCCCGCGGCCGCACCGGTCACCACCGCGACCTTTCCGGAGAGATCGGTCGCGTTCGTGCTGCTAGTCAATTTATGAATACCTCTAGTTTCTGGTGGCGCACGTCAGTCTCGGGCTAGTCGCTGCGCGATAGCGCCGCGCGCGGGCACTCGGCGATGGCCCGCTCGGCCAGCTCTTCCTGATCGGCGGGAATCGGGTCGAGCTTCACGACGGCGTAATCCTCGTCGTCCAGGTCAAAGATGTCCGGCGCGATTCCCATGCACACCGCGTTTCCTTCGCACCGGTCACGGTCGACGATCACCCGCACAGCACCCTCCTTGCACCTGGCCTTCACCTGAGGACGAGCCCCATCAGTATGTAGGACCACCATAGGGCCCCGATACCGCAGGGGAAACGGTCGCTGGAATCTCAGACTAGAACGTGTTACAACCTCCGAAGACGAACGGGTAGTCGTCGGCCGAGTAACGTCGGCTGATCGAGGCGTGTCACGTTAACAAAGGACGGCTGGAATGCGCATCAGTTACACCCCTGAACAGGAGGAGCTGCGTCGCGAACTGCGGTCGTACTTCACCACGCTTATGACGCCGGAGCGTCGCGAGGCACTGACCTCGAACCAGGGCGAGGTCGGCACCGGCACGGCGTATCGCGACACGGTCGCGCAGATGGGCAAGGACGGCTGGCTCACCCTGAACTGGCCCAAGGAGTACGGCGGCCAGGACCGCTCGCCGATGGACTCGCTGATCTTCACCGACGAGGCGGCGATCGCCGGGGTGCCGGTGCCGTTCCTGACGATCAACAGTGTGGCGCCGACGATCATGGCGTTCGGCACCGAGGAACAGAAGAAATTCTTCCTGCCCAAGATCGCTGCCGGGGAGCTGCACTTCTCCATCGGCTACTCCGAGCCGGGCGCCGGCACGGACCTGGCGAACCTGCGCACCACCGCGGTCCGCGACGGCGACGACTACGTCATCAACGGCCAGAAGATGTGGACCAGCCTGATCGCCTACGCCGACTGGGTCTGGCTGGCCGTGCGCACCAACCCGGAGGCCAAGAAGCACCGCGGCATTTCGATGCTGGTCGTGCCGACGACGGCCGAGGGGTTCTCCTGGACGCCCGTGCACACCATGGCCGGTGTGGACACCAGCGCCACCTATTACTCCGACGTGCGAGTCCCGGTGACCAACCTGATCGGCGAGGAGAACGGCGGCTGGAAGCTGGTGACCAACCAGCTCAACCACGAACGCGTCGCCCTGGTGTCGCCGCAGCCGATCTTTTTGGCCCTGCGCGAGGTCCGCGAGTGGGCGCAGAACACCAAGGACGCCGGCGGGGCCCGGCTGATCGACTCGGAGTGGGTGCAGATCAACCTGGCCCGCGTGCACGCCAAGGCCGAGGTGCTCAAACTGATCAACTGGGAACTGGCGTCTTCGAACAGCGAGTCCCTGTCACCGGCCGATGCGTCGGCGGCCAAGGTGTACGGCACCGAGCTGGCCACCGAGGCGTACCGGCTGCTGATGGAGGTGCTGGGGACAGCGGCGACGCTGCGCCAGGATTCGCCGGGCGCGCTGTTGCGCGGCCGGGTCGAACGGATGCACCGCGCGTGCCTGATCCTGACCTTCGGCGGCGGCACCAACGAGGTGCAGCGCGACATCATCGGCATGGTCGCGCTGGGCCTGCCTCGAAACCGCTGAGCCCCTCTTCCTAAAGGACGACCATCGATGGACTTTTCGACAACTGAAGCGGCGAACGACCTTGGCGGCCTGGTCGACACGATCGTGAACTCGGTATGCACACCGGAGCACCATCGTGAGCTCGACAAGCTCGACCAACGGTTCGACCGTGAACTGTGGGGCAAGCTCGTCGACGCCGGCATCCTCACCAGCGCGTCGGCCACCTCGGTGGGCGGCGATGGATTCGGGGTGCTCGAGCAGGTCGCCATCCTGGTGGCACTGGGTCACCAGTTGGCGGCGGTGCCTTACCTGGAGTCGGTGATGCTGGGCGCCGGTGCGGTGGCCCGTTTCGGAAGCGAGGAGCTGCAACAGGATTGGGGCGCCCCGGCGGTCAGCGGCGAGAAGGTCCTCGCCGTCGCGCTGCTGGGCGAGATGGGTGAGGGCCCGGTGCAGGCCACCCGCGCCGGTGACGGCTACCGCCTCACCGGTACCCGAACCCAGGTCGGCTTCGGACCGGCGGCGGACGCCTTTCTCGTTCCGGCCGAGACCGATTCCGGTACGGCGGTATTCGTGGTCGCCGCCGGCGACCCCGGCGTTTCGGTGACAGCGTTGCAGACCACCGGCCTGGGCAGCGTCGGGCACCTGACGCTGGACGGCACCGAGGTGGACGGCACCCGGATGGTCGGCGGCGCCGAGGTGGTCGTCTGGCTCGATACCCTTGCCGCCCTGGGCCGCAGCGCCTTCCAGCTCGGGGTGTTGGAACGCGGCCTGCAGCTCACCGCCGAATACGCCCGGGAGCGGGAGCAATTCGATCGCCCGATCGGTAGCTTCCAGGCGGTGTCACAACGGCTGGCCGACGGCTACATCGACGTCAAGGGGTTGCGGCTCACGCTCACCCAGGCGGCGTGGAAGGTCTCTGAGGATGTTCCCGCCGATATCGACGTGGCCAGCGCCGCGTTCTGGGCCGCCGACGCCGGGCACCGGGTGGCGCACACCATCGTGCACGTGCATGGCGGCGTCGGCGTCGATACCGATCACCCGGTACACCGCTATTTCCTGGCCGCCAAGGAGGCCGAGTTCGCATTGGGCGGTGCCACCGGTCAGCTGCGCCGGATCGGCCGCGAGCTCGCGGAAACCCCTGCCTAGCCGCCCGGCGACGATGCGGTCCGTGCAAGGAACTGGGGCGGGGGCACCCCCAGCCGCGAAGCGGCGAGGGGGCCGGGCGCATTGACCTTCGTGCTTCCTCCTGAGCCCACGGTCACCAAACTGTTGGTACCGCTGGCCGAGATCGAGGACCGCGGCGTCTATTTCGAAGGCTCGTACGTCAGCTGGCGGGACCACCTGCATCACGGTGCCGCGATCGAGGCGGCCCTGCATGACCGCCTCGACCCGTCGAAGCCGCCCCACGTCGGCGTGCTGTTGGAGAACACCCCCTTCTTCTCGGCGATGCTGACGGCGGCCGGCATGTCCGGGATCGTGCCGGTGGGCCTCAACCCGGTGCGTCGCGGCGACGCGCTGGCCCGCGACATCGCCCACGCCGACTGCCAAGTAGTACTGGCCGACTCGAATTCGGCCGAGTCGCTGGGCGGCATCGACCACGTGAACGTCGACTCCACCGAGTGGGCCGACGAAGTCGCCGCGCACGGGGATGCCGAGCCGCACTTCCAATCGGCAACCGCCGCGGACCTTTTCATGCTGATCTTCACCTCTGGCACCAGTGGCGAGCCGAAGGCGGTGAAGTGCAGCCACGGGAAGGTGGCGATCGCGGGCATGACGATGACCCAGCGTTTCGACCTCGGCCGAGACGACGTCTGCTATGTGTCGATGCCGCTGTTTCATTCCAACGCGGTGCTCGCCGGCTGGGCGGTCGCGGCGGCCTGCCAGGGCTCACTGGCGTTGCGGCGCAAGTTCTCCGCGTCCAACTTCTTGGTGGATGTCCGCCGCTTCGGCGCCACCTACGCCAACTACGTCGGCAAGCCCCTGTCGTACGTGCTGGCCACGCCCGAGCGGCCGGACGATGCGGACAACCCCCTGCGAACGGTGTACGGCAACGAGGGCGTGCCTCGCGATGTCGAGCGCTTCGCGCGCCGGTTCGGCTGCGTCGTCCAGGATGGGTTCGGTTCCACCGAAGGCGGGGTGGCGATCGCGCGCACCCCCGACACCCCGGCCGGTGCGTTGGGCCCGCTGCCCGAGAGCGTCGACATCGTCGACCCCGACACCGGTGAACCCTGCCCGGCGGGCGTGGTCGGCGAGCTGGTGAACACGGCCGGGCCGGGCCGGTTCGAGGGTTACTACAACGACGACGCCGCCGAGGCCGAGCGGATGGCCGGCGGGGTTTACCACACCGGCGACCTCGCCTACCGCGACGATGCCGGCTACGCGTATTTCGCGGGACGGCTGGGCGATTGGATGCGCGTCGACGGTGAAAACCTGGGCGCCGCCCCGATCGAACGGGTGCTGCTGCGCCACCCGGACGTGACGGAGGTGGCCGTATACGCGGTGCCGGATCCCGTGGTCGGTGACCAGGTGATGGCCGCTTTGGTGATGGCCCCCGGGGCCGAGTTCGATGCCGAGAAGTTTCGCGCCTTCCTCGCCGAACAGCCGGACCTGGGGCCCAAGCAGTGGCCGTCCTACGTTCGGGTCAGCGCCGAACTTCCGCGCACGGTGACCTTCAAGGTGCTCAAGCGGCAGCTGGCGGCGCAGGGTGTCGACTGCCCCGATCCGGTCGTGCGGATCCCCCCGCAAAGGGACAGAGGAATGTCCCGCCATGAAAATCCGTAAGGTGATCGCCGGGTCGGCCCTTCTTACGTCCCTCGGTACCGCGGCGCTCGGGCTGGGGGCCGGTTTCGCCGTGGCGGATCCGGCGCCACCGCCCCCTCCGCTGCCTCTCC
>NZ_LZJZ01000124.1 GCF_001667585.1 Mycobacterium sp. E2733
GTCATCGCCAAAGGCATGGCCAAAGACCCCGCCCAGCGCTATGCCACCACCGTGGAATTCGCGCACGCCGCCCGCGAGGCGGCCACAGTGCCGCTACCCCCACCGGAGCAGACCGTGCAGGTGCACCCACCGGTCTGGCCCGGTCAGCCCACCGCGGGCCGCATCCAGGGCTACGACACCCAACTCGCCCCGATCGGGGCCGCACCCGTCCTGCCACCACCATGGGGGGCACCACCGCTGCCCCAGGTAACGCCCACCCCGCAGCGGCCGAGGTGGCGGCGCCCGAACGTCGTGATTCCCGCGCTGCTGGTGATCGCGGTACTCATCGCGGGCGGTGTCTTCGCCGCCGTCAACGCCTCCCACCACCACAAGGCGACCCCGGCCGCGCCGACCGCCACCGCGCCGACCACCCCGCCGCCGAATACGGGTCCGTTCACCGGAATCTTCACCGCCGACTTCGCCCCCGAGACCCATTTCGACGGGAGACCTTATAGGGATGCGGCGCCGGCAACGGAATCCTGGCGGGTGCGCTCGGTGTGCCGCCCCGGCGGGTGCGTGGCCACCGCGGCACGCCGCAGCGGCGGCACCACCTCCGTGTCGACGTTGGTGTTCGACGAGGTCGGCGGGCGCTGGCTGGCCGTCGGCCTCGGCCCGGGAACATGCGATAACGCGCCCGCCGAATTCTGGGAGGTGTTCATTTTGCAACCCCAGCCCGACGGCGCCCTGACCGGCGACTACACCTCGACCTCCAGCACCGGCTGCGACCTCCAGCGGGCCGTGAGCTTCACCCGCACCGGCGACATCGACCTCACCAGCCTTCCCGACCCGGCCGGCCAGCCACCGCGGGTGGTGTCGCCGGCCGAAGCGCTGCACGGTCACTACCACGACACGGTTACCTTTGCGACCGGCTCTCGCCACGAGTACGACATGGTGGTCCGTACCGACTGTCTGCGCACCGGCGACCGGTGCATGAGCTATTTCACCGGCCCCACCGCTGACACGGCTCTGGTGTTCGCCGGCCGGACGTGGAGTGAGGACGCCGAGTACGACGCCCCGTGTCCCAGGGGCGGCACGTCGCACGTGAAACGAAGCGCGGCGTTTCCGCTGCCGTCCCCGCCGCAGGATCCGATCACGCGGCTGACCGGGCACGGTCGCCAGGAATCGACCGGCTCGGCCTGCACCAGCAAGAATTTCGACGAAGAATATGTGCGCACCGGTGATTAGAGCCAGGCATGCGGGTGCGATTAGCAATGCCTCCGGGTCGTCGGCGGCGATTCCCCGCGGTGGCCGCGCCAAGGTGGATGTCGCCGTTGGCGGGAATGTACCAGCCGATGCTGGCGTCGCGGTTCTGATCCCCCGTGACGTCGATGGGCACGCGGATACCGCGCTTGGGTTCCTCAAAGT
>NZ_LZJZ01000125.1 GCF_001667585.1 Mycobacterium sp. E2733
CCCCCCCCAGGTCCGCTCCGCCCGTCCCCAAGCCGGAGGCGGTCCCCGAACCGGTCCCGGCACCGCCGGCGCCCGAACCGGCCGCCGCGCCGGTCCCCGAATCGGCCGCGCCCGGTGAACTCAACGCGGCCGCCGTGCGAACCATGTGGCCGACGGTGCGCGACAAGGTGCGTCAGCGCAGCCGCACCACGGAGGTGATGCTGGCGGGCGCCACCGTCCGCGCGCTAGAGGGAAACACGCTGGTGCTGACGCATTCGTCGGCGCCGCTGGCCAAGCGGCTGTGCGAACAGCGCAATGCCGACGTCATCGCCGAAGCGCTCAAAGATGCGCTGGGCGTCAACTGGCGCGTGCGGTGCGAGGTGGGCGCCGCCGCGCCGGTCGAGTCACCCCCGACGACACCGACGGCCGCGGATCCCCCGCCCGACGTCGCACAGCGCGACGAAGAGGAGCACATGCTCGCCGAAGCCGGCCGCGCCGTGTCGTCCGCGCCGCGCCGCGACCCCGAGGAGGTCGCGCTCGAGTTGTTACAGAACGAGCTGGGCGCCCGCCGGATCGACAACGCTTAGCGGCGATCGCAAACGCGGCCAAGCCGGGCGCGGCGGGTCGCCGCCAGAGGGCCTAGGGCGTCCACCAGGGCCGCAGCGGCAGGTGGTCGCAGCCCCGGGCGTCGACGTTGGCCGCCAGCACGTGGTGCAGCTGCAGGTTGTTCTGCTCGAAGGCCACCCGCGAGGCCGCCATGTACAGCCCCCACACCTTGGCGGTGGCCAGGCCGACCTCGTCGACCGCTTCGTCCCAGTGCTCGACCAGGTTACGGCACCAGTCGCGCAGCGTCATCGCGTAGTGATGACGGAAGTTCTCCTCGTGCAGCACCTCGAAACCGACGTCCTGGACGTCGGTGATGATGCGTCCCGAGCCGGTCAGCTCCCCGTCCGGGAAGACATACCGGTCGGTGAAACCGCCCGCGAAGGACGTCGACTTGTTGTCGTGGCGGGTGATGCAGTGGTTGAGCAGCAGCCCGCCGGTGCGCAACTTCGACTTCAGGAACCCGAAGTAGGCCGGGTAGTTCTTCACGCCGATGTGTTCGGTCAACCCGATCGAGGACACGGCGTCGAACCCGCCTTCGCGGATGTCGCGGTAGTCGGAATGCCGGACCTCGGCGAGGTCCGACAGCCCTTCGGCTTCGATCGCCCGTTGCGCCCACTTCGCCTGTTCGCCCGACAGGGTGGCGCCGATCACCCGGACGCCGCGCCGCGCGGCAAAGCGCGCCATGCCGCCCCAACCGCAGCCGACGTCGAGCAACCGATCGCCGGGCTGCAGCGCCAGCTTCTCGAAGACCAGCCGGTACTTGTTCTCCTGGGCCTCTTCCAGCGTGGCGTCGGCGTCGGGGTAGACCGCGCACGTGTACGTCATCGACGGGCCGAGCACCCATTCGTAGAAGGTGTTGGAGACGTCGTAGTGATGGTGGATGGCCTCGGCGTCTCGGGTCTTGGTGTGCATCAGCCCGTCGGCGATCCGCCGCCACCGCGGCGGCGTCTCCTGCGGTGGCGGGGCGACCGGCACCAGCCGCTCCAGCCCCATCGAGCGCACGACGTGGGCGAGCACCCGCGCCGGCGGCCGCTTGAATTGGACGCGGTCGGTCAGCGTCTTGAGCAGCTGGTAGGGGTCACCGGGGTGCACGCCGTACAGGTCCAGGTCGCCCGCCACGTAAGCGCGGGCGAGACCGAGTTCGCCGGGGGCGGTGGCCAGGTAGGTGGCGCCGCGCGGGGTCCGCAGATCCAGGCCCAGTTCGGCGTCCGCGCTGCCCGCGGTGCTGCCGTCGTAGGCGGTGAACTTCAGCGGGTGCCGCCCGGTGGCGGCGAAGATCTCCAGGATCTCCGCCATGCTGAGTTTTCCGGCCGTGGCGCGCCGGGGTTCTTTGGTCTCGCTTATGGAAGTCATCGCCGTTGCACCGCCTTTGCGTAGAGGTCGAGTAGCCGGGAATCGGGGTCGTAGGTTTTCTTGACCGTGTTGTAAGCCTCGCCGCCGTACAGCTCGTCGAATTCCTCGCGGGTGTAGTAGGAGTCCGAATACAGCGACTTGTGCCCGTCGAGCTCGCTCACCTTCGCCTCGATCGTCCGGTTGGTAGCACCTTCCGTGGCGCCCGCCGGCACCGAAGACCAGAAGCCGATGTTGACGTAGGTGTGGTCCGGCCGCATCGGATACAGCGGCCAGCCCTCGTGATCGCGCAGCCGCAGCGGGCACAGCCAGATCGGGGTGATGGGCACGTTCTCCAGGAACCAATCCAGGAACGCGCAGGTCCGTTCGACCGGCACTTCGACGTCCTGGACCACCCGCTCACGCGGGGGACGGCCGTGGCGTTTCTCGATCCGGTCGGCGACGCCGAAGCGCTGGTCCATGGCGACGAGCTTCGAGTAGACGCTGCTGCGCCGGTAGCGGCGTGGCCACCAGCGCCGCAGCCGCGGGTTCTGCGCACCGAACGCGCGCGAACACCAGAACCAGTCGGTGTCCCAGCGCCAGAAATAGTCGTGGATCGTCAGCCGGTCGTCCTTGGTGGCTTCCGAGCCGGGGGAGTCGTGCCGGATCGACTGGTAGTAGATGTCGTTCCCGGTGTAGTCGCTGACCGGTCCCGGGGTGGTGGTTCGCCGGCCCACGCACAGGTAGCTTTCGTCGGCGCTGAACACCACCCCGTCGAGATAGTCGACCGGCGTGCCGCCCTGCCCGCCGGTATCGATGATGCGTTCCATCGCCGCGATCAGTGCGGGCAGCGAGCGGAACCGGACGTGCCGCAACGCGACAAATGGCGCAACGGGCTCCAGCTCTATTCGCAGCCGCGTTGAATACCCCAGCGTCCCATAGGAATTGGGGAAGGCGCGGAACAGGTCGGGATGCTGGGTGCGCGACGCGGTGAGCAGCTCGCCGGCGCCGGTGAGGATGTCCATCTCCAGCACCGATTCGTGCGGCAGCCCGTTGCGAAACGACGCCGACTCGATACCCAGGCCGCTGACTGCGCCGCCGAGCGTGATGGTCTTCAATTGCGGGACGACCAGTGGCGAGAGTCCGTAAGGCAGCGTCGCGGCCACCAGATCCTCATAGGTGCACATGCCCGCTACGTCGGCGGTGTGGGCTTCCGGATCGACGCTCAGCACGCCGGTCAACCCCGACGTGTCCAGGCCGGGAGCGTCGCGTTTGGTGCGGGCGCGGAACAGGTTTGAGGTCGGCTTGGCGAGCCTGACGGCGGACGTTGCGGGGATGGATCGATAACTCGCCATCAACCGGTCAACGCCCGCCTTGTGCGCCGATAGTGCAGATCCAGGGACAGGCACCACATATACCCTAGTCTTCGACCACAGCCCGTGCACCCGCGCGCGGGCGGCATAGCTTCAGGAGTTGTCTTGGGACAGGTGAGTGCTGCCAGCACGATTTTGGTCAACGCCGAGCCGGCCGCCACCCTCGCGGCCGTCGCGGACTATCAGCAGGTGCGCCCGAAGATTCTGTCCCCGCAGTACAGCGAGTACCAGGTGGTGGAGGGCGGCCAGGGTGCGGGCACGGTCGCCAAGTGGAAGCTGCAGGCCACCAAGTCTCGCGTCCGCGACGTGCAGGTCAACGTCGACGTCGCCGGCCACTCCGTCATCGAGAAGGACGCCAACTCGTCGATGATCATCACCTGGACGGTGGCCCCCGCCGGACCGGGGTCCAGCGTCACCGTGAAGACCACCTGGACCGGCGCGGGCGGTGTCAAGGGCTTCTTCGAGAAGACTTTTGCGCCGTTGGGATTGAAAAGAATTCAGGGCGAGGTCCTGGCCAACCTGAAGCGGGAACTGGAAAGTTAGGCGGAGCCGGGACCGCGACTGGCAACCGCCACCGTCGGGCCCAACCGTTGGTTGGGGAATTCGACGGTGATTGCCGGGTCGGCGAAATGGGCGAGTGCACTCAGCGCCGACGGGCTGTAGGTGCGTAACTGGCTGATGAAACCGTCGTGTGCCAGCGGGCTCACCTTGGTGAAGGGCCAGGTCGCCGCCAGCACCACCGAGTGCAGCGCGGCCGGTGGCCTGGGGAGGTCGATGATCAACAACTTTTTCGCGACCCGGGTTCCTTCGGCGAATACCCGGGCCGCCGGCACGGGCGGCAGGTGGTGTAACGACATCGCGAACACCGCGAGGTCGTACTGCCCGTCCGGGGCGTCGATCGCGGTGGCGTCCATCTCCCGCACCGTGGCCCGTGGGTGGCTGCCGAGATCACCGGCGGCGACGGCGGCCACGAATGCGGGGTCGACGTCAGTGACCGTCACGTGTGCGGTGGGGTGCATCTCGAGGACCTTGCTCGACAGCCCGCCGAGGCCGGCCCCCAGCTCGAGAATCTTCGGAGCGGGGATGTCGGCCACCTCGGCCAGCACGATCTTGGCCAACTTCTGATGAGCGCCCCGGAACCGTCGCCGTCCGGCGCGGTCGAGTGCCCGGATGACCTTTTGCTTCAGCTCGTCGACGTCGTCGCGGTCAAGGTATTCGAGTCGGTCGGTCTGCAATCGACGGTCGAGCCGGGAGGCGTTCGGCCCGCCCCGGGGCATGTTCGCGATGTCGTGGGCGCTGGTGTCCACGGAGACCATCATGGACCATGGCCGCACCGATCGGCCGAGTTTTGCGCGCAATCCGTCGCGGCTGAAGTTTTCCATCCGGGTCGCCGTGCCGGGGCGCCGCGCTACCATGAAATACCGGTTTCCCGAAGGGAAGACAATGCGCGGAAATGGCTCTGCGATCTCCCGGGCGTTCCGGACACTTTCCCAGTCCTATGGCTTGATGCGGCAAAAAGACGCCGCGGCTTACTACACGATGATCGGCGACGATGTCATCGATTTCATGAACGAGGGGTACGTCGATAAGTCCAAGCCGCTGTGGCTAAACCTCGGCTACTGGAAAGTCGCCCGCACCTATCCCGATGCTTGCGTTGCGATGGTGGAACTCCTGGGCACGCGGGCCGGGCTGGAACCGACCGATAGGGTGCTCGACGTCGGAGTCGGTTTCGGAGAGCAGGATTTTGTTCTTCTCGAGCGCTTCAAGGTTTTTCACATCACGGGAATCGACATCACACCGGTCCACGTCGACATGGCCCGGGACCGCGTCGCCGAGCGGGGGCTGGAGAGACAAATCGACGTCCGGCTCGGCTCCGCGACCGCAATGGATTTCCCTGACGTGTCGTTCGAAAAAGTCTTGGCCCTGGAATGCGCATTCCACTTCGACACCCGCGATCAATTCATCCGCGAAGCGTTTCGCGTCCTCAAGCCCGGAGGAACCATTGCACTCACCGACATGCTTCCCAAACCGGGCAAGAAATCCGGCCCGGCGACCGCGTTCGGCCGAAAGTACGGACACATTCCAAAAGCCAATTACTACGACCGGCAGGAATATCCGCGACGGCTGGCCGCCGCGGGCTTCGAGGATGTGTTGGTGGAATCGATCCGGGAAGATGTTTACCCGGGCATGGCCAAGTACACCCGGCAGCGCATTCAGGCAAAGAAAAAAATGAATGAAGTGGTCGTGGAGGTGACGGACGACGATCGTGCGCAATGCCGCGGCGTATCGCTGTGGGAACGATCGACCGGCTTCTCCGACTACGTGATCGCGTCGGCGCGGAAGCCTTTGGCAGGCAACGGTATTCGCTGAAAACGTGCATGCGCTAGAGCAGTCCGAGCAGCCGCAGGTCGGTGGCGTACTTGATGATTACCGGCGCCGTCACGTGCGGGATGTCATGGTCGGGGCCGATTTTGGCCTCTTGGACCGCGGCGCGGAAGCGGTCGGTCGGCGCGTAGGACCCGCGGCTCGGCTCGGGGGGCTGCAACTGTTCGGAAGTCTGTAACACGAACTGCAACACATCCTGGACCGAGTGCCGGCGCTGTCGGTCCGGCAGGGCACGCAGGGCGGTTTCGAACCGCTGCAACCACTCCGCGAAATCGCCGATGCGCTGTATCGGGTAACCGGCCTCGATGAGCCAGTCGACGTACTCATCGAGTCCGATGCCGTCGTCGTGCGGGTTCATCACGTGGTAGGTGCGGAATCCGTCGACCGCCTGAGCGCCCAGCGTGGCG
>NZ_LZJZ01000126.1 GCF_001667585.1 Mycobacterium sp. E2733
TACCTCCCGTGATGCCGCTGCCTCCCGTGCCGCCCGGGTTGATGAACGGGGCGGGCAGCTGAGGCCCGGGCCCTGGCGGCGCGGGCGGCCCCGGGGGTAGCCCGGGCGCGAGCGTCGACGGTGGCGGGGTGGGGCCGGCGGGTTGCAGGTTCTCGGTGCGCGCGCCCGGCGGCGCCTGGATGGGCAGCGGCGCCGGCGTGCCCGGGACATCTGGCGGCGCCTCGCCGGGGCGCGCGGCGATCGGGATGCCCGGTGATGGTGGCAGGCCGTTCGGGTTCGGCGGCGACGCGGCTACGTCGATCGGCGCCGGGAAGCTCCCGCCGAACGGTCCGACGTCTACACCCGTGCACGGCAACGGGTTCCACGGCCGCGGCAGCGTGTCGGCCGGTGGGGCGTAGGAACACGCCGTTCCGGGCGGGACGGCCGGTCCCGGGTGATCTGGTGTGCCTTCGCGCACCGGAGGCGCGGGCGGCGGCGCGCCGTTGGGGAACCGGGTGCCGTTGGGGTCGGGCCAGCGGAACTCGGGCAGCCCGGCGCTGCGCCAGAAGTTCTCCGGGTCGATGCCGCGCTTCTTGAAGGCGGCGTCGACGAACGGCTGCAAGATCCAATACGGCAGCAGATTGGACAGGACAATCTTGAAGTACGGCCCCGACGCCACCGATTCCCCCAGCGATGC
>NZ_LZJZ01000127.1 GCF_001667585.1 Mycobacterium sp. E2733
CATCCCGCAACGCTGCCAACGCACGACGAAACTCACCATCACGCGCCACTATCGACCACGCACACTCACTATCCCGCTCCATCAGACGCCTACACCTCCTCCCTACCGTCTGTGAGTTTCTTCAGATCTCCGCGACCGAAACTCTTCTTGTTCGATGGCCGACTGCGGCAAGGGGTTCCAGCGCCCGATGCCGGTGAACCATCTGAGTGGCGCTGCCGCAGTAGAAAGCCGGCGGGGTGGAAAGACCGCAAGTGCTGCGCGGCGAGAACCCCGGCGCCCCTGAGAAAGGACGCTCTGTGATCTGCTTGCCGGACTGCCGTGTGCGGCAGACCATCGCACCATCACCCTGGATTCGCCCCTGTGCGTCGCCCTGTACACAACCGCACTTCGATCGGGCCGGGCCCGTACTGGGGCACCAGATCCGGCGGGACCTCCCGGATGTCGAGCGGATGGTCCTTGGCGGGGCCGCGGCACCAGGGGCAGACCGTCAACAACGCTCCCGACCGGGTGTGGGTGGCGAACCACCACGGCCGTAATTGTCGTTCCAGGTCAGTGCGAAGCCGACGCGCGGCCAAGCCCTCCCGAGTAGACGTCATGTGGCCGAGGGTATGGTCGTTTGACCGGGCAATCGGCGAATTCACCTGAGGTAGCGTGGCTGGAGCGCCGAGATCGAGTAGGGGCCGCGCGTGCGTTGCGTGTAAGGACCTAAAGATTCGCGCAACAAGGCAAGGCAGTGAGTATTTGCGCACTTAAGTGGCGCACAGCGGAACCTCAGGTTGCGGCGCGAAGCCCTAACAATTTCCCGCCGAACGGATCCCGACTCAATAGGCTGATCAGCTGGTCGCGATTGCTGATGCCGAGTTTGGCGAAGAGGCGGTAAAGGTGTCCCTCCACCGTTCGCACCGAGACCACCAATTGCTCGGCGATCTGGCGGTTGGACAAACCGGTGACGACCAGCATCGCAATCTGGCGCTCACGACTGCTGAACGGTAGGGGACGCGCCGCGGCCTTGACCGCTGGTGAACGAAGTCCGCAGCGCCCCGCAAGAGAGCAGGTCTGCAGAAGCGACTCAAATTTCTTGGCGCGGTCGCCTCGGCGGGCATATTCGCCGGCCGCCTGCGCCGACGCGTCCGCGGCCAGGGCCAGTGCACCGAGTTCGGCGAACCGACGGGCCGCGGCGTCGACCAGACCGGCATCGTGTTTGGCCAGCGCGCGGGCATGGGCGGCGACCGCTTCGGCCAACGGCGTGTTCAGGATCTTGGCCAGTTTCTCCAGCCGCGCGGCGTGCGAAGGATCGCCGAAGCGGACGGCGGTATGGCGCGCGCGCAACTCGACCGCGTGCATCCCAGCGTTTTCCGCGATCTGAACCGCTTGCATCACATGCGTTCGAGCGGCCGTCATCTCGCCGAAGGAGGCACGTTCCCAGGCCCGGGCGAGCTCGAGTTCTGGCAAGAACACCGCGACCTGCGGCCCGTAGGCTTTCTCCGCACTGTCCAACGCGGCGGCGGCGGCCGCACTGTCTCCTTGCCCGGCCTCGACTTGGGTCTGCCACGCGGCCACCAGGGCCAACCAGGGCAATGGAAAACCATGTGAGAGGATCGCTTTCGATTCTTCGAATGCGGCTCGCGCCTCGGGTAGAACGCCGCGGGACACGTGTATCAATCCCAGCATCGCCTGCACCATGGCGTCTGCCTCGGGTATGCCCGCGGCCATGGCGGCGTAACGCTTCAAGACACGCTCGGCCGCCGGATAGTCACCGGCGGCCGTGTCGGCCATGACTTCGGCGATCCCGATGTTGAACCGAAGCAGTCCCAGGTCGCCGAGCGCAGCGGCGCGCAACCCGGCGTCGGCTATCCGATGAACTTCGCTCGATCGCCCTGCGACCGCGAGGGCATCGCACGTCGGGACGGCCGCCCACACGGTCGCCATCGGCAACAAATCGGACTCACACAAGCCGGGCCCGATCTCCAGCGTCGTCGCGACGTCACCAGAGTAGAACCCGAGTGACATTTCTAGCGTGTTGACCAGATGGATGCCCGCCTCCGAGGTAATGCGCTTCTTCACCTCGCCGAGCACGCGCCAGGCGCTTTCGAGGTCTCCGCAACCCCAGAACAGGTTCGCACTACGCACACAGCCCCAGCGCACGGTCAGCGACTCGTCGGCGCCTTCGGGGTCGGCGTCGGCGAGCACCATCTCGGCCTCGTCGGCGCGGCCCTGCCAACTCACCGCCTCGGCGAGCACGATCGCGGCCGCCAGGCCGCCGCCGCGATCGACCGCGAATCGCGCCAGCTCCTCGGCCAAGGCGATGTCCGACATCGCCAGCGCGGCCGCCGCGGCCTCGATGACCACATCGAGGTCGGGATCCAGATCACTACGCA
>NZ_LZJZ01000128.1 GCF_001667585.1 Mycobacterium sp. E2733
GCTGACCCTGGGCGCCGACCCGGTGGCCACGGCCATCATGCACGCGCCGGGCCGTCCGATCGACGCGTTCGTGGTGCGAAAGTCCGCGAAAACGCATGGGCTGCAACGCCTTATCGAGGGATCCGAGGTGTCCGGTAAGCGGGTGCTGGTCGTCGAGGACACCAGCACCACGGGCGCGTCGGCGCTGACGGCCGTGCGCGCCGTCCAAGAGGCGGGCGGGGAGGTCGTCGGCGTAGCCACGGTCGTGGACCGGTCCACCGGCGCCGCCGAGGCCATCGAGGCCGAAGGCCTGCCGTACCGCAGCGTGCTGGGCCTTGCCGATCTGGGGCTGGGCTAGGTTGCATCGCCGTGCGCCCCTCCTCGCGGTAGCGGCCTGCGCCCTGGCCCTTCTGACGGGCTGCTCGGGCGCCAGCCCTCCGGTTCGCCCCTACGGCGCCCAGGGCGCGCGGCTCGGGGAATCGCTTTCCCTGCTGGGCTGGAACATGACGGTGGCGAACCTGCGCTGGGAGGGCGACTACGTGCTGATCGACGTCGACGCGTCCGCGGCCGACCCGCACGCGCCGCACGCCAAACCCGAGGACATCCGGTTCGGGCTCTACGGCGCGCTGTCGCACCCGATGGAGTCCAACGCGCTGGGCAGCTGCGACCGGCCGACGGGCAAGGCGCCCGATGTCCGCTCGCCGCTGTCGGCTTCGGGCGACCGGCTCGCCGGGACGGTTTGCCTTGGGCCGCTGAAGGATCGCAGCCAGGTCCGCGGCGTGTACAGCTACTCGCCGCGCGACCGGATCCCCAACACCTCGGCGGCCTACCCGGCCGCGTTCCCGGTGGGGCTGATGCCCACCAACGCCAACGACACCGGCCTGGCGGTCAAGACCGTCAGCCTGTCGGCCTGGCGCGCCGACGGCGCCCCGGTGACCAAGGCGCAGCTCGGCGATCCCGCGGCGTTCAACGGGAACGGCTACATGCTGCTGGGTCTGGAGGCCGACGGGCTCGCGGCCCGGTACCGCGACGACTCCGCCAAACGCGGTGGCCCGCTGATGCTGCTCGCATCGCCGACCCTGCCCGGCGCCGGACTGAACCCGGCGTGCGCGGCCTACGGGTCGTCGGTGCTGATCCTGCCCGACTCCTCGCTGGACGCGGTGCACGTCAGCGCGTCGCTGTGCACCCAGGGCGAGATCAACGAGGCGCTGCTCTACGCCACGGTCGCCGTCGACGGCACCCACGCCGGGGTGTGGACGCCGCGATGACCGATCCGGGACCGACCGAGTGGGCCGCACCCGCCGCCGGGGTGGGGCCGTGGCCGGGCGAGCTGCCCGACGACCCGCGGTATGACCCGGTTCTGTTGCGCGAGGGCGACACTCGCAACGTCGTCGACGCGTACCGGTACTGGACGCGGGAGGCGATCATCGCCGACATCGATCGGCGGCGGCACCCGTTGCATGTGGCGATCGAGAACTTCGGCTACGACGCCAACATCGGCTCGGTGGTGCGCACCGCCAATTCCTTCGCGGTGCACACCGTGCACATCGTGGGCCGGCGGCGCTGGAATCGCCGCGGTGCCATGGTCACCGACCGCTATCAGCGGCTGCGCCACCACGACAGCACCGCCGAGCTGCTCGACTTCGCTGTCGGTGCCGGGCTGACAGTGGTCGCGGTGGACAACGTGCCGGGGGCGGCCCGGCTCGAGGAGGCCACGCTGCCGCGGGAGTGCCTGCTGGTGTTCGGCCAGGAGGGTCCGGGCATCACCGATGACATCCGGGCGGGCGCGGCGACCACTGTGTCCATCGCCCAGTTCGGCTCGACCCGCAGCATCAACGCCGGCGTGGCCGCCGGGATCGCGATGCACGCCTGGATCCGGCAGCACGGGGACCTGACCCAGGCCTGGTAGCTGACGGCCGTCTGTTTCCGCGTTCCGCGTCGAGCGTGCGCTGAGGGCGGGAATTCTCGGCGTGTCGCCGCCGTGGGCGCACACTCAAAGCCAACGATTCACACGCGTTGAGCGTTGGCCACTCGTCCTGCAATCTGATATCGCCCGCGATATCGAAATCCACGAGCACACGCAGTCCGGAGACTGGTGCTGCTGTGACAGCTGGGCCCAAATCCGTTCAGCTCCACAGCGTCACGTGCACCTTCGGGCGGAACCGGGTGACGCCCACGCCGGACCCGCGGATCATCGCCTGCGTGCAGCGCGGGGTGGTGATGAACCGGACCAACTCGGAGACGGCGGGCTGACGGGCCGACGGCGCCAACGTCGCCACGCACCACTCGCCCGACCGGTCCAGGCCCGGACCGTGCACGTGCGTCAGCCGCCCGGCGGCAAGGTCCTTGGCGACAGCGAATCCGATGGTCAATGTGACCCCGCCGACCCGCTGCACCTCCTCGAGGGCGGCCGCGTCGCTCTGGAAGATTCGCTGCTGGGATTCCGGAATTACCAAGTCGCGCAACATGGTTGCGATCTCGCCGTCCACGCCGCCCGCCGACGGGCCCAGCATCCATTGCTGCTGACGCAGCAACGCGGGGATCGGAACGCCAAGCGCCAGGGGGCTTTTGGGCGCGGCGACGGTGATGATCTGATACTTCAGAAAGGGCCGGACGAACAGCGCATCGTCCGCGCCGATCGAACTTTCGCTGGCCGGGCCGATCGCGATGTCCACCGCGCGCGAGCAGATCAGGTCGCGAAACCGGCTCGTGGGATGCACGCTCAACTCGACCGACAGGTCGTCGGCGCGCGACGAGAAGAGCTCGATCAGCCCGGGCGCGGCGTGTTCGGCGAACGCGGTGGACGCGGCGATGCGCAGCAACCGGCGCCCGTGGGCGGCCTCGGTGACCTCGATGGCGGTTTGCTGTTGCAGACCCAGGATTTCGACCGCGCGGCTGGCCAGCCGCAGCCCGCCGGGCGTGAACGCCAACCCGGCGCCGGTCCGGGTGAACAGCGGGTCGTCGAGCTCCTTGCGTAGCGCCGTCACGAGCATCGAGACGCCGGCGTCGGAAACACCCAGCTCTGCGGCCGCCGCCCGCACCGAGCCGAGGCGAACAACCGCCGAAAAGGCCCGAAGTTGAGCCGGGGTCATGGAGTCAGCCTAATTTAAAAGGGTGCGTGACGTGCTTGCCCAGCTGATGTCGATCTGGCGCGCCGGCGACACCGCGGGGCTCGGCACGGTGGTGCGCACCTTCCGGTCCGCGCCGCGCCCGCCGGGGGCCGCGATGATCGTCGCGCCGGACGGCTCGGTCACCGGGTCCGTGTCGGGCGGCTGCGTGGAAGGGTCGGTCTATGACCTCGCCACCGAGGCGGTGAAGACGGGCGCCCCGCGGCTGGAACGCTACGGCGTCAGCGACGACGACGCGTTCGCCGTCGGCCTGACGTGCGGCGGCGTCATCGACGTGTTCGTCGAGCCGATCTCCCGCGCGTCGTTTCCCGACCTGAGCGCGGTGGCCGACGACATCGCCGAGCGTCGCGCGGTGGCGACCGCCACCGTCATCGCCCACCCCGACCCGGGCTGGATCGGCCGGCGGGTCGTGATCCGGCCCGACGGGATGGCGGGGTCGCTCGGTTCGGCGCGCGCCGACGCCGCCGTCGCCGACGATGCGCGCGGCCTGCTCGCGCTCGGCCGCAGCGAGGTGCTCAAGTACGGGCCCGACGGGCAGCGGCTGGGCGACGGCATGGAGGTCTTCGTGTCCAGCTACGCGCCGCCGCCGCGGATGCTGGTGTTCGGGGCGATCGATTTCGCCGCGGCGCTCGCGCGGCAGGGCTCGTTCCTCGGCTACCGCGTCACCGTGTGCGACGCCCGCCCCGTGTTCGCCACCCGGGCGCGGTTCCCCACGGCCGACGACGTCGTAGTCGACTGGCCCCACCGCTATCTCGCCGCCCAGGCCGAGGCGGGCGCCATCGACCGCGACACGGTGATCTGCGTGCTGACCCACGACCCCAAGTTCGACGTGCCGGTGCTCGAGGTGGCGCTGCGCCTACCCGAGGTCGGCTACGTCGGGGCGATGGGGTCGCGCCGCACCCACGACGACCGGATGCACCGGCTCAAGGCCGCCGGGCTGACCGACGCCGAGCTCAGCCGGCTGTACAGCCCGATCGGTCTGGACCTCGGCGCGCGCACCCCCGAGGAGACCGCGGTGTCGATCGCCGCCGACATCATCGCCAAGCGCTGGGGCGGTGGGGGCCGGCCCCTGGCCCATATCGTCGGCCGGATCCACCACGACGCGCAGGTAGACGACGACTTCACGGCGAGTTCAGGGATTACTTAACTCGCTATTGACGCCCCTGTCAGGGGGGCTGACACTGTGGCGCATGCAAGTACCCGGACCCTTCGAATACGAACGTGCGACCAGCGTCGACCACGCCATCGGATTGCTGGATCGGTTGGGGGAGGGGGCGCGCGTCGTCGCTGGCGGCCACAGCCTGCTGCCGATGATGAAGCTGCGCATCGCCAACCCCGAGTACCTCGTCGACATCAACGACCTCGCGCTCGAGCTCGGATACGTGATCACCGATCCGACGCTGGTGCGCATCGGCGCGATGACCCGGCACCGGGAGATTTTGGAGTCCGACACCCTGGCCGCCGTCTGCCCGATCTTCCGGGACGCCGAGCGCGTGATCGCCGACCCGGTGGTGCGCAACCGCGGCACCCTCGGCGGCTCGCTGTGCCAGGCGGATCCGGCCGAGGACCTGTCGACGGTATGCACGGTGCTGGACGCGGTGTGCCTCGCCCGGGGCCCGTCCGGTGAACGCGAGATCGGGATCGATGACTTCCTGGCCGGCCCGTACGAGACCACGTTGGCCCCCAACGAGATCCTGATCGAGATCCGGATCCCGATGCGGCACGACAGCTCCAGCGCTTACGCCAAGGTGGAGCGCCGGGTGGGCGACTGGGCGGTCGCGGCCGCGGGGGCGGCGCTGACCCTGGACGGCGATGAGATCGCGGCCGCGCGCGTCGACCTGACGGCGGTGAACTCCGATCCCGGCGGCCTGGCCGAGCTGTCGGCCGCGCTGGTCGGCCAACCGGCCAGCGAGAGTGTCTTCGCCGACGCGGGCCGGCGTGCCGCGCAGGCGTGTGACCCGGCCACCGATGTCCGCGGCAGCGCCGAATACAAGCGGCACCTGGCCTCCGAACTGACCATCCGCACGCTGCGCACCTCTGCGCAACGGGTGCGCGACCAAAGGGGTAACTAGCATGCAGGTGAACATGACGGTCAACGGCGAGCAGGTGACCGCCGAGGTCGAACCCCGGACGCTGCTCGTGCACTTCCTGCGGGATCAGCTGCGGCTCACCGGAACCCACTGGGGTTGCGACACCAGCAACTGCGGCACGTGCGTCGTCGACGTCGACGGGGTGCCGGTGAAGTCCTGCACCATGCTGGCCGTGATGGCCTCCGGGCACAGCGTCCGGACCGTCGAAGGGCTCGCGGTGAACGGCCGGCTCGACCCCGTGCAGGAAGGGTTCATGCGCTGTCACGGGCTGCAATGCGGCTTCTGCACACCGGGAATGATGATCACCGCCCGCGCCCTGCTCGACCGCGATCCCGATCCCGACGAGCAGACCATCCGCGAGGCGATCTCCGGGCAGATCTGCCGGTGTACCGGATACACCACGATCGTGCGGTCCATCCAGTGGGCCGCACAGCACAGCTCCGCGGAGGCCACGTCATGACCACCATCGAGTCTCGCCCTCCTTCACCCGAAGACACCGCCGACAACGACCAAAAGCCTTGCGGACACGGCCGGATGCTGCGCAAGGAGGACCCCCGCTTCATCCGCGGCCGCGGCACCTACGTCGACGACGTGGCGCTGCCCGGCATGCTGCACCTGGCCATCCTGCGCTCGCCGTACGCGCACGCCCGCATCGCGAGCATCGACGTGACCGCGGCGCTGGCGCACCCGAAGGTCAAGGCGGTCGTCACGGGCGCGGACCTGGCCGAGAAGGGCCTGGCCTGGATGCCGACGCTGTCCAACGACGTGCAGGCGGTGCTGGCCACCGACAAGGTGCGGTTCCAGGGGCAGGAGGTGGCGTTCGTCGTTGCCGAGGACCGGTATTCGGCGCGCGACGCGCTCGAGCTGATCGACGTCGACTACGACCCCCTGGATCCCGTCGTCGATGTCCGACGGGCGCTGGATCCGTCGGCGCCAGTGATCCGCACGGATCTCGAGAACAAGAAAGACAACCACATCTTCGACTGGGAAACCGGTGACGCCGCGGCCACCGAGGCGGCGTTCGCGCACGCCGACGTCGTCGTCAAGCAGGAGATCGTGTACCCCCGGGTGCACCCGGCGCCGATGGAAACCTGCGGCGCCGTAGCCGATTTGGACCCGGTGACCGGAAAGCTGACGCTGTGGACCACCTCGCAGGCGCCGCACGCCCACCGCACGCTGTACGCGTTGGTCGCCGGCCTGCCCGAACACAAGATCCGGGTGATCTCGCCCGACATCGGCGGTGGCTTCGGCAACAAGGTGCCGATCTACCCCGGCTACGTGTGCGCGATCGTCGGCTCGCTGCTGCTGGGCAAGCCGGTGAAATGGATGGAGGACCGCAGCGAGAACCTGACCTCCACCAGCTTCGCGCGCGACTACATCATGGTCGGCGAGATCGCCGCCACCAAGGACGGCAAGATCCTGGCGCTGCGGTCCAACGTGCTGGCCGACCACGGCGCGTTCAACGGCCAGGCGGCACCGACGAAGTACCCAGCCGGGTTCTTCGGCGTGTTCACCGGCAGCTACGACCTCGAGGCCGCCTACTGCCACATGACCGCCGTCTACACCAACAAGGCGCCCGGCGGGGTGGCCTACGCGTGCTCGTTCCGGATCACCGAGGCGGTGTACTTCGTCGAGCGGCTGGTGGACTGCCTGGCCTTCGAGCTCAAGATGGACCCGGCAGAGCTGCGACTGCGAAACCTGTTGCGGCCCGATCAGTTTCCGTACACGACCAAGACCGGCTGGGTGTACGACTCGGGTGACTACGAGGCCACCATGCGCAAGGCCATGGACATGATCGGCTACGAGGCGCTACGCGCCGAGCAAAAGGAGCGCCGGGCGCGCGGCGAGCTGATGGGCATCGGCATGGCCTTCTTCACCGAGGCCGTCGGCGCGGGCCCGCGCAAGGACATGGACATCCTCGGGCTCGGCATGGCCGACGGCTGTGAGCTGCGCGTCCACCCCACCGGCAAAGCCGTTGTGCGCCTGTCGGTTCAGAGCCAGGGCCAGGGACACGAGACCACCTTCGCGCAGATCGTCGCCGAGGAGCTGGGCATCCCGCCCGACGACATCGACGTGGTGCATGGCGACACCGATCAGACGCCGTTCGGGCTGGGCACTTACGGCAGCCGATCGACGCCGGTGTCGGGCGCGGCCGCGGCGCTGGTGGCCCGCAAGGTGCGCGACAAGGCGAAGATCATCGCGTCGGGGATGCTCGAGGTGTCGGTCGCCGACCTGGAATGGGAGAAGGGCTCGTTCCACGTCAAGGGCGACCCGTCGGCGTCGGTGACGATCCAGGACATCGCGATGCGTGCGCACGGGGCCGGCGACCTGCCCGAGGGAATCGAGGGCGGCCTGGACGCCGAGGTCTGCTACAACCCGTCGAATCTCACCTACCCCTACGGCGCGTATTTCTGTGTGGTGGACGTGGACCCGGGTACCGCGGTGGTCAAGGTGCGGCGCTTCCTGGCCGTCGACGACTGCGGCACCCGGATCAACCCGATGATCATCGAGGGCCAGGTGCACGGCGGGATCGTCGACGGCATCGGCATGGCGTTGATGGAGATGATCGCGTTCGACGCCGACGGCAACTGCCTCGGCGGATCGCTGATGGACTACCTGATCCCGACCGCGGTCGAGGTGCCGCACCTGGAGACGGGGCACACCGTGACGCCCTCGCCGCATCACCCGATCGGGGCGAAGGGGATCGGCGAATCGGCCACCGTGGGCTCGCCGCCCGCCGTGGTGAACGCGGTGGTGGATGCGTTGGCGCCGTTCGGGGTTCGCCACGCCGACATGCCGCTGACCCCGTCGCGGGTGTGGGAGGCCATGCAGGGCAGAGCGAGGCCGCCGATCTAAGCGACGCGACGATGCAGAGCGAGAAACGAGCGATGAGGAGGAGGGAGCAATCGAGCCGATGACCGCCATCAGCGAACGGGCTCAGCAACTAATGGCCGCGCGCACGCCGTTCGTGCGCGCGACGGTGGTGCGCGCCCAACCGCCCGCCTCCGCGTACCCGGGTGACGAGGCGATCCTGTTGGCGGACGGCACCATCGAGGGCTTCGTCGGCGGCCAGTGCGCGCAGAACTCGGTCCGCAAGGCCGCGCTGGGCGCGCTGCAAGCGGGCGAAAGCGTGCTGCTGCGCGTGCTTCCCGACGGCGACGTCCATTTTCCCGAGGCGCCCGGGGCCTGCGTCGTCGTCAACCCGTGCCTGTCCGGCGGGTCGCTGGAGATATTCCTGACGCCGCAGCTGCCGCCGCCGATGATCCGGATCTACGGCGAGATGCCGATCGCCGACGCCCTGGCCCAGGTGTGCGCGGTGCTCGGCTACGAAACCGGGCGAGGCGCCGGCGATCTCGCTGACGCCACCGCCATAGTGATCGCCAGCCACGGCGGGCCGGAAGCCGAAATCATCCGAGCCGCACTGGACGCCGGCGTCGGTTACATCGGCCTGGTCGCCAGCAGGGTGCGCGGTGCCTCGATCCTGGACACGCTCGAACTCTCCGACACCGAGCGGGCCCGCATTCACACCCCGGTCGGATTGCGCATCGGCGCAAAGACCCCCGCGGAGATCGCCGTGTCGATCGGCGCCGAACTGATCGCGGCCGTGCGCGGGGGACTGGGCCGCCCCCTCGCGTCCGAGCGTGCCCCCGCCGAGGCGGTCGACCCGGTCTGCGGCATGACCGTGCCGATCGGCCCGCCCGCCGAGCACCTGCGGCTGGCCGGCACCGACTACTGGTTCTGCGGCCCGGGCTGCCGCACGGCGTTCGCGGAAAAAGCCGGCGCATGACGCCTGCGGTGTTCAGCGACGTCGACGACGTGATCGCCCGGTTCGACGCGCGGGACTACCTGCTGGACATCGGGACCGCGTCCGCGATCTATCTGGCGGTCACGCTGGGGCGCCCCCTGCTGCTGGAGGGCGAGCCGGGCGTCGGCAAGACCACGGCCGCGAAAACCCTTGCGGACGTGCTGAATACCCCGTTGGTCCGGTTGCAATGCTATGAGGGCCTGACCGCCGGTGAGGCGCTCTACGACTGGAACTACCAACGTCAGCTGCTCTCCATCCGGCTGGCCGAAGCCCAGCATACGCAGATCGCCGAGGCCGACCTGTACACCGAGGCCTACCTGGTCGACCGGCCGATCCTGCGCTGCGTGCGGCACCGCGGGCCGACCCCACCTGTGCTGCTGATCGACGAGATCGACCGGGCCGACGACGAATTCGAGGCGCTGCTGCTGGAGTTCCTCGGCGAAGCCGCCGTCACCGTGCCCGAGCTGGGCACCTTCGTCGCCGAGCGCCCGCCCATCGCGGTGCTCACCTCCAACCGGAGTCGCGACCTGCACGACGCGCTGCGCCGCCGCTGCCTGTACCACTGGATCGACTACCCGGAGGCGTCGCGGGCCGCCGCGATCGTGCGGCGCACGGTCCCGGGCGCCGCGGCCCCGCTGATCGAGCACGTCACCCAGTTCGTCGGCGCGGCAAGGGATCTCGACCTGGACAAGCCGCCGGGTGTGGCCGAAACGATCGACTGGGTCGCCGCCCTGGTGTCGCTCGGCGTCGCCGACCTGGTGGACCCCGCCGCGCTGGCCAGCCTGGGCGCGCTGGCCAAGACCCCCGACGACCGTACGCTGATTCGCGAAGCGTTTATCGAATACAGCCGCACCTGAGAGGACCCCCCGGATGAAGATCGCCAACCAGTTCACCGTCAGCGCGCCCATCTACCAGGCCTGGGACGTGCTGTGCGACCTGGAGCAGGTGATCCCGCTGATGCCGGGCGCGCAGCTCACCGGCCACGAGGGTGACGACTACTCCGGAAAGGTGAAGGTCAAGGTGGGGCCGGTCACCAGCGAGTTCAGCGGCAAGGTGCGTTTCGTCGAGCAGGACCGCGGCCAGTACCGCGCCGTGATCGACGCCAAGGGCAAGGAGACGCGCGGCACCGGCAACGCGGCCGCGACGGTCACTGCCCAGCTGCAGGCGGACGGCGATAAGACCAACGTCACCGTCGACACCGACCTGAAGATCGTCGGCAAACTGGCCCAGTTCGGCAGCGGCATGCTGCAGCAGGTGTCGGAGAAGCTGCTGGGCCAGTTCGTCGAGTCGCTCGAAGCCAAGCTGGCCCCCGAATTATCGGCCCCGGCCACCCCGGAGGGGCCCCCGCAGGTCGGGCGCATCCCGGAGCCGCGGCACGCCGCCCCCACCGCCGAGCCCGAGCCGATCGACCTGCTCGAGCTCGCCGGGGGCGACCAGCTCAAGAAATACGCCCCGCTGCTGCTGGCCGTGCTCGCCGGGCTGGTGCTGGGCTGGCTGCTCGGCCGGAGGCGTTAGCGCCCCGTGGGCACGCCGGTGCTGTTGCGGGGCGTCGACCTGGCGGCGTTCGCGGCGGCACTGGTTGCGCGACTACGCGCCGCCGGCGTCCACGTCTCCGCCAGCGGCCCGGCGAGCTTCGTGCGGGCGCTGCGAAAGCTGGTGCCCGACAACACAACCGCGCTGTACTGGGCGGCCAGGCTGACGCTGGTCAACCGGATGGAGGACCTCGGAGCCTTCGACGCGGTCTTCGCGGCCGTCTTCGGCGCCGCCGAACCCGACGGTACCGGCCACCAGGCTATACCCCCGACGCTGCCGGGCCCCAAGACACCCGCGGCCGGCACCGTGCGCCCCGCCGGCGATGCATCCGCTTCCGCCCAGAGCCTGCCGTGGGCGACGCGAACGCTGGCCGCCCCGGACGGCACCGCGCCCCCGAGCCTCCTGCTGCCGGACGTGCTGCCGAGCCGGATCGCCGCGCTGGCCGACGAACCGTTCGACCGCTTCGACGCGCAAGACCTCCGCCTGCTCGGCGGCTGGCTGGAGGCGACCGTCGCGCGCTGGCCGCGGCGGCGCAGCCGGCGATTCGAGCGCAGCCCCGCCGGCAAGCGGATCGACCTGCGGGCGACCATGAACGCGTCGCGCAGGAGCGGCTGGGAAGCGATGGTCCTGGCGCGAACCCGGCCGCGGCGCCGGCCCCGGCGGGTCGTCCTGGCCTGCGACGTGAGCCGCTCGATGCAGCCGTACGCCACCGTGTACCTGCATCTGATGCGGGCGGTGTCGCGCCAGGCCGGAACCCGCCCCGAGGTTTTCGCCTTCTCGACGTCGCTCACCCGGCTCACTTCGGTGCTCGCGCACCGATCCGCGGAGGTGGCGCTGCAGCGGGCCAACGCCAAGGTCGCCGACCGGTACGGCGGCACGTTCATCGGGCGCAGCGTGAACGGGCTGCTGGCTCCGCCGCACGGCAACGCGCTGCGCGGCGCCGTGGTGATCATCGCCTCGGACGGCTGGGACAGCGATCCCCCCGACGTGCTCGCGCACGCGATGGCCCGGGTGCGGCGCCGCGCGGAGTTAGTGGTCTGGCTCAATCCGCGTGCGGCGCAGGGTGATTTCCGGCCGCTGGCCGGCTCGATGGCCGCGGCCCTGCCGTACTGCGATCTATTTCTTCCGGCGCACTCGTTGGCGGGGCTGCGCCAATTGCTGCTCGCGTTGTGTCTTTGAGGGCGACCCCCGAGCGGCCGAGTTCGCGGGCCCCGGCCACCAGCGCGGCGGCGACCGCCGCGGCCGTCGGGTAGTCGAGGCCGTCGGGCGGATGGATGTTGGAGATGCAGTTGCGGTCGGCGTCGGTGAGCCCCGGCTTCGGCCGATGGGTCAGGTAGATGCCCAGGCTGTCGGCGACCGACAGGCCCGGGCGCTCCCCGATGAGCACGAGAACCGTTGTGACGCCCAGGGCTTGACCGATGTGGTCGCCGAGCGCGACGCGCGCCTGGGTCGCGATCACCGGCGGCGCGATCCGGTAGCGGCCGTCGAATTCGCGGACCAGCGCGTCGACCATGCCCGCCGCGTGATCGGTCAGCGCGCGCGGCGAGAGGCCGTCGGCGAGGACAAACCCGATGTCCGCCTTGTTTTTTGGCAGTCCCGACAAGTCGGCCGGGCTGCGGCCGAGGTCGGGCCGGCGCAGGTATTCGCCGCGCGAGCTCGCCCGGCTGCACACCCGCAGCGGCGCCTCGATGCCGACGTGGCGCAGCCGCTCGGTGAGGCCGTCGACGTCGAGCGGGTCGTGGACGGCGTCGCGCGCCGCGGCGTGGGCGGCCTGGAATTCCAGGACGCGCCGGGTCGGCAGCGAGTCCCCCGCACGACCGAGGCCGATGCGCGCCTGTGTGGCGGCGCGCAGCGGCGCCCAGATGTCGTTCATCAGCCGGCTGCCAGCGCCCGCAGCGGCGACGTCGCGGGATCGACGGGCAGGATCCGGCCGTCGGCGTCGACCATGCCCAGGCCGGCCAACCAGGCTTCGAATTCGGGTGCGGGCCGCAGCCCCAACGCTTTTCGCACATACAGCGCGTCGTGAAACGACAGGCTCTGATAGCCGAGCATGATGTCGTCGGCGCCGGGAACCGTGATGACGAACGCGGTGCCCGCCACGCCCAGCAGGGTCAGCAGCGTGTCCATGTCGTCCTGGTCGGCCTCGGCGTGGTTGGTGTAGCAGACGTCGACGCCCATCGGCAGGCCGAGCAGCTTCCCGCAGAAGTTGTCTTCGAGCCCGGCGCGGATGATCTGCTTGCCGTCGTAGAGGTACTCGGGCCCGATGAAACCGACGACGGTGTCGATCAGCAGCGGCTGCAGCGCCCGGGCCACCGCGTAGGCCCGCGCCTCCAGCGTCTGTTGATCGACCGGCCTGTTCCCCACGCCGAGGTGGGCCCCGGCCGACAGCGCCGCGCCCTGCCCCGTCTCCAGGTACATGACGTTGTCACCGACGGTCCCGCGGTTCAGCGACCGGGCGGCTTCGTTCGCCTCCAGCAGCATTGGAATAGAGGTGCCGAACGAGGCGTTGGCGCCCTCGGTGCCGGCGATCGACTGGAAAACCAGGTCGACGGGCGCGCCGCGCTCGATCAGTTCCATCGTGGTGGTGACGTGGCACAGCACGCAGGATTGGACGGGGATCGCGAACCGCTGGCGGATGTCGTCGAGCAGGTGCAGCAGCTCCGACGCCGCGTGCGGCGAGTCGGTCGCCGGGTTGATGCCGATCACCGCGTCACCGCAGCCCATCAGCAGGCCGTCGAGCAGCGCCGCCGCGATCCCGCGGGGGTCGTCGGTGGGGTGGTTGGGCTGCAGGCGGGTCGCGAGCGTGCCCGGCAGCCCGATCGTGGTCCGGAAGGCCGCGGTGGCCGTCGCCGCGGCGGCCACCAAGATCAGGTCCTGGTTGCGCATGATCTTCGACACCGCGGCAACCATTTCCGGCGTCAGCCCGGGGGAGACCGCGGCGATCCGCGCCGCGCCGTCGTCGCGGGACGCCGCGTCCAGCAGCCAGTCGCGGAAGCCGCCCACGGTCAGGTCAGCGATCGGGCCGAACGCCTCGTCGTCGTGGCCGTCGATGATGAGCCGGGTGACCTCGTCGGTCTCGTACGGCACCAGCACATCGGTGAGGAAGGTGGCCAACGGTATGTCGGCCAGCACCCACGCGGCCGCCGCCCGTTCGGCGTCGGATTCGGCGGCGCAGCCCGCGAGCTGGTCGCCGGAGCGCACCGGTGTCGCCTTCGCCATCACGTCGACCAGGCCGGAGAAGGTGTGCGTGGTCCCCGAAATGGTTTGCCGGTAGCGCATATTTCAGTATGAGGCAGGATCGGCGGTATGGATCAGCTATGGGCGAACCGGGCGGCCAGCTCCGAAGCCGCTGTCGCGCAACGACACCTGAAACGGCTGTGGGGGCTGCCCGGGACCCAGCTGGGCGTGGTGGCCTGGCCGCCGACGCGGCGGGACTCCTGGTTCGGCACCTGGCACTACTGGTGGCA
>NZ_LZJZ01000129.1 GCF_001667585.1 Mycobacterium sp. E2733
CCGCGGGCCAGTCCCAAGACCAGCACGTCATCGCGGTCGCGATAGGACATCAACTGCTCGGCGAGCGCGCGACCGGCCTCGCGACGGTCGCGGAACGCGCGCGTCGCAGTGCGCCGGAGGAATCCATCGGGTGTCATCGGTCGCGTTCCAGCCTACGGGCTTTGGTAGCGGCCGCACCGCTCAGCGAACCCGGGTTTCTCCCGGGGCGTTCTGGCCCCGCCGGTCCGCGCTCGCCGTGCCCCCGTCGGACCGGGACGCGGTGACGAGATGGTCGAACGTACCGGTCACGTCCAAGATGCGATCGAGGAATCGCGGTCGACGGTCCAGGTGCAGCTGCACGCCCGCCTGACAGCTTCGGCGATGGACGAGGAGCAGGGCGGACAGACCGGCGGAATCGCAGATGGCGAGTCCGGAGAGGTCGAGGTGCAGGTCTGTCAGGGTCGGCTGCCGGCCGAGCAGTTGACCGACGGCGTCGACCAGAGCGTCGACGGTTTCGTAGACCAGGTCACCGGAGACCTGCACGCAGGCCGATCGTCCTGTCGTGGCGACGTTCAGGGACAGGTTCATCGCGAAGCTCCCGGGCCGGCGACGGCGGTGAGGGCATCGTTTGCTGTCTGCAGCAGGCGCTGGCTGCGGGGGAACTCCTTGAGTTGCACCGTCAGCGAATCCAGTGCCGGGTGAAGCGACGCCGCCGGTACGCCCCGCGCGGTGAGAATGTCGGCGGTCCAGGTGATGAAGTCGGCGAACAACGCGTCGTCGTCGGTGTACAGGCTCACGGTGAGGAAGTCGACGATGTGGGCGACGTCCTCGACGGTGTGCTGGCGCTGCGGCGTGGAGTAGGCGCGCATGGCGGGAAAGCGGTCCTCCAGATCGGCGACGGTGGACTTGACCAGCTGAGCCGCGCTCCGGCTCACCATGGTGTACTCCTGGTCGGCCAGGTGCGGCAGGTCATCGACGGGCTGGCGGTCGAAAGTGCGTCGGACAGCGGGGAATCCGCGGCGCAGGCTTTCGTCGGCGGTCCGCGCGTCGGGCGCCCACGTGTCGGCGCCGAGCTGGCGGGCGAAGCGGCCGTCGCGGCCGAAAGCGGCTCCGCCGGCCAAAACGGGAAAACCGGCGGACTGGCACGCGATGATCGCGGCGTGCGCGTTGGGCAGCCGGGTGGGAATCGAGCAGGAGAGCGCCACGACATCGGGGCCGTGCTGGTGCAGGTGGGCGATCAGGTGCGGGGTCGGGACCTGCGCCCCGAGGAAGTCGACCCCCCAGCCCCGCAGCCGCAAGACCTCCGCCAGCAGCCGGGCGGGCAAAGCGTGCCACTCCCCGTCCACGCACGCCAAGGTGACCCGACCGCCATGGGCTACGACTTTGCCGGCGGGGTGGTGAGCCAGCGCGGCGATGACGCGGTCGTTGATGGCCGTGGCCGCGTGCTCCTGCGCGACGCTGATGCGGTTGGCGGCCCACTCGGTGCCCACCTTGTGCTGGACGGGGGCGATCACCTCCAGCAGCACCTCCTCGGGGGTCAAGCCGGCGTCCATCGCGGCGAACACGGTAGCTGCCGCCGCGTACTCGTCGCGGTCGGCGAGGGCTCCCCAGAGCCGCTCGCGGATCACGACGTCGTCGGCGGCGCCGGTAGCGAGTGGGGCGGTCATATCGGTGTCGTAGAACGTCATGCCACGTACCTGCCCCGGGTGTGGCCGTCGACGGCGCTGAGGCGAGTGCGCTGCGGGGCGGTGATGGCCACGACCGCGATGTCGTCGTGCACGCGTTGTCCCACCCACTGGGTGGCCAGCATCAGGACGCGCTCGACGACCGCTTCGGCCGGCATTCCGGCACATCCGGTCAGTGCGGCCGCAAGGCGCTGTTCACCGAAGAAATCATCGCCGAGCGGGCCGCCGCGGGCCTCCGTGATGCCATCGGTGTACAGCACGCACGTCTCGCCCGGCGCCAGGGAAGTCTCGAACGATTGCACGGTGATGCGCTCCAGCGCGCCGACCAGTGTCCCCTTCGTGTTGGCCTCTTCCACCTGCCCGTCGTCGCGCACGATCAAGGGTGGGGGATGCCCGGCGCAGGTCAACCGCAGCGACACCTGACCGTCCCGGTAGGCGACGGAGGCGAGGACCAACGTGGCGAAGCGGGTGTGGTCCGCCGACAACATGGCACGGTTGAGCAGCGTGAGCACACCCTCGTGGTCCTGCGCGAGCGGCGTCAGGGCCCGCAGCGTGTTGCGGATCTTGCCGGTCATCACGGCGGCCTCTAGGCCCTTCCCGCACACATCGCCAAGCACCACCAGCGTTTCGTCCTCGGGACGCGCCGCGGGGTGGAAGTCGTAGAAGTCGCCGCCGACCACCTCGTAATCCTTCGAAGCCCGGTAACCGCCGGCGAATTCGATGCCGTGCAAGCCGTGCAGCGGGGGAGGCAGGAGGTCACGCATCAGCGTGCGGGTGATGGCGGCCTGCTCGGCGTAGAGCCGCGCAGCGGACAGGGCCGCACCGGCGCGCGCGGCGAACAGGCCGGCGAAGAGTTCTTCGTCCGCGCTGTACGTCGGCCGATCGATGCGCCGCAGCAGCACCAGTGCCCCCGCCGAAACGCCGTGCCCCGGCAGGGTCAGGATCATCACGCACCCGACCGGGCCCGGGAAATCTTGCGGGACAAGCCAATCGGGTACCGAGATGGGGTCGATCCAGCCCGAGGACACCGGCGGGAATCCGTGCAGCGCCTCGCTCAGCCCCGCCACCGCCGCCGGGTCGGCGTCGACACTGCACTGTTCCACGGCCCCGACAGCGCTGCTGTAGAAGACCGGCAGCCGCCGACCGCGGCCCGCGGGAGCCACCAGCACGGCCGCGTCCGCCAGGTGCCGGGCGGCCATCTGCACCGTCGCTTCCCGGCAGCGGTCGACGTTCAGCGACGCCGTCAGCACCGAGGACGCCTCGAGCAGGATCGCCGTGCGTTCCCGCTCCCGCGCCAGCGCTTCTTGCGCCTCCCGCAACAACTGGCCGGTGTCCTCGACCAGCGACCACGCCACCTCTCCGCTGGGCAGCACCGCCGCGTGCGCATCGAACTTTCGACTTCCCACGCTTCCCGAGACGACGGACGCGTCCCGATCGACCGCGTCGGGTTCAATTTGGACGAGACGGTGATGCGCCCGCGACAGCCAGTCAACGGAGTCGTCGATCCGGCCGCCCTGCGTCGCGCCGGCCAGCAGGGACTGGGCCGACCCGCTCAGCGCCCGCACGATCCCTTCGCGATCGATGACCAGCGTGGGGCAGGGCACGGCCGCCCACAAAGCGTCAAGGTCGATCTCGACGCCTAAGTGGGCACCATCATGCATGCGGTTGACCTGTCAACGCGAAAAGTTTGATCTTGCTGACGTTACGCCGGCGCTCGGCGTACCGGGTTGCGGGAGAGGATCGTTCGTACCGGCCGTGCGTCGAACGTGCAGCGAAGGGGCCATTTCTCGACCCCGGTGGTGGAGCTTCGACAAGGCCGCCCCTCCCGACTCCTGCGAAAGAAGCGACCCTGCACCATGCGTGTCCGAGGGGGGACTTGAACCCCCACGCCCATTAGTAGGGCACTAGCACCTCAAGCTAGCGCGTCTGCCATTCCGCCACTCGGACAAACCAACCGCATGGGTTGGCAGCTAAGGCTATCGGATTGTCCCGCGCGCGCCCAACCCAGCCGGGCCGCTCAGCACCGAGCCCGGCGGCCCCGGCAATGGTAGGAAAGGTGGTTGTGACCGCCCAGACCGAGTTCCCGACCAGCCCGAGCGACGACGTGGTCGAGGTCGTCAGCAGGTTGATCCGGTTCGACACCACCAACACCGGCGAACCGGAGACGACGCGGGGCGAGGCCGAGTGCGCGCAGTGGGTCGCCGAGCAGCTCGCCCAGGTCGGCTACTTGCCGCAATACGTGGAGTCGGGCGCGCCGGGCCGCGGCAATGTGATCGCCCGCCTTGCGGGCGCCGACAGCTCACGGGGCGCGCTTCTGATCCACGGGCACCTTGACGTGGTGCCGGCCGAGCCGGCCGAGTGGAGCGTGCATCCGTTTTCCGGTGCAGTGAAGGAGGGCTTCGTCTGGGGTCGCGGCGCGGTCGACATGAAGGACATGGTCGGCATGATGATCGTGGTGGCCCGGCGGCTGAAGCAGGCCGGGATCGTGCCGCCCCGCGACTTGGTGTTCGCCTTCATCGCCGACGAGGAACACGGCGGCACGTTCGGGGCGCAGTGGCTGGTCGACCACCGGCCCGAGCTGTTCGAGGGTGTCACCGAGGCGATCGGCGAAGTGGGCGGCTTCTCGTTGACCGTGCCCGGCCGCGACGGGGGCGAACGCCGACTGTATTTGATCGAGACGGCCGAGAAGGGCTTGTCCTGGATGCGGCTGACCGCCCCCGTCGCGGCCGGACACGGATCGATGGTGCATGAGCGCAACGCCGTCACCGCCGTCGCCGAGGCGGTCGCCCGGTTGGGCCGGCACCAGTTTCCCCTCGTAGTGACCGACACCGTCGCCCAGTTCCTGGCGGTCGTGAGTGAGGAGACCGGGCTGACGTTCGACGTCGAGTCGGGCGACCTGGCGGGGGCGGTCGAAAAGCTCGGCCCGATGGCCCGCATGCTCAAGGCTGTCCTGCACGACACCGCGAACCCGACGATGCTCAAGGCCGGGTACAAGGCCAACGTCGTCCCGGCCGTCGCGGAAGCCGTGGTCGACTGCCGAATCCTGCCGGGCCGCAAGGCGGCGTTCGAGGCCGAGGTCGACGAACTGCTCGGCCCGGACGTGACTCGGGAGTGGATCAAAGACTTCTCGTCGTACGAGACGAGCTTCGACGGTGACCTGGTGGACGCCATGAATGCCGCCGTGCTGGCCCTCGACCCGGATGGCCGCACGGTGCCCTACATGCTCTCCGGTGGCACTGACGCAAAGTCGTTCGCGCGCTTGGGTATTCGTTGTTTCGGTTTCAGCCCGCTGCGGTTGCCGCCGGACCTCGATTTCACCGCGTTGTTCCATGGGGTCGACGAGCGGGTACCCGTGGACGCGCTGAAGTTCGGCACCGAGGTGCTGGCACACTTCCTGACACACTGCTGAAGACACGTAACGAGAGGATCGCTCATGAGCACCGCGCCCGACCCGTACGCCGCGCTGCCGAAGCTGCCGACGTTCACCCTGACGTCGGACTCGATCACCGACGGCCAGTCGCTATCCAAGCCCCAGGTCAGCGGGATCATGGGCGCCGGTGGAGAAGATGTCAGCCCGCAGTTGAGCTGGTCGGGATTCCCGGGGGAGACCCGCAGCTTCGCCGTCACCGTCTACGACCCCGACGCGCCGACGGCCTCGGGGTTCTGGCACTGGGCGGTGGCCAACCTGCCGGCCGACGTCACCGAACTGCCCGCGGGTGCGGGGGACGGGAGCGACCTGCCCGGCGACGCCCTGACGCTGGTCAACGACGCGGGGATGCGCCGCTACATCGGCGCCGCGCCGCCGCCGGGGCACGGGCCGCACCGGTACTACATAGCGGTGCACGCCGTGGACGTCGACAAGCTCGAACTCGGCGAGGACGCCAGCCCTGCCTACCTCGGCTTCAACCTGTTCCAGCACGCGATCGCGCGCGCCGTTATACACGGCAGCTACGAACAGAAGTAGGCCCGGGAGTCCGCTTCGCCTTTATTGTCGGTGGGCGGCCGTAGCATTCGAACATGCGTTCGATCACTGCTTACCGCATGGACGTCCTGCTCGATGGGTTCGAGGCGGCGCAAGATCTGCTCATTGCCTCCATCGATTCGCTGACAACCGTGGAGCTCGTCGCGGCCCTCGAGAGGTACGCGTTTCTGTTGAGACGGCTCGACGCGCTCATGTACGAGTTGTCCAGCCCGTTCGTGCGCCCAGGTGCCCCGCGGACGTGACCGTGTTCAGTCGCGAGGAAATCCAGGACGACGTCAACGCGCTGTGCGCCGTGGTTTCGCGCTTTCAGCGGCATTCGTATGAGGCGCTGACCAATCCGGAGCGGTTGCGGTTGTTGGAGGTGCTCGAGTGTGAGACGCGCCGGCTGCAAACACCCCGCCATCAGCTGATCAATCAGGTTGGTGAGCAGGCTGATTCGGCCGAGCTGGGTGGCAAGCTGTCGTGGGCGTTGGCCGAGCGGCTGCGCATCACCCGGGGTGAGGCCAGCCGCCGCATCGCTGAGGCCGCCGATTTGGGGCCGCGCCGGGCGCTTTCGGGTGAGCCGTTGGCGCCGGTGTTGCCCGCCACCGCGGCGGCCCAGCGCGGCGGGGCGATCGGGGCCGATCACGTGGCGGTGATCCGGCGGTTTTTCCACCAGCTGCCCGATTGTGTGGACATGGACACCCGTGAGCACGCCGAGAAGCAACTGGCGTCCGAGGCGGCCCAGTTTCGTCCGGATCAACTCGCCAAGCTGGCCCGCCGCCTGATGGACTGCCTCAATCCCGACGGCAACTACACCGATGCCGATCGCGCGCGGCGGCGCGGCCTGACCTTGGGGAGCCAAGACTGCGACGGCATGTCCAAGCTGAGTGGGTGGCTCACCCCCGAAGCCCGCGCCACCTGGGAAG
>NZ_LZJZ01000130.1 GCF_001667585.1 Mycobacterium sp. E2733
CGATGACGATCCGCCACCATTCTGACGAGCCATCATCGGTCTTACCTGGAGGCGACGGC
Source organism: Mycobacterium sp. E2733 (assembly GCF_001667585.1). Classification (GTDB taxonomy): domain Bacteria; phylum Actinomycetota; class Actinomycetes; order Mycobacteriales; family Mycobacteriaceae; genus Mycobacterium. The sequence goes on from NZ_LZJZ01000130.1 coordinate 60, forward strand.
GAATAGACGCCACTCGCCGGGCGCGCCCTTAAGCTTTGAGAGCCGCGCTCCTCGAACTCCAGTCCTGACCCAGCCGAAGAAGAGGTGCATTCGGGACCTCAAAGGCAGCCAACGCCGCTCGCCTAAGCGGTAGCGTCATTGGTTGTCGGCTGGGTTGGTGACGGGAGGCAAGCATGAAGCGCGGCATCGTCGGAGGCTTGGCCGGCCTGCTACTGGCCGCAGAGCTGATCGCCTTCGCGGCGCCGGCCAGCGCCGGCTGCCAGTACGGAGGAAACGTTCTCAGCAAGTGCGACGGACCGGTCCAGCCCGACGGCACCTGGCAACGTTGCGTGGCGGTTCCCCGCTTGATTCCCAACGGCGCCAGTTCCTACTTGGTGCCCGACGGGCACTGCGAGTCGATGGGTCCCGACCAGCACCCTGCGGATCCCGCCTTCGCCGACCCGCCGATGCACATCGACGGCTGAGCCGGCAATCCTTCGCGGCGGCGCAGAGCTGCGGCCGACCTAGGTGAAGGATTTGGACATGCCCGCGCCCCTGCCCCCGCTGGCCGCCGAAGACCACGTCTGCGCTGCCTGTGGGATGAGTTACTCGGACACTCGGACCGAGGACGCGATCGGCGTCATCGCCGGCCTGCCGGACGCCGTTCGGAAGGCGCTCTCCGCGATCCCGCCCGGGGCGCGGCGGTCACGGCCCGGTCCCGACGTGTGGTCGGTCGCCGAATACCTCTGCCATCTGCGCGACGTCTACGTCTCCTTCACCATCCGGCTGTACCGCGTGCGCACCGAGCACCAGCCCTCCCTGGAGCCGATGTTCAACGATCTGCGGGCCCGCCGCTTCCGGTACAACGATTGCGACATCGACGCCACGCTCGACGAACTGGGGGCAGCCGTGGCGGGCTTTCGCGACGAGGTCGCGCGCGTCAAAGACCACGACTGGGACCGCATCGCGACCCGGCTGCCGGGCGAGCGGCGCACCGCCCGCTGGTTCGTGCGCCAGGCGATGCACGAAGGCGTGCACCACCTCCGTGATATCCGGAGAATCGGCGAAACGGCTCCGTGAACCTGCCCCTAAGCCGCCCTTAAGCCGCCTGGGCCGTGAATTTGGCTCTGAGCTGGTCTTCCCCTAGACTCTAGGGGTTGCCTTGGGCAGACCTCGGCCGGTGCGAATCGGCCCCGCGTGCCCTTCGGTGACAAAGACCGCGCATGTCAGGTTATTCGGTGGGCTGTGGCTTGCCTCCTGCCGTGCACACGCAACCAGGTCAGGAGATCGAGTGATTCAGCAGGAATCGCGGCTGAAGGTCGCCGACAACACCGGCGCCAAGGAGATCTTGTGCATCCGGGTGCTCGGCGGTTCGTCGCGACGCTACGCCGGCATCGGGGACGTCATCGTCGCCACCGTCAAGGACGCCATTCCCGGCGGCAACGTCAAGCGCGGGGATGTTGTCAAGGCCGTCGTGGTACGCACGGTCAAGGAGCGCCGCCGCCCGGACGGCAGCTACATCAAGTTCGACGAGAATGCCGCGGTGATCATCAAGCCCGACAACGACCCGCGCGGCACGCGCATCTTCGGCCCCGTCGGCCGCGAGCTGCGTGAGAAGCGGTTCATGAAGATCATTTCGCTGGCCCCGGAGGTGTTGTAGATGAAAATCAAGAAGGACGACACCGTCCTGGTCATCGCCGGCAAGGACAAGGGCGCCAAAGGCAAGGTGCTCAAGGTTTACCCCGAGCGCAACCGGGTCCTGGTCCAGGGCGTCAACTCGATCAAGAAGCACACCGCGGTTTCGAGCAACCAGCGCGGAGCCCAGTCGGGTGGAATCGTCACCCAGGAGGCGCCGATCGATGCCTCCAACGTCATGGTGGTCGACTCGGACGGTAAGCCCACCCGCGTCGGCTACCGGGTCGACGAGGAGACCGGCAAGCGGGTTCGTATCTCCAAGCGCAACGGCAAGGACATCTAGCGTGACCACAACAGAGAAGGTTCAGCCGCGCCTGAAAGAGCGCTACCGCAGCGAGATTCGTGATTCGCTGCAGCAGCAGTTCGGCTACGCGAACGTCATGCAGATCCCGACCGTAACGAAGGTCGTCGTCAACATGGGCGTCGGCGATGCGGCGCGGGACGCGAAGCTGATCAACGGCGCGGTCAACGACCTTGCGCTGATCACCGGGCAGAAGCCCGAGATCCGCAGGGCGCGCAAGTCCATCGCGCAGTTCAAGCTGCGCGAGGGCATGCCGATCGGCGCCCGCGTCACCCTGCGCGGAGACCGGATGTGGGAGTTCCTCGACCGCCTCACCTCGATCGCGCTGCCCCGTATCCGTGACTTCCGCGGGCTTTCGCCCAAGCAGTTCGACGGTGTCGGCAACTACACGTTCGGGCTGGCCGAGCAGTCGGTGTTCCACGAGATCGACGTGGACAAGATCGACCGGGTCCGCGGAATGGACATCAACGTCGTCACCTCGGCGACGACCGACGACGAAGGACGAGCGCTGTTGCGGGCCCTCGGCTTTCCCTTCAAGGAGAACTGAGTAGATGGCGAAGAAGGCACTGGTCAACAAGGCCGCACGCAAGCCGAAGTTCGCGGTGCGCGGCTACACGCGCTGCAACAGGTGCGGCCGCCCGCGCGCGGTCTTCCGCAAATTCGGCCTGTGCAGGATCTGCCTGCGCGAGATGGCGCATGCGGGCGAGCTGCCCGGCGTGCAAAAGAGCAGCTGGTAAGAACCAGGACCCCAAGACCAACCCAGAACAGGCGCGCGACAGGCCCGGACCGGGAACCACCGCGAGGAAGGTACCAACGCTGTCATGACGATGACGGACCCGATCGCAGACTTCTTGACACGTCTGCGCAACGCCAATTCGGCGTATCACGACGAGGTGACGTTGCCGCACTCCAAGATCAAGGCCAACATCGCCCAGATCCTCAAGAGCGAGGGTTACATCAGCGATTACCGGACCGAAGACGCTCGGGTGGGCAAGTCGCTGGTCGTCCAGCTCAAGTACGGACCCAGCCGGGAGCGCAGCATCGCCGGTCTGCGGCGAGTGTCCAAGCCCGGTCTGCGGGTGTACGCGAAATCGACCAACCTGCCGCGCGTGCTCGGCGGCCTGGGCGTGGCGATCATCTCGACCTCCTCGGGCCTGCTGACCGACCGTCAGGCAGCCAGACAGGGCGTGGGCGGCGAAGTCCTCGCGTACGTGTGGTAGCGGGAGAGGCAGCAATAGATTATGTCGCGCATTGGTAAGCAGCCGGTTCCGGTTCCCGCCGGAGTCGACGTAACGATCGAGGGCCAGAACGTCTCGGTGAAGGGGCCCAAGGGCAGCCTGAATTTGACGGTCGCCGAACCGATTACGGTGGCCCGCAACGACGACGGCGCCATCGTGGTCACCCGTCCCAACGACGAGCGGCGCAACCGCTCGCTGCACGGGCTGTCGCGCACCCTGGTGTCCAACCTGGTCACCGGCGTGACCGAGGGCTACACCACCAAGATGGAGATCTTCGGGGTCGGTTACCGCGTCCAGCTCAAGGGCGCCAACCTCGAGTTCGCGCTGGGCTACAGCCATCCGGTCGTCATCGAGGCGCCCGAGGGCATCACGTTCGCGGTCCAATCCCCGACGAAGTTCTCGATCACCGGCATCGACAAGCAAAAGGTCGGCCAGATCTCGGCGAACATCCGCCGCCTGCGCCGTCCCGACCCGTACAAGGGCAAGGGCGTGCGCTACGAGGGCGAGCAGATCCGCCGCAAGGTCGGAAAGACAGGTAAGTAGTCATGGCGCAAAAGCAAGCTGACACCGTCGCGCGAAAGCCGGTGGGGCAGAACGTATCCGAAACTCGTCGGGTCTCGCGGTTGCGTAGGCACGCCCGGCTTCGCAAGAAGATTGCGGGCACCCCGGAGCGTCCGCGGCTCGTCGTCAATCGATCCGCGCGGCACATCCACGTGCAGCTGGTCAACGACGAGAACGGCACCACGGTGGCCGCCGCGTCGTCCATCGAGGACGACGTGCGCGGCCTGCAGGGTGACAAGAAGGCCCGCAGCGTGCGGGTCGGCCAGTTGATCGCCGAGCGCGCCAAGGCCGCCGGTGTCGACACCGTGGTGTTCGACCGCGGCGGGTACACCTACGCGGGACGGATCGCGGCGCTGGCCGATGCCGCCCGCGAGAACGGATTGAGTTTCTAGATGATCGAGACCTCGAACAAGACCGGAAGGACCGCATAATGGCGGAACAGTCGGCCGGCGGGCAGGGCGCCCCAGACAGCCGTGACTCGCGCGGTGACCGCGACAGCCGCGGCCGGCGCGATGGCGGCGGTCGTGGTGGCCGCGACCGCGACGGCGACAAGAGCAACTACCTGGAGCGGGTCGTCGCCATCAACCGCGTCTCCAAGGTGGTCAAGGGTGGTCGGCGCTTCAGCTTCACCGCATTGGTCATCGTGGGCGACGGCAACGGCATGGTCGGCGTCGGCTACGGCAAGGCCAAGGAAGTCCCGGCCGCCATCGCCAAGGGCGTGGAGGAGGCGCGCAAGGGCTTCTTCCGGGTGCCGCTGATCGGCGGCACCATCACGCACCCGGTGCAGGGCGAAGCCGCCGCCGGCGTGGTGCTGCTGCGCCCGGCCAGTCCGGGTACCGGTGTGATCGCCGGCGGCGCGGCGCGTGCGGTGCTGGAATGCGCTGGGGTGCGCGACATCCTGGCCAAGTCGTTGGGCAGCGACAACGCGATCAACGTGGTCCACGCCACCGTCACCGCGCTCAAGCTGCTGCAGCGTCCCGAGGAGGTGGCCGCCCGGCGCGGACTGCCCATCGAGGACGTCGCCCCGGCTGGAATGCTCAAGGCGCGACGGGAAAGTGAAGCGCTGGCCGCCAGTGCCGCGCGTGAGGGAACGGCACCGCAATGAGCCAACTGAAGATCACCCAGGTGCGCAGCACCATCGGGGCCCGCTGGAAGCAGCGGGAGAGCCTGCGCACCCTGGGCCTGCGACGGATCCGCCACTCGGTGATCCGTGAGGACAACGCAGCGACCCGCGGCCTGATCGCGGTGGTCAACCACCTCGTCGAGGTGGAGCCGGCCGAGGCGCAAGCCGCAGGGACCGGAGGGAAGAAGAAATGACGATCAAGCTGCACGACCTGAAGCCCGCGCCCGGGTCGAAGACCGCCCGCACCCGCGTCGGTCGCGGCGAGGGTTCGAAGGGCAAGACGGCCGGTCGCGGTACGAAGGGCACCAAGGCCCGCAAGAACGTGCCGGCCACCTTCGAGGGCGGGCAGATGCCGATTCACATGCGGCTGCCCAAGCTCAAGGGCTTCCGCAACCGGTTCCGCACCGAGTACGAGATCGTCAACGTCGGCGACCTCAACCGGCTGTTCCCCAAGGGCGGTTCCATCGGTATCGACGAGCTGGTGGCCAAGGGCGCGGTTCGCAAGAACTCGTTGGTCAAGGTCCTCGGCGACGGCAAGCTGACTGTCAAGGTCGATGTGTCCGCGCACAAGTTCAGCGGCAGCGCTCGCGAGAAGATCACCGCCGCGGGCGGCTCGGCGACCGAGCTGTAATCAGCCTAGCCGCGGAATGACTTCCGCGGCAAGGCGTTCCATTTGCTCGCGGTTCTCTGACACGTCGACGCCGACGGGATTGAGCAGTAGGTATTCGGCCCCGGCGTCGATCACCGCGCGCAGCCCGCGTGCCACGTCGTCGGGCGTGCCCGACACCGGAACGTCTTCCACGCCGGGCATCTTCCCGTAGATCCGCCGCAGCCCCGCGAGCACGCGCTCACGTGCCCGCGCCGCATCATCGTCGACCATCAGGTAGACGCGTTTGCCGATGGTGAAATGCGCTGGGTCCTTTTGCTGTTCGTCGAGTTCACGACGCACCACGGTCACGGCACCGGCGAAGGCCTGGGTGGTCGACGAACCGGCGCCCATGAACGAGTCGCCGTGGCGCACCGCCCTGGCCAGGGCCTTCGGGACCAGGCCGCCGAACCAGATGGGCGGGTGCGGCCGCTGCACCGGCTTGGGCGCAATCGGCACGTCGTCGACGTCGCGGAACCGGCCATGGAACGTCACCCGGGGCTCGTCGGACCAGGCGGCCTTCATCAGCTTCAGGCCCTCGGTGAAATACGAGATGTACGTTGCCTTTTCGACGCCGAACGCCGCGAACCTGCGAAAGCCGCCGCCCGTCCCGACGCCGACGTCCAGGCGGCCATGGCTGAGCCGGTCGACAGCGGTGACGGAAGAGGCCAGCTGCAGCGGATCGTGCAGCGACGTCACCAGCACGGCGACCCCCAGGCGCATCCGCTCGGTGCAGGCCGCGCAGTAGGCCAGCAGTTCGAGCGGCGCCAGCAGCGGTGCGTCCCCGATGATCTGCTCGAGCACCCAACCCCCCTCGAACCCCAGCTCCTCGGCGCGGAGTAGGTAAGCACGCAGTCCTTCGGCGTCGAACCGGTCGTAGTCGAATTGGGGGATGGCGACGGAGAGCCTCACCCCACCACCGTACGGCTGCGGTGTCGGTACGCTGCAAACATGTTCGCCTTCCTGCCCTCTATGCCCGGGATCGACGACGTCCGCGCGCTGGCCGACCGCGTCGACACCGCCCGTCACCACGGCGTGCCCAACGGCTGTGTCCTCGAGCTCGACCTGCGTAGCGCGCCGCCGGAGGCGGCGGGATTCGATCCGCTCGCGATCTTCACCGGCGGTAGGCCGATGGCGCTGCGCGACGCCGTCGCCGCCATCCACCGTGCCGCCGACGACCCGCGGGTGGCCGGACTGATCGCCCGGGTGCAACTTGCGGCATCCCCGCCGGCGGCGGTGCAGGAGCTGCGCGAGGCCATCGTGGCGTTCACCGCCGCCAAGCCGTCGCTGGCGTGGGCCGAAACCTATCCTGGCACGCTGTCCTACTACCTGGCCTCGGCGTTCGGCGAGGTCTGGATGCAGCCGTCGGGAAGCGTCGGGCTGATCGGCTTCGCGAGCAACGCCACCTTCCTGCGCGACGCGTTCGACAAGGCCGGGATCGAACCCCAATTCGTCGCGCGCGGCCAATACAAGTCGGCGGCAAACCGTTTCACCGAGCACGGCTTCACGACGGCCCATCGCGAGGCCGTCACCCGGATGCTGGAAAGCCTGCAGCAGCAGGCGTGGCAGGCAATCGCCGAATCGCGCAAGCTCGACGCCGGCGCGCTCGACGCGGTGGCCGACCGCGCCCCGCTGTTGCGCGACGACGCCGTGGCCGCCGGCCTGCTCGACCGGATCGGGTTCCGCGACGAAGCCTACGCCCGGATAGCGGAACTGGTTGGAGTCAAAGATGTCTCCGACGACACCGCCCCACCGCGGCTGTATTTGGCGCGTTACGCCGGTGCGGCCCGCTCCCGGCTGGCCCCACCCAAGCCGCCGGTTCCCGGCCGCCGGCCGAAGCCGACGCTGGCCGTCATCACCGTCGACGGCATGATCGTCGACGGACGCGGCGGTCCGCAGTTCCTGCCGCTGGGCGCCGCCACCGCCGGCGGCGACACCATCGGGGCGGCGCTGCGGGAGGCCGGCGCCGACGACTCGGTGTCCGCGATCGTGCTGCGGGTGAACAGCCCCGGCGGCACGATCACCGCGTCGGAAAGCATCTGGCGCGAGGTGACCAGGGTCCGCAAGCGCGGCAAGCCGGTGGTGGCGTCCATGGGCGCGGTCGCCGCCTCCGGCGGTTACTACGTCTCGATGGGGGCCGACGCGATCGTCGCCAACCCGGCGACGGTCACGGGTTCGATCGGTGTGATCACCGGCAAGCTGGTGATCCGCGATCTCTTGGAGCGGTTGGGGGTCGGGTCGGATACCGTGCGCACCAACGCCAATGCCGACGCCTGGTCGATCGACGCGCCGTTCACGCCCGAGCAGCAGGCACATCGGGAAGCCGAGGCGGACCTGTTCTACGCGGACTTCGTGCAGCGGGTCGCCGAAGCCCGCAATCTGACGGCCGAGGCTGTCGATCGTGTTGCGCAGGGAAGGATTTGGACCGGCGCCGACGCCCTGGACCGCGGCTTGGTCGACGAACTCGGCGGGTTCCGTACCGCGGTGCGCCGGGCCAAGGTCCTGGCCGACCTGGACGAGGACAGCGATGTCCGCATCGTCAACTATCCAGGCTCCTCGCTGCTGGACATGGTGCGGCCCCGGGCCTCGTCGCAACCCGCCGCGGCGTCGCTGCCGGACGCGCTGGCCGCCCTGCTGGGCCGCACGGTCACCGGCATCCTGGGCAACGTCGAGCAGACGCTGAGCGGCGCCAGCGTGCTGTGGCCGGGCCCGTCGCGGTTCTAGAAAGCTAGCCGGTGAGACCGCCGCTGATGAAGATGATCTCGCCGAGCGGATCGTCGTTTTCCGGGGCGGGCGCGTCGATGCCCTGGCGCCGGAACAGTTCCGTTCGGGTCGTGCCTTCGACGTTCCAGCGCTTGGACCGCAGATAGTCCACGACGTGGTTGCGTTCGCCGGCGTAGACCAGCCCCGCCATGTCGATGTCCACGCCGTGGTCGCGGAAGGAACCGGACATTTCCCGCACTCTGTCCGCGTTGAAATCGATGATGCCGGGCACGAATTCGGTGGCGATCGTGCTTCCAGGCGCGCTGAGCGTGGTGATGTTGTCGAACAACCTGTCCTGGGCTTCCGGCGGCAGGTAGATCAGCAGGCCCTCGGCCAGCCACGCGGTCGGCGCCGTCGTATCGAACCCGGCCGCTTTCAGGGCGGTCGGCCAGTCGGCACGCAGGTCGATCGGCACGGTGCGCCTCGTGGCGGCCGGCTCCGCGCCGATGCCTGCCAACGTGCCGGTCTTGAACTCGATCACGCGGGGCTGGTCGATCTCGTAGACCACCGTGCCGTCCGGCCACGGCAACCGGTAGGCGCGCGAGTCCAGCCCGGACGCGAGGATCACCACCTGCCGGATTCCGCCGCCGGTGGCGTCGATGAGGTAGTCGTCGAAGTACTTGGTGCGCACGGCCATTCCGTCGACCATCGCCTGCATGCGCACCTGCGACGCGTTCTCGATCGCCTCGAGGTCCAGCTCCCCGTCCATCATCTTGGTGAAGAAGTCCACCCCGACCGCGCGCACCAGCGGCTCGGCGAACGGGTCGTGGATCAGGCCGCGGGAATCCTTCGTCGCCATGGCGCGCCCGGCGGCCACCATGGTCGCGGTCGCGCCCACACTGGACGCCAGATCCCACTCGTCGTCGTGAGCGCGTGACATAAGAAGACCCTAGCCAACCCGCTACGCCAGCGTCGCGGCGACGTAGCTCAACTCGCCGAACGTGGCCGACATCTCGTCCTCGGGGAATTCAAACCCGTTCTGCGCGTACAGCTCACGAGCCGGGTGGGCGGTCACCCGCCAGCCGTGGGTTCTCAGGTAGTCGACGACGACGCTGCGTTCGCCCTGGTAGAACAGGTCGGCCGCGTTGAGGTTGAAGCCGAAGCGCTGCCACCGTTCGCTGATGCGCTGCAACCGCTCGTCGGAGAACGCGTTGGGATCGGGCAGGTGTTCGGTGGCCACCCGGCTGCCGGGCGCGCTGAGCGCGGTGATGTTGTCGAACAACCTGTCCTGCGCTTCGGGCGGCAGATAGGGCAGCAGCCCTTCCGCGCTCCACGCCGTCGGCTGCGTCACGTCGAACCCGCCGTCCCGCAACGCCGCCGGCCAGTCGTCCCGCAGGTCGATGGCGATCGCGCGGCGCTCGGCCGTCGGCTCGGCGCCGAGGCCGGCCAGCGTGTCGGTCTTGAACGCGATGACCTGTGGCTGGTCGATCTCGTAGACCAGGGTCCCCGCCGGCCACCGCAACCGGTAGGCGCGGGTATCCAGCCCGGCCGCCAGGATCACCGCCTGCCGCACACCGTCTTCGGATGCGGCGGTGAAGAAGTCGTCGAAAAACCGGGTGCGAACCGTGATCTGCTCGGCCCGGGCCTTGCGATTGAACAGCGGGCCGTCCTCGAAATCGACCTGTCCGTCGACGATGCGGATGAAGGGCTCCAGGCCGACGGCGCGGACCAGCGGGGCGGCCAGCGGGTCGTCGAGTAACGCATCGGGTCCCTGCGACGCCACCGCGCGGGATGCGGCGACCAGGGTGGCCGTCGCTCCCACGCTGGACCCGGGTCCCCAGCTGTCACCTTGCGTGCGTCCCTCACTCATAGGTGCCACTTACATAGAGCACCTCGCCCATGCGGACGTCGTCGTCCTCGAGTGGCGGAAGCCCGTTGGCGGAGAACAACTCCCGAATGCTGACGCCGTTCAGCGACCAACCGCGCTCGCCGAGGTAGGGGGCGGCCTCGTTGCGGTCCCCGAAGTAGACGAGCCCCGCCATGTCCAGGTCGAAACCGTGCGCACGCCAGCGTTCGGAGATGTGCTGCATGCGCTCCTTCAGCTTGTCCTCGTCGCCGGGCTCGGGGTTGGGCGCGCTCTCGACGGCCAGCCGGCTGCCCGGCGCGCTGAGCTCGGTGATGGTGTCCAGCAGGCGGTCCTGCGCTGCCGGGGGCAGGTAGCCCAGCAGACCCTCGGCGCTCCACGCGGTCGGTTGGGCCGGGTCGAATCCGGCGGCCCGCAACGCGGCGGGCCAGTTGTCGCGCAGGTCGACGGCCACCACGCGCCGCTCGGCGGTGGGTGCCGCGCCCAGGTCGGCCAGCGTGCGCGACTTGAAGTCGATCACCTGCGGCTGGTCTACCTCGTAGACGACGGTCCCGGCGGGCCACGTCAGCCGGTAGGCGCGGGCATCCAGACCCGAGGCCAGGATCACCGCCTGCTCGATGCCGGCACGCGTCGCGTCCAGGAAGAACTCGTCGAAGAATTTCGTGCGCACCGCCATGTTGTCGGCCATCCGGGACATCGCGCCGGCGGACCCGGTCGCGCCGTCGTGCGCGTCGTTGAGCTCGTCCGGGTTCACCTCGCCGGTCGCCAGCCGGGTGAGCAGGTCCACGCCGACGGCCCGCACCAACGGCTCGGCAAACGGGTCGTTGATCAGCGGACGGTCGGCGCGGGTGGCCACCGCGCGGGCGGCGGCGACCATCGTCGCGGTCACCCCGACGCTGGACGCCAGGTCCCAGGTGTCGCCCTCATACCTGGTTGAAGTCATATTCGCCCCTGTTCAGGAATAGTCCATCTAATATTTAGCTTATTTAACAAGCCTCCACCACTGTACGCTTCCCGTGATTCGCGGCAACCTTGACGGATGGCTGATCGGGTGCTCATCACGGGTGCGTCGTCAGGACTGGGGGCGGCCCTGGCGCGAAAGCTGGCCGCGCGGCACGCAGTGGTGGGGCTCGTCGCGCGCCGGCGGGACCGGCTGGAAGCGGTGCTGGCGGACTGCCGGCGGGCCTCACCGGAGTCGGCGATGTGGGTGGCCGATCTGGCCGACACCGCGGCGCTGGGCGACCTGGCCGTCCGGGCCTGGGACGCGCTCGGCGGCGTCGACGTGCTGATCAACAACGCCGCCGTGCCGAAGCGGCGGCCCGTCACCGCGCTGGCCGCGGACGAGGTCGAGGATGTCATGCGGGTGAACTTCTTCGCCCCGATGCGGCTGACGCTGGCCCTGCTGCCACGGATGCTGGCGCGCGGATCCGGCCTGATCGTCAACGTGTCGAGCGTCGGTGGCCGGCTCGGAATCATCCACGAATCCGCTTATTGCGCAAGCAAGTTCGCGCTGTGTGGGTGGAGCGAGGCGATGGCAGTGGATTTGCACGGCTCCGGTGTCTCGGTGAAGTTGATCGAACCGGGTCCGGTCGACACCGAGATCTGGGACCAGCCGGGCAGCGAGGAACCCCTGTACCAGGGGCCGAAGATGGCCGCCGACGCGGTGGCCGACGGCATCATCGCGGCGATGGACGGCGACGGCTTCGAGCACTACGTGCCCGACCTGAAAGCGGTCGTCGACGCCAAGAACGCCGACCTCGACGCGTTCATCGCCAGCGCGGCCGGCCTCAAAACCAGGGAGTCGCCGCGATGAGAGCCCTGGTGTACGGCGTGCCGCCGGAGCCGTTCGAGGTCGCCGAGGGCGCCAACACGCTGACGGCGAACCTGGCGCGGACCCCGACGGCCCTGCGGCGGGTGCCGGAACCGCGCCTGCCGCACGATGATTGGGTGCTGACCCGGCCGCGGCTGACCGGCATCTGCGGCTCGGATTCCAAGCAGATCTTGATGGACCTCGGCGAGGGCGACGCGGACAACGCCATGTCGTCCTTCTGCTCCTTCCCGCAGGTGATGGGTCACGAGGTGGTGGCCGACGTGGTGGCGCTGGGGCCGAAGGCCCGCGGGCTAGAGGTGGGGCAGCGGGTGGTGCTCAACCCGTGGTTGTCCTGCGGACCCCGCCGCATCGAACCGCCTTGTCCCGCATGCGAGGCCGGTGACTTCAGTCTCTGCTGGAGCTTCACCGACGGGGACATCAAGCCGGGCATCCACACCGGGGTGTCCGCCGACGTGACGGGCGGTTACGCCGAGTTGATGCCCGCGCACGACAGCATGCTGTTCGGTGTCCCGGATTCGATCCCGGACGAGGCGGCGGTGTTCGCCGATCCGTTTTCGGTGTCCCTGCACGCGATCACCCGCCACCCGCCGCCGCGCTCCGGCCGCGCCCTGGTGTACGGGGCCGGCTCGCTGGGGTTGTGCGCGGTCGCGATCGTGCGGGCGCTCTACCCGGACGTGGCCGTCGCGGTGGTGGCGCGCTTCTCGGCCCAGGCAGAGCTGGCCCGGCGGTTCGGAGCCGCCGAGGTGCTGGCGCACGAACCGCGAGGGGCCGTCATCGAAGAATTGGTCGCCTGGGGCGGTGGCCGGCTGCGGAAGCCGCTGCTGGGCCTGCCGATGGCGCACCCGGGCGCGGTCGACGTGGTCTACGACACCGTGGGCAAACCCGAGACGTTCGAGGTGGGGGTGCGGGTGCTGCGCTCCCGGGGCACGCTGGTGCAGGCCGGCGTTCACGCGCCCGGGCGCTGGGAGTGGAGTCCCCTGTATTTCAAGGAGATCGCCCTGGTGGGCTCCAACGCCTTCGGCGTCGAAGAGGTCGACGGGCAGCGCAAGCATGCCATCGCCCACTACCTGGACCTGGCGGCCGCCGGCCGGGTCGACCTGCGTCCGATGCTCACCCACACGTTCTCGCTCGAGCAGTGGCGCGACGCGTTCCTGGCGATCGCCAACCAGGGCGAAAGTGGAGCGGTGAAGGTCGCTATCGACCAGCGTCAGGCAGGGCGGGTCGCGCGGTAGTAGTTGACTCGCCCGAGGACGCGGTGCGGCTCCGATGCGACTTCGGCGCAGTCGAATCCCGCCGCATTCAGCAGTCGAGGGATCGCGTCGCCCAGGTTGGCGGCCGCGTGGGGGTTGCGCCTGACCAGCCGCGCCAGCAGACCGTGGTCGGTGGTCTGCTCACCGCCGATGTCGACGAGGTGCAGCCTGCCGCCGGGCCGCAGTACGCGGAAGACCTCTTGAGCCGCAGCGGTTTTCGCCTGTTCGTCGATATGATGCAGCATCATCGACGACAGCACCCGGTCGAATTCGCGGTCGGCGTAGGGCAGCCGCTCCGCGTAGCCGTGCTCGAAACGGACATCGCTTCCCTTTCGCCGCGCCCGGTCGAGCGCCCGCGGGTCGGGGTCGCATCCGACCGCCTCCAGGTGGGGATAGTCGCGCTTGGCCCGAAGGATGAGATTCCCTGTGCCGCAGCCGATCTCCAACACGCGTCGGCACTCGGCCAGGTCGGCCTGAGCGATGAGAGCCTGGTGGACACGTTTGATGCCCAGCAGGCGTGAGATCAAGTCGTAGCAGGGTAGCAGCGCGTCGTGGCCGGCCGCGGGCAGGTAGTCATGTGGATGATGCTTCGTCACGTAGTCCATGGTGAATCGGTGGACCGCAGAATAATTGGGTGATCCTCGGCGAAAATTAGACTATTTTTGGCGACATGACGCGGCCTGCTCGGATGGTTCGGCGGCAGGCGGGGGTGCCGATCTACGAATATCGCACCGACCCGGACACGCCACCGGTGTCGGTGGTGCGTTCGGGTCCCGAGGATTTCATCGAGCGCGGTCGCCACATTCACGACTTTCCGGCCCTCTGGTACTTTCCCGCCGCCGGGCTGGTCTACGTGGCGGCCGCCGGTCGGGTGCTCGAACCCGGGCGGCTAGAGCTTCACGACGCCGGTGTGGCGGTGTTCTTCGACCCCGCGGCGCTCGGCGAGGACGCGCGATCGCCGTGGCCGGCGTGGCGGGCGCACCCACTGCTGTTCCCGTTCTTGCACGGACAGGCCGGCGGGATCCTGCGCCTGGATGTCCCCGCGGATCGCCGGCCGGCGTGGGATGCCGCGATCCGTTCGATCGAAGCGGAACTGGACACGAGGCAGGACGGTTATCGGCAGGCGGCGCTGGCGCACCTCACCCTGTTGTTGATCGACCTGGCGCGCCTGGCCGGTCCGGTGGTCGCCGAGTTGCGGCGCAGCGGTGAACCGCTGCTGGCCGAGGTATTCGAGGTGATCGACCGTCGGCATGGCGAGCAGTTGTCGCTGCGCGACGTGGCGGGTGAACTCGGGATCACCCCCGGACACCTGACCACCGTGGTCCGGCGCCGCACCGGACGCACCGTCGGGGAGTGGATCACCGATCGCCGCATGGCCGAGGCGCGTCGGTTGCTCGCCGAAACCGCTCTTCCTATCGCGGAGGTCGCGGGGCGGGTCGGGATCGGCGACGCGGGCTACTTCAGCAGGCTGTTCAGCCGGACCCACGGTGTCTCGCCCCGCGCATGGCGCGGCCGGGCGGCCTGACTGCCGCAACTCAGACAACGGCTCCGTGGGACCCGGTGATGGGCAGGTCGATCGGGGTGATGACGCCCGGTTGCGCGTCGCAGACGAACGGGATGGCGTTGACCGCCGCGACGGCGGTGCTGTCCATCAGCACGGTCATCACGTCCTCGCCCGGCTCGCCGAACCGGATGGTCGCGTCCACGCGCGGCTGGCCTTCGATCACCACACTGAAGCCCTTGGGGTCGGTCCATCTCGGGTCGAGCGCGTCGTCGCTCATGGTCCAGCAGATGGCCAGCTCGATCACCGGGCGGCCGCCGCGATAGCCGCGATAGGTGCGGCGTTGGCCCCCGGCGGTGCCGGCGGCGTAGTCCACCCAGCCCAGATTCAGGTCTCGGGTCAGCACCGCGGGCTCGACGAACGCGTCCTTGGAGTCGAGTTGGATACCCAGCATGGTGGCGATCATGTCCAGCGTCTCGAAGTAACCGAGGCCATAACGTTGCGCCTGTGGGTCGAGGTGCGTCAGCCGCTCACGGGGTGGTTTGCCGAATCCGAGCACCTTCCACACGTCCTGCACGGGATAGGTGGTGCAGTCCAGTGTCTCAACGAGCTTGACACTGTGGACTTTCCGGCATGCGCCGGTGAGGAAGCCGGCGACGACGTTGATGAAACCCGGTTCGAATCCCGTGCCCAGGAAGGTGGCGCGGCCCTCTCGCGCGGCCGCCTCGAGCGCCGGGAGTTCGACGGGGTGATGGGTGCCGGTCAGGAAATCACCCGTCGTGACGACGTTGATGCCGGAGCGCAGCAACCTGATCACCAGGTCGTAGTCGATGGCGCGGGGCATGTAGCACACGCAATCCGGTCGAAGTTCGATCAACGCGTCGGCGTCGTTGGTCGCGACAACACCGGCCGAGGCCTGGCCCGCCAGCTCGCCGGCGTCGCGGCCCACCTTGTCCGAACCGAACGCATGGACGCCGACCACGTCGAAGTCGTCGCGCTCCAAGAGGGCGCCGAGCGCTCGCTTGCCGATGTTGCCGGTCGACCACTGGACCACTCGGTAGCGCGCCATGCCCAACCGTAACTTCGGCGATGCTCAAAGCGGCCCGAAATCCAGCCAATGGTCGACGTCGAATTGGTCCTCGACGGCCCGGATCGTCGCGCCGCCGTGGCCGGGGTAGTGCGCGGGTATCACGGCCGCTTTCCCCTGCGCGGCCTCGGTGAATATCCGGCAGCGGGTCAGCGCGGCGGCCGGCGCGTCGATGTCGAAGGCGCAGGCGTCGGCGGGTCGGCGGAGTTGCACCGGGCTGTGGGTGAGATCGCCGACGAAGACCGCCGGCTCACCCGCGTCCAGCCACAGCACCGAGGATCCCGGCGTGTGCCCGGGCGCGGGCCGCAGCCGCAGGGACGCACTGATCTGGTAATCGCCCGACCACTCGACGAGTTGGCCCGCTTCGTCAATGGGCGCGACGCTGTCGGCGAACACCAGTTGGTCGCCGCGCTGCTGGGCCGCTTCCTCTTCGTTGCGCGGCGTTTGCCTCGCCGCGGGCCCGTCGGGCGCGAAGTGACGGTAGTCGGCGGCCGGCACCATGTATCGCGCGTTGGGAAAGGTGGGCACCCAGGAGTCGTTGTCCAGCATGGTGTTCCACCCGACGTGGTCGGAGTGGATGTGGGTGTTGACCACTACGTCGACGGCGGCGCGGTCGACGCCCGCGGTGCGCAGCGCGGCCAGGAAACCGGTGTTCAAGTGGTCGAGGGGCGGCATGTGGGGACGTTGGCGGTCGTTGCCGACACCGGTGTCCACGACGACGGTCAACCCGTCGACCTGGACGACCCAGCTCTGGATCGCGATGTGCCACTGATCGGTGGTCGGGTCGAAGAAGTCCGGCACCAGCAGGTCGGCGTTGTCGCGCCAACCGGACGGCGGCGTCTGCGCGAAAAGACGTGTCGCCAGGTCGAATTGGAGTTCGGCGACTCGCGTTACGCGCGCCTGGCCGAACCGGACCGGGTGCATCAGGCGTTCGCGCGCAGGTAGCCGTACACGCTGGCGAAATTGCGGTTCACGTCCTCCGGGATCGGCACTGGGCCCCCGAGTGCCCTTGCGCCCCAGACGATTTGGGCGGTGCGCTCGACCAGGGCGGTGATGTGCAGCACCTTGTCCGGGCGCGGCCCGACGGCCACCAGGCCATGGTTGGCGATCAACGCGGCACCCCGCCCGTCGAGCGCCCTGACGGCGTTGGCGCCGACGTCGGGCGTGCCGGAGGCGGCGTAGTCGGTGCACTGGACGTCGCCGCCGCAGTACACCGCGAACTCGTCGATGCACGCCGGAATCGGTTGGTGCGCAATGGCGAACATGGTCGCCCACACCGGATGGCTGTGGATGACGCTGCCGATGTCGTCGAACGCGCGGTAGCAGGCCAGGTGCAGCTGCATCTCCGACGACGGCGAGCGGCCGTCCGCGGCGTGCAGCACGGCCCCGTCGGGGTCGACCAGGACGAGGTCGTCGAGCTGCATGTCGCGGTAGTCGACCGACGACGGCGTGATCACGATGTTGCCGTCGGAGCGCCGCGCGGAGATGTTGCCCGCGGTTCCCTCGACCAGACCGCGGCGCAGCATGTCCTTGGCCGCGTCCAGCACGGCGGTTTCGGGCTGGGCCACCGATTTCACGGACGTCATGGGCCGAGCACCTCCGGGTTGACGATGTGGGCGGGCGTGTCGCCGGCGAGCAGCGCTTCCAGGTCGTCGGCCACCATCTGCGCCTGCCGAGCCTCAGTGTTCCACGTGGCGCCCCCGATGTGGGGCGTCAGCACGACGTTGGCCATGCTGGCCAGCGGGTGGTCGGTCGGCAGCCACTCGCCGACGAAGTGGTCCAGGCCGGCGGCGGCCACCTTGCCGCCGCGCAGCGCGTCGACGAGCGCGTCCGTGTCGTGCAGCTGGGCGCGGGCGGTGTTGAGGAAGACCGCGCCGTCGCGCATGGCGGCGAACTGCGGCGCCCCGATCATGCCGACCGTGTCGTCGGTGACGGGCGCGTGCAGGGAAACGACGTCGGCCTCGGCCAGCAGCTCGTCGAGGCCGTGCTCGGCCTCGTCGTTGTACGGATCGTGGGCGATGACCCGCATTCCCAGGCCGGACAGCCGCCATCGGGTGGCGCGGCCGACGGCGCCGAGGCCCACCAGACCCGCGGTGCGCCCGGCGATTTCCCAGCCGCGAAACCGCTGATACGGGATGCTGCCGTCGCGAAAGATGTTGCCGCTACGGACATCTCCGTCGGCGGGCAACAGCCGGCGGGTGGCGGCGAGCAGCAGGGCCACCGTCATCTCGGCCACCGCGTCGGCGTTGCGGCCCGGGGTGTTCAGCACCGGGACACCCGCCGCCGTGGCCCCGGCTATGTCGACGTTGTTCGGGTCCCCGCGGGTGGACGCGATCACGCGCAGGCCCTGCCCGAACACCGGGCCGCTTACCGAGTCGCTTTCCACCACAATGACATCGGCGGCTTCGGCGGAGATGCGGTCGGCCAGTTGTTCGGCGCTGTAGATCCGCAGCGGGGTCTGCTCGAGCTCACTTATCCAAGGGTCGTACACCACGTCGGCCAGCTGCTTCAGCTTGGCGAACCCCGGCCCCCGCAGCGGGGCCGTCACCAGGGCGCGCGGTCTTGATGTCACGAACCCCAATGCTGGCGTACGGTGACGCCCGTGTCACGTGAAGTCGTCACAATCGGCATCGACATCGGCAGCACGGCGGTCAAAGCGGTCGCGGCGGACGCCGACGGCCGGGTGACGGCGCGGGCGCGCGTCCCGCACGAATTGCGGGTGCCGGCGCCCGACCGGCTCGAGCACGACGCCGGCGAGGCGTGGCGGCGCGGGCCGGTGGCCGCCCTGAAGCAGCTGAATGCCGGGCCGAACGTCCGCGCGGTGGCCGTGTCGGCGATGGTGCCGTCGCTGACAGCCGTCGACGCCGCGGGCGTGCCGATGACGCCGGGCCTGCTGTACGGCGACGAACGCGGCCGAACACCCGAACAACCGGCGCAGCCGCTGCCGGCCCTGGGCGAGGCCGCCGAGTTTTTGCGCTGGACGGCGGCGCAGGCGCCGGACGCGGCCGGCTACTGGCCGGCGCCGGCGGTGGCCAACCACGCCCTTGCGGGCGAGGCGGTGATCGACTTCGCCACCGCCGCGACCGCGTACCCGCTGTTCGACGGGACGGGCTGGAATCCAGATGCGTGCGCCGAACGCGGCGCGCGGCCGGATCAGATGCCGCGCGTGGAGAGCATGGGCGCCGCCGTGGGGCAGGTGCACGGCGGCGCCGCGCTGGGGATCGGCGCGATCGACGCGTTGTGCGAGCAGATCGTGGCCGGTGCCGACCGCGACGGCGACGTGCTGGTGCTGTGCGGCACGACATTGATCGTGTGGACCACCATCCCCGAGGCCCGGCAGGTGCCGGGCCTGTGGACCATCCCGCACACCGCCGCGGGCAAGAGTCAGATCGGCGGGGCCAGCAATGCCGGCGGGCTGTTCCTCGGCTGGGTGGACCGGGTGATCGCGCCCGGCAACCCGGCCGCGGCGCAGCCCGGGCGGGTGCCGGTGTGGTCGCCCTACATCCGCGGGGAGCGCACCCCGTTCCACGACCCGGATCGCCGGGCCGTGCTCGACGCGCTGGACCTCACCCACGACGCGGCCGCGTTGCGCCGGGCCGCCTACGAGGCGTCGGGGTTCGTGGTCCGCCAGCTCATCGAGCTGAGCGGGGCGCCGGTGGCACGCGTCGTCGCCACGGGCGGCGGCACCCGGGTCGGACCGTGGATGCAGGCCATCGCCGACGCCACCGGGCGGCCGGTGGAGGTGTCGGCGGTGCCTGAGGGGGCCGCGCTGGGCGCGGCCTTCCTCGCGCGCATGGCGGCCGGCCTGGAAACCTCGATCGCCGACGCCGCCCGTTGGGTCTCCACCGAGCGCGTCGTCGAACCCGATCCCGCGTGGGCGCTCGCGGTCGACGACCGCTACCAGCGGTTCCTGGAACTGGGAACCCGGAGATGTGGCGCGCTCCCCCCGGCGGCGTTCTAGGCTGGTGCAATGACCGACCACGATCGCAAAGCCGCCCGTCGCGAGATCGCCGATGCCCTGCTGAAAGCTCTTGAACGGCGGCATGAAATCGCCGACGTCGTGGTGGAGTCCGAGAACAAGGCGGCCGCGGTCGAGGCGATCGTCCGCCTGCTCGACACCTCCCACGTGGCCGCCGAAGCGGTGATGGGGATGTCGTTCGATCGGCTCACCATCGACTCGCGCCGCAAGATCCTGGCCGAACTCGAGGACCTGAACAAGCAGCTCAGCTTCACCCTCGGCGAGCGGCCGGCCAGCTCGGGGGAGACCCTGGAGCTGCGGCCCTTCTCCGCCGAAAAAGACCGCGACATCTTCGCCGCCCGCACCGAGGACATGGGCGCCGCCGGCGACGGATCCGGCGTGCCGGCCGGCAACCTCGACGACGAGATCAGCGCGGCGCTGGGCCGCCTCGACGACGAGGAGGCCGCCTGGTTCGTGGCCGTCGATTCCGGCGAGAAGGTCGGGATGGTGTTCGGCGAGCTGCTCGGTGGCGAGGTCAACGTGCGCATCTGGATCCACCCCGAGCACCGCAAGAAGGGCTACGGCACGGCCGCGCTGCGCAA
The DNA here is from genome assembly GCF_001667585.1 of Mycobacterium sp. E2733. Classification (GTDB taxonomy): domain Bacteria; phylum Actinomycetota; class Actinomycetes; order Mycobacteriales; family Mycobacteriaceae; genus Mycobacterium. The sequence continues at coordinate 20,399 of NZ_LZJZ01000130.1, forward strand.
GTCGCGCACCGAGATGGCGTGGTGCTTCCCCGCCGTGCCGATGGTGGTGCGCGCGCCGTCCGCCCGGCCCGCCTGAGCCACGGCAAAGCCGTTGGCGGCCTCGGGCTTTTGCCGGCGCCTAGGTCAGCGTCGCGGTGGCGGTGACGATGTTGCGCAGCTGGGACTTCTCGTTGTCCGGGAAGACGAGGCCGTAGTCGGCGAAGTACTCGCGTCGCTCCCGGGTGCTCACCCGCCAACCGCAGCCGGTCAGGTAGTCCACGACGTTGCTGCGCTCCCCGTCGAAGAACAGCCCCGACAGGTCGATGTCGCATCCCAGGTTTGCCCACCGCTCGTTGAGCTGCTGCGCGCGTTCGCTCATCGTCCGGCCCGAGTCGCCGTGGAATTCGGTGGCCAGCTTGCTTCCGGGCGCGCTGAGCTCGGTGATGTTGTCGAAGAGCCGGTCCTGAGCTTCGGGTGGCAGGTACATGAGCAGCCCCTCGGCGCTCCACGACGTCGGTTGCGTCGGGTCGAAACCGCTGCGCCGCAACGCTTCCGGCCAATCGTCGCGCAGATCGACGCTGACGGTCCGCCGGTCCGCGGTCGGGGCGGCGCCCAGCTCCGCCATGGCGGCGGTCTTGAACTCGACGACCTTGGGTTGGTCCACCTCGTAGACCACGCTCGCGGGCGGCCAGCCCAGCCGGTATGCGCGGGCGTCGAGGCCGGCGGCCAGGATCACCGACTGGCGGATCCCGTCCCGGGCGGCGTTCAGAAAGAAGTCGTCGAAGAAGCGCGTGCGCACCGCGATCGAATCCGTTTCCAGCTGCAGGTCCCGTTCGCCGTCCTCTACGTCCCCCGGAGCCAGTTCACCGTCGACCAGTTGGCGGAAGAATTCCAGGCCGACAGCCCGCACCAGCGGCGCCGCGAACGGGTCGTCGATGATCGGGTCGGCGGCCTCGGTGGCCAGCGCGCGGGCCGCGGCGACCATCGTGGCCGTGGCACCGACGCTGGAGGCCAGGTCCCAGCTGTCTTGGTCAGTGCGTGTCATGCTGCTCCCATTTACTTAGCAAATGCAACGAACCAAGAGCACTCTACGCTCGACGGCTTACGGCTTGCTGTGCTTTTTACGGGTCTCAAATGGGCTGAGGTTGACGGCCCTGGACGGACTTGCCCAGATCAGCTGTTAGTCTCGTACACGGTTTGACGCGCCGTAGATAGGTCGGCCGTACGTCCTGGCCTGCGGGTGTTGGGCGCGTAATACAGGACACCCCCGGCTGCGCAGGAGGAAGAGTGCTTTCGGCTTTCATCTCATCGCTGCGGACAGTCGACCTGAGACGGAAGATCCTCTTCACGCTGGGAATCGTCGTTCTCTATCGGCTGGGCGCTGCCTTGCCGTCCCCTGGCGTCAATTTCCCGAACGTCCAGCAATGCATCAAGGAGGCCAGCGGCGGCGCGGCCGGGCAGATCTATTCACTGATCAACCTGTTCTCCGGCGGTGCGCTGCTGAAGCTCACGGTGTTCGCGGTCGGGGTGATGCCCTACATCACCGCCAGCATCATCGTGCAGCTGCTCACGGTGGTCATCCCGCGGTTCGAGGAACTGCGCAAGGAGGGCCAGTCCGGCCAGGCCAAGATGACGCAGTACACCCGCTACCTGGCGATCGCGCTGGCGATCCTGCAGGCGACCAGCATCGTGGCGCTGGCGGCCAACGGCGGGTTGCTACAGGGCTGCTCGCTGGACATCATCGCCGATCAGAGCATCTTCACCCTGGTCGTCATCGTGATGGTGATGACGGCCGGCGCGGCCCTGGTGATGTGGATGGGCGAGCTGATCACCGAGCGGGGCATCGGAAACGGCATGTCGTTGCTGATCTTCGTCGGTATCGCGGCGCGCATCCCGTCCGAGGGCAAGACGATCCTGGACAGCCGCGGCGGGATGATTTTCGCCGCCGTCTGTGTGGCCGCCCTGGTGATCATCGTCGGCGTGGTCTTCGTCGAGCAGGGCCAGCGCCGCATCCCCGTGCAATACGCCAAGCGCATGGTGGGCCGGCGCATGTACGGCGGAACCTCGACGTACCTGCCGCTCAAGGTCAACCAGGCCGGCGTCATCCCGGTCATCTTCGCGTCGTCGCTCATCTACATTCCGCACCTGATCACCCAGCTGATCCGCAGCGGCAGCGGGGGAGTGGGCAACAGCTGGTGGGACAAGTTCGTCGGCAGCTACCTGTCCGATCCCAGCGATCCCATCTACATCGGCATCTACTTCGGGCTGATCATCTTCTTCACGTACTTCTATGTGTCCATCACATTCAACCCCGACGAACGTGCCGACGAGATGAAGAAGTTCGGCGGGTTCATCCCCGGCATCCGGCCGGGCAAGCCCACCGCCGACTACCTGCGTTATGTGCTGAGCCGGATTACCCTGCCGGGCTCGATCTACCTCGGCGCCATCTCGGTGCTGCCCAACTTGTTCCTGCAAATCGGCAATGGCGGGGCGGTTCAGAATTTGCCGTTCGGCGGCACCGCGGTTTTGATCATGATTGGCGTCGGTTTGGATACGGTCAAACAGATCGAGAGCCAGCTGATGCAGCGCAACTATGAAGGGTTCCTGAAGTGAGAGTCGTTTTGCTGGGCCCGCCGGGGGCGGGCAAGGGGACGCAGGCCCAGAAGCTCTCCGACAAGCTCGGGATCCCGCACATCTCCACCGGTGAGCTGTTCCGCAGCAACATCGAGAACGGAACCAAACTCGGCCTGGAGGCCAAGCGCTACCTGGACGCCGGCGACCTGGTGCCCGCGGAGCTGACCAACCAGCTCGTCGACGACCGGCTCAGCGATTCCGACGCGGCCGGCGGCTTCGTCCTCGACGGGTATCCGCGGTCGACGCAGCAGGCCAAGGCGCTGCACGAAATGCTCGAACGCCGCGGCACCGACATCGACGCGGTGCTGGAGTTCCGCGTCTCGGAGGACGAGCTGCTGCAACGGCTCAAAGCGCGCGGCCGCGCCGACGACACCGACGACATCATCCTGAACCGGATGAAGGTGTACCGCGACGAGACCGCGCCGCTGCTCGAGTACTACCGCGACGAGCTCAAGACGGTCGACGCCATCGGCACCATGGACGAAGTGTTCGCCCGCGCCCTGCAAGCGCTGGGCAAATAGGCATGAGCGCGCTGGCGCGGCTGCGGAGTCGTAAAGTCGTGCCGCAGCGCAGCGCCGACGAGCTCGACGCGATGGCGGCGGCAGGGGCGGTGGTCGCGGCCGCGCTGCAGGCTGTGCGGGCGGCCGCGGTGCCCGGGGTTTCGACGCTGGGCCTCGACCACATCGCCGAGTCCGTGATCCGGGAGGCGGGCGCGATACCGTCGTTCCTCGGCTATCACGGTTACCCCGCGTCGATCTGCGCGTCGGTCAACGAGCGGGTGGTGCATGGGATTCCGTCGGCCGCAGAGATCCTGGCGCCCGGCGACCTGGTGTCCATCGACTGCGGCGCGATCCTGGACGGCTGGCACGGTGACGCCGCGATCACATTCGGCGTCGGCGCCCTCGACGCGGCCGACCAGGCGCTCTGCGACGCCACCCGGGAATCGCTGGAGGCCGGGATCGCGGCGATGGTCCCCGGCAACCGGCTGACCGACGTCTCGCACGCCATCGAAACCGGCACGCGCGCGGCCGCGGACCGGCACGGGCGCGCGTTCGGGATCGTGGAGGGTTACGGCGGCCACGGCATCGGGCGGCACATGCACATGGACCCGTTCCTGCCCAACGAGGGGTCGCCCGGACGCGGCCCGCTGCTGGCCCCCGGCTCGGTGCTCGCGATCGAACCGATGCTCACCCTCGGCTCGGGCAAGACGGTGGTGCTCGACGACGCGTGGACCGTCACCACCTCCGACGGCTCCCGTGCGGCACACTGGGAGCACACCGTCGCGGTCACTGATGCCGGGCCGCGCATCCTGACTCTGGCTTAGCCGGCTGAACTAGCCGCGATCGCAAGCGCGGCGAAGCCGGGCGCTGCGGGTCGTGGCTGTTGAACCACGCACCCGCTCGACTCGTTTCTGTAGTCGGAGGTGATCGAGTGGCTCGTGTGGCAGGCGGTTGGAGGGCGTCGGGGGTCGCCGAAGCCGCTCTGATGAAGGCGCTCTACGACGAGCACGCCGCGGTCTTGTGGCGTTACGCGCTCCGGCTGACGGGGGATGCCGCCCAGTCCGAGGACGTCGTGCAGGAGACGTTGCTGCGGGCCTGGCAGCATCCCGAGGTCGTCGGGGACACCGAGCGCTCGGCGCGGGCCTGGCTTTTCACCGTCGCCCGCAACATGATCATCGACGACCGTCGCAGCGCGCGGTTCCGCAACGTCGTCGGTTCGACCGACGAGGCCGGCGCGCCCGAACGGTCGACCCCGGACGAGGTCAACGCGGCCCTGGACAAGCTGCTGATCGCCGACGCGATGGCGCAGCTGTCCGCCGAGCACCGGGCCGTGATCGACCGGTCGTACTACCGCGGATGGACCACCGCGCAGATTGCTGCAGACCTCGGGATCGCAGAAGGAACGGTGAAGTCGCGATTACACTACGCCGTGCGGGCGTTGCGACTCACTCTGCAGGAACTTGGAGTTACCCGCTGAGGGGCTCCGAATGCTTGAAGGGTGCTGGGGAGATGGATGAGATGAAGACGCCGTTACGGGGCATCGGCCCGCCGGACGACCCGTACGTGACGTGGGATGCCGCATACGTGTTGGGTTCGTTGTCGGCCGCGGAGCGGCGCGAGTTCGAGGCGCACCTGGCGCACTGCCCGGCGTGCCGGGGGGCCGTCGCCGACCTGAGCGGTGTGCCGGCCCTGCTTTCGCAGCTCGGCCCGGACGAGGTGGCGGCGATCAACGACTCAAGTCCGGCCGCCGCATTGTCGGCGACACCGGAGATGTCGCCGGAGCTGTTGGCGTCGTTGCTGGGCAAGGTGAGCTGGCGCCGGCGGCGCACGCGGATAGTGACCTGGGTGGCCTCGTCCGCCGCGGCGGTGGTGCTGGCGATCGGCGTGTTCGTCGGGGTGCAGGGGTATTCCTCGTCCCCGTCGCAGCAGGTGACCGCGTCCTCGGCGCCCATGGCGCAGGTGGGCACCACCCTGCTGGCGTCGACGGTGGAGCTGTCCAGCCAGCACTGGGGAACCTCCATCAACCTGCGGTGCGTGTGTCTGGCCCCGCTCAACGCGCACCACGACACGCTGGCGATGGTCGTGGTGGGTCGCGACGGCAGCCAGACCCGGCTGGCGACCTGGGTGGCCGAACCCGGCCACACCGCGACGCCCGCGGGCAGCATCTCGACGCCGGTCGACCAGATCGCCGCGGTGCAGGTGGTGGCCGCCGATAGCGGCCAGGTTCTGTTGCAGCGTTCGCTCTAGGGGTCGGGAGCGCAGGTGTCTGGCCGCGGGCGTCCACTGAGGGCGCTGGTGGTGGGCGCCGGTGTCGGGGGCATCGCCGTTGCCCGGGGATTGCTGCGCGACGGGCACGACGTCACCGTCTTCGAGCGTCGACCGGATGTGCGGGCTCCCGGCGGCGCGGTGACGATCTGGTCCAACGGTGACACGGTGCTTCGGCAGCTGGGCGTCGACATGGACCGGGCCGGTCAGCTGCTGTCCACCGTGCGGGCCGTGACTGCCACCGGGCATCCGCTTGCGACGCTCGATGTGTCCGCGATGGCGGATCGGCTGGGCGCGCCCGTCCGGATGGTTCCGCGCCGGGTCCTGCTGGAACGGTTGCTGGACGGCTTTCCGGCCGACCGCATTCGATGCGACTCCCGCGCCATCGCGCTGGCCGCCACGCGCGACGCCGTGCGCGTCGGGTTCGACGACGGCAGCTCGGCCGAGGGAGACCTGTTGATCGGCGCCGACGGCCTGCACTCGATGGTGCGGGACAGCGTCGGCGGGCCGGAGGCGAAACCCACCGGCTGGTGCAGTTGGCAGGGGCTCATCACGCTCGCGGAGATGCCGGACAAAAACACCGCGCTCATGGTCATCGGCGAGCGCGGAAACCTTGGCCTGTGGCCGGCCGGGGGCTCCGAGGTGCAGTGGTGGTTCGACCTGCCGTGGTCGTACGGCTTCGTGCGGCCGCAACGTCCGATCGAGACGATCCGGTCCCACTTCACCGGCTGGTCCGAAGCCGTCGACCGGGTGCTGGCTACCCTGACCGACGACGATCTGGCGCACTCGCCTTATCCGCATTTCCGGCATCCGATACCCCCGGCGGGCCGGGGCCGGGTCACGTTGCTCGGCGACGCCGCCCACACGATGCCACCCACCCTGGCGCAGGGGACCAACCAGGCGCTGCTGGACACCATGGTGCTGTGCAAGGCGTTGTCGGGTCTGCAGGGCGGCGCCCCCAACGGCGACGTGCCGAGCGCGCTGCGCTGGTATGAGAAGACCCGCCGGCGCAAGGTGAGGGCCGTGTCCCGGGTGGCGTCGCTGCCGGTGTCGCACGGTGAGTTGGTGTTGCGGCCGGCCGGCCTGATCCCCGACCGGCTGCAGGCCGGCGCACTGACGATGTTTCTGCGCTGGACGAGTCACCCGCGGATGTCCGCGGAGATCAGCCGAGAACTGGGGGCAGTGACGACCAGCCGATCCAGCGCATGAGCAGTCCGGGCGAATCCATCAGGGTGCGAGGGGAATTCGATACACCCTCACGCTGGCTCTGGCTGGTGAAGTGGTGCGTGCTGGCGTTCCCGCACTACCCCATCTTGATCGGCCTGTATCTGATATACCCGCTGTCGACCGTCGTGGCCGGCGTCGCCATCCTGTTCACCGGGCGGTATCCGCGGCCCATCTTCGACTTCAACGTCGGCGTGCTGCGCTGGTCGTGGCGGGTGATGAACTTCAGGTTCCCGATGAACAGCACGGACAGGTATCCGCCCTTCACCCTCGCGTCGCGGCCCGACTACCCGGGCGATCTGCAGGTCGACTACCCGGAGCGGCTGAGGAACTGGGCCGTGCTGGTGAAGTGGCTGCTGGCCATCCCGCAGGTGCTGCTCTGCTGGTCGATGGAGCCGCTGCTGCAGGTGCTGTGCGTGATGGCGGCGGTGTCGTTGTTGTGCACGGGGACCATCCCGGTGGGCATGTTCGATCTTCTGCTGGGCATCGTTCGGTGGCGCTATCGGGTGGCCGTGTACGTGTCCCTGATGCGCGACGAATACCCGCCGTTCCGAATGGATCTGGGTGCCAATGACGCGCCGTAATCCGTTGTTCCCGTATGTGTACAGGTTCGGCCAGCCGGTCTTCGACCGACTCTTTTATCACCGCTATCGCCGTGAGGCGCTCAGCAACGCGACCGGCCGGCTGCTGATGCTCGGTCTGGGGCCGGGCACCGACTTGAGGTTCCTGCCCGCCGCGGTGACGACGGTCGCCGCCGTGGAGCCGGACGCGCCGTTCCGGCGGATGGCGTCCCGGCTTGCCCGTCGCCACGGCATCGCCGTCGACATCGTCGCGGGAACCGGTGAATCGATTCCCTTCCCGGACAACGCTTTCGACTCGGTGCACATCGGGCTGGTGTTGTGCTCGGTCGACGACGTGGCCGCCACGCTGGGCGAGATCCGGCGCGTGCTCGCGCCCGGAGGCAGGCTGGTGGTCCTCGAGCATGTGCGCGGGGACGGCGCGACCGGCCGGTTGCAGGACATGGTCGCCAAGCCGTGGTCGTGGCTGGCGGCCGGCTGCGAGCCGAACCGGAGAACCCTGGATTCCATAGCGGCGGCCGGATTCGACATCACGGGGCTGCGCACCGTCCCGCGCACGCCGGTGCCCTTCCCGTGTAAACCGCATTTGCAGGGGTTCGCGGTCCTCACTCCACGCTGACGGCCTCGATGATGTTCAGCCGCGCCGCCCGCTGCGCGGGTGGCAGCGAGCCGAGCAGGCAGATCGCCAGTGCCCCTGCGGTGAACACCAGGGGCGTCGGGCTCAGGCGGAAGCCGACCTGGAAATTCATGATGTCCCCGCTGATGAGGCTGAACAGCCACTGGTCGATCAACCCGAAAAGCAGCCCCAAAATGCCGCCGACAAAACCGATTCCGGCGGCCTCGGCCAGGACCGTCCGCAGGGTGAACCGCCGGCTGGACCCCATGGCCCGCAGCACACCGATTTCGCGGCGCCGTTCCAGCACCGACAGCGTCAGCGTGTTGAGCAGCGCGACGGCGGCCACGGCCACGACGATGATCCACACGGCGTTGGCGATGAACATGCTCTGATGCAACGGGGCTTCCAGCCCCGCCAGCGCCGTGCGGCCGTCGTACACGTGGTTCGGGGCGGGCACCACGCGGCGGACCTCCGTCAACAGGCGCCGCGCGTCCACCCCCGGGGCGGCGGTGATTTGCAGGAGTGTCGCCTCCGGGCGATCGAACCACGCCCGCATGTGCCCGAGATCGATTCCGACCGTTCCGATCACGGTCGAGAAGAAGGGCACCAGGGCAAGCACCGCCGTCTGGCGCGGGCCGTGCGGCGTCTGCAGCTGTAGCCGGTCGCCGGCGCGGACGTGCAGAGTGGTGCCCAAATTCTGCGTGAGCACCACGCCGCGGCCGGCCAGAACGTCGGCGCGCACCCGTTCGTCGAGCGCGCGGAACAGCGAATCGTGTGTTCCGTCGGAGAAGCCGTCGAGCAGGACGCGCGTGCCGCCGACGACGGCGAACCCGAACGCGCCCTCGGTCACCCGCGCCACTCCCGGCACCGCGGCCACCTTTTCGGAAAGGCCTTGCGGCAGAGCGTCGGTGGGGTAGCTGTCGGGAGGATTCGCGCTCACCCACACGCCGACGTCGGCGACGGGAGCGAACATGGCGCGGGCCGAGCGGATCATGTCGGCGTTGGTGCCGGTGATCACCACGGTGGTGACCACCCCGATGAGCACGGTCATCACGGTGGCCCACACTCGTCGCGGCGCGCGTTCGATGGTGGCCGCCGCGAGTGCGCCGAACGGTCCGAAGACGCGGGCCACCGCGGCCGTGGCCTTGACGATGGGTGCGGCGAGCGCGAAGCCGAGCGCGATCTCGGCGCTCAGCAATGCGGCCATCGCGACGAAAGCGAAGGTGCCGTGCTGGCCGAGGACCACCCAGACCGACACCGCGAACACCGCGACGGCGCCCACCCCGGCGGCGACCCGCAGCCAGCGGGGCACGACGTCCGCCGCGGACGCGCCGACCGGCGCCAGCGCCTCGATCGGCGCGACCTTGTACACTTGCCGCGCGGCCATCGCCGAGGCGGCCACGCTGGTGAGCGCCGTGGCCGCGAGCGCCAGCGGGATGGCGTAGCCGGGCAGCCAGTACTGGACGCGGGCCTCGAGCCCCTGGGTCATCGCCGGGGGTAGGCGGCCAATTGCCGTGCGACCGGCCAGGATTCCGATGCCGGAGCCGATGGCCCCGCCGAGTAGCCCGAGGATCGCCGCCTCACCCAGCATGTCGCCGACGATGGTGACGCGCCGGCCGCCGATCGCGCGCAGCATGGAGATGACCGGCCGGCGCCGGGTGATCGCCATGCTCATCGTGGTGTAGATCAGAAACGCGCCGACCACCAACGCGACCGCGGCACCCAGCAGGGCCATGTAGTTCATCAGCTTGACGCCGTCACCGGCCCGCGCCGCCCGCAGGCTCGGGGCGGCGACGATGGCGCGGTCGTGCACCGCGGCGGTGATCGCGGCGCGGACGGCGCCCGCGTCGACGCCCGGCTTGGTGGTGATCAGGATCGAGTCGAGCTGCCCGGGGCGTCCGGTGACGCTCTGCGCCAACGCAAGTGGGGCAAGGACGTAGTGCCCGCCGTTGAGGTCGGCGAACTGCTTTTCCGCGAGCACCTCGCTGACCGTGACCGAGCCCGAGCCCAGTTGCAGCGTCTGTCCTTTCGCACATCCCACCCGCGGCCCGACCTGGACGCCGTTGGGCGTCGAGGACAGCGCCTGCACCGGCCGTGCGACCGCGTCCTTCAGGGCACCGCCCAGTGCGGCGGTGTTCGCGTCCGCACCGAACAGCAGCACCGGTCCCGTCGCCGTGGACGCGGAGGTCCGGATCATCGGCGCCGCGGTGGCGACGCCGGGAACGGCGGCGACGTCGGCCAGTACCGTGTCGGGGAATCCGGCGTCGGTGATGCCCGACACCTCCAGCGCGGCCGCGCCGGCGATCCCGTCGGCCAGTCGGTTGACCGATCCGGTGATCGAGCCGAAAATGCCGAAGATCGCGACCAAATACGTTGCGGAAACGGCCATTACGGCGATCGACGCGAGCGTGCGCCGGCGGTGCACGGCGAGCTCACGCAGGCTGAACACGCGCAGTCGGCTCGCCGCCGCCGTGATTCTCACGCAGGGACCGCCGGTACGTCCGAACCGACCCGGCCGTCCTGCAGCGTGATCACCCGATCGGTCGCCGCGGCGGCGTCCGCATTGTGGGTCACCATCACCACGAGCCGACCGCGCCCGTCTTCGTGCGCCACCTCGGCGAGCAGCTTCAAGATCGAGGCGCCGGTCGCGGAGTCGAGGTTGCCGGTGGGCTCGTCGGCGAGGATGAGCGGCGGGTCCATCATCAACGCGCGCGCCACCGCCACCCGCTGCATCTGGCCGCCGGACAGCTCCGCCGGCCGGTGCTCGGTCCGGTTGCCGAGCCCGACGCGGTCCAGCAACCGAATCGCGTCCGGTTTGACCCTGCCCAGCCGGACGCCGTCGAGCAGTTTGGGCACCGCCACGTTCTCCCAGGCCGAGAGCGTCGGCAACAGGTTGAAGAACTGAAAGATGAAACCGACCCGGTGATGACGGAACTCCGACTGCTGCTCGTCGCCCAGGCGGCCGATCTCCTCGCCATCGAACGTGATCGAGCCGGAATCCGGGGAGTCCAGCGCACCGAGCAGGTGAAGCAGCGTGCTCTTACCCGCGCCGGAGGGTCCGACCACCGACACGAACTGGCCGCCCGCGAGGCGCAGGCTGATCCCGTCGACCGCCCGGACCGTTTGACCGCCGACCCGATACTCGCGCACCACGTTGCGCAGTTCGATGGTCATCTAGACACCACGAGGGCCGCCGGCGCGCGGTTCACTCGCGGGTGAACCCACCAAGTGCCGGGCTCGTGTCATCGGGTGAATGCACGGCGGACGTCAGGAGAGCGTCAGAACATGTTCGGCAAGTACCGGGTGGTCGATCACATCGTCGGACACCTCGCCTCGCTCGGGGTGGATCATGTTTTCGGTGTCGACGGCGCCAACATCGAGGATCTGTACGACGCCGCGCACTTCCGGCCCGAGCTCACTGCGGTGCTGGCCAAACACGAGTTCTCGGCGGCCACCATGGCCGACGGGTACAGCCGCAGCGGCGCGGGGCTCGGTGTGGTGGCGGCGACGTCGGGTGGCGGAGCGCTGAACCTGGTCGCCGGCCTCGGCGAGTCGTTCGCGAGCCGGGTTCCGGTGCTGGCCTTGGTCGGCCAGCCCGCGACCACGATGGACGGCAGGGGCAGCTTCCAGGACACCAGCGGCCGCAACGGATCACTGGATGCCCGGGCGCTGTTCTCGGTGGTGTCGGTGTTCTGCGAGCGCCTGCTCGCGCCCGCGGACATCGTGTCGGCGCTGCCCAGGGCGATCAGTGCTGCGCGCACCGGTGGCCCGGCGGTGTTGTTGCTGCCCAAGGACATTCAGCAGGCGTTCATCGCCGTCGATGAGACTGCCGAGCATGTCAACGGTTTCAGCGCGTCGATCGGCGACCCGCATCCCATCGCCCGGGAACTCCGCCAGGCGACCGGTCAGGTCACGATCATCGCCGGCGAGCAGGTGGCCCGCGACGACGCCCGGGCCGAACTCGAGGACCTGCGCGCGCTGCTGCGTGCGCGGGTGGCTACCGTCCCGGACGCCAAAGACGTCGCCGGCACACCGGGTTTCGGCTCGTCGTCGGCCCTCGGCGTGACCGGCGTGATGGGCCATCCGAGCGTGGCCGAAACGCTGGCCGCCAGCGCCGTGTGTCTCATCGTCGGCACCCGGCTGACGGTAACCGCGCGCGGCGGCCTGGACGACGCGCTGGCGGCGGTGCGAACGGTATCGATCGGATCGGCGCGCCCCTATCTGCGCTGCACTCACGTGCACACCGACGACCTGCGCGCTTCGCTGCGCCTGCTGACCCAGGCGCTGCGCGGTCGTGGACGCCCGAGCGGCGTGCGCGTGCCGGATCTGGTGCGGCGCACCGAGCTGACGCCGAAGGACTGCGCCGGGCCGGGCGTGCGGTACCGCGACGCCATGGCGGTGCTGGACCGTGCCCTGCCCGACGGGGCCGACATCGTGGTCGACGCCGGCAACACGGGCGCGGCCGCGATCCACTACCTGCCGGCGCGGCGCGGCGGCAGGTTCGTTGCCGCCCTCGGCATGGGCGGCATGGGTTACAGCTTCGGGGCCGGGATCGGGATGGCGTTCGGCCGTGCGAACGGCGGCCGGCCCCGCGGCCGCACCGTCGTGATCGCCGGGGACGGCGCCTTTTTCATGCACGGGCTGGAAGTGCACACCGCGGTGCAATACCGGCTTCCCGTGACATTCGTGTTGTTCAACAACAACGCCCACGCGATGTGCGTGACCCGTGAGCAGCTGTTCTACGAGAACCGCTACAGCTACAACCGCTTCCGGCCCAGCGCGCTGGGAACCGGTCTGGCGGCGATGTTTCCCGGGCTGACATCGGTCGACGTCAGCGACCCCGCCCAACTTGCCGCGGCGCTTCGGACAGCGCTCGACATCGAGGGCCCGGCGGTGGTCAGCGTCGAATGCGACGCCGACGAGATCCCGCCGTTTGCTCCATTTCTCACCGCGCTGTCAGGAAACGCGGTTGTCACAGAACAGGTTCCGACCGCGAAGGAGAACCGGACCGATGTCGCTGCCAGCGCTTGAGGACATCCCCACCCCCATCGACGGGGTGGTCCGCATCGAAACCAGCCCGCGGGAGAAGGCGACCCCGATCATCATGGAGATGATGCGGTCGGTCTACCCGCACGATCAGGTTTTCGGGGAGTACTGCACGGTAAACGATTACGTTGCGTGCCCGCCCGATGAGTTGTACGAGTACCTGGCCGACACGCGCAGCCTCGAGGAGTGGACCTACAGCCTGCGCGGTTTCACGCCCACCGACGAACCGGGGCTGTGGCTGGCCTACGACCGGCTCGGCTCGGAGACGAAGATCTATACGCGGACGATTGCCAACGCTGCGGCGCGGACGGTCGACTACCACTGCGCGTGGGACCAGGGCAAGCACCTGTGGATGATCTATCTGATGCGCGTCGTCGACGCGCAGCTCGTGCTCGACAAGCCGGGATCGGTTGTGCTGTGGACCAATTGTCATCATCCGTTCTATGACAACAACCCGTATCCGGAGACCGCACCGGCGCAGCGGCCGGTGTGGGTGGGCGACTTCTGGGACATGTTCGGTGCCGGGCATGCGCTGGAGCTGCAGAACCTCAAGGCGATCGCCGAATACCGGCACCGCAACGGCCTGCCGGCGACTCCGAAATGGATGAGGTAGCAACATGAGCCAACCGAACGTCAGCCTGATCGACGTCTCCACCTATCTGCCCGGTGAGCCGATCGGCGCCGACTACTACGCGCAGTTCGCCGAGTCCGACGACCTGCGCGAGAACGTGATGTTCCGCGCCCCGAAGTTTCGCCACCACGTCGGGCCGGACGAGAGTTCCATCGACATGATCGAACGGGCGGCGCAGGGCATGATCGAGCGGCACGGCCACGACGTGGTCGAGGGCGCCGATGTGCTGATCACCCACACGCAGGTGCCGGACATGGCCTTCTACGGGCAAGGCGGCGGCATCGCGCACCGGCTGGGCATGCGGCCGTCCTGGGTGCTCGACCTCAACAACGGCGGCTGCGCGGCTTTTGTGTTGGCGCTCAACGTGGCTCGTAAACTGCTGGCCTCCGGCGACGGGCATACCGCGCTGATCGCCATCGCACAGAACGCGGCCGGCCAGTTCTTCGATCAGCCGACCATCCGCCGCAAGGCGCAGTCCGCGGTGCCCGGGGATGGCGCGGCGGTGGGTCTGGTCACGCTGGGCGACCAGTCGCCCATTCTCGACGTCGAGTGCCGCACCTACGGTGCATACGCCGGCGAAATGACGCTGTCGTACGACCCTCCCCGCAAGTGGTGGCAGGCCGGGGCCGGTGAGGGCAGCATCGGCTTCACCGAAAGCAAGATCACCAAGGTGCTGGCCCGCGGCAACCGGCAGGTTCCCGAGGTGGCGCTGGCGGTGTGCGATCGAATAGGACTGCCCGCCAAGGACATCGACCTGCTGGTCACCAACCAGCCGAACCGGGTGTTCCTGCGCAACTGGCGCGAGGCGCTCGAGTTGCCGCCCGAACGTCATCGAGACACCTTTGACGAGTGCGGCAACCTGTTCGGGGCAGGGATCCCGATCAACCTGGACCGCGCCATCTCCGACGGCCAGGTCGAGACCGGTGACGTCGTCATGATGGCCGCCTTCGCACATGCCGGCGACTTCGCCGGTGCGGCGGCGGTGCGCTGGGGCGGGCGAGGCTGATGCAACCCGTCCCGAGCCGGGTGTCCGGCGACGGCCGCGACGCGCTGCCCGAGGCGGTGGATCCGCTTGCGTTGTCGCTCAACGAGAATCCGTTCCCTCCGCTGTCGGCGGTGCGGTCGGCGCTGATCCGGTCGGTCCACGCCGTCAACCGTTACCCGGAGTTCCTGCCCGAGCGGTTGCGCGGCGTGATCGCCGACCATATCGGGGTGCCGGCCGACCGGGTCGTGCCGGGCGCCGGCGCGACGGGCGTCGTGCTGCTGGCCCTGCAGGCGCTGACCGCTCCGGGCGACACGATGGCGATGGCGACACCGACCTTCGACGGATACCCGATCCTCGCGCGGATGGCGCGGCTGAAGACGCGGACGGTTCCCCTGGACGAGCGCGGTCACCACGACCTCGACGGGTTGGCCCGCGCCGCCGCAGATTCCCGGGTCGTCGTCCTGTGTCGGCCGCACAATCCCACCGGGACGCTCGAGTCCGCGGCCGCGGTTTCGGCGTTCCTGCGCCGCGTGCCGCGTGACACCGTCGTCCTGCTCGACGAGGCGTACATCGAGTTCACCGCACCCGAGCACCGCATCGCCGTGTCGGCGTTGGTCTCCCGCTTCCCCAATGTGGTGGTGGTGCGGACCTTCTCCAAGGCGTACGGCCTGGCGGGGCTGCGGATCGGTTACGGGGTGGCATCGAAGGAGCTGGCCTCAAGGCTGTGGTCCCATCAGCTGCCGTTCGGCGCCCCGATCACCAGTCTGGTCGCGGTCGCCGCGTCCTACGGCGCGGAAGGCCAACTGCTGCAGCGGGTCCGGGTGATCAACGCCGAGCGCTGCTATCTCCGCATGCGGCTGAGCGCGCTGGGGATCTACACGACGGACGCGCACGCGAACTTCATGTACCTGCCCTCGAGGGGTGGGCCGTGGCATGAGGTTTTCACCGGCGGCGGCCCGCGGGTGCGGTGCTACCCGGACGGCGGTGCGCGGATCACCGTTGGCAATCGTGCCTCGACACTGGCGGTGCTGTCGGCGCTGGGGAAAGGCCACGCTCGCGCGCCAAGTGCGGTATGAAGGGGCGTGGCTGCCTCACGACCGCCGAAGCGTGATCCGATCGCCGCGGCGCGCGACAACTGGGAGCGCTCCGGTTGGAGCGACGTGGCGCAGGGCATGGTCGCGGTGACATCGGTGATGCGGGCGCACCAGATCTTGCTGGCCCGCGTCGAGACCGCGTTGCGTCCCTACGACCTGAGTTTCTCGCGCTACGAGTTGCTGCGCCTGCTGGCGTTCAGCCGGACCGGCGCGCTGCCCATCACCAAGGCGTCCGACCGGCTGCAGGTCCACGTCACCAGCGTGACGCATGCGATCCGCCGGCTGGAGGCCGATGGGCTGGTGCAGCGGGTGCCGCACCCCACCGACGGGCGCACCACCCTGGTGCAGATCACCGACCTGGGCCGCTCGACGGTCGAGGACGCCACGGTGACGCTCAACGAGCAGGTGTTCGCCGACATCGGAATGTCCGAAGCCGAAGCGCGGGCGCTGGTTTCATCGATCGAGACGCTGCGCCGCGACGCGGGCGACTTCTCGGATTGAACCAGAGACCATCCTTCGCCGAGGCCGGACTCAGCTGTCGCGCAGCATCTCGATCACCGCGCTGAAGTCCTTGTCGGCGTGGGAGGCCGCGAACTTGGCGTAGATCTCGGCGGCGTGTCTGCCCAGCGGCGCCGCCGATCCGGTCGAGACCACCGCGTCCATGGCCAGGCCCAGGTCCTTGTTCATCAGTGCGGTCGCGAAACCCGGCTTGAAGTCGTTGTTGGCCGGCGAAGTCGGCACCGGTCCCGGCACCGGGCAATTGGTGTGCACGGCCCAGCAGTTGCCGGTCGCGCCGGTGATGACGTCGAAGAGCGACTGCGCCGAGAGCCCGAGCTTTTCGGCCAGCAGGAACGCCTCGCCGATGGCGATCTGCTGCACCGCCAGCACCATGTTGTTGCACACCTTGGCCGCCTGCCCGGCACCGGCCGCGCCGCAGTGAATGACCTTGCCCGCCATGGGTTCCAGCACGGGACGGGCGCGCTCCAGGGCCGCCTCGTCGCCGCCGACCATGAACGCCAGCGTCCCGGCGACGGCGCCCTTCACCCCGCCGGAGACGGGCGCGTCCAGCTGCGCGACCCCTTGCGATTCGGCGAGCGCGTGCACCTCGCGGGCGTCGTTGACCGAGATGGTGGAGCTGTCGATGAACAGTGCGCCCGACCGGGCGGCCGGCAGCACGTCGGCGTAGCACCGCTTCACCAGGTCGCCGTTGGGCAGCATGGTGATCACCACGTCGGCCCCCGTCACCGCGTCGGCCGCGGTGTCGAACGTGGTGACCCCGTTGCCTGCTGCGGCGGCGACGGCGGCCGGCACGGGGTCGAACCCGCGCACCGCATGTTTGGCGGCAACAAGGTTCGCCGACATCGGCCCGCCCATATTGCCCAGACCCAGGAAAGCCACCGTCAGGTGCTCGGTCATCGCCGACCTTTCTACGCGCTCGCCTGCACGCGCGCGGCCTCGGCCCTGCCGATGACCACCCGCATGATTTCGTTGGTCCCTTCCAGGATTCGATGCACCCGCAGATCGCGGACGATCTTCTCGAGACCATACTCACGCAGGTAGCCATAGCCGCCGTGCAGCTGCAGGGCCTTATCGGCCACGTCGAAGCAGGTGTCGGTCACGTAGCGCTTGGCCATCGCGCACAGCTCGACCTTGTCGGGGTCGTCGTTGTCCAGCGCATCCGCGGCCCGCCACAACATCATTCGCGACGTTTCCAGCCCGGTGGCCATGTCGGCCAGGGTGAACCGGATGGTGGGCTCGTCGAGCAAGGCCTTGCCGAACGCCTCGCGTTCCCGCACGTAGGCACCGGCCTTGTCGAACGCGGACTGGGCGCCCCCCAGCGAGCACGCCGCGATGTTGAGCCGGCCGCCGTTGAGGCCGTTCATCGCGATCCCGAAGCCGGCGCCTTCGCCGTCCGCTCCGCCCAGCATGGCCTCGGCGGGTACCCGCACGCCCTCCAGAATCACCTGCGCGGTGGGCTGGGCATGCCAGCCCATCTTCTCTTCCAGCGCCCCGAAACTGAGCCCCGCGGCGCCCTTTTCGACGACGAAGGCCGAGATGCCGCGCGGACCCTCGCCGCCGGTCCTGGCCATCACCACGTAGACGTCCGATGCGCCCGCGCCGGAGATGAACTGCTTGACGCCGTCGAGCACATAATCGCCGCCCTCCCGGACGGCCCGGGTGCTCAACGCGCCGGCGTCCGAGCCGGCACCCGGCTCGGTGAGGCAGTAACTGGCGATAACGTCCATCGAGGCCAGCCGCGGCACCCAGGCCTTGCGCTGCTCGGCGGTGCCGAACTTGTCGATCATCCACGCGCACATGTTGTGGATGGACAGGAACGCGGCGGTCGTCGGGTCGGCGATGGCCAGCTGTTCGAAGATGCGGACCCCGTCGAGCCGGCGCAGGCCGCTGCCGCCGACGTCCTCGCGGCAGTAGATCGCCGCCATGCCGAGCTCGGCGGATTCGCGCAACACGTCGGTCGGGAAGTGTTTGGCGGCGTCCCATTCCAGGGCGTGCGGGGCGAGGCGCTTGGCGGCGAACGCGGCCGCCGTCTCGGTGATGACCCGCTCGTCGTCGTTGAGGGTGAACATAGGGCCCTAATCCATTGTGGGGATGGCGAATTCGGCGCCGTCCTTGATGCCGGACGGCCACCGCGACGTCACCGTCTTGGTCTTGGTGTAGAAGATGATGGACGACGGGCCGTGCTGGTTGAGGTCGCCGAATCCGGAGCGCTTCCAACCGCCGAAGGTGTGGTAGGCCACCGGAACCGGGATCGGCACGTTCACGCCGACCATGCCCACCTGCACCCGGGAGACGAAATCGCGGGCGGCGTCGCCGTCGCGGGTGAACACCGCCACGCCGTTGCCGTACTCGTGCTCCGACGGCAGCCGCAGCGCCTCCTCGTAGTCGTGGGCGCGCACGATGCACAGCACCGGCCCGAAGATCTCGTCGGTGTAGACCGACATCTCGGGGGTGACGTGGTCGAACAACGTTGGGCCGATGAAGAATCCGCCCTCGAGGCTGGCATCGTCGAAGGTCAGGTCGTCGCTCGCACGCTCGCGGCCGTCGATCACCAGTTCGGCGCCCGCTTCGACGCCCTGGCCGATGTAGTCGCGCACCCGCGCCAGCGCGGCCTCGGTGACCAGCGGACCGTAGTCGGCCTTGGGGTCCAGGCTGTGCCCGACACGCAGGTTGTTGATCCGGTCAACGAGCCTGGCGCGCAACCGTTCCGCGGTTCGCTCGCCGACGGGCACCGCGACGCTGATCGCCATGCACCGTTCGCCGGCGCTCCCATACCCGGCGCCGATCAGCGCGTCGACGGCCTGGTCCAGATCGGCGTCGGGCATCACGATCATGTGGTTCTTCGCGCCGCCGAAGCACTGCGACCGCTTCCCGGTGGCCGCGGCCGTGGCGTAGATGTACTGGGCGATGTCGGAGCTGCCGACGAAGCCCACCGCCTGGATGTCGGGGTGGTGCAGGATGGCGTCGACGGCTTCCTTGTCGCCGTGCACGACCTGGAAGACGCCCGGCGGGAGGCCGGCCTCGAGAAAGAGCTCGGCCAGCCGTACCGGAACCGACGGGTCACGCTCGCTCGGCTTGAGCACGAAGGCGTTGCCGCACGCGAGGGCCGGCCCGGCCTTCCACAGCGGGATCATGGCCGGGAAGTTGAACGGCGTGATGCCGGCAACCACGCCCAGGGGCTGGCGCAGCGAGTAGACGTCGATGCCCGGGCCGGCGCCCTCGGTGTATTCGCCCTTGAGCAGGTGCGGAATCCCGATGGAGAACTCGATGACCTCGATGCCGCGCTGGACGTCGCCGCGCGAGTCGGCCAGCGTCTTGCCGTGTTCGAGGGACAGCATCTCGGCGAGCTCGTCCATGTGGTCGTTGACGAGCTCGACGAATCGCATCAGCACGCGGGCTCGCCGCTGCGGATTCCACGCGGCCCAACCCTTTTGGGCCTCGACGGCCGAGGCCACCGCGGCGTCGATGTCGGCCTTGCCGGCCATCGGCACCTGCGCTTGCACCTCGCCGGTGCTGGGGTTGAAGACGTCGGCGGTGCGGGTGGACTGGCCGGCGGTGCGCTGCCCATCGATGAAGTGGGGGATCTGTGTGGTCATGGTGTCCTCGGGTTCGTACGCACAGGAGAGGCGGATACTTGGATATCCTAGTAACCGTCGCCGGGCGTCGCAAGGACACCGGTTTCACGCCGGATAGCCGCCGGCCTCCAAGTCCTCGAGCAGTCTCGGGTGGGTGGGTCGCCACCCACCCGCGCCGATCAGCTCGGGCACGACGGCCAAGCCGATCCCGCCGGTGGCACCCGTGACGAAAACGCGCATGAGCAATTCCTCTGAGTGATGGGACTGATGTCTCATCACGCTACAGAGTGATGGGATAAAAGTCCCATCACCTACGATGGCGGGATGCCCCGCTGGGAACCGGATGCGCGAGCACGGCTGGTCGCCGCCGCGCTGCAGCTGTTTTCCGAGCAGGGCTACGACCGGACCACCGTCGCCGAGATCGCCGATCAGGCCGGCCTGACCAAGAGCACGTTCTTCCGGTATTTCCCCGATAAGCGCGAGGTGCTGGCGGCCGGTCAGGAGACCCTGGCGCAACTCCTGACCGACGGCATCGCCTCGGCTCCGGCGGATGCGAGTCCGCTCGCCGCCGTCGCCGCGGGGCTCGATCGGGCCGCAGGGCCGATGACGCCGTTCAACCGCGAGCTCGGTCCCCGGGTGCAAGCCGTCATCGCCACCAGCACCGAGTTGCAGGAGCGCGACGCGCTCAAACAGGTCGGCCTCGCCGCGGCCATGGCGGACGCGCTGCGCGCGCGGGGGGTACCGGCCCGCGCCGCGGCCCTGGCGGCCGAGTTGGGGGTGCTCGCGTTCAAGGAGGCCTACGCCGAATTGGTTGCCGCAGAGAATGAGCAAGACCTCGCCGAACTGGCTCGCAAAGCCTTGAACGACCTCCGCGCCGCGGCGGCCGACCTCGGCGGAGCAGGCTAGCCTTCAGGCGTATGCACACCATCGAGGCCGACTACCTGGTGGTCGGCGCGGGCGCCATGGGCATGGCGTTCGTCGACACGCTGGTGTCCGAGACGGACGCCCGCGTGGTGCTGGTGGACCGCAATCACCAGCCGGGCGGGCACTGGAACATGGCCTACCCGTTCGTGCGGCTGCATCAGCCGTCGGCGTTCTACGGCGTCAATTCGCTTCGCCTCGGCAGCGACTCCATCGACCAAATCGGTTGGAACCGAGGGCTTTACGAGTTGGCCACCGCCGGGGAGGTGTGCGCCTACTACGACCATGTGATGCGCCAGCAGCTGTTGGCGAGCGGGCGCGTCTCCTACTTCCCGATGAGCGAATACCGCGGTGATGGCCGCTTCACCACGCTCGCCGGCGGGGACCACACCGTCGACGCGGCGCGCCGCATCGTCGACGCCACGTACATGCACGTCACGGTGCCGGCCATGCGCCCGCCGCCCTACCCGGTCGCGCCCGGCATCACCTGCGTGCCCCCCAACGACCTGCCCAGGCTCGGCGCGCACCAGCGTTACGTGATCGTCGGCGCGGGCAAGACCGGCATCGACACCTGCCTGTGGCTGCTCGGCCAGGGCATCGCGCCGGACCGGCTGACCTGGATCATGCCCCGCGACTCCTGGCTGCTGGATCGCGCGACGATGCAGCCGGGGCCCCTGTTCGCCGACAAGATCAAAGCCGGCTTCATCGCGCAGCTGCGCGCGATCAACGACGCCGCGTCCGTCGATGACTTGTTCTCCCGGCTCGAGGACGCCGGCAGTGTGCTGCGGATCGATCCGGCGATCCGGCCGACGATGTATCGCTGCGCGACCGTCACCCGGGCCGAACTCGAACAGCTGCGGCGCATCGGCGATGTGGTGCGCATGGGTCACCTCCTGCGAGCCGACGCGGACCGGATGGTGCTCGAGGGCGGCACGGTGGGGCACAACGGCGACGCGCTGTACATCGACTGCACCGCCGACGGCGCCGAAAAGCGTCCGGCGACACCGATTTTCGACGCCGGTCGGATCACGCTGCAAAGCGTGCGCGGATGCCAGCAGATCTTCAGCGCCGCGCTGATCGCGCATGTGGAGGCCGGGTACCCCGACGACCAGGTGAAGAACGCGCTTTGCGTGCCGTTGCCCCATCCGGACACCGATGTCGACTGGTTGCGGTTGGCGCTGGCCGACTACAGCAACCAGCTGCGCTGGCTCGACGATCCGGACCTGACCGCCTGGCTGTCCGCGGCGCGCTTGGACTTGTTCGGGCATCTGATCGGCCATCTGCTGCCGCCGGCGTCGGCGAAGCCCCGCGTGCGCGACCGGCTGCTGAGCATCGCCAAGTCGGTGTTCTCGGCCACCGCCACCAAACTCGACGAACTGCTCAGTGAACAAACCTCGCTTGCCGCACCGTGATAACCGGTGTAACCCGGCCCGATATTCATCGGGTGGAGGAGGCACGTGGCGGCACAAAGCGAACCCGTCAAACGGCCGCTGCGGGCGGTGCCCGACAGCGGCTTTGACGATGGCTATCCCGACTGGGAGGCCGTGTACCAGGACAACGCGTCCTGGGTTTACCGCACGCTGTTCGCCCGGGTCGGTAACAGGGCCGACGCCGAGGACCTCACCGCCGAGGTCTTTCTCGCCGCGCTGCGGCCGCTCCGGCTGACCGCGAGCGTCGGCGAGGTGCGCGCCTACCTGCGGGTCACCGCGCGCACGGTGCTGGCCGCGCATTGGCGGGAAACCCTGGGCCGGGAGATAACCTCGATCGACGACATCGAACAACCACCGGAAAGCGAGGAAGCGATCAGCACCGCGCCGCAGCGTGTTGCCCGGGTTCTGGACAACCTGCCGGACCGTTACCGGCACATCCTGGAATTGCGCTTCCTGCAAGGGCATTCGATCAAGGCTTCCGCCGCGGAACTCGGGGTCAGCGTCGTCAACGCCAAGGTGCTCCAGCATCGCGCGCTGCGGTTGGCGGCGCAGGTCAACGATGGGGGCTCACCATGAACGCGCGAGGGCTGCGCCGATACGTCGACGACCTGCTGCGGGGCCGGCGGCCCAGGCCGTTCGCGCCCGACGATTTCGAGGCGGCGCAGCTGCGCACGGCGATCGAATTGCGCGCGGCCGGGCGCCGGGGCGAGGCCCCGCGCCCGGAATTCCTCGACGAGCTGCACGGTCGCCTCGCCGAGCAGATGTCCGACGCGCCCCCGCAAGCGGCGCCGAAGCACAGCAGCACCCGCCGCCAGGTCATCGTCGGCACGTCGGCCGCGGCGGCCGCCGCCGTCACCGCCGTGTCCATCGACCGAGCCGTGATCGCCGGTCAGTCCGGCGGGGTCCCCGCCGCCGACAATGCGCCGCTCACGCCCAACGCCGGGACCTGGCAGCGGGTGGCGGCCAGCTCGCAGCTACCCGACGGGGTCATGCATCCCTTCGACCTGGGTTCGGTCAGCGGATTCGTCCGCCGCGTCGAAGGCAAGCCTCAGGCCGTCTCCGGGGTGTGCACGCACCAAGGGTGCCGGCTCTGGTTCGACGCGCCCGACGACACGCTGCGCTGCCCCTGCCACTCGACGTCGTTCTCGCCCAGCGGGCAGGTGCTCACCCATCAACTGCCGATCGCACCGAAGCCGTTGCCGGCGTTGCTGGTTCGTGAGGTCGACGGCGTCATCGAGGTGTTCGCGCCCCCGCGTCCCGATCAGCCGGCCTGAGTGGTGTAACCCGCCGCCCTATTCCTGGGCATGATGCTTCGAAAACACTCCGCGGTCGCCTTGGCCGCCACAGTCCTCTTGGCGGGGTGCTCGGCTTCGCGGCCCGCCGCCGGCTCCGGTAGCAGCATGCCCATCGGCTCCGTGACGGCGCCGGCGGCTCCGGTGAGCGGCGACCAGGTCAACATCGATGGGTTCGCGTTCGCGCCCGCCACGCTGACCGTCACCGTGGGCACCACCGTCACGTGGACCAACCGCGACGAAGAACCGCACACGGTGGCCGCGTCCGACGGTTCGTTCCACTCACCCGGGATGGGGACCGGGGCCACTTACACCCACACCTTCTCCGACGCCGGGACTTTCGACTACGTCTGCTCCATCCACCCGATGATGCGCGGGAGCGTGGTGGTGACGCGATGAACCCGAACATGAGTCGCCGCCAGCTGATGCGACACACGGCGTGGTTCGGGGCGGCGGTGGGCTTCGCCGTGGTTGGCGGTGAGGTGATTTCGCATGTTGCGGGTGCGGCGGCCGAGCACGCGCACGCCAGGCCCACCCTGAGGTTCGCCCAGATCAGCGACAGCCACATCGGCTTCACCGGGGCGCCCAACCCGGACGTCGCCGGCACGTTCGGCCACGCGATCGAGCAGGTCAACAACCTCGGCTACACACCGGATTTCGTCGTTCACACCGGCGACCTGACGCACCTGTCCGGCCCGGAGCAGTTCGACCAGGTGAAGCAGATGATGACGGCACTCAAGACGCCGCACGTGTTCACCGTGCCCGGGGAGCACGACTCGGTCGACGACGCGGGGCAGAAGTATCGAAGCGCCTTCGGTGCGGGATCCGTCGGTGACGGCTGGTACAGCTTCGACACCGCGGGCGTGCACGTGATCGCACTGGTGAACACCCTGAACCTGCGCAAGCTCGGGCATCTGGGGGCCGACCAATTGGCGTTCGTCGAGAAGGACGTCGCGCGGCTGTCGAGCGACACTCCCATCATCGTGTTCAGCCACATCCCGTTGTTCGCCATGTATCCCAACTGGGGCTGGGGCACCGACGACGCGGCCCGGGCGCTGAGCTATTTGCGCCGGTTCTCGTCGGTCACCTGCCTCAACGGGCATGTGCACCAATTGTTTTCCAAGACGGAAGGCAATGTGACGTTCTACAGCGGGACGACGACCGCGTACCCGCTGCCGCGGCCCGGTGACGGACCGGCGCCCAAGCCGGTCACCCTGCCCGCCGGCAAGCTTCGGGACGCGCTCGGCATCCGAGAGGTGAGTTACACCAGGGGCGAGGCGGCCCTGGCGCTGAAAGAGCGGGCGCTGCAATGACTCTGCTGATTCGCATCGGCCTGGCCGCGTCACTGGCGGTCAGTGCCACCAGCCACGCCTACCTCTATGTGCACGGCTATCGACACATCCCGGACGTCGGCGCCGCCTTCTTGTTTCAGGCCAGTGCGTCGTTCGCGATAGCCCCTCTGATCCTCCTGGGCGGTCCCGCATGGCTCCGCTGGGCCGGTGCCGCCCTGGCGGGCGGGTCGCTGGTCGCGTTCGCCTTATCGAGAACGGTTGGGGTTCTGGGCTTTTTCGAGCAGGGCTGGCAGCCCGCGCCACACGCCGCGATCAGTGTGGGAGCGGAGGTGTTGACGGTGCTGCTGTGGGCGGGGGATCTGGCGACTGCGCGGGACCGGGAAGTTCGCCAACTTCAGCAAGGTCGCGGACAGACCACTTCCGCTTGAGACGAGACCTTAGAGTTTGCGCGGGCTTTTCGACCAAATACCAGCTCAGCGCCGCCAGAGGCAGGGTGGCCAACGCCGAAACGAGAAAAAACCCAATCGGATGCAGCCAAATGAGCCCACAGACCGCCAGCAACTGCTGCATTGGGTACGCGTAAATGTAGACGCCGTAGGAAAGATCCGTACGCAATCTCAGGCGCTTGTTGTGGATCAAGGCACCCGACACGATTACGGCATAGGCCAGCGGAATCGCGGCCACCACGCGGTAATCGGGCAATAGACCTGCCACCAGGACGATCACCACGCTCACCGCGACCAGTGACCACCGGGCGGGAATCACGTCTCGCCACTGATAAAGGACCGCGCCGGCCGCAAACATGATCGCCGATCGCACTGCGAGCTGCGGGATAGTCCATACGCCCGGAAACGTCAGGGGCGGCAGCACCATTGCCCCGAACACCGCCAGCAGCAATATTGCGGGGGACACCCACCGGCGATTGGCGAGTCCGGTGACACCGATGACAGCGACGACCAGGTAGCACATCAATTCCCAGATCAGGGACCACAGGGAAGCGTCCCATTTCCCCGCATCCGGGATCCCGCTCGGTGTGGCACCGACACCCTGATGAAGGTAAGCCACCGCCGAGTTCTTCCAGACGTACTCAATCGGGTCGCTGGATAGGAGCAGCCTGACCGCCGAGCCACCTTGAATCGCCACACTTATCGGGGCGATGACGAACGCGGTCACGATCAAGCAGACATAGAACCCGGGAAGGATGCGCAGGCCTCGAGCGACCAGGTAGTCGCGGACTCGTGGGTTGTTGAGCCAGCTGGCGCTGATGAGGAATCCGGAGATCGCAAAGAACCCGTCAACGCCCACGGAGAAGAACAGTTGGAGAATCAGCGCGGGCGGCATGCGACCCGTGATCGGCCAGGAATGAAAGAGCATCACTTCGGCCGCCAGCGCCAACCGGAATGCGTTCAGCGCGTTGTTTCGCGGATCGAATACCAGTCCGAGCTTCATCCGCCTCCGCCTGTCGTCTATACCCGGCCCGTAGTCGGCCATCGTATCGGCCGTGACCAGGCGGTGACCCGGAATTCCGGAGGAAGCGTGGTACCTCGAATCTCCGTGGCAGCACGAGCACCGTTTGCGTTGTCTGCTCTCGGGGGGTCTCGACTAAAAGCCAGCTTGCCGCGGCCAGCGGCAGCGTCGCCGTCGTCGCAACGACGAGGAACGGGAATGGATTTAGCCATTTGCGGCCGCCGACTGCCAGCAGCTGCTGGATTGGCGTTCGGCTTATCGAGAACGGTTGAGGTGCTGGGCTTTTCGTACCCTGGCAGCCCGAGCCGCACCCGGCGACCTCATCCGAGCCCATCCTTCGCGGTCCGATTCGGATGCAATTGCACGACGACCTTGTTCGGGACCGTCGGGATTTCCGGCTGGTCGAGACGCGGGCGGGAGCCGTTGGTCGTCGGCCCGTTTGCGACTTGTGGGCTGAGTACCTCGGGCGCCGGCGCGTGCGGCGGGAAGGCATCGCGGACCTGGGCCGTCGGCCGGTCCGTGACGACCACCGGCTCGGCGCAACCGTTCCCATCCTCGGCGACGTGGGAGGCCAGCTCCTTTCGTTTCAAGCGATGTTTCAACGCTTGTGCCGGCTTCTCCACCAGGAACCAGCTCAGCGCGGCCAGCGGCAACGTCACCACCGCCGACAGGGCGGCGAAGGCCAAGGGAGTAAGCCAGATAAGCCCGTTCATGGCCAGCACCTGCTGCATCGGGCTCGCGTAGATGTAGACGCCATAGGACAGATCCGTACGCAATCGAAGGCGTCGGCTGTGGATCAGCGCCCCCGAAACGATCACCGCATAGGCAAGCGGGATCGCGGCAACCATTCGGTAGTTAGGGAGGACGCTTGACGCTGCAACGACAACCACGCTCACCGCGACCAGTGACCACCGAGCGGGGATCACATCTCGCCACTGGTACAGGAACGCGCCCGCCGAGAACATGATCGCCGCCCGTGCGGCCAGATATATCAGCGCGAAGGCCGCGCCGCCTTGCTGGTGATCGCCCGTGCCTTCGGCGACGGTAATCGTCGGCAAGGAGATGGTCCCGAGTAGGGCCGCTACAAATATCGCCGGGGAAATCCAACGGCGGTTGGCGAGTCCGACGACGCCGATGGCGGCCACTACGAGGTAGCACATCACTTCCCAGATGAGCGACCACAGCGACCCATTCCACGCACCCGCCGCCGGTATGCCGCGCGGCGTGCCGCCGATATCGAACTTGAACAGCGCCACTGCGCTGTTTTTCAAGACAAACTCCAACGACGCGCCGGAGGTTATGAGCTTCGTACCCGAGCCGCCTTGCATTGCCACGCCGATCGGGGCGATGACGAAGGCCGTCACCAGCAGGCATACGTAAAATCCGGGAAGGATGCGAAGGGCCCGCGCGCCGAGAAACTCACGGAGCCGCGGGTTGCTGAGCCAACTCGCGGTGATGAGGAACCCCGAAATCGCAAAGAACCCGTCGACGCCTACGTTGAGAAGTAACTGATAGAAAGGCCGCAGCGACGGGACGCGGCCCGTCATCCCCCAGGAGTGGCACACGATCACTTCGGCCGCCAGCAGCAGGCGCCACGCGTTCAATGCGTTGCTCCGCGGATTGAAGACGTGCCCTAGCTTCATCGGCCCCCTTCGCCCGAGCGCCATTGCTCGACGCCATCGTAGCGTTTCTGAGCACCACAAAGGTGGATTCGCGCTCCCCCGCACCACCGATTCCACCATTTACCACGAGCGGGCGGGGATTAATTTGCCAAAATGGGATCCGATGCGTTCGCACAGGAGACAACCAACCGAATGCTTGGTCGCCGCTATACCGTCTCGCGACCCCAAAATCCCGTGACGGTTATCGGTCACGCATCCCGTCAATAAACTTCTGCGTCTCGTCCCACTTGGGCAAGAGACCGGCGCCACGGATCTCGTCGAAGCCGGGGGCCGCGGCGTCGCGGTCGGAAAGGCTGGGGGCCACACCGTTCACCAGTGGCCAGTCGACCCCGATCGCCGGGTCGGTCGCACAAATGGTGCGCTCGCGCTGGGGGTTGTATTCGGCCGAGCACAGGTACATCACCGTCGAATCGTCCTGCAGGGCAAGGAAGCCGTGCGCCAAGCCCTCCGAGATGTAAATCGTCCTGCGGTCCTTGTCGTCGAGCAGCACCGAATCCCACTGTCCGAACGTCGGTGAACCCTCCCGAATGTCCACCACGACGTCGAAAACCGAGCCGCGCACGCAGGTCACATATTTGGCCTGGCTCGGCGGCAGCTGGGCGAAGTGCAGGCCGCGCAGCACGCCGGCCGACGAGACCGAACAGTTCGCTTGCCGGACATCCAAGCGGTGACCGGCGAATTCGGTGAACCCGTGGTCGGTGAGCCACTCGAAGAACAGCCCACGGGAATCGCCGTGAATGGTGGGGGTGATCTCCCACGCGCCGGGGATGGCGAGTTCGCGAACCTTCATCTACTGACCACGCTCTTCGTAACGGGCTTCCGCGGCGTCCTTCAAAGGGCGCCACCATGATTCGTTGGCACGATACCAGTCGATGGTGGCGCTCAATCCCTCTTCGAAATCGGTATGCTTTGGGGCCCAACAAAGTTCGTCGTACAACGTCGAAGGGTCGATGGCGTAGCGCAGATCGTGACCGACGCGGTCGGTCACGTGGTCGAAGTCATCGGGTTCGCGACCCATCATCTTCAGCAGCGTGCGCAGCACACTCAGGTTGTCGCGTTCGCCCTCGGAGCTGATCAGGTAGGTGCGGCCGATTTCGCCCTTTTCCAGGATCCGTCGCACGGCGCTGTTGTGGTCGTCGACGTGGATCCAGTCGCGGACGTTGGCGCCGCCACCGTACAGCTTCGGCCGCCGGCCGGTGAGCACGTTGGTGATCTGGCGCGGGATGAACTTCTCGACGTGCTGATACGGCCCGTAGTTGTTGGAGCAATTCGAGATCGTCGCGCGCACGCCGTACGACCGCACCCAGGCCCGGACCAGCATGTCGGCGCCGGCCTTGGTGGCCGAGTACGGGCTCGACGGGTTGTACGGCGTCGACTCGGTGAATCGGTGGGGGTCGTCGAGTTGGAGGTCGCCGTAGACCTCGTCGGTCGAAATGTGGTGCAGCCGCACGCCGTGGCGCCGCACCGCTTCCAGGATGGTGAACGTCCCGACGACGTTGGTGTGCAGGAACGGGCCCGGGTCGTCCAGCGCGTTGTCCACGTGGCTCTCGGCGGCGAAGTGCACCACCGCGTCGGACTCGGCGACCAACCGGGAGACCAGTTCGGTGTCGCAGATGTCCCCCACCACCAGCCGGATGGCGCCCTCGACGTCGGCCAATGACTCCCGCCGGCCGGCGTAGGTCATGGCGTCGAGCACCGTCACGGAGTCCTCGGGGTGCTCGCGGACGGTGCTGTGCACGAAATTCGCGCCGATGAAGCCAGCGCCGCCGGTGACCAGTAACC
Organism: Mycobacterium sp. E2733; assembly: GCF_001667585.1. GTDB lineage: Bacteria > Actinomycetota > Actinomycetes > Mycobacteriales > Mycobacteriaceae > Mycobacterium. Next base: position 49,911 of record NZ_LZJZ01000130.1, read on the forward strand.
GCATGCCCAAACCCTAACCGAGTGGGTCGGTCAGCTTGCGCTAGTCAGCCCCAGCGGCCCGGCCAATTCGCTCAGCGCAGAGATCAGCGCGTCGTCGTCTCCAGCGCCCAGCACCTGGACTGCCACGTGATCGGCCCCGGCGTCGCAGTGTTCGCGGAGGCGTTGCGCAATGGCCTCCGGGCTGCCGTAGGCAACCACCGCGTCGATCAGCCTGTCGCTGCCCGGCTTGCGGACGTCGGCTTCGGTGAACTCCAGCCGCAGCCAGTTGTTCACGTAGTTGCTCAGGCCCAGGTAGAACTCGACCGTCTGCCGGCCGACCGCGCGGGCGTGGTCGGCGTCAGTGGTGAGCACCACCTTGTGTTCCGGCGCCAGGAACACCGACTTGCCGACCAGTTCGCGCGCCTTGGCGGTGTGTTGCGGGGTGGTCAGATACGGGTGCGCGCCGGCGCTGCGCTGCGCCGCCAGCCGCAACACGCGCGGCCCGAGCGCCGCGAGCACCCGGCGACTGGTCGGCACCACCGCCGCGTCGAGTTCGTCGAGGTAGGAGACCAGCGCGTCGTACGGCTTGGCATATTCCTCGGTGCGCTCGGGGTGTCCAACCCCGACTCCCAGCAAAAACCTTCCGGCATGGGCGTTTTCGATGCGCTTGAAAGATTCTGCGACGGCCCGGGCCGGCGCGGTCCAGATGTTGACGATCCCGGTCGCCAGTTGCAGCGACGTCGTCTGCTCGAGGGCCGGTTCCACCCACGACAGTTCGGCGTCCGGTGAACCGCCGATCCACGCGGCGCCGTAGCCCAGCGACTCGATCCGCGCCGCCAGTTCGGGGGTGATGGAGCGGGTGGGCAGCCATACACCGAATCGGCCCAGGTCGGGTTTGAGTCCTACTGCCTCGGTCATCTACGTCCCCCTCTAACGTCTGCTAGCTCAGCCCGAGCGGCCCCGCCAATTCGGCCAGCGCAGGAACCAGGTTTTCATCCTTCGTGAGGACCTGCACGGGCACGTGGTCCGCCCCCGCATCGAGGTGCTCCTTCAGCCGGGCCGCGATCGCTTCGGGGGTGCCGTAGGCCACCACCGCGTCGACCAGGCGGTCGCTTCCCGGCTTGGTGACCTCCTCGTCGGTGAAGCCGAGCCGCTTCCAGCTGTTGCGGTAGTTGGCGAGCTGGAAATAGATGTCGAGCGCCCTGCGGCCGACCGCGCGAGCCTTCTCGGGGTCGGTGGTCAGCACCGCCTTGTGTTCGGGCGCCAAAAAGGCCGACGGGCCGATCAACTCGCGCGCCTGCGCGGTGTGCTCGGGCGTGGTGAGGTACGGGTGCGCCCCTGCGGCGCGCTCCGCCGACAGCTTGAGGACGCGCGGGCCCAGCGCGGCCACCACTCGACGGTTGGCGGGCACCCCGTAGTCGTCGAGCTGCTGCAAGTACTCCGCGAGCGCGTCGTAGGGCTTGCGGTACTCGGTGTGCGCCTCAGGGTGGCCGACGCCGATGCCCAACAAGAAGCGGCCTGGATAGGCCTTGTCGATGCGGTGGAACGACTCCGCCACCGGCTTGGCCGCGGCCGTCCAGATGTTGACTATGCCGGTGGCCACCTGCAGGGTGGTCGTCGCTTCGAGGATGGGCTCCACCCAGGCCAGCTCGGCCGGCGGCGAACCGCCCACCCACACGGCCCCGTAGCCCAGGGATTCGATGTCTTTGGCTTGTTCTGGCGTCACGCCGCGTCCGAACGATCCGAACCGGCCGAGATCGGGCTTGCTCGCTGCATCGGTCATGGTTGTTCCCAACCGGGCGCCTGGTGCGGCTATTCCGAAAGGTCTAAATCCACGGCCGGCGGCGTCTCGAGCGGCAGCAGCACGATGAACCGGGTGTCGCCGGGCGCCGATTCCACGCGCAGGTCCCCGCGATGTTTTTTGACGACGATGTTGAACGCCAGATCCAGCCCCAGACCGGTGCCCTCGCCGAACGGTTTGGTGGTGAAGAACGGCTCGAAGATGTGCTCGCGCACCTCCTCGGGCACCCCGGGCCCGGTGTCGCAGATCTCGACGCGGGCCATGTTCTCGCCGTCCCGACAGGTGCGGATGGTCAGCGTGCCGCCCGTGTCGCGCATCGCGGCGATCGCGTTGTCGATGATGTTGGTCCACACTTGATTGAGATCACCCGGGTAGCAAGGGATCTGGGGAAGCGAGCGGTCCAATTCCTTGACCACCTGGACGCCGGCGTCTTTGCCCAACCGGTCGGCGAACATCGTGAGCGTGCTGTGCAGCAGTTCGTGGACGTCGGCCACCTGGAACGGGGCCCGATCCATCTGCGAATACTGTTTGGCGTCGGCGACCAGCGCCGAGATCCGCTTGCTCGCCTCCAAGATCTGGTTGAGCAGCAGCTCGCCCTCCACGGTGTAGGTCAGCCAGCGGATCGCCTTCTCCAGCGACGTCGACGCGCCGAGCTCCTCGGTCGCCGCGGCTATGCGTTCCAGCCAATCGGTGTCGATGCCGCCCTCGACCAACGTCGCTGCGATCTCCCAACCGCCCTCGACGCCGTGATCCTCGAGCCATTCGCCGACCGCGTCCTCCAGATCGGCCGTCTCGATCGCGCTCATGTTCGCCGAGGCGGACTTGGCGACCTGGGCGGCCACCTCTTCCTGGAGCCGCACCAGCGCCCGCAGCGCCTCGGGGGTGACGGTGCCGTCGGCGAGCATCTCGAGTTTCTGGCGCATGCCGGCGACCCGCTGCCGCAAGTCGGCCGCCGCGCGGGCGATCGCCGCCGCCGGGTTGTTCAGTTGATGCGTCAGCCCGGCCGACAACCGGCCCAGCGCCAGCAGCTTCTCCCGGTTGTCGATGATCCGGCGGGTCCGGTCGGTGCCGACGGCGATGCCGTCGAGCAGGTGGACGGCCATCGGGAACTGGTCCTTCATGAACCGGGCGAACACCGGCGCATCCATCACAAAGAACCGCGACGGTTTGGTCACGTGCACCGAGGCGTCGTAGCTCTTCTGCTTCCCGCCGGTGAATGCCCGCCAGGCCCCGCAGTACACGCCGCGTTGCGAAGTGCGGTTGGTTTCGATGTCCTGGCCGCCGGAGAGCTTGGACATCATCAGCTCCCCTTCGATGAGGACGTAGAAGCAGGTCGCCGGCTCGCCCTCGACGCAGATTGGGCCCGGTTCGTAGTTCTCGATGTGCCCGTTGGCGCACAACACCGCCAGCTGCTCGTCGGTGAGCGCCTCGAACAGGAACAGGCTGCGCAGCTCGTCGGGCTCGCACGGCGTCTTGGCGGTCACGATTCCGCCAGGTAGCGGTGCACGAGCATCACGGCCATCGATCCCTCGCCGACGGCGGCCGCGACGCGCTTGGCGGACTCGGCCCGCACGTCGCCGGTGGCGAACACGCCCGGCACGCTCGTCTCGAGGTGGTGGGGCGGGCGGTCCAGCGTCCAGCCGCAGACGTTGCGCAGGTCCGGCCCGGTGAGGACGAAGCCGTGGTCGTCGCGGGCGAGCACCCCGTCCAGCCATTCGGTGCGCGGCGCGGCGCCGATGAAGATGAACATCCGGGCGCAGGTGACGTCCTCGGTGTCCCCGGTCCGGTTGTCGACCAGGGTCAGCCGCTCCAGATGGTCGTCCCCGACGGCGCGGCGCACCTCGGTGCAGGTGCGCACGGTGATGTTGGGTCGCTGCTGGATCTGCTGAATGAGGTAGTAGGACATCGAGGCGTCCAGCGACGGCGCGCGCACCACGATGGTCACCGACTTGGCCTCGCGGGACAGATACATCGCGGCCTGGCCGGCGGAATTGGCCCCGCCGACGACGTAGACCTCCTCGCCCGCGCATTCCGACGCGATGGACACGGCCGCGCCGTAGTAGACGCCGCGACCGGTCAGCTCGCCGCAGCCTTCCGCCGGCAGCTGGCGGTAGGCGACGCCGGTGGCCAGGATGACGGCGTGCGCGTCGATCGAGCCACCGTCGGCGAACCGCACGGTCCGCTTGGGGCCGTTGACCTCCAGCGCCGTGGCGGTGCGGGCGGTGATCAGTTCGGCCCCGAACTTCTCGGCCTGCCTGCGGGCGCGGTCGGCCAGCTGGCCGCCCGACACCCCGTCGGGGAAGCCCAGGTAGTTCTCGATCCGTGAGCTCTGGCCCGCCTGACCGCCCGTCGCGGTGCCTTCGATGAGCACCGTGCGCAGCCCCTCGGAGGCGCCGTACACGGCGGCGGCCAGCCCTGCCGGCCCGCCGCCGATGACGATCAGGTCGTAGAACTCCTGCGACGGCGTAGTGGTCAGGCCCAGCGTGTCGGCCAGCTGCGCGTCGGTGGGCTCGACGAGGGCGTCGCCGCGTTCGGTGACCACGATGGGCAGCCGCAGGCCATCCTCGCCGGCCGCCTTCAGCAGTCGCTCGCCGTCGGGCTCGTCGGCCATGAACCACGAGTAGTGCAGTCCGTTGCGGGCCAGGAAGTCGCGCACCTGCCAGGACCGCTCCGACCAGCGGTGCCCGATCACCTTGGTGTGCGGGATGGGACGTTCGGGCGCCGCACGCCAGGCGTCCAGCAGCGCGTCGATGACGGGGTAGAACTTCTCCTGCGGGGGATCCCACGGCTTGAGCAGGTAATGATCGAGGTCGACGACGTTGATGGCGTCGATGGCGGCGTGGGTGTCGGCGTAGGCCGTCAGCAGCACCCGGCGCGCCGCCGGGTAGAGGTCCATCGCCCGCTCGAGGAATTCGATGCCGCTCATCTGCGGCATCCGGTAGTCGGCGATCAGCACCGCGACCGTCTCGCCCCGCAGCTTGAGCTCCTTCAGCGTCTCGAGGGCGTCGGGGCCCGACTCGGCCCGCACGATGCGGTGCCGGTCCCCGTATTGGCGACGCAGGTCGCGGGCGACCGCGCGGGAGACGGAGGGATCGTCGTCGACGGTCAGCAGGACCGGCTTGCGAGGCTGAAGTGAGGGGGTTGCTGGGCTCGCGGGGCTCGTCATCGGGGATAAGTATGCCCTCGTCAGGGCGCTGGCGGCAGGTCGAGGAGGCGGATTAGCGGCCGGCCGGATTTCGCTGTCCGCGATTTTGGGTCCGGGCGTCCGACCAGGTATTGTGGGACAACGGTGCGTCATCCGCGCCGACTTTTTGCGTGCCTGTCTGAGGAATTTCCTGTAACCGGCTCACGTTTCTAGTCGGGCGAATGCTGCGCCGGTAAGGGCGCACACAGGATACGAAACCAAAGACGAGGATTGCTAAATAGTTATGGCCAAGAAGGACGGTGCCATAGAGGTCGAGGGCCGCGTGGTCGAGCCCCTGCCCAATGCGATGTTTCGCATTGAGCTGGAGAACGGTCACAAGGTGCTCGCCCACATCAGCGGCAAGATGCGGCAGCACTACATCCGCATCCTGCCCGAGGACCGGGTGGTGGTGGAGCTGTCTCCCTACGACCTGTCCCGGGGCCGCATCGTGTACCGGTACAAGTAAAGCCCGAATCAGACAACAAAGAACAGGATCGAACAGCCGTGAAGGTGAACCCGAGCGTCAAGCCAATCTGTGACAAGTGCAGGGTGATCCGTCGGCATGGGCGGGTCATGGTGATCTGCTCGGATCCGCGTCACAAGCAGCGTCAGGGCTAGCGGCGATCGCATACGCGGCGCCGCCATGTACCTGATACGCAAGCGCTTGCTCCACAACTGAATGCAGACCTCCCAGCACCAGTGAACGGCTGGCATCTACAGAGATGGGCCGGTTCATCCACGCCCGGACGGAGGCCGGGCCCCGCGAAGCGGGAACGGGCTGGGAAAAGACCTCCGCTGAGAAAAAGAGGAAACGCCACCTATGGCTCGATTAGTAGGCGTCGATCTGCCGCGCGACAAGCGGATGGAGATCGCGCTGACCTACATCTTCGGCGTCGGCCGTACCCGGTCGAACGAGATCCTGGCAGCTACGGGGATCGATAAGGACCTGCGCACCAGGGACCTCACCGACGACCAGCTGACCCACTTGCGTGACTACATCGAAGCGAACCTCAAGGTTGAGGGTGACCTGCGCCGCGAGGTGCAGGCCGACATTCGCCGCAAGATCGAGATCGGCTGCTACCAGGGCCTGCGGCATCGCCGCGGCCTGCCGGTGCGCGGCCAGCGGACCAAGACCAATGCGCGCACCCGCAAGGGCCCCAAGCGCACCATCGCAGGCAAAAAGAAGGCCAGGTAATCGCCCATGCCACCAGCCAAGAAGGCATCCTCTGCCCCCAAGAAGGGGCAGAAGACCCGCAAGCGGGAAAAGAAGAACATCCCGCACGGTGCCGCGCACATCAAGAGCACGTTCAACAACACGATCGTGAGCATCACCGACCCCCAGGGCAACGTCATCGCCTGGGCGTCGTCGGGTCATGTGGGCTTCAAGGGCTCCCGGAAATCGACCCCGTTCGCCGCGCAGCTCGCCGCCGAGAACGCCGCGCGCAAGGCCCAGGAGCACGGCGTGCGCAAGGTCGACGTGTTCGTCAAGGGCCCGGGCTCGGGCCGGGAGACGGCGATCCGCTCGCTGCAGGCCGCTGGCCTCGAGGTCGGCGCGATCTCCGACGTCACCCCGCAACCCCACAACGGCTGCCGTCCGCCCAAGCGCAGAAGGGTCTAGGAAGCAATCATGGCTCGTTACACCGGACCCATCACCCGCAAGTCGCGCCGGCTGCGCACCGACCTCATCGGTGGCGACCAGGCCTTCGAGAAGCGTCCCTACCCTCCCGGCCAGCACGGCCGCGCGCGGATCAAGGAAAGCGAATACCTGCAGCAGCTGCAGGAGAAGCAGAAGGCCCGCTTCACCTACGGCGTCATGGAGAAGCAGTTCCGCCGCTACTACGAAGAGGCAACCCGGCAGCCCGGCAAGACGGGTGAGGAGCTGCTCAAGATACTGGAAAGCCGGCTGGACAACGTCGTGTACCGGGCCGGGCTGGCCCGCACCCGCCGGATGGCCCGCCAGCTTGTCAGCCACGGCCACTTCAGCGTCAACGGCGTGCACGTCAACGTGCCCAGCTACCGGGTGTCGCAGTACGACATCATCGACGTGCGGGACGGTTCGCTGAACACGGTGCCGTTCCAGATCGCGCGGGAGACGGCGGGCGACCGCCCGATTCCCAGCTGGCTGCAGGTGGTGGGGGAGCGCCAGCGCATCCTCATCCACCAGCTGCCCGAGCGGGCGCAGATCGACGTGCCGCTCGCCGAGCAGCTGATCGTCGAGTTCTACTCGAAGTAACGGACTTTCGAGCCGGCCGGCTCGAAAACCCTAACGGCATCAAATAGCGGGTGCCGAGAAGGAGAAGAAGAAACACCATGCTGATCTCTCAGCGACCCACACTGTCGGAGGAAGTCCTCACCGACAGCCGCTCCCAGTTCGTCATCGAGCCCCTGGAGCCCGGATTCGGTTACACCCTGGGCAATTCGCTGCGCCGGACACTGCTCTCGTCGATTCCCGGCGCGGCGGTCACCAGCATTCGCATCGACGGCGTGCTGCACGAGTTCACCACCGTCGCCGGAGTGAAGGAAGACGTCACCGCGATCATCCTGAACCTCAAGGGCCTGGTCGTGTCCTCCGAGGAGGACGAGCCGGTCACCATGTACCTGCGCAAGCAGGGCCCGGGTGCGGTCACCGCGGGTGACATCGTGCCGCCCGCCGGTGTCACGGTGCACAACCCCGAGATGCACATCGCGACGCTGAACGACAAGGGCAAGCTCGAGGTCGAGCTCGTCGTCGAGCGCGGCCGCGGTTACGTCCCGGCGGTGCAGAACCGGGCCTCCGGTGCCGAAATCGGCCGCATACCGGTTGATTCCATCTACTCGCCGGTGCTCAAGGTGACCTACAAGGTCGACGCCACCCGTGTCGAGCAACGCACCGACTTCGACAAGCTGATCCTGGACGTCGAGACCAAGAGCTCGATCACCCCGCGCGACGCGCTGGCTTCGGCCGGTAAGACCCTGGTCGAATTGTTCGGTCTGGCACGCGAACTCAACGTCGAGGCCGAGGGCATCGAGATCGGGCCGTCGCCGGCCGAGGCCGACCACATCGCCTCGTTCGCGCTGCCGATCGACGACCTGGACCTGACGGTGCGGTCGTACAACTGCCTCAAGCGCGAGGGTGTGCACACCGTCGGCGAGCTGGTGAGCCGCACCGAGTCCGACCTGCTCGACATCCGCAACTTCGGTCAGAAGTCGATTGACGAGGTGAAGGTCAAGCTGCACCAGCTGGGCCTGTCGCTCAAGGACAGCCCGCCGAGCTTCGACCCGTCGCAGGTCGCCGGCTACGACGTGGCGACCGGCACCTGGTCCACCGAGGGCGCCTACGACGACCAGGACTACGCGGAAACCGAACAGCTGTAATAGAAGTCCGTCCCGGCCCTACCTGATACGGGGGCCGGCCCCACTTAGGAGATAGCGCAATGCCCAAGCCCACCAAGGGCCCTCGCCTCGGCGGGTCATCTTCGCACCAAAAGGCCTTGCTGGCCAATCTGGCGACGTCGCTGTTCGAGCACAACCAGATCAAGACGACGGAGCCGAAGGCGCGCGCGTTGCGGCCGTATGCGGAGAAGCTGATCACGCATGCGAAAAAGGGCACGCTGCACAATCGTCGAGAGGTTCTCAAGAAGATCCGCGACAAGGACGTCGTGCACAAGCTGTTCGAGGAGATCGGGCCGTTCTTCGCCGACCGCAACGGCGGCTACACCCGGATCATCAAGGTGGAGCCACGCAAGGGCGACAACGCTCCGATGGCCGTGATCCAGCTGGTGCTGGAGAAGACGGTGACGTCGGAGGCCGACCGGGCGCGCCGGGTGAAGGCGACCAAAAAGGCTCCGGAAACCAAGGAAGCTCCGGTCGCGGCGGCGGCGGCACCTCAGGCAGCGGTCGAGCCTGAGGAAGCCGTCGGCCCGACGGCCGAAGAGGTGACCGAGCCGGCCGAGACCTCGGAAGCCGAGGCCGGCGAAGCCGGCGAGGCCACCGACGCTCAGGCCAAGGCCGAGGAGAAGGCCGACAAGGCCGTCGCCGCGCGGGCCGAGGCCGAGAAGGCCGCCGAGGCTGACGAGGCTGACGAGAGTTAGCGACGCCGTCCGTCTCAGGCTCGACATCGCCTATGACGGAACGGAATTCGCGGGCTGGGCACCCCAGTCCGGTCAGCGCACGGTTGCCGGAGTGCTCGACGAGGCGCTGACGACGGTCTTCCGCACGCCGATGCGGCTGCGGGCGGCCGGGCGCACCGACACCGGTGTCCACGCCACCGGGCAGGTGGCCCACGTCGACGTGCCGTCGTCCGCGCTGCCGAACGCCTATCCGCGCGCCCCGCGCATCGGGGAGACGGAATTCGAACCGCTGGTGCGCCGACTGGGCCGGTTCCTGCCCACCGATGTCCGAGTGCTCGACATCGTCCGCGCCCCAGCGGGTTTCGACGCCCGGTTCTCGGCGCTGCGGCGTCATTACTCCTACCGGTTGTCGACGGCGCCCTACGGGGTGGAGCCGCAGCAGGCCCGCTACGTCACCGCCTGGCCGCGCCCCCTGGATGTGGGCGCGATGGCCGCCGCGTCGCGAGACCTGCTGGGATTGCACGACTTTGCGGGGTTCTGCCGTCAGCGGGAGAACGCCACCACCATCCGCGACCTGCAACGCCTGGAGTGGTCGCGCGACGGCGACCTGATCACCGCGCATGTCACCGCCGACGCGTTCTGCTGGCAGATGGTGCGGTCGTTGGTGGGGGCGCTGCTTGCGGTGGGCGAGCACCGGCGCCCGGTGTCGTGGTGCCGCGAGTTGCTCACCGCCACGAGCCGTTCCAGCAGCTTTGCGGCGGCGCCGGCGCACGGGCTGACGCTGGTGAGCGTCGACTATCCGCCCGATGACCAGCTGGAAGCGCGCAACCTGGTCACCCGGGACTTGCGTACCCGCTAAACCTTGGTCGCGACGAAATGCGCGGCCTGGTTGGTCAATCCGGGCACGTAGTTCAAGTGCGATGCCCACCGGGTGCCGCCCGAGCAGATCGGGTCGCCCGGGTTGCACAGGTCGATTGTCTTGCCGGCGAATTCCGGGGTCAGGGCGCTCATCAGCCCACCCGCCCGGCTCGACGGATTCCCGAACAGGGCGACGGCGGCGACGTGATCGGCGGCCGCGGCCGGCAGGGGCTGGCGAAAGCCCAGGCCGGGCAACGGTGCGGCCGTGACGATGTCGACGACGGCGGCCCCCTGGGAGTAACCGCCGAGCACCAGCTTGGTGTTGGGGCAGTTGCCGGCCATCTGCTGGATGTGGTTGCTGGCGTCGTTGGCGCCGTCCGCGGCGGCCAGGAAGTCCTTATTGGCCGGGTAGTTCACCCCATATGCGCCAACGCTTTTGCCGGTCTGCTGGCGCAGCGAGTTCACGAATGCCCCGCCGACCTTGCCGACGCCGGGCGGTTCGTCGGTTCCGCGGGCGAACACCACCTCAACGCCGGGGCACGAGGCGAAGGCCTGCGGAAGCAGTTGGGGAGCAACCACTATCGCGGCGCCGGCGAGCAGCCCGGCGCCCAGCGTCAACGGAATGAGCCGCACCCCACGATGTTAGGGGCGCGTTGGTCGCGGGCCGGTAACGATTCAGACGAGAGGAGCTTGCGGAGTCACCGTGGTCGGCGCGGACGGGGCGGGCGTGGGACCGGTTCCGCCGTGGATCGAGGGCGGGGACCCGGGCGGGGTCTGCTGCCCGTAGATCGGTGACGGCTGGCCGCCGGGCTGTGTCGGAACGGGGCCGAGCGGCGGCCCGAACCCGGGCACCGACTGACCCGAGCCGGCCAGTAACTTCTGGGCGACGAACGCCGCGGCCTGGGTGGTGTACACGGGGACGTAGCCCTCGGTGTGCCCGCTCCACTCGTTACCGGGGCCCGCATGGCAGATGGGGTCGTTGGGGTTGCACAGGTCGATCGCCTTGGATCCCAGCAGCGCGCTCTGGCTGGGCAGCGTGCCGCCGGCGCGGTCCGCCACGTCACCGAAGGTGGCGACGGCCGCGATGTTTTTCGCGTACTGCGCCGGCAGCGAGTTACCCCAGCTGATGCCGCCGATCGGCACGCCGGCCACGATGTCCATCACCGATGCGCCCTGGGAGTAGCCGCCCAGCACGATCTTGGTGTTCGGGCAGGTTTCGACGCTCTTCTTGACGCGGTCGATGGTGTCGTTGGCGCCGTCACCGCCGTGCAGCTGCAGCTTGCTGGCGGCGTAGTTCACGCCGTAGGGCAGGATGTTCAGGTTGGTCTGCTGGCGCAGCGAGTCCACGAAGGCGTCGCCCACCCGGCCCAGACCGGGCGGCTCGTTGGTGCCACGGGCGAAGATGACCTCGACGTCCGGGCAGTCGAAGGCGGAGGCTGTTGGCGCCGTGGCGGGGGATAAGACCAGGCCAGAGGCAGTGACCAGTGCAGAGGCCCCGAGCCCGACGCAGCGACCTATCCGGTGAGAAAGCACGCCGTAACTTTACCTACCCTAAGCACGGTTCGAAAGTTCGCTGACCTGTGGATCAATTAAGCGGCCCCAACGTCGGCCGCTCTACCGTATGCGCAACGACTACGCAGGTTGGGGGAATGAATGCCCCGTCAGCCGACCACGCGGCTGCACATCAGCGGATACCGGTTCCTGCTGCGTCGCCTCGAGTGCGCGTTGTTGGGCGGAAACATCCATACCCTCAGCGCCGGCTCGCGCGCGCAGACGGTGGCGCTGACGATCGGGTGCGCGCTGGCGGCGATCGCCATCGCGGGAGCTGCGCTCCTTGCTTTGCTGCGGCCACGTGTGAAGCTCGACGGCGCCCAATTGGTGATGGGACAGGAATCCGGAGCGCTTTATGTGCGGGTGGGCGATACCTGGCACCCGGTCCTGAACCTGGCGTCGGCCCGGTTGATCGCGGCGACGGCGGCGAATCCCCGGCCGGTGCCCGAAGCGGACCTGGCCCGCGTCAAACGTGGGCCGCTGCTGGGTATTCCGGGCGCACCGCACTTGATCGGCGAGCCGCTGTCGGCGGACGAAGCGGCCTGGACGATCTGCGATGCGGACGGGGCCGCCGCGACGACGGTCGTCGTGGGCCGCACAGACGACGCGATGGTCTGGCGGCTGAGTACCGGGCAGGCCGCCCTCGTCGTACCCGCCTCGGGTTCGCCAACCTATCTGCTCTACGACGGCAAGCGGGCGCTGGTGGACCTCGCGGACGCCGCAGTGGTGCGCGCACTGCGGCTGGAAGGCCGGGCGCCGCGACGCGTGTCCTCCGCGTTGCTGAACGCTATCCCCGAGGCGCCACCGATCAGGACGCCCCTTATCCGCGGCGCCGGCGGAAGAGCGCCCGCGGTGCCCGCATTTGCGGTTGGAAGTGTGGTGCGCATCACACGGGCCGGGGGTGATGAGTACTACGCGGTGCTCGCCGCCGGGGTCCAGCGCATCGGAGAGGTGGCCGCCGACCTCCTGCGCTCCAGCGACTCCCAGGGCACGACCAATGCCATCCCGGTGGCCCCCGATGCGATTCGCACGGCTCCGGTCGTCGAGGCGCTGCCGGTGGCCGGCTTCCCCGACCGGGCGCCCACCCTCGCGGACGGCAGCGCTTTGTGCGTCTCGTGGCAGCCCGGTCCACCCGGTCAATCCAGCGTCACCTTCCTGGCCGGAAGTCGGCTGCCGCTGCCGGTCGGTCAGTCGCCGGTGACGTTGTCCCAGGCCGACGGCCCGGGCCCGGCGCTGGACGCCGTGTACCTGCCGCCCGGCCGAAGCGCCTACGTGCGAGGCGGCACGCGGTACCTGGTCACCGACAGCGGGGTGCGGTTCGCGATCCACGACGACGACGCCGCACACGACCTTGGGCTAGCGGCGGCGAACCCGGCGCCGTGGCCGGTTCTGGGGGCCCTTCCGGCCGGACCGGAGCTGAGCAGAGAGAAGGCGTCAACCGCCCGTGACTTCGTGGCGGGAAGTCCGTAGTCGCCGCCTGGCCACACCGGCGGCCAGCGCAACCCCCAGCGCGGCGAGGCAGGCGGCGACGCCGCGCAAAGCGGTGTCCCGCGCGTGGTCGTTCTGTGGTGCGGCCGGTGGCGGTGCGGCGATCGGCGCGGGCGTAGGCGTCGACGTGGTCCCGGGTGGACCGGTATCGGTGCTGACCGCCGACAGCGCGTCGACGGTGCCGTTGCCGACCAGGGGGTCCCAACCGGCGGGTGGGTGATGCGCAGTGGACTCGATCCGCTGCATCACTTGCCGTGCGGACAATATCGGAAACCGCGCCCGGATCAGCGCGGCCAGCCCACTGACCACCGGCGCGGCATAACTGGTGCCGGACACCGGTTCCGAGCCGAGTGGTGTCACCGCCTCGCCGGGGGCCGCGACGTCCACCCAAGGGCCGGCAAGGGTGAAGGCCGACGGCGCGCCTTCGGGATCCACCGAACCGACGGTCAGCACGAAGTCGTCGTACCACGCCGGGCTGACCGCAACCGTGGCCGTCTGCCAGGTGGAGTCCGGGCGCTGGGGAGGGCACTGCCCGGCTCCGCCGGTGTTGCCGGCCGCGGCCACGATGACGACATTCTTGACGTCGACGGCGTAGGCCAGCGCGGCGCCCAGCGCGCGATCGTCGAGCGCCGACGCGACCGGAACGCAGGCGACCGAGGAGATGTTGATCACCGACGCGCCGAGATCGGCGGCGGTGCGGACGGCTTTCGCCATGGTGTCGACGTCGCCGACGCCCCCTTGGGACCGGTCGTTGGCGGGGGAGAACTTCCCGCTGGACTGGCGAATGCTGATCACGGTGGCTTCGGGAGCAATGCCTGAATCCGCTGTAGCAGCGATGATTCCGGCGACCAGGGTGCCGTGCGCGTCACAATCCTGGGCCCCGTCGCCGCCGGACACATAATCCCCGCCCGGCACCACACCGGATAGCAGGCGATGCGGCGAGACGCCGGTGTCGATGACCGCGACCCGTTGTCCGGTGCCACGGGTGAGCTGCCAAACCCGCGCCAGGTCGAGGAGGTCAGTCAGCCGGTTAGGCGCCGATCCGGTCGTCATCGTCGCACAAACCTCGCGTTGCACGGTCGGCCACGGGGGCGCGGGCCGCGCGGGCTTCGGTAACCACCTATCGTCGATCTGTGGCGGCGAAACCGCTTGCGCCCGCGGCGCTCCGAGCAGCGCCACCCATGCCAGCGCCGACGCCGACAGGAGGCGGACGACGCGCGAGGTCCTCACTTGAGATTCAATCCCCGGACGGCGCCATAGAGTCCACATATCCAGCACGTCAGTGGGACCAACACAACCAGGCCCAGCCACTCCAACGCATCGAAGCTTCGCCGCGTAAGCGGCGAAAGCGACATCGCCGGAGCGGCGAAACCGAGGTACAGCGCCGCGGCGCTCAGCGTTGCCGCCGCGGCGGCGACCCACGGCCCGTGCCCGGTTGTGCTCAAGGCGCCGACACCGAAAGTTGTTCCCACCACGGCTATTCCAGCGATGGCGAACGTCTGCGTTCTTGTGTCGTCACCGGAACGCGCCCGTAGCAGGAGCAAGGCGCCGGTGATGCTGCCGAATGCCATGCAGGACAGGCGAGGTGCGCCGGCCAGAACGGTGACGACGGCGCCGACGGCCGCCGCTGACGAAAACCCGCCAAGCAGGCTCGACAACCAGGCGTCGGCGCGGAGCGCTTGCGCCGCCAGGTGGGCCGCGCTTGCTTCGGTCCCGTCCATTTCCGCTGGCGGCGACAGCTGGGGCGACAACCCCGCCAATACGATCGACACCCGCGCCGCCGCCCCAAGCAGGCCCAGTGACAACAGCGCCGCGCCCGCGCCGAGGGCGTGCGGCGGGGTGGCGGTGATCACCCCCACCAGTGCGGCCACGGCGACGATCGTCGCGACGCACGCTACGGCGGTCAGGGTGACCACGCCACAGCCCGATGCCCGCATCGCCAACACGCAGGTGACGGCGGCCGCTGTCGCGGCCAGCAATACGTTGCAGACGCCGGGGGCGCCAGGCACCGCCAGAAAACCGGCGAGGGCCGCAAACGCGGTGGCCATCGCGCTCAGCGCCAGCCCGGCGATCGCGTTCCGAGAGGCCCGGTGCGCAACCACAGCGGACAGCAGTGCGACCAGGGCGGCGCCTGCCGCCACGCCCGCCGTCGTGCGGAGCCCGTGGTCGGGGTTGCCGCTGAGCGCATTTCGCACGAGCGCGAGCATGCCGATGGCGGTCGAGCAGCTCGCGCCGACCGCACCGATGCGCCGGGCCGCTAGTCGACGCCGGGCATTTGTCCCAGGCTCCGGAGCCGACGACAGCGCCTCCGCCATGGCCTCGGCGACGTCGTGATGACGAGTGATCGGTGGCGGGGCGGACGACCGGCTCAGTAGCAGAACGGCGCCATCGGCAATGTCGTTCTGCGCCAGCGTCTTCGATGGATCCAGGGCCGAGGAGCCTGGCGGTGACAGGTGATAGCGCCTGGCGGTCAGATCGTCGTCGCCGTCGCGGACCTTTAGGAGGTCGACGATCGATGGCGTCAGAATGGCGACGGGAATCCCGGCCGGTAGAGACAGGTCGACGGCATCGGCGCCGGAATGGATTGACACACGGCGCAATCCCGGATCGGTCGCAGGCAACGGGGACCCCTTCGGTTGGATTGCCGCGAACATAGCCAGGTTTCGGCCGCCGGGCATGCGGTTGTCCACAGGTGACTTGTCGTGGTTTTCGGTGCTACCTACGGTCGCGAAAGAGGAGGGAGGAGATGACCCAAGTCTTCGTGCCCGGAGCGCGGCTCCGGCCACCGGCTGTACCGACCGCGGACCTCGTTGTCGATCCGCCGCCCGGGCCACCGTCTCCGGCGGCACCAGGCCTGCTGCGCCTGTTGCCGGCGGTGCTGACCGTCGCCGGAATGAGCGTCATGGCGGCGGTCTTCGGGTCGGGGCTGGGCGGCAGCCGCGCCCCGATGTTCCTGGCATTCCCGATCGTGATGCTGGCCTCGTCGGTGGTGACGGCTCTGGCCGGGCGCGGGGGCCGCCAGGGCGGCGGCATCGACGTCGAACGCCTTCGCTACCTCGAATACCTCAGCCGGCTGCGCGCAATCGTCACCGAAACCGCTGTGGCACAGCGTTCGTCGCTGATATGGAGTCAGCCCGACCCCGACACCCTGTGGACATTGATCGGCGGCCCCCGCATGTGGGAGCGGCGGGCGACCGACCCCGACTTCTGCCTAGTTCGATTCGGCACTGCCACCCAGCCGCTGGCCACCCGCCTGGTAGCCCCGCCGACCGGCGAGCCTGCCGACCCGGTGATCACCACCGCCCTGCACCACTTCCTGCGCACGCATTCCACGATCGTCGCGCCGGCGGCCATCGGCTTGCGGGGGCTCCCGCGTGTGAGGGTCGACGGCGATGCGACCGCGGCGCGGGGGACGCTGCGCGCGATGATCTGCCAACTTGCCGTCTTGCACCCTCCCGATGAGCTACTGATCGTCGCGGTGGCCAGCGACCGGAGCGGTGCGTGGTGGGAGTGGCTGAAATGGTTGCCGCACAACCAGCATCCGACCGCTGCCGATGGGTTGGGCGCGGTTCGGATGGTGTATCGGAGTGTGCGGGAGGCGCGAAGCGCGCTCACGGGTGCGGGGCCGGCGCACGCGGTGGTGATCGCCGACCTGGACGAGAACGTCGACGACTTCGGGGGCGCGACCCTCGTCGAGGTCGGCAGCGGTCGCGACGGTGCGCCGGTGACGCTAAGCCGGCCGGGTGAAGCTCAGACGCTGACGGATCCGGACTGGTTGGACCCCCTGGACGCGCTGGTATGTGCACGCCGGTTGGCGATGTACCGGGCCGGCACGGCCCTTCCCGGCGACAACCGTGCGGATTGGCCGGGCCAGGCCGGAATCGGCGATGTGGACGATTTCGATCCGGTCCTGTTGTGGCGCAGCCAACACCACCGCGATCGGCTTCGCGTCCCGATTGGGACCCGGGCTGACGGCACCCGGGTGGAGCTGGACATCAAAGAGGCCGCGGAGAACGGCATGGGCCCACACGGCCTCTGTGTCGGCGCCACGGGGTCGGGCAAGTCGGAGCTACTGCGCGCGATCGCACTGGGGATGATGGCGCGTAACGCTCCCGATGTGCTCAATCTACTGCTCATCGACTTCAAAGGCGGAGCAACGTTTCTCGATTACGCGCGAGCGCCGCACGTGGCCGCGGTCATCACGAACCTCGCCGACGACGCGCCGCTGGTAGCTCGGATGCGCGACGCCCTGGCCGGTGAAATGAACCGTCGACAACGGCTGCTGCGCGAGTCGGGCTGTGTCAGCGCCGCGGCATACGAACGGGTGCGCCGGGCCGGTGCCGCATCGACGGCCCTGCCCACCTTGTTCGTCATCGTGGACGAATTTTCCGAGTTGCTCAGCCAGCATCCGGATTTCGCAGACCTGTTCGTGGCGATCGGGCGGCTCGGCCGGTCGTTGGGCATGCATCTGTTACTGGCCAGCCAACGACTCGACGAGGGCCGGTTGCGCGGACTGGATGCCCACCTTTCCTATCGGCTCTGCTTGAAAACCCTATCGGCCGGAGAATCGCGCGCGGTGCTGGGAACACTCGACGCCCATCAACTGCCGAATACTCCTGGGGCGGGTTACCTCCGCACGAGCGACGGAGAGCTGACCCGATTCCACGCTGCATACGTGTCGGGACCGCTGCATGCCGGTACCCCGGCCGCAGCACCCGTTCCGGGACCTTCCGTGCGTCCGTTCGGCACTCAGAGAGTCGGCGCGATCGCCCATGCCATCGAGGCCCGCGGATCCACCGAGCGGACGGTCCTGCACGCGGTCCTGGACCGGTTGTCCGGCCACGGGCCGCCCGCGCATAGAGTCTGGCTGCCGCCGCTGGGCAGGGCGCCCGAGCTGCACAGCCTGCTTCGCGATGCTGTGCTCGAGCCGGCCGCCCTGACGGTTCCGCTCGGCATAGTCGACCGTCCCTTCGAGCAGTCCCGGACACCGCTGATGGTCGATTTGCGCGGAGCCGCAGGCAATGTGGCGGTTGTCGGGGCGCCGCAGGCGGGTAAGTCGACGGCACTGCGCACATTGATCACGGCGCTGGCGGCCACTCACGACCCGGTGCAGGTGCAGTTCTACTGCCTGGATTTCGGCGGCGGGACGTTGACATCGACACGGGCAATCCCGCATGTCGGTGCGGTCGCCGGCAGGGCCGAACAGCGACTCGTCGCGCGGATCGTTGCCGAATGCGAGTCGGTTGTCCGTTCGCGGGAGGCCATCTTCGGTGACCACGGAATCGGGTCGATCACGCAATACCGTCAGCTACGGGCGCAACGCACGGCGCCCGACACGGATCAGTTTGGGGACGTCTTCCTTCTCGTCGACGGCTGGGCGACTCTGCGCGAGGAATTCGGCACGCTGGCGGAGTCGATCACCGCTCTTGCGACGCAAGGCCTTTCGTTCGGCGTGCACGTCGCGTTGTCAGCCTCGCGATGGGCCGAGATCAGGCCGGCACTGCGGGACCAGATCGGCACCCGCATCGAGCTGCGGTTAGGTGACCCCGCCGATTCCGAAGTGGACCGCAAAGCCGCGCAACACGTGCCCCACGGCAAACCGGGCCGCGGTCTTGCCGGCGACGGTTCGCACATGATGATCGCCCTGCCCCTGGCCGAGATCGGTCCGGCCGAATCTGTTGCTCCGCCAATACCGTTGCTGCCCAGCATGGTGGAGCGTGACACCCTCGTAGACCGGGTGGGCGGCGGACAAATCGTTTTGGGCATCGACGAGCGTCGGCTGCGGCCGGTGACGTGTGAGTTCGACCGACAGGCTCATCTTCTCGTGGTTGGCGACAAGGAGTGCGGGAAGACCGCGACGCTACGGACACTGTGCCGCGAGATAGTCCGGACGAAGACCCACGCGCAAGCCCACCTCGTGGTCGTCGATTTCCGGCGCTCGCTGCTCGGCGTCGTCGAGTCCGAGCACCTCGCGGGGTATGCCATGTCGCCTGGCGCGCTCGCCGGAATGCTGCCAGACCTGCTCGACCTGTTGCGGCGCCGAATGGCCCCGGCCGACGCGAGCCATGCCCAACTGCGTTCCGGTGCCTGGTGGTCGGGGCCCGATCTCTACCTCGTCGTCGACGATTACGATCTGGTCGCCGGTCCGGCAGGCAACCCGCTGGCGCCGATCGCCGAATACCTGCCCTACGCAACGGATCTGGGGTTGCATCTCGTCATAGCGCGGCGCAGCGGTGGGGTGGAGCGGGCGTTTTTCGAGCCGTTGCTGGCGGGCCTACGTGACCTCGGCTGCATGACGCTGGTGATGAGCGGATCTCCCGTCGGGGACGTGCCGTTCGCATCCCGTCGCCCAGCGCGGTTACCGCCCGGCCGCGGTTTCCTGCACACCAGCGCGGGCGACGAAGAGCTCGTCCAGGTGGCCTGGACTCGGCCGTGAACGCACATCGCGCGGTCGTCGAAGCGGGTCCCGGCACCGTCCGCCGATTATGTTGCGGGGCAAGCGCGGTCGCTGACAACGAGGCGTCCGAGATCGTTCGGGCGGCCCTCGACGCGATAGACGATCGGGTCACGTTGGTGGGCGGGCACCCGGTCGCCGTTGCTTCGCTGTGGCGTGAAGCGCTGCGATCGGCGGCCTGTACGCGCGGCAAGGGCACGGTCGTCGTGCATCCGTCCTGGTGGTCGTCGTCGCGCGTCGGGGTGGTCAGCGCGGCAGCGGCCACCGTGTTCGATGGTGTCCTGGCGCGACCCCGGTCGTGGTTGCTGACGCGGGCTGCCTTTGCGGAATCGTCGGTCGTAGTGGAGATCACCGAGCGGATGGTGGTGATAGGTGGCGCCGAAGTCGCCGTAGCGCGTCGGCCGCAACCGCGTCGCGTCGCCGACGAGGTGGCGACCATCGTCGCCGGCCTGCCCGCTGCCACCGTCCTGATCGACACGCCGGGCACGGTCGCCGGAGCGACCGCCCTTGCGGCGTCGATCGCCGACGCGGTGCGCGGCGGCGGGCAGACTGTGCTGCGAATCGACGACGCCCGGCTGGCCCGGCTGGCCCGATCCGGGGCGTCCGATCACGACGAGCCGACTGAACAACGCGGACCTGGCGATCGTGTCCGATCGCGCGCACGGACACTGAGCGGTCTCGGCGCGGCCACCATGGTGCTGGCCGCGGCGGCCCCGGCCGCCGTCACCCTGGGCCGGCACGGCACGGTGGCCCCGTCGCGGGTGGAGGCCGCGCCCCCCGCATTCCTGGTGGAAGGCCGGATCGCACTCACGGTGCCCGCGGATTGGCCCACCCAACGAGTGGTCGCCGGGCCGGGCTCGGCCCGTGTGCAGGTGACTTCGCCGTCCGATCCGGAAGTGGCCTTGCACGTCACCCAGTCACCGATCGCCGGCGAGACGCTGAGTGGTACCGCCGAGCGGTTGAAACACGCGATCGACGCCGAACCCCCGGGTGTGTTCGTCGACTTCAATCCCTCCGGGACCAGTGCCGGCAGACCGGCGGTGACGTACCGCGAAGTCCGCGCCGGCCATCACGTGCGATGGGCGGTGTTCGTGGACGGGCCGGTCCGGATCAGCCTCGGGTGCCAGAGCCGGCCCGCGATGGAAGATGCCGTCCGCGCGGTCTGCGAGCAGGCGGTACGGTCCGCCCACGCCATCGGATGAACCTGGGAATCGGGTGGAACCAAATGAGGATCGCCGGGGTCGAACTCAATATGGCTGCACCTGACACACTGAGTACCGACTTCGACCTGATGCGGTCGGTCGCGGGGATGACGGACGCCCGCAACGAGGAAATCCGGGCCATGCTGCAGGCGTTCATCGGCCGCATGAGCGGGGTGCCGCCATCGGTATGGGGTGGGGTCGCGGCCGCGCGGTTCAAAGATGTGGTGGATCGCTGGAACGCCGAGTCGTTGCGGCTCTATCACGTCCTGCACGCGATCGGCGAGACGATTCGGCACAACGCGGCCACGCTGCAGGAGGCCGGCCACGACCACGCAAACCACATCACCGCCGCCGGCGGGAAACTGTGATCGAAGGGATCATCCGTGGATTCGGCGCTTTCCTATGACTTCGGCGAAATCGAGTATTCGGTGCGCCAGGAAATCCACACCACATCGGCGCGGTTCAACGCGGCGCTGGACGAATTGAGGTCGCAGATCGCCCCGTTGCAGCAGCTCTGGACCCGCGAGGCCGCGGCCGCCTACCAGGTTGAGCAGCAGAAGTGGCACCAGGCGGCGACCGCCCTCAACGAGATGTTGATCGACCTCGGAAACGCGGTGCGCGACGGCGCAGACCAGGTGGCGGACGCCGATCGGCGGGCGGCCGGCCTCTGGGGACGGTAGCCGCGCCCATGGCCGTCTGTGTGGTCCCGGTCGGAGGAGAGCCGCCGGGACCACACAGTCGTTTTGACCTGCGGGGACACGCATCGGTAAGCTGCTCGGTTGGCGTGCGGTACGCCGGGCCTCGGGTCAATGTCGGTCGCCGAGAACCCTTCCTTTCGGACCCACCGCGAACGCCTGACCGGCACCCGGCTCGACCCGGGATCCACCTCGAGAAAGAAAAGGTAAGCGCTGTGCCCACCTACGCGCCAAAGGCGGGTGACACCACGCGGTCGTGGTACGTCATCGACGCCACGGACGTGGTGCTTGGCCGTCTTGCCGTCGCGGCAGCCACCCTGCTGCGCGGCAAGCACAAGCCGACGTTCGCCCCCAACGTCGATGGCGGTGACTTCGTCATCGTCATCAACGCCGACAAAGTCTCCCTCAGCGGCGACAAACTGCAGAGCAAGCTGGCTTACCGCCACTCGGGGTATCCCGGCGGCCTGCACTCGCGCACCATCGGCGAGCTGATGGACAAGCACCCCGACCGCGTCGTCGAGAAGGCGATCGTCGGCATGCTGCCCAAAAACAAGCTCAGCCGTCAAATCCAGCGCAAACTCCACGTCTACGCCGGCCCGGAGCACCCGCACGCCGCTCAGCAGCCGGTTCCGTACGAGATCAAGCAGGTGGCCCAGTGACCGAAACTACCGAGGCCCTGGAATCCACGGCCACCCCGGAGACGCCTGACGTTCCGGCCGAGGCGCCCGCCCCCGCGGCCGCCGAGGCGTACGTCTTCGACCGGCCCATCCAGACCGTCGGCCGCCGCAAGGAGGCCGTGGTGCGGGTGCGCCTGGTGCCCGGCACCGGCAAGTTCGACCTGAACGGCCGCAGCCTGGAGGACTACTTCCCCAACAAGGTGCACCAGCAGCTCATCAAGGCTCCGCTGGTCACGGTCGACCGGGTGGAGAGCTTCGACATCTTCGCCCTGCTGCACGGCGGCGGCCCGTCGGGGCAGGCCGGTGCGCTGCGCCTCGGCATCGCCCGGGCGCTGATCGTGGCGCAGCCCGAGGACCGGCCCGCGCTGAAGAAGGCCGGCTTCCTCACCCGTGACCCGCGCGCCACCGAGCGCAAGAAGTACGGCCTGAAGAAGGCCCGCAAGGCGCCTCAGTACAGCAAGCGCTGATCAACCATCACTTTCTGGCCGCAACGGGGCTTCGAACTGGGAAGCCCCGCGCTTGCGTCGGCGTGTCTGCGCGCAAACGCGCCCCGTTTCGGTCAGAAAAGAACGGGCACGTTAGGTGCTGAACCGTCGATTGTGAGAGGTTTGTCCGCATGGGCCGACTATTCGGCACCGATGGCGTCCGCGGGGTCGCCAATCGGGAGTTGACCGCCGAACTGGCGCTGGAGCTGGGCGCCGCGGCCGCCCGGCACCTGGCGAGTTCGGGCGGACCGGGCCGGCGCGTCGCCGTGATCGGCCGCGACCCCCGGGCCAGCGGCGAGATGCTGGAGGCCGCGGTGATCGCCGGGTTGACCAGCCAGGGCGTCGACGCGCTGCGGGTCGGGGTTTTGCCCACGCCCGCGGTGGCCTACCTGACCGGCGCGTATGACGCCGACTTCGGGGTGATGATCTCGGCGTCGCACAACCCGATGCCTGACAACGGCATCAAGATCTTCGGCCCCGGCGGCCGCAAGCTCGACGACGACACCGAGGACCGGATCGAGGCGCTGGTCACCGCGGAGGCCGGGCCGCGCCCCGTCGGCGCCGGGATCGGCCGCGTCATCGACGCCGAGGATGCCGACGACCGCTACCTGCGCCACCTGAGCAAGGCCACCACGTTGCGGCTCGACGGCCTGACCGTGGTGGTCGACTGCGCGCACGGCGCGGCCTCGTCGGTGGCGCCGCGCGCCTACCGCGCGGCCGGCGCCCGGGTGATCGCGATCAACGCCGAGCCCAACGGCCTCAACATCAACGACAACTGCGGCTCGACACACCTGGATTCGCTGCGCGCCGCGGTCATCGCCCACCGGGCGGACCTCGGCCTGGCCCACGACGGCGACGCCGACCGCTGCCTGGCCATCGACGCCAACGGCGACCTCGTCGACGGCGACGCGATCATGGTCGTGCTCGCGCTGGCGATGCGGGAGGCTGGCGAGCTGGCCTCGGACACGCTGGTGGCCACCGTGATGAGCAACCTCGGGCTGCACCTGGCCATGCGCTCCGCCGGGATCACCGTGCGCACCACCGGCGTGGGTGACCGCTATGTCCTCGAGGAACTGCGGGCCGGCGATTTCAGCCTCGGCGGCGAGCAGTCCGGCCACATCGTGATGCCCGCGCTGGGTTCCACCGGGGACGGCATCGTCACCGGACTGCGCCTGATGAACCGGATGGTGCAGACGGGCTCGTCGCTGACCGCGCTCGCCGCGCCGATGCAGACCCTACCGCAGGTGCTGATCAACGTCCGCGTCGCCGACAAGGACATCGCCGCCGCGGCGCCCGCGGTGCGCACCGCCGTCGGCGACGCCGAGGCCGAACTCGGCGACACGGGCCGAATCCTGTTGCGCCCCTCCGGAACCGAGCCCGTCATCCGGGTCATGGTGGAAGCGCCCGAGGCGGACGTCGCCCAGCGCGTCGCGAATCGAGTCGCCGAGGCGGTCAGCTCCGCACACTGAATGCGGACGGAACCCCGGCGCATCTCCGAGCGTCGGATTAGGCATGAGATTCGACAGGGGAGTACGACCGGCCACGTTGGCCCGTACCGAGATTGACGTTCCGGCGACGCACCGAATCGCCGACCAATTCCGCGCCGCCGCCGACATCATCGACCGCGCCCTCAGCGATCAGCTGGGCCGGTTGGCGTTCGGCGGGCCCAGCGCGGGGCGGGCACACACCGCGCGAGGTGAGGCGCTGCGGGTCGAGCTGGAGCGGCTGGCCGCCCAAGTCGCGCAATGGTCGCGCGCGTCGGTCGAGATCGCAGCCGCCCTGCGGGCCAGCGCCGACCGCTACGCCGACGCCGAACTGTATGCCGCGGCACGGATCGCCTGATCGTGGCCGACCGGATGGACGTCGCGGAGCGCCTCGCCGAGGGCCTGCCCGCCGTCGAGCACACCCAGAGTTATGTGCAGGCCTGCCATGTCGAGGGCTACCACCATCCCGACCTGACGGCGCACCCCACGCAGGTCCGCGACTGGTACGACACCGAAGACGGCCTGGACCTGCGCACCCTCGACCGCGACTGCGCGGAGCTGCGGGCGGCGGGCGAGACGGTCATGGAAGCGCTGCGGATACAGCGCGCCCAAACGGCCGAGCTGGCCGCGGCGTGGACCGGCCCGGGCGGCGAGGGCGCGGCGCGGTTTCTTCAGCGCCACTGTGACGCCGCCGCCGCGGTGGTCACCGAACTGCGCGCGGCGGCGCAACGGTGCGAATCGCTGCGCGACAACCTCTGGTACTTGGTCGACTCGAAGGTTGCGACCGCCATCGCCGTAGATGACCGCACGCAGGCGCAGCGACCGGCGTGGTTGGCCGCCGCGGCCGCGGTCACGGCCGGGGCGGGCGATCGGCAAGCCGCCGAAGAGGTGGTGCGCGCGCAGGTGATGCCCTACGTGGACAACGAGATTCGCGACGACTGGCTGACCACGATGCGCTCGACGCGCGACGGGGTGGCGACCTCCTATGACATGGTCACCGACAGAATGTCCGCCGTGCCGACGGCGCGCTTCGAAGCCCCCGGCGATCTCGGGCCCGGTTACCAACCGTTGCGGCCGTTCCCATCCAGCGCACCGCCCGTCGCGGTCACGCAACCGGCCGCGGTCCCGAGCCCGCCGGTGGATCCGACTCTGACGGCGCCGAGCCCACCGGCGGATCCGCCGGTCGATCCGGCGCCGACCGCGGCGACGCTCGCTCCGGCACCGGTCCCGGCCGCGTCCCAACCGGACTGGGGAACCGGGCTCGGTGCTGGCGCCGGCATGCCGGCGGGTGATCTGAGCGGTGGCCTCGGCGGCGGGGGAGCCGGTCTCCTCGGGTTGGCCGGCAGGATCGTCGACGCGGTCGGCGGTCTGCTCGGCTCGGCGGGTGACGAGCGGGGCGCCGCCGATCCCTTCGACGACGGAGATGCCTTCGACGAGGACCCCTTTGAGGCGGACGACAAGGACGACGAGACCGACACTACGGGCGACGAGCCCGCGAAGGCCGAAGACGCCGAGGACACCGAAGAGACCCAGCCCGAGGCGGCGGCTCAACCGGTCGACGCACCTTTACCTGCCGATGCGCCGGTACCTGCCGGTCCGCCGCCACCGCCGATTGCCGCCCCGGTCGACGCGCCTGCCCCGGCTGCCGCTCCACCGGCGGGGGATCCGCCGGCTCCGGCGACCGACGGGAAGACGCCCTGCGAGATCGCCGCCGACCAGCTACCGCAGGCGGGACAGTGAGGGCTCAGGCGGGGCGCAGCTGCAGCACGTCCTCGACGAAGCGGATGGATTCTGCGCGGTCGGTGGCCAGCGGGCTGAGCAACAGCGTCGTCACGCCGGCCTCGGAGAACGCCGCCAGACGTTCGGCGACGTACCCGCGCGGGCCGACCAGCGACATGCCGCGCACCAGTTCGTCGGGCACCGCGTCGATGGCCTCCTTCTTGCGGCCGGACAGGTACAGCTCCTGGACCCGGTCGGCGACCTCGCCGAACCCGTAACGCGTGGCGAGGGCGTGGTAGAAATTGCGGCCCTTGGCGCCCATCCCGCCGAGGTAGAGGCCCAGCTGCGGCTTCACCCACGCCAGCCGGTCGTCGACGTTGTCGCCGATGGCCACCGACGCGTGCACCATGACGTCAAGCGGCCCCAGCGCCGGATCCCGCTTGGCCGCACCGGCCGCGAGCGCGTCGCCCCACACCGACGCGGCCTTGTCGGGAAGGTAGAAGACGGGCTGCCAGCCTTCGGCGATCTCGGCGGTCAGCTCGACGTTCTTCGGGCCGAGCGCCGCGATCGTGATCGGAATGCGTTCGCGCACAGGATGATTGATGAGCTGCAGCGACTTGCCCAGACCCGTTCCGCGGCCCCGCGGCAACGGGATCTGGTAGTGCTTGCCGTTGTACTCCAGCCGTTCCCGGCGCCACACCTTGCGGCAGATCTCCACGATCTCGCGGGTGCGGCTCAGCGGGGCGGCGAACTCGACGCCGTGAAAGCCCTCGATCACCTGCGGTCCAGACGTGCCGATCCCCAGCCGGAAGCGCCCGTCGGACACGAAGTCAAGCCCCGCGGCCGTCATCGCCAGCAGCGAGGGCGTGCGGATATAGATGGGAAACACGCCCGAGGCCAACTCGACGGTGTTCGTCTTGGCGGCCAAGTACCCGAGCTGGCTCACCGCGTCGAAGGCGTACGCCTCGGCCACCACCGCGATGTCGATGCCGGCCTGCTCAAGCTCGACCACGCGGTCCACGGCCTGATGAAAGCCGCCCGAATAATCCAGAGCGATCCCGATGCGCATCCACGACAGATATCACGGCGGCACCCGCGCGCCGCGACGGCTCGGGAACTTCAGCCCGCCGAGGTGCCCGTCCAGTACTCCGCGAAGCGCTGACCGTCGCCGTCGAGGCGGAGGATGTCGTTGCCGGTGAAGTGGACCGGGCCGTCCGGGCCGCGGCCCGTGCCCACCCAGCGGCCCGCCACCAGGTCGCCCTCGGACAGCGGGCCGAGCTCGATGGCAAAGGTCAAGTCCGCCATCATGTTTCGGGTTTCCTCGACGATCCGCTGAAGCTCGGCCGGGCCATGAACTTCGCGGCCGGGCCAGTGCCCCACGAAGTCGTCGGTGACGATCTCGGCCGCGACGGGGCGGCCGGCCCACAGCTCGGTGATCCAGCGGGCATACAGCGCTGGCACGTTCGACACAGTGGGCAATTACCCGCTACCGCATCACTTCAACAGCGCCACGATCTTCTCTTCCAAGGCAACCGGCGCCGCCTCGGGATCCAGCGGATCCGTCTTGGGCAGGTGGGCGTCGGGATCGGCGAAGTCGCGGTACGTCTTGTCGCCACCCAGCGTGTAGAGCAGGTAACCGGTCAGCAGCGCGCGGACCGTGCGCTGCGTGCGTCGGTGCGGGCTGGCCAGGCCGAACACCTTCGTCAACCGCCGGCCCTCCACCAGCCCGCCCGGCTTTGCCTTGCTGACGATGCGCAGCGTGGCCGCCTCCCACGCGCGGGACAGCGACAGCGCGTTGGACGTCAGCGACTGCGGATCCCCGGGTGCGGTCAAGATCAACCCCGGCAGCTTCAGCGTCGTCGCCGGTGCCTCGGCCGGGGGGCTGGTGACGGCGGGAAACAGCGCCGCCCCCGCGGCCAGCTTGTTCGGTATGCCGGCCGCGGCGAACACCGCGGCCGAGCCGCCGAAACCGTGCCCGGCAACGCCGAGCTTGGCGGGATGCACGCTGATCTTGCCCGGCCCGAGCCGCACACCCGACACGATGTCCAGGGCGGTGCCGAGGTCGAAGGCGAAGTTCAGGACGGAGGGGGCCAGCCCGCGCTCGGTGTCGGGGGCGCCGGCCACGATGCCCCACGACGCGAGATGCTCGAGCAGGCCCGAATAGTTGGCGGCCTTGGTGAGCCAGTCGTGACCGAACGCGATCCCGGGCAGATTCAGCCCCTCTTCCGGCGTGTACACCACCCCGGGCAAACCGGCAAACGCCAGGTCACCGCGCAAAACGCGATGCGGGCCACGGCGGCTGAGGGCTGCGACGAGCTTGCGGGTGCGGGCCACGCGTCGACGTTAGCGCATCGCGCTCAGGCCCTGACCTCGATCACGCCCACCCGCCAGAGCACCGCATACACCTGGCGCAGCGGGATGCTCAGCAGTCGGGCGGCCGCGTCCACCATCGGGTCGCCACCGCCGATCGGCTCACGGCGGCGCCGCTTGGCTGCCGGCGCCGGCGTCAGCGTCAGGCTGGCCCCGGGCGAAGTGGTCACCACATCGTCGAACAGAACCGCAGTCATGATTCTCCCCTTGAAGAAGGCTTACAAAAATTTCGGATTAACAGTTATGAACATTTACCTGTCCGGCGGTTTACTTCTCCGTATTGAGCGGAATTGATTGCAGGATTTTAAATGGAGGCACTGGGTAGCTGGACTGTCGGCATTGATGTCAGTCATAAACGGTTATTGCTGAAAAGATTTGTTCGCGCTGCGCGCATGAGCACCGGATAGATCCAGGTGATGATGTTCAGGCGGGCGTCAACAAGCTGTCCTTTCTGCTGGCTTCGCTGGTTGCCAGTCTTGGCTGATATGCAGAATTCTAGGTAGCTGGATTGCTAGAGCGATGGCGCAGACGAAAACGCCACAAATACATCAGGTGAAGACGTTTCTACCGTTTATGAAGACAACATGAAGCGGACGGTCAGCGTGCCTGCGGGGGAAATCCGGGTGGATTTGTCCACGACGTCCACCGGGCTCCGTCCCAGTAGCGGTGCCCGGCGGCGGTGCTGGCAGAAGAAGACCGCGCCAATGTGCTTGCAAAGTACGAGATGAAAACCGCGGTAGGGGCCGGTCGACGTGGGCCTTTCGCGCAGGTGGGGGCCCTAACGTCAGCGTCGGCATGCCGTGCTGGGCCGAAGGCTGCACTACCCTGTTGTGAATGTGCGGAATCGTCGGCTACGTCGGGCAGCAGCCTGCCTGCAAGGTCGTCATGGATGCGCTGCGCCGGATGGAGTACCGGGGCTACGACTCCTCGGGGATCGCACTGGTCAACGGCACCGGGACGCTTACCGTGTGCCGCCGCGCCGGTCGGCTCGCCAACCTGGAGGAAGCGGTCGCCCAGATGCCGCCGGAATCGCTGAGCGGCACCACCGGCCTGGGCCACACCCGCTGGGCCACCCACGGGCGCCCCACCGACCGCAACGCGCACCCGCACCGTGACGCTGCCGGCAAGATAGCCGTCGTCCACAACGGCATCATCGAGAACTACCCGATCCTGCGCCACGAGCTGGAGGCCCTGGGCGTGGAATTCACCAGCGACACCGACACCGAGGTCGCGGTGCACCTGGTGGCGCGGGCCTACCGGCACGGCGAGACCGCGGGCGACTTCGCCGCCTCGGTGCTGGCGGTGCTGCGCCGGCTGGAGGGCCACTTCACGCTGGTGTTCACCAACGCCGACGAGCCCGGCACCATCGTGGCCGCCCGCCGCTCCACGCCGCTGGTGATCGGGATCGGCGACGGCGAGATGTTCGTCGGCTCGGACGTGGCCGCGTTCATCCCCCACACCCGCAACGCCATCGAACTCGGCCAGGACCAGGCCGTGGTGATCACCGCCGACAGCTACCGGATCACCGACTTCGACGGGAACGATGAGGCCGCGAGTGCTCGCCACTTTCACATCGACTGGGATCTGGCCGCCGCGGAAAAGGGCGGCTACGAGTACTTCATGCTCAAGGAGATCGCCGAGCAGCCCGCCGCGGTGGCCGACACTCTGCTCGGGCACTTCGTCGACGGCCGGATCGTGCTCGACGAGCAGCGGCTCTCCGACCAAGAGCTCCGCGAGATCGACAAGGTGTTCGTGGTGGCCTGCGGCACCGCGTATCACTCCGGGCTGCTCGCCAAATACGCGATCGAGCACTGGACCCGGCTGCCCGTGGAAGTCGAATTGGCCAGCGAATTCCGCTACCGGGACCCGGTGCTGGACCGCAGCACCCTGGTGGTCGCCATCTCGCAGTCCGGGGAAACCGCCGACACGCTCGAAGCCGTCCGGCACGCCAAGGAGCAGAAGGCCAAGGTGCTGGCCATCTGCAACACCAACGGCTCGCAGATCCCCCGCGAATGCGACGCCGTGCTCTACACCCGCGCCGGTCCCGAGATCGGCGTCGCTTCGACGAAAACGTTCCTGGCCCAGATCGCCGCCAACTACCTGGTGGGCCTGGCGCTGGCGCAGGCCCGCGGCACGAAGTACCCCGACGAGGTCGAGCGGGAGTATCGGGAGCTGGAAGCCATGCCGGACTTGGTCGCGCGGGTGCTCGCGATGATCGAGCCGGTGGCCGCCCTGGCGTATCGGTTCGCGCAGTCGGAGACCGTGCTGTTCCTGGGGCGCCACGTCGGCTACCCGGTGGCGCTGGAAGGCGCGCTGAAACTCAAGGAACTGGCCTACATGCACGCCGAGGGATTCGCCGCGGGCGAGCTCAAGCACGGCCCGATCGCGTTGATCGAGGACGACCTGCCCGTCATCGTCGTCATGCCCTCGCCCAAGGGGCAGGCCACCCTGCACTCCAAGCTGCTGTCCAACATCCGGGAGATCCAGGCCCGCGGCGCGATCACCATCGTGATCGCCGAAGAGGGCGACGACACCGTGCGGCCCTACGCCGACCACCTGATCGAAATACCTTCGGTGTCAACGCTTCTGCAGCCGTTGCTGTCGACCATCCCGCTGCAGGTGTTCGCCGCGTCGGTCGCGCAGGCCCGCGGCTACGACGTCGACAAGCCGCGAAACCTCGCCAAGTCCGTCACCGTGGAATAGGCGAGCATAGCCAGCGCCGCTCCGGCCGTATCGCCGCGAAAACCGCAGTCGCTCCGCTAAGTTTCCCTGGGACAGATCGACTCCACAGGGGTAGGAGCAGCATGCGATCGTCGGCCAGAAGATTCGCCGCGGTGGGTGTCATCGTGCTCATCGTCGGGACCTACGTCGCGCTGATCGAGCTCTACCAGAACACGGTCGAAACGGTTTCGGCCGGCACGCTGAACGACAACGCGGAGACGGCCACCCGGAGCACGGCGACGTTGACCGTGGAAGAGATGCAGTCGAACTACAGCGCGGTGGTTGCCAACGTGGCTGTCGCACCCGGACCCGCGATGTTGGATCCGGTCACCCACCGTCTCAAGGAAGACCTGATGGTGCGCGTCAGATCGTCGGCCCAGCCCAGTCGACGCGACTACACGAAAGGCATGCTTCCCGGCGTCTTTCCGCTCCCGCTGACCATCGCGGGTCACGTCGAACGCTGGCCGTTCGACAACTACACCTCGGGGCCGATCGAGGTGCAGCTATTCCATGGTGGCGATACGACGAAACCGCCCGAGCTCATCCCGGTGCGGCTCGTCGACCACCTGCCCGGATTCAAGGTCTCCGCGACCAAGATCGCCAGCCACGAGGGGTACAGACTGAGCGTGCGCCGCGCGATGAGTACCGCGGTGTTCGGGATCGTGATTTGCGGTGTGCTCATCGCCATCGCCGTCCTGGGCCTGTTCGTCGCCGTTCAGACGATGCGGGACCGGCGAAAGTTTCAGCCGCCGATGACGACGTGGTATGCGGCGATGCTCTTCGCGGTGGTACCGCTGCGCAACGCGCTTCCCGGGTCGCCCCCGTTCGGGGCATGGATCGATGTGACCATCGTGCTCTGGGTGATCGTCGCGCTCGTGGTGGCGATGCTGCTCTACATCGCCTGCTGGTGGCGGCATCTGAGGCCCGAGGTCCCCGAGGTCGCCGCCCCGGCGCCGGATCCGGTCCCGGTGCCGTCGGGCTGACCCCCGGGATTGGATCGAATTCCTTCCGTTTCAAGATGTTTCCGCCAGCTGTTCCACTACATTGCCCCCTGGGCAAGCGATTCATCCGTGAGACGGCCTCGGGGCCAAGCTGGGTAGGGGGCGTCGTGAGATACGGGATCATCGCTCTGGTCGTGGGCATCATTGCGGCGTATGTCGGCTCGGTTGCGCTGTATGCCGACAGCGGGGGTCACCGCTACCACCAGGAAACCCCGGCCGGCGGCGACCGGAGCACGGCCACGCTGGTCATCGAAGACATCCAGTCCAACTACAGCGTGCTGATGGCCAACCTGTCCATCTCGCCGGGATCGGCTCTGCTGGATCCGCAGACCCAGCATCTCAACGAAGACCTCAACCTCCGAGTGCGATCCGTGGCGACGCCCGTCCGCCGCTCGTGGACCAAGGGCATGCTGCCCGGTGTCTTCCCCGTGCCGCTCACCATCGCGGGGGAGATCGAGAACTGGCCCTTCGACCACTACGGCTCGGGGCCCGTCGAGATCGAGCTCATGCACGGCCCCGGCAACGTCCCCGAACGGGTGCCGGTGACCTTCGTCAACCACCTCTCCGGTTGGCGGGTGTCCGCCGACGGAACCGGTCCCTACCAGGTGAGCGTGCACCGCTCGCTCAGCGCGGCGGCGTTCGGGATCGTCATCCTCTGCGTCCTGGTCGCCATCGCCGGCCTGGGCCTGTTCGTCGCCGTTCAGACGGTGCGCGACCGGCGGAAGTTCCAGCCGCCGATGACGACGTGGTATGCGGCGATGCTCTTCGCGGTGGTACCGCTGCGCAACGCGCTGCCGGGTTCGCCGCCCTTCGGCGGCTGGATCGACATCACGCTCGTGCTGTGGGTGCTCGTCGTGCTGGTGATCTCCATGCTGCTCTACATCATGTGCTGGTGGCGGCACCTGCGCCCGGAGGCCCCTGCCCCGGCGAATCCGGCCCCGGCGCCCTCGAGCCCGTGACAACCCGCTATGCCGCAATGCTTTTCGCGGGTATGCCGCTGTCACATGTCCGACGGCCCGGCGCGTCCGCCGCTTAGGTGCAGCGACGCAACGGTCCGCGTGCGAAGGTAGTGAAGTGACGAATGCACCGGTGCGGTCCCGACTGCGCAACATGGGGCTCGCGGTCTGGCACTACGTCAGCAGTGCGCCGCTGACGTACGGGTGGTTGCTCGTCCTGCTGATCACGACGCTCGCCCAGCACTGGCTGCCCCAGCGGCAATTGCACTCGATGCTGATGCACCATTCCACCAACATCCACGGGTTGGCGCGGGATCCGCTCGATGTGCTGTTCTCCAGTCTGCTGTGGATCGACGGCGACAACCTGGCCCCGTACCTGATCCTGTTCTCGTTGTTCCTGGCCCCGGCCGAACACTGGCTGGGCCAATTACGCTGGCTCACAGTGGGATTGAGCGCCCACATCCTGTCCACCTATTTCAGCGAGGGGCTGCTGTACTTCGCGATCGAGGAACACGACGCGTCGGAGCGGCTGGTGCACGCCCGCGACATCGGCGTCAGCTACTTCCTGGTCGGGGTGATGGCCGTGCTGGCCTATCACATCGCGCGCCCGTGGCGCTGGGGCTACCTGGGCGTCCTGTTCATCATCTTCGGCTTCCCGTTGATCGCCATGGACCGGATTGAGCTGAACTTCACCGCGATCGGGCACTTCACCTCGATCCTCGTCGGCCTCTGCTTCTACCCGATGACGCGGCACCAGGACCCCCGGCAGCTGAGCCCGGCGCGCCTGCGGGCCGCCGCGCGGCGCCGCCGCTCACCCGAGGGATCTGCCTGAGCCGGGCGGCCGCTGACCCGTAATGTGGCACTCGTGCGGCACTACTACTCCGTAGACGCGATCCGCCGGGCCGAGGCACCGCTGCTGGCCAGCCTGCCCGACGGGGCCTTGATGCGGCGCGCGGCCTTCGGGCTGGCCACCGAGATCGTCGCCGAATTGCGGGCCCGCACCGGCGGGGTGGCCGGCCGCCGGGTGTGCGCGGTCGTCGGCTCGGGCGACAACGGCGGTGACGCGCTGTGGGCCGCCACCTTCGCGCGCCGGCGCGGCGCGGCCGCCTACGCGGTGCTGCTCAACCCCGAACGCACCCACCGCAAGGGGCTGGAGGCGTTCACCAAGGCCGGTGGGCGCATTGTCGAAAGTGTTTCGCCGACAACCGATCTCGTCATCGACGGGGTGGTCGGCATCTCCGGATCCGGGCCGCTGCGTCCGGCCGCGGCCGACGTTTTCGCCGCGGCGAATGACGCGGGCATCCCGGTTGTCGCCGTCGACATCCCCAGCGGCATCGACGTGGCGACCGGGGCGATCACCGGCCCCGCGGTGCACGCGGCGCTTACGGTCACCTTCGGCGGGCTCAAACCCGTGCACGCGCTCGCCGACTGCGGCCGGGTGAAGCTGATCGACATCGGGCTGAGCTTGCCGGGGCCCGCTGGAATAGAGGCGCTGGGTTTCGAGGCCGCCGACGCGGCCGCCCGCTGGCCGGTGCCCGGGCCGCACGACGACAAGTACACCCAGGGCGTGACCGGCGTGATGGCCGGCTCATCGACGTATCCGGGTGCGGCCGTGTTGTGCACCGGTGCCGCGGTCGCGGCGACGTCCGGCATGGTCCGCTACGCCGGCAGCGCGCACCGCGAGGTGCTCGCGCACTGGCCCGAGGTGATCGCGTCGCCCACCCCCACGTCGGCCGGAAAGGTCCAATCCTGGGTCGTCGGGCCGGGCTTGGGCACCGACGACACCGGGGCCGCCGCGTTGTGGTTCGCGCTGGAGACCGACCTGCCGGTGATCGTGGACGCCGACGGGCTGACCATCCTGGCCGCCCACCCCGAGCTGGTCGCCAACCGGAAGGCGCCGACGGTGCTGACCCCGCACGCCGGTGAATTCGCCCGCCTGGCGGGTTACCCGCCAGGGGACGACCGGGTCGGCGCGTGCCAAAAGCTGGCCGACGCCTTCGGCGCCACCGTGCTGCTGAAGGGCAACGTCACCGTCATCGCCGAGCCGGGCGGCCCGGTGTTCCTCAACCCGGCCGGGCAATCCTGGGCGGCCACCGCCGGTTCCGGCGACGTGTTGTCCGGGATGATCGGCGCGCTGCTCGCGGCGGGACTGCCGGCGGTCGAGGCCGCCGCGGCGGCCGCTTTCGTCCACGCGCGGGCGGCGGCGCTGTCGGCCGCCGACCCGGGTCCCGGCGACGCGCCGACGTCGGCGTCGCGCATCGTGCCGCACATCAGGGCCGCCCTGGCCGCCCTATAACGAGAGGATTCCGCAGTGCCCCAACATCCGTCCCTGCCGGCCCACGCCATCGCGCCCGCCTACACCGGGCGCCTGTTCACCGCGCCGGTACCCGCACTGCGGATGCCCGACGAGTCGATGGACCCCGAGGCCGCCTACCGCTTCATTCACGACGAGCTGATGCTCGACGGCAGCTCGCGGCTGAATCTGGCCACCTTCGTCACCACGTGGATGGACCCCGAGGCGGGCCGGCTGATGGCCGAGACGTTCGACAAGAACATGATCGACAAGGACGAGTACCCGGCGACCGCGGCCATCGAGCAGCGCTGCGTGTGCATGGTGGCCGACCTGTTCCACGCCGAGGATTTGAACGACGCCGACCCCTACAGCGCGTGCGGGGTGTCCACGATCGGCTCCAGCGAGGCGGTCATGCTGGGCGGGCTGGCCATGAAGTGGCGGTGGCGCCAGAAAGTCGGCTCCAAAAAAGGGGGAGACTGGAAGGGCCGCACCCCCAACCTGGTGATGGGCTCCAACGTGCAGGTGGTGTGGGAGAAGTTCTGCCGCTACTTCGACGTCGAGCCCCGCTATCTGCCGATGGAGGAGGGCCGCTACGTCATCACGCCGGAACAGGTCGTCGACGCTGTCGACGAGGACACCATCGGCGTGGTGGCGATCCTGGGCACCACGTACACCGGTGAACTGGAACCGGTCGCCGAGATCTGCGGCGCGCTGGACAAGCTGGCGGCCGGCGGCGGGGTGGACGTCCCGGTGCACGTCGATGCCGCCAGCGGCGGATTCGTGGTGCCCTTCCTGCACCCCGAACTGAAGTGGGATTTCCGGCTGCCCCGGGTGGTGTCGATCAACGTCAGCGGCCACAAGTACGGCCTGACCTACCCCGGCGTCGGGTTCGTGGTGTGGCGCAGCAAGGAACACCTGCCCGACGAGCTGGTATTCCGGGTCAACTACCTCGGCGGCGACATGCCGACCTTCACGCTGAACTTCTCCCGCCCCGGCAACCAGGTGGTGGGCCAGTACTACAACTTCCTGCGGCTGGGCCGCGACGGCTACGCCAAGGTGATGCAGGCGCTGTCCGGGACGGCGCGGTGGCTGGGCGAGCAACTGCGGGTCAGCGACCACTGCGAGCTCATCTCGGACGGTTCGGCGATACCGGTGGTCGCCTTCCGGCTCGCCGGGGACCGCGGCTACACCGAGTTCGACGTCTCGCACGAGTTGCGCACGTACGGCTGGCAGGTGCCCGCGTACACCATGCCGGACAACGCCACCAACGTCTCGGTGCTGCGCGTCGTGGTGCGCGAAGGGCTGTCGGCCGACCTGGCCCGCGCACTGCACGACGACGCCGTCTCGGCGCTGACCTCGCTGGACAAGCTGAAACCCGGCGGCCACTACGCCGCGCAGCACTTCGCGCACTAGGCCGGTTTCGCAGCCCGGCCGTGGGGTAAGCGCACTCGCATGAGCAGCGCGGGCAGCGGCAAGCATTCGGTACAGCAGATCAACTGGCCCGGGACCGGGGAGGCGTCGGGCGGATCCACGGAACTCAAAGAGGTGGAACTGGTCGAACTGGCGCTGGAGTCATACAGCGCCGAAATCCATCCCGCCCACGACCAGATCGACCTGAAGACCTACGGCGGCGGGTTCGATCTGACCAGACGCGCGACCGCGCCGAAGCTGCGGGTGGGCCGGGACAAATGGTTCAACCTGCTGTGGCTGCTGCCCATCGGCTTCGCGCTCCTGGTGGCGGCGGTGGCGATCGGCAAGGGCTTGCACAACATGCCGGCGGTGCAGGCGTTCATCCAGCGCTACCCGGGCACCGACAGCCGCGGCGTCCC
This sequence comes from Mycobacterium sp. E2733, assembly GCF_001667585.1. GTDB lineage: Bacteria > Actinomycetota > Actinomycetes > Mycobacteriales > Mycobacteriaceae > Mycobacterium. The sequence goes on from NZ_LZJZ01000130.1 coordinate 86,707, forward strand.
GCGCGGCATGCACGCCTGGGAGGGCTGGACGCACTTCTTCAACCTGTTCCTGATGACCTTCATCATCCGGTCGGGGATCCAGATCCTGTGCGACCACCCGCGGCTGTACTTCAGCCGCAACTGCACGCCCGGCAAGGACGAGTGGGTGCGGGTGGGACCGCCGGTGCCGGAGGGGTATTGGACCGCCAACGACGACACGGTCGCCCTGCCCGGGCAGTTCGGGCTGCCCGGCTTCCGGCACTCGATCGGGCTGGCCCGCTGGTGGCACCTGGGCACCGACGTGCTCTGGCTGGTCAACGGGCTGGTCTTCTACGTGCTGCTCTTCGCCACCGGGCAATGGCGCCACCTGGTACCGATGAGTTGGGACGTCTTCCCCAACGCCGCGTCGGTGGCGATCCAGTACCTGTCGCTCGACTGGCCGGCCAACGACAACGGGTGGATCGCCTACAACGGTTTGCAGTTGCTGGCCTACTTCACGGTGGTGTTCATCGCGGCGCCGGCGGCGCTGATCACCGGGTTGGGGATGTCCCCGGCGCTGTCGATGCGGCTGACCGTGATCAGCAAGCGATTGAGCATTCAGGCCGCGCGCTCGCTGCACTTCCTGGTGCTGGTGTTCTTCCTCTTCTTCATCCTGGTGCACGTCACCCTGGTCTTTGCCACCGAGGCGCTGCGCAACCTCAACCACATGTTCGCCAACCGCGACGACACCGGCTGGATCGGTTTCGCCGTCTTTTGTGTGGCCATGGTGGTGACTGCGGTCGGCTGGGTGGCGGCCACCCCCGTCACCATCCGGCATCCCCGTGTCGTGCAGCGGGTGGGGGACGCCCTGGTGGGGCCGCTGCAACGCCTGCTGGAGCGGATGAATCCCGAACCGGGCGCCTTCACCGAAAAGGACATCTCGCCGTACTTCTGGCACAACGGCCGGCTGCCGGACAGCGTCGAGTACAAGGAGTTGGAGCGCAACGGCTTTCGCGATTGGCGGCTGCGGGTCACCGGCCTCGTCGCGCATCCGAGGGAGTTCTCACTCGACGAGTTGAAGGCGCTGCCCTACCACGAGCAGATCACCCAGCACTTCTGCATCCAGGCCTGGTCGGGCGTCGCCAAGTGGGGCGGGGTGTCGATGCAGACCATCATGGACATCGTCAAACCGAAGCCCGAGGCGCAATGGGTGGCGTTCTACTCGATGGGCCTGGGCGCGACCGGCGGCATCTACTACAACGTCCACCCCATCGAGCAGATGGGCCACCACCTGACCATGCTCGCCTACACGATGAACGACGAACCGCTGAGCTACGGCCACGGCGCACCGTTGCGGCTGCGCAACGAGTTACAGCACGGCTTCAAGCAAGTGAAGTGGATCAAGGGCATCGAGTTTCTGGCCCATTACTCCGAGATCGGCAGCGGGTACGGCGGTTATAGCGAAGACCACAAGTACTTCGGGCGACACCAGACGATCTGAGCGGAATCGGCGCTCAACGGTGGGGCAAATTGTGTGTCGGCCACCACAGGGACTGATGTGACGGCCTGGGCGAATGTGAGCTTCGTGGCTCGACGGTCGGCTTGCCGGACCGGTTCTGGGACAATGGCCGCCATGGCCGTTACGCCGATATCGCTGACACCCGGCCTCCTCGCGGAGGCCGTGGTGGACCTGCGCGCCATCGAGCACAACGTCCGGACGTTGTGCGAGCATGCCGGCCGCGCGCAGGTGATGGCCGTCGTCAAGGCCGACGGCTACGGCCACGGGGCTACCCCGGCCGCGCGGGCGGCGCTGGCCGGCGGGGCGGCCGAGTTGGGCGTCGCCACCGTCGCCGAGGCGCTGGCGTTGCGCGCCGACGGGATCACCGCGCCGGTGCTGGCCTGGCTGCACCCGCCCGGCATCGACTTCGGGCCCGCGCTGCTGGCCGACGTGGAGATCGCCGTCTCCTCGGAGCGTCAGCTGGACGAGCTGCTGGACGCGGCGCGCCGGACGGGCCGGACCGCGACGGTCACGTTGAAGGCCGACACCGGGCTCAACCGCAACGGCGTCCACCCGGCGCAGTACCCCTCGATGCTGGCCGCGCTGCGCCGGGCCGTCGCCGAGGAAGCCGTTCGGCTGCGCGGACTGATGTCGCACATGGTATTCGCCGATCAGCCGGCCAACCCCGTCAACGATCTTCAGGCCCAACGGTTTAGCGACATGCTGGCCCAGGCGCGCGAACAAGGGGTGCGGTTCGAGGTCGCGCACCTGGCGAACTCGTCGGCCACCATGTCGCGTCCCGATCTGGCCTTCGACCTGGTGCGACCCGGCATCGCGGTGTACGGCCTGAGCCCGGTGCCCGAACTCGGAGACATGGGGCTGGTGCCGGCAATGACGGTGAAATGCCCTGTGGCACTGGTGAAGTCGATTCAGGCGGGCGAGAGTGTGTCGTATGGGCACACCTGGACCGCGGAGCGCGACACGAATTTGGCCCTGCTCCCGATCGGCTACGCCGACGGCGTCTTCCGGTCGTTGGGAGGACGATTGGAAGTGCTGATCAACGGCAAGCGGCGGCCCGGGGTCGGTCGGATCTGCATGGACCAGTTCGTCGTCGACCTGGGGCCCGGCCGGACCGACGTGGCCGAGGGCGACGAGGCGATCCTGTTCGGGCCCGGCAGCAGCGGCGAACCCACCGCCCAGGACTGGGCCGACCTGCTCGGCACCATCCACTACGAAGTGGTGACCAGCCCCCGGGGGCGCGTCACCAGGACCTACCGCGAGGCGCAAAACATTGAGCCGTGAAAGAACCCGCAGGCGCCAGAAGGGGGCCTGGCTTGCGGGAGGGGCGGGGGTGACTGCCCTCGCCACCATCGTCGGAGCCTCCGCCCGCCGTTCGATGATCCAGCGCACCCACGGCGTCGAAGATCCTTACGCCGACGAGGATTTCGAGCGGATACACGACGATCGCCGGTCCGTGGTAACCACCCCCGACGGGGTGTCGTTGGCAATCCGGGAAGCCGGCCCGGCCGACGCGCCGTTGACCATGGTCTTCGTCCACGGATTCTGTCTTCGGATGGGCGCCTTCCATTTTCAGCGGACGCGGCTGCCCGAACACGTGGGCCCGGGCGTCCGGATGGTCTTCTACGATCAGCGCGGCCACGGACAATCCGACGAGGCCGCGCCCGAGAGCTACACCCTGACTCAACTCGGTAAGGACCTTCAAAGTGTGCTTCAGGTGGTCGCGCCCCGCGGGATGGTCGTGCTCGTCGGCCACTCCATGGGCGGCATGACGGTGCTGTCGCACGCTCGCCAATTCCCCGGCCAGTACGGGCGCCGGATCGTCGGCGCCGCATTGATTTCCTCTGCGGCGGAAGGCGTTGCCGAGTCGCCGCTGGGCGAGATCCTGAAAAACCCGGCGCTGGAAGCGTTCCGGTTCACCGCACGGTCCGCGCCGAAGCTGATGCACCGCGGCCGCAACGTGTCGCGCTCGCTGATCGGCCCGGTCCTGCGGGCGGCCTCCTTCAGCGACTTGCACGTCAGCCGGAGCCTGGACGCCTTCTCGCAGCGAATGATGAACGGCACCCCGATCCCCACCATGGTGGAGTTCCTGGACGCTCTGGAGGCCCATGACGAGACCGCCGGGCTGTGGACCTTGCTGCGCATCCCGACTCTCATCGCCTGCGGAGACCACGACCTGCTGACCCCCGACGAATACTCCCGCAAGATGGCGGCCTCGCTGCCGCAGTCCGAGCTGGTCATCGTTCGGGGGGCCAGCCACCTCGCGCTGCTCGACAAGCCCGAGGCGATCAACGACGGGCTGGTCCGGCTGGTCAAGCGGGCCACCCCCGGCCGCACCGCCCTGGCGGTGCGGTGGATGCGGGAACGGCTGCGGCGCCGTGGATGAGGGGACTGCCACGCTGCAACACGTCGAGGACACCATCGCGCTGGGCGCACGGCTCGGTGAGGGGCTGCGGGCGGGCGACGTGGTGGTGCTCACCGGTCCGCTCGGCGCGGGAAAGACGGTGCTGGCCAAGGGCATTGCCGCGGCGATGGACGTCGACGGCCCGGTCACGTCACCGTCGTACGTGCTGGCGCGGGTGCACCCGCCGCGGCGGCCCGGCGCACCGGCGATGATCCACGTCGACATGTACCGGCTCTTGGATCAGAACGGCGCCGACCTGTTGGGCGAGCTCGACTCGCTGGACCTCGACACGGATCTCGACGGCGCGGTGGTGGTCGTGGAGTGGGGCGAGGGCCTGGTCGAACGCCTCGCCGAGCGGCACCTCGACATTCGCCTGGAACGCCTCAGCGGATCCGACGTGCGCATCGCGTCGTGGCAGTGGATTCGTTCATGAGCATCGTTCTCGCCCTGGACACCTCAACGCCGGCAGTCACCGCCGGGATCGTGCGCCGTGACGATCTGACCGTGCTGGCCGAGCGGGTCACCGTCGACGCCCGCGCGCACGCCGAACGGCTCACCCCGAACGTGCTGGAGGCCCTCGCCGACGCCGGGCTGAAGGTGGGGGACCTCGAATCCGTCGTGGTGGGCTGTGGCCCGGGCCCGTTCACCGGGTTGCGGGCCGGGATGGCCACCGCCGCCGCCTACGGGCATGCGCTGGGCATCCCGGTGCGAGGGGTGTGCAGCCTGGACGCCATCGGCGTGCGCACCACCGGCGAGACGTTGGTGGTGACCGACGCGCGCCGGCGCGAAATCTATTGGGCCCGTTATCGCGACGGATTTCGCATGGAGGGGCCCGGAGTCAACGCCGCCGCCGACGTCGACCCGGGACCAGCGCAGGCGGTGGCCGGCTCGAAGGAGCATGCGGCGCTGTTCGACCTGCCCCACCGCGGGCCGATCTATCCCACACCGGCCGGGCTGGTCGCCGCGGTGCCCGATTGGTCGCAGCGCCCGCTGCCCTTGGTGGCGCTGTATCTGCGCCGCCCCGACGCCAAACCGATGGCGGCACGCGGATGACCGCCCTGGGCGAGCCCGTGACGCTCGGCGCGTTGATGCCCGCCGACGCGGCGCGCTGCGCCGAGCTCGAACGCCAGCTGTTCGACGGCGACGACCCCTGGCCCGCGGCGGCGTTCAACCGGGAATTGGCCAGCCCGCACAACCATTACGTCGGCGCCCGGGCCGGCGGCACGCTCGTCGGGTATGCGGGCATCTCGCGGCTGGGCCGCACCCCGCCGTTCGAGTACGAGGTGCACACCATCGGTGTGGACACCGCCTATCAAGGTCAGGGGATCGGCCGCCGGTTGCTCGACGAGCTGCTCGTCTTCGCCGACGGCGGCGTCGTCTTCCTGGAGGTGCGTACCGACAACGAGGCGGCAATCGCGCTGTACCGCAGCGTCGGATTCGAGCAGATCGGCCTGCGCCGGCGCTACTACCGGGCGAGCGGGGCCGACGCCTACACGATGCGGCGGGCAGCACGATGACGACCGTCCTGGCCATCGAAACCTCCTGTGACGAAACGGGAGTCGGCATCGCGCGGCTCGATGATGACGGCACCGTGACGCTGTTGGCGGACGAGGTGGCGTCCAGCGTCGACGAACATGTCCGCTTCGGCGGCGTGGTCCCCGAGATCGCGTCGCGGGCGCACCTGGAGGCGCTCGGTCCCACCATGCGGCGGGCGCTCGCGGCAGCCGGCCTGCGGCAGCCCGACATCGTGGCCGCCACCATCGGGCCCGGCCTGGCCGGCGCCCTGCTGGTGGGAGTGGCAGCGGCCAAGGCGTATTCGGCCGCGTGGGGCGTGCCGTTCTACGCCGTAAACCACCTGGGCGGGCACCTGGCCGCCGACGTCTACGAGCATGGGCCGCTGCCGGAGTGCGTGGCGCTGCTGGTGTCCGGCGGCCACACCCACCTGTTGCACGTGCGGTCCCTCGGCGAACCGATCGTCGAGTTGGGCAGCACCGTCGACGACGCCGCCGGCGAGGCCTACGACAAGGTGGCCCGGCTGCTGGGGCTGGGCTATCCGGGCGGCAAGGTGCTCGACGACCTGGCCCGTGCCGGTGATCGGAACGCCGTCAACTTCCCGCGCGGGATGACGGGACCGCGTGACGACCCGTACGCCTTCAGCTTCTCCGGGCTCAAAACGGCCGTGGCGCGCTATCTGGAGAGTCACCCGGACGCGGTGAACGCCGATGTCGCCGCCGGATTCCAAGAGGCCGTCGCCGACGTGCTGACCATGAAGGCGGTGCGCGCGGCGACCGGGCTCGGCGTCTCGACGCTGCTGATCGCCGGGGGAGTGGCGGCCAATTCGCGGCTGCGGGAGCTGGCCGAGCAGCGGTGCGCGTCGGCCGGGTTGGCGCTGCGGATCCCCAAGCCCCGGCTCTGCACCGACAACGGGGCGATGATCGCTTCCTTCGCCGCGCACCTGGTGGCCGCCGGGGCGCCGCAGTCACCGTTGGATGCCCCCACCGATCCGGGGCTTCCGGTGGTAAAAGCACAGGTCAGGTGATCGCCCGTAGCGAACATCGCGGACGCACGGGGGCGCCCTTGAGTGCTAGCACTCTCGTGTATAGAGTGCTAGGTGGCAATCGGCCAAACCCTGTGCCGGCACCCGCGACGACGGCGCTCGGGCTCGGACGACTGCCGAATCCCTTGATAATTCCGGGGCACCAGCCCCGGACCCGATCTAACTAGTGGAGGGCTCCAATCGTGGCGAAGGTGAACATCAAGCCACTCGAGGACAAGATTCTCGTGCAGGCCAACGAGGCCGAGACCACGACCGCGTCCGGTCTGGTCATTCCTGACACCGCCAAGGAGAAGCCGCAGGAAGGCACCGTCGTCGCAGTCGGTCCCGGCCGCTGGGACGAGGACGGCGAGAAGCGGATCCCGCTCGACGTCTCGGAAGGCGACACCGTCATCTACAGCAAGTACGGCGGCACCGAGATCAAGTACAACGGCGAGGAGTACCTGATCCTGTCGGCGCGCGACGTGCTGGCCGTCGTATCGAAGTAAGCACCGTGTTCCGCCCCGGCGATCCCCGCGCATGGCCGCGGGTGATTTCCGGGGCGGCATGCGTTAGCGGGTAGTGGCGTTCGCAAGCGCGGCGAAGCCGGGCGAAGCGGGTCGCCACCATAGCGGGTAGTGGCGTTCGCAAGCGCGGCGAAGCCGGGCGAAGCGGGTCGCCACCATTCAAACAAGGAGCCTGATGAGCAAGGTAATTGAGTACGACGAGACCGCGCGGCGCGCAATCGAGGCCGGCGTCAACGCGCTGGCCGACGCGGTCCGGGTGACATTGGGTCCGCGCGGCCGGCATGTGGTGCTGGCCAAGGCATTTGGCGGACCCGCGGTAACCAACGACGGCGTCACCGTCGCGCGTGAGATCGACCTGGAAGACCCGTTCGAGAACCTGGGCGCGCAACTGGTCAAGTCGGTGGCCACCAAGACCAACGACGTGGCGGGCGACGGCACCACGACCGCGACCGTGCTGGCGCAGGCGCTGGTCAAGGGCGGGCTGCGCCTGGTTGCGGCCGGCGCCAACCCGATTGAGCTCGGCCTTGGGATCTCCAAGGCGGCCGACGCGGCGTCCGAGGCGCTGCTGGCGGCGGCCACCCCGGTTTCCGGCAAGGACGGGATTGCTCAGGTGGCGACGGTGTCGTCGCGCGACCAGCACCTCGGCGAGCTGGTCGGCGAGGCCATGACCAAGGTCGGCACCGACGGCGTGGTCAGCGTCGAAGAATCGTCGACGCTGAGCACCGAGCTGGAGTTCACCGAGGGCGTCGGTTTCGACAAGGGTTTCCTGTCGGCGTATTTCGTAACCGATTTCGATTCGCAGGAAGCCGTGCTGGACGACCCGCTGATCCTGTTGCACCAGGAGAAGATCAGCTCGCTGCCCGACCTGCTGCCCATGCTGGAGAAGGTCGCCGAGTCGGGGAAGCCGCTGCTGATCATCGCCGAGGACGTCGAGGGTGAAGCCCTGGCGACGCTGGTGGTCAACTCGATTCGCAAGACGCTCAAGGCGGTTGCCGTGAAGGCGCCGTTCTTCGGCGACCGGCGCAAGGCGTTCCTCGAGGACCTGGCGGTGGTCACCGGCGGCCAGGTGATCAACCCCGACGCCGGCCTGCTGCTGCGGGAGGTGGGCACCGATGTGCTCGGCTCCGCCCGTCGCGTGGTGGTCAGCAAGGACGACACCATCATCGTCGACGGGGGTGGTTCGAAGGATGCGGTTGCCGACCGGATCAAGCAGCTACGCGCCGAGATCGAGAAGAGCGATTCCGATTGGGACCGCGAGAAGCTGCAGGAGCGGCTGGCCAAGCTGGCCGGCGGCGTGGCCGTGCTGAAGGTGGGTGCCGCCACCGAGACGGCCCTCAAGGAGCGCAAGGAAAGCGTCGAGGACGCGGTGGCGGCCGCCAAAGCCGCCGTCGAGGAGGGCATCGTCGCGGGCGGCGGGTCGGCCCTCATCGCAGCGCGCAAAGCGCTGAAGGACCTGCGCGGGTCGCTGTCGGGTGACCAGGCGGCGGGGGTCGACGTGTTCGCCGAGGCGCTTGCGGCACCGCTGTACTGGATCGCCACCAACGCCGGCCTGGACGGTGCGGTCGCGGTGAACAAGGTCGGCGAGTTGCCGGCCGGCCACGGGCTCAACGCCGAGAAGCTCACCTACGGTGACCTGATCGCCGACGGCGTGATCGATCCCGTCAAGGTGACCCGGTCCGCGGTGCTCAACGCGGCGTCGGTAGCCCGGATGGTGCTGACCACCGAGACGGCGATTGTAGACAAGCCTGCCGACGAGCACGACGACCACGGCCACGGTCATCACCACCACCACTGAGTGAGCTGAACGAGATACCCCCGGCCCCGAGAGCCGGGGGTGTTTTCGTCTGCGGTCAACGCGAGGTAAGCCACACGACGATTTCCAGAGTTGAACTGTTAACGACTCAGTTTATCGGGGAACCTGGTGAACAGACTTATTACACATCGGTCCAGGAGATCGAAACCCCGATGCGCGTTTTCCGATCGGCGCAAGCTAGTCATCTCCGAGCTATGAGGTACTCGACGTGAGCCGTACGGCGGGAGCCGTTGTATATCCGAGCGTCACCTTCGATGGCGTACCGCTTGCCGTTCCACTCCACGGCGCTCTGTGCGCCGAGCAGACCGGAGTACCCACCAACCGAAGGCGATACTTCGAAGTTGTGCTCGGTCGTCCTCCGAGGACGACAGCGGTTGCACAACAGCACGGCAGACGACTCCGATCGTGCCGGGGGTTGTGATCTTGTTGCCGTCCGAGTCGGTCTTGGTGACCTCCGCGAAGACCGTCACCTGATCAGTTCCCCTTTGCAGGACACTTCATGCCAGCTAATGCACCTCTTGTGCCTGTCGGCCTGAGCTGTGACGATGCGCTTATGCGATACGGCCATGACCAGGACGACAACGAAGAAGATCGCGTGGTCAGCTACGAAGAGCTCGAAGAGAGCGGCATCACCTGCATCGGCCATCTGGTCCCGCCGTACGTCTACATACCTCCGTCAGATGTACCGGCTAGCAAGTGGATAGCGGAGGTACCGGTTACGGAGTGAGCAGCTTGTCACTCGGCAGCGACACCGCTTTTGCGGCAGTTGGGTAAGTCGCGATGTGGTTCCTCCGCGCCTTTATTGACGCTGTGGTTAACTGTCACCGACCTATGGGTAGCGCAGCTAAATAGAGGGGTTTTTGATGACGCAGCCAAGAGCGGGTTGGTATCCCGATCCATCTGATCCGAGCCGCCAGCGGTACTTCGACGGCAATGCGTGGACCGAGAACTACGCGCCCTTTCCCGCACCGCCATCCGGCGTTGTCCAGGTCCCCGAGAAGAAGTCCAACAGGGCCAAGTGGCTCGTACCCGCTGTGACCGTAGCGGTGCTCCTGATCGCCTTCGCTAGCACCAACGGCCACGACAAGCAGTCTGCGAACACCGCCGCGTCGGTCCCCTCAGCGGCCAACTCCACCGCCCCGGCGAAGCCCGCTGGGGATGCCGGGGCTCCCGCTGGATCCGCGGTGCGGGACGGCAAGTTCGAGTTCCAGGTGCTGGGTGCCCCCGAGCGGTCAGCTACCAAGGAGGGTTACCCCCCGCAGCACGCCAAGGGTGAGTTCTTCACCGTCAACATCCGCGTGACCAACATCGGCGACCGGGCGCAGAACTTCTCGGCGTCCAACCAGAAGCTGATCGTCAACGGCAAGAAGTACGACGCGACGACCTCGCTCAGCGACAACACCTGGATGTCCGACATCAACCCCGGCCTCGGGCTCGAGGGCACCGTGACGTTCGACATCCCACAGGGCGCGGTGCCGGAAGCGATCGAGTTCCACGACTCGATGTTCTCGGGGGGCGCTCGCGTAGCCCTCTAGCGCCATAGATGTTGGATGGCGGAGGAGGCCCGGTGGTTGAACCGGGCCCCCTCGGCGTTGTTACGCCAGGAGGACGACCAGGGACACGGGCACGGGCATCACCACCATCACTGAGCGAGCAACACAAAACACCTCCGGCCTGATGGTCGGGGGTGTTTTCGCACGGGCGGCGTTGCGTCAGTTTTCATCCATGACGCGCCGCGTGAGTTCGTGGGGTGGTCGTACCACTTCTCGATGGGTGTTGATTCCTCGGATTCGGTTTGTTGGGATCGGTAGCGAGGTGGGGCTTGTGCACTGGTTGCCACGAAGGCACCAGAAAGGACGGCCATCATGCTGCTTGCCCACATGACGAAGCGACTCACCGCTGCCGCACTGCTGGCGGGGGGTACCGCGCTAACCGGGTGGGGTGTGGGCATCGCTCACGCGGACACGATGGAACCGCACCGCTGGTGCCCGGGCAACCCGAAGCAGATGCCCTACGTCGTGAACCAGTACATCGACTGGGACTGGAATGTCTGCCACACGTGGTACCCGACCCAATACGGGATGGGCAACGTCACCATGCAAGGCCGGCCGACCTCAATTTGGGACGGCGACAACCCTCCGATCGAGGCGATCACGATCAGGCATTGCCCGCCGATCAGTTTCATGTGCCCCTAGCGAGGTAGTTACTGGCTACCGATGGATCGAACCCCAACGAACGTCAGGCTTGACGCGCTGCCGCGCGGTGCAGTGTGATATCTGTCATATGACCACTGGTCACCCCAGGTAGAGAGGCGGAGCGCATGACGACACGAGACAAGTACACGGAGGTGCCCACGCCGTACTCGTGGGAGGTCCCCAGTGCCGGCGACGCGCGCTTCACATGGGAATACGACGACGGGCGCGCCCGGCTCCTCTCCCTCTACCAAAAGGGGAAGGACAAGCAGTGGGACGCCCAGTCGCGCATCGACTGGACGCAAGACGTCGACCCGATGAACCCGATCGAACTGCCCGTCGAGTTCCATCCGCTATTCGGCAGCCCGATGTGGGACGCCGCAGACGAAGCACGTCGCGCCGAGATGCGCCAGCACTTCCAGGCCTGGCAGCTCTCCCAATTCCTGCACGGCGAGCAGGGGGCGATGGTGTGCGCGGCCAAGATCGTCGAGGTCGTCCCGGACCTGGACGCGAAGTTCTACGCGGCCACCCAGACCATGGACGAGGCCCGGCACGTCGAGGCCTTCTCGCGGTTCCTGCAGGAGAAGGTCGACGTGGTCTACCCCATCAACAAGCACCTGACCGCCCTGCTGGACGACACCCTGCGCGATTCCCGCTGGGACATGCCATATCTCGGCATGCAGGTCCTCATCGAAGGACTCGCACTCGCGGCCTTTGGGGTGCTGCGCGACATGGCGGCGCCGGACTCGCTCGCGAAGCAGGTGCTGGCCTACGTCATGCAGGACGAGGCCAGGCACGTCGCCTTCGGCCGGATCTCGCTGAAGGACTACTACTCCGCACTGACCGAGTCCGAGCGCGACGAGCGTGAAGAGTTCGTCGTGGACGCCTGTTACCTGATGCGCGACCGCTTCCGCGGCGAGGAGGTCTTCGAGACCCTCGGCATGGACGTCAAAGCGTGTGCCGAGTGGGTCGACACGTCGCCGCTGATGATCCAGTTCCGCTCGCACCTGTTCAGCCGCATCGTGCCGATCGTCAAGGACATCGGGTTGTGGGGCGACAAGGTCCAGCAGGCCTTCCGGGACATGGGCGTCCTCGACATGGCCGGCTTCAACATCGAGGCGCTGATGAAGGCCGACGAAGATCAGGCCGAGGCGCTGGACAAGGCGCACGCCGAGATGGCCGCCCGGGCCCTCGAGGTGGACGAGGCGATCGCGGCGGGCGCGAGCTGACTCGACGTCCGGTCTGGGGGGTGGGGCGGCGTCACAGCCCCGCGATGACGATGCCCACGCCGACCACGATCGCCAGCCCGAGTGACACCAACAGAAAGCTGACGGTCCGCTCTTTTGCCACCGAGGCCTCGTGGTCGGCCGCCGCGATGGGTGCGAGTCGGCGGCCGGCGCCCCAAGCCGCCGCCAGCAGCGTCGCCAACCAGTTCGCGTAGCCGGCGTACACGATCAGTCCGACCGCTGTAACTCCCCACGCGTTGGGCAGGTGGAGGTGGGGCCAGAGCAGGCCGAGCAGCACCAGGAACATGCCGTTCAAAACGGCCTCGAGGTGGCTCGACAGCGCCATCCGCGGGTTCTTCAGCGCCGGGACGGCGAATCCGGTGAGCAGGCCGATCAGGAACAGGACCAACCCGAGGGTGAACAGTACCGTCTGCATGTCAGAAGGTTAGGGTGCGCGCGCCCGCCGGCGATCGAGTTTGTTCGTCGGGACATAAACCGCTGCGGGCGTTCTCGTCGTCGCAGAGTTTTATGTGTCGTGGCGGCCCCGTCCGCGACGACGGCGCGTCAGCGGGTGCCGGGCGGAAGGCTCGGCGGCGTGGTCACCGTCGTGGTCGGAGCGGACGTGTACGCCGGGCTGCTGGTGACGGTGACGGTGCTGGTGCTGGTGGACGGCGGCGGCACTTCGGTCGTCGTCGTGATCGTCGTGACGCTGGTCGTCGTCGACGTGGACGAGGTCGTCGTCGCGGCCGCCGCGGCCAGCACACCGCACGCCACCCGCTTGCCCGACTCACCGGTCGAAGGCCCGCTCAGGTTGTCCGCCGTCTGGTGGACGATCAGCGCGGTGCCCGAGCTGCTCCTCAGGTCCGAGGCGTTGAACAGGTTGGTGGTGGTGACGAGTTTCGCCGAGCCGTCGTTGCGTACCTGCAGTGCGGTCAGGTCGCCGCTGGCCGGAAATCCCGTGTGATTCGGCGCCTGGTAGACGCTGCCGGCGGAATTGAAGTCCCCGTCGCATTTGCCGACCGAGTGGATCTGCAACCCGTGGAAACCCGGGCTCAGGACCTGGTTGGGTCCGGCCTCAACGGTCACGGTTGCGTACCCGTTCGCGAAATCGATGGTGGCGGTGCCGACCTGGTTACCGTCGGTGCTCTTCAACTGCGTGGTCATCCGCTCCGTGCCCGGGGGCGCGCTGGATGACGTCGACGTGGTGGATTGGCCACCCTGTTGGTTTGCGCATGCTGCCAACGGTGCGATGGCAGCCGCAAGCGCCGCGGCCGCGAAGGATACGCCCTTTTTCATGCGCCGGTCGTACCCGAAATCGGCGCCGTTGAAACCGGTGCCGCCTGAGCGGCCGGCTCGTCGGGCCGAAACTCAGGCCGAGCGGCGGATGCCGCGCGTGCGGCCGATGTCGCCCTTCAGCAACAAGTCGCGCTCCGATTCGGACAAGCCGCCCCAGACCCCATAGGGCTCACCGACTTCGAGCGCGTGGGAACGGCACTCCTGAATTACCGGGCACTGCCGGCACATCTCTTTGGCACGCTGCTCGCGCTGCATGCGGGCGCGGCCGCGCTCACCGTCGGGATGGAAGAACATCGACGAGTCGACGCCGCGGCACAAGCCTTGCAGTTGCCAGTTCCAGATGTCGGCGTTGGGTCCAGGTAGCTGCTCCGGCTGTGGCATTGGTGTTTCCCTCTCTGCACGGCACGCCCAGTAAGGTCAGGTTCGCGAAGCGTCCGAAAAGCGATGTGCAACTGAATTGAAGTGGTGTCACCGATGACTACCCGTCATGCATAGACGTTAGGGCGGGCGGTGAATTTGCGTCAATAGCCACTTAGCCCGGCAAAGTATGTAATGGTTATAAAAGAATTAACGCCGCGTTCATCTGCTGCCCATTGGCGAAACACGCACCGTGCTACCGGCCGCTTGGCGGCAACAAGATTTCCCAGCTCACGCGCCGGGGGAGGGTCGTCCGCGATTAATACAGGACCTATTGTGATTAACAGTTCGGTAACGCGAACAGCACAAACTGTTTACTGCTATCGCCATGATTGAAACTCGTCACACTTCCGTGATTGGCGGGCAGTTGGCCGCCGCCGCCTTCGGCGATCGGCCCGATACCTGGCCGCTGCCCACGGCGGGCACGCCGGAGGGCTTATGGCTGCGCGCCGTCGCGGCGGGCGGGCAGGGTCGCTACGGCAGCGCCTACCGCGATCTGGCGGCGCTGCGGCGCGACGTCCCCGCCGGCCGGCTCGCCTCCCTGGCCCATAGCACGCAGGGATCGTTTCTGCGCCAACTCGGTTGGCACGCACCGGCGCGCGGCTGGGACGGGCGCGCCTTGGCGTTGGCCGGCAGGGACGACGACGGCGCCGAGGCGCGCGCCGACGCCCTGATCGGGCTGGCGGCCGACGCGCTGGGCGTCGGCCGCTTCGCGGCCGCGGCGACGCTGTTGGCCCGCGCGGACTCCGAGCTGAGGGCCGGGCCGGTGCCCGACCGGCTGCCGGTGCGCCGCGGGTGGGTGGCCGCCGAGTTGGCGATGGCCCGCGGCGACGGCGAAATCGCCATCCGCCATGCGAAAGAAGCGGTGGACCTGGCGGGTGCCATGGCCGTGCCGTCGGCGCGGCACGCGGTCAAGAGCGAGGTGGTATTGGCCGCCGCCTTCTGCAGCGCCGGGGCCGTCGAACGCGCACGGGCGGCGGCGGAGGCGGCGCTGGACACCGCCGGCCGGCTCGGGCTGGTCCCGCTTCGTTGGGCGTTGGCGTGCTTGCTGATTGATCTGGGCAGTTTCACCTTTTCGGCACAACAGCTCCGCGAAATTCGCGATGTCTCCGCAGGCCAAGTGCGGCGCGCCGGTGCGACGTGGCGTTCCGCTTGAAATGGCCTCCCGGCCGTTATTGTCAATTCGTAAGTTAGCCCGGTTAGCCCGCGATGTGTCCGGTTCGTAACGTTGGAGATACCGCCGTCGATGACAATTCAAGGGGATCGTCTCGACGCTGTGGTGGCCAAGGCCGTGGCGGGGGACAGTAACGCACTACGGGAGGTGCTGGAGACCATCCGTCCGATTGTCGTGCGATATTGCCGCGCGCGAGTCGGGACAGTCGAGCGGGGCGGCCTGTCAGCGGATGACGTGGCACAGGAGGTGTGCTTGGCGACCATCACGGCGCTGCCGCGTTACCGGGACCGAGGGCGTCCGTTTCTGGCCTTCCTGTACGGCATCGCGGCGCACAAGGTCGCGGACGCCCATCGGGCCGCGGGCCGCGACCTCTCCTATCCCACCGAGATCATCCCCGAGCGTTGGTCGTCCGACGCGGGCCCGGAACAGCGGGCCATCGAAGCCGATTCGGTCAGCCGGATGAGCGAGCTGCTCGAAATCCTGCCCGCCAAGCAGCGGGAGATCCTGATCCTGCGTGTCGTCGTCGGCCTGTCCGCCGAGGAGACCGCGTCCGCCGTCGGCAGCACCACGGGAGCGGTCCGGGTGGCCCAGCACCGTGCGCTGTCCCGGCTGAAGTCCGAAATGATCGCGGCAGGTGACTGTGCCTGAATCCCTGGACGAATTCGCCCACACCGATCTGCTTCTCGACGCGCTCGCCGAGCGGCGGCCCGTGCACGTCGGTGACCCCGACATGGACGCGATGGCCACCTTGCTGGAGGACTGGCGCGACAACCTGCGGTGGCCACCGGCCAGCGCGCTGGTGTCGGCCGAGGAGGCCGTCGACGCGCTGCGCACCGGATTGGCCGAGCGTCGCCGCGGCCGGCGCGGCCTGGCGACGCTCGGATCGGTCGCCGCGGCGCTGTTGGTGATGAGCGGCTTCGGCGCGATGGTGGTCGAGGCTCGTCCCGGGACCCCGCTGCACGGGCTGCACGCGATGTTCTTCGACCAGCCGCGGGTCAAGGAGAAGAATCAGGTCATGCTGTCGGCCAAGGCCGACCTCGCCAAGGTGCAGGAATCGATCGACCGGGGTGAATGGGACCGCGCCCAAAACCAGCTCACCGAGGTGAACAGCCTGGTCCAGTCGATCGACGACCCGGCCAGCAAACAGGAGCTGACGAACCAGCTGAAGCTGTTGAATGTCCGGGTCCAATCGCGCAACCCGAACGCGACGCTGCCACCCCCGGCGAACACGCCGTCGGCGTGGTCGACTCCGACCACCGCGGCGGCCACCACGCCCTCAGAAGCTTCGCCGAGCCCGTCGGTCACGCCGTCGACGAGTCAGTCCTGGAGCAAGCACAGGCACCACGGGCAGACTTCGACTCCGTCGGCGGTGACGCCGAACAATCCCTAGCGAGGGGGCCTTCCGCTCAGCGGCGGTATCCGTCGGCGTCCGAGGTGGCCTCGTTGAGCGAGGCGTCGGCGTATCCCCGGCAGTAGTCCCACGTGACGTAGGCGTCCGGCTCGGGGTCGTAGGCGGGCTCGTGGGGGCGGACGGTGCCGTCGATCAGCAGCTGCAACAGGTTCGCCCGCAGCATGTCCCAGTCGTGGTAGTGATCCTGCTGACATTCGTCGCAGCACACCACGAGTCCGCGAATGCCCTTGTGCGCCAAGAGCGCCTCGTAAACCGCCAGGTCGGCCAGGTCCGCCTCGACCGCCATCCGCTCTTGGGCGTCCAGGGGTTGCCCGGGCTCTACGGCTTCCAGCGCAGCCGACGGATCGCAGGGGTCATCGGCGAAGGGGTCGGGCGGCAAACCCGGTGGGAGGTGATCGCGCACGCACACTAGCCTACGCAGCCGGGCCGGGATAACGCCAGCAGCCAAGCCGCCCGTCGTTCCCGTGCCGTTTTGGCGCCCGCGGCGCGCCCCGGCAAGCGGGTCGGGGCGGCGGCCGAGCCGATAGGATGGGGTTCTCGCGCCGCATCGTATGGAGGGCCCCACCGATGACCCGTGGCATGTCCCGCCTGGAAGACAGTTCCGACCTCGTCGGCAGCCCCTACGTGCGCGTTGGCGGACTGATCGACGACCCCGTGCCCACCGGGGGTGACAACCCGCACAAGATCGCGATGCTCGGCCTCACCTTCGACGACGTCCTGCTGCTGCCCGCCGCTTCCGATGTGGTTCCCGCCACCGCCGACACGTCCAGCCAGCTCACCAAGAAGATCAGGCTCAAAGTGCCGCTGGTCAGCTCGGCGATGGACACGGTCACCGAGTCGCGGATGGCCATCGCCATGGCGCGGGCGGGCGGCATGGGCGTGCTGCACCGCAACCTGCCCGTCGCCGAGCAGGCCGGCCAGGTCGAGATGGTGAAGCGCTCGGAGGCCGGCATGGTCACCGACCCGGTCACCTGCCGCCCCGACAACACCCTGGCGCAGGTGGACGCGCTGTGTGCCCGGTTCCGCATCTCGGGCCTGCCGGTGGTCGACGACGTCGGCGCGCTGGTCGGCATCATCACCAACCGCGACATGCGGTTCGAGGTGGACCAGACGCGCAAGGTCGCCGAGGTGATGACCAAGGCCCCGCTGATCACCGCCCAGGAAGGGGTGAGCGCCGACGCGGCGCTCGGGCTGTTGCGGCGCAACAAGATCGAGAAGCTGCCCGTCGTCGACGGCCACGGCCGGCTCACCGGGCTGATCACCGTCAAGGACTTCGTCAAGACCGAACAGCACCCGCTGGCCACCAAGGACAGCGACGGCCGGCTGCTGGTGGGTGCCGCCGTCGGCGTCGGCGGCGACGCCTGGGTCCGCGCGATGATGCTGGTCGACGCCGGGGCCGACGTCCTCATCGTCGACACCGCGCACGCGCACAACCGGCTGGTGCTCGACATGGTCGGCAAGCTCAAGGCCGAGGTTGGCCAAAAGGTCGAGGTGATCGGCGGGAACGTCGCCACCCGGGCCGCGGCGCTGGCGCTGGTCGATGCCGGCGCCGACGCGGTCAAGGTGGGCGTGGGACCGGGCTCGATCTGCACAACCCGAGTGGTGGCCGGGGTCGGCGCGCCACAAATCACGGCGATCCTGGAGGCCGTCGCGGCCTGCGGGCCGACGGGCGTGCCGGTGATCGCCGACGGCGGACTGCAGTATTCCGGCGACATCGCCAAGGCCCTGGCCGCCGGCGCGTCGACGGCCATGCTGGGGTCGCTGCTGGCCGGCACCGCCGAGGCCCCCGGCGAGCTGATCTTCGTCAACGGCAAGCAGTTCAAGAGCTATCGCGGGATGGGGTCGCTGGGCGCCATGCAGGGCCGGGGCGGTGCGAAGTCGTACTCCAAGGATCGCTACTTCGCCGACGACGCTTTGAGCGAGGACAAGCTGGTGCCCGAGGGAATCGAGGGCCGGGTGCCGTTCCGCGGACCGCTGTCCTCGGTGATCCACCAGCTCACCGGCGGTCTGCGCGCCGCGATGGGCTACACCGGATCGCCCACCATCGAGGCGCTGCAGCAGGCGCAATTCGTCCGGATCACCTCGGCCGGGCTGCGTGAAAGCCATCCGCACGACGTCGCGATGACCGTCGAAGCGCCCAACTACTTTGCGCGCTGAGGCCGGGATGGTCGAAATCGGGATGGGCCGTAACGCCCGCCGTACCTATGAACTGAGCGAAGTCAGCATCGTCCCGTCGCGGCGCACCCGGTCGTCGCAGGACGTGTCGACGACCTGGCAGCTGGACGCGTACCGCTTCGAGATCCCGGTGGTGGCCCACCCGACCGACGCGCTGGTGTCGCCGGAGTTCGCCATCGAGCTCGGCAGGCTGGGCGGGCTCGGCGTGCTCAACGGCGAGGGGCTGATGGGCCGGCACGCCGACGTAGAGGGCAAGATCGCCCAGCTCGTCGAGGCCGCCAGCAAGGAACCCGAACCGTCGGCCGCGATCCGGCTGCTGCAGGAATTCCACGCCGCCCCCCTGAACCCCGACCTGCTGGGATCCGCCGTCGCGCGCATCCGGGAGGCCGGGGTGACCACGGCGGTGCGGGTCAGCCCGCAGAACGCGCAGGCGCTGACCCCGGTACTGCTGCAGGCCGGCATCGACCTGCTGGTCATCCAGGGCACCATCGTCTCCGCGGAGCGGGTGGCCAGCGATGGCGAGCCACTGAACCTGAAGACCTTCATCTCCGAGCTCGACGTCCCGGTGGTGGCCGGCGGGGTGCTCGACCACCGTACCGCGCTGCACCTGATGCGCACCGGCGCCGCCGGCGTCATCGTCGGCTACGGCTCCACCCGGGGCGTGACGACCAGCGACGAGGTGCTGGGCATCAGCGTGCCGATGGCGACGGCCATCGCCGACGCCGCCGCCGCGCGGCGCGAATACCTCGACGAGACCGGCGGCCGCTACGTGCACGTGCTGGCCGACGGCGACATCCACACCTCCGGCGAGCTGGCGAAGGCGATCGCCTGCGGCGCTGACGCGGTGGTGCTCGGCACCCCGCTCGCCGAATCCGCCGAGGCGCTCGGCGAGGGCTGGTTCTGGCCGGCCGCGGCGGCGCACCCGTCGTTGCCGCGCGGGGCGCTGCTGCAGATCGCGCTGGGCGAGCGCCCGCCGCTGGAGCGGGTGCTCAACGGGCCCTCCGACGATCCGTTCGGATCCCTGAACCTGGTCGGTGGCCTGCGCCGGTCGATGGCCAAGGCAGGCTATTGCGACCTCAAGGAGTTCCAGAAGGTCGGGCTGACCACTGGAAGCTGATGCCACCTGCGGCCGGGGGGCAGTGGCTCGTCGGGCAGCGCCGAGCGTGGGGCACCGCCGAGCGTCACGCCAGAGCGACGGCCACGATCGAGCGCCACGCCAGC
This sequence comes from Mycobacterium sp. E2733, assembly GCF_001667585.1. Classification (GTDB taxonomy): domain Bacteria; phylum Actinomycetota; class Actinomycetes; order Mycobacteriales; family Mycobacteriaceae; genus Mycobacterium. Next base: position 106,570 of record NZ_LZJZ01000130.1, read on the forward strand.
GTGACGCTCGCCCCCTAACGTCCGGCCCCGGGGGCAGTGGCTCGTTACCCCTGAGCAAGGCCATACTGGTGCGATGAGGCCGGATTACGACGTTCTGATCATCGGTTCGGGTTTCGGGGGCAGCGTCAGCGCGCTGCGGCTCACCGAAAAGGGCTACCGCGTAGGCGTATTGGAGGCGGGGCGGCGCTTCGCCGACGAGGACTTCGCCGAGACGTCCTGGGACCTGCGCAAGTTCCTGTGGGCGCCGAGGCTGGGTTGCTACGGCATCCAGCGGATCCATCCCTTGAAGAACGTGATGATCTTGGCCGGCGCCGGCGTTGGCGGCGGCTCGCTGAACTACGCCAACACGCTCTACGTGCCGCCGGAGCCGTTCTTCTCCGACCGGCAGTGGTCGCACATCACCAACTGGCGCGACGAGTTGATGCCGCATTACGAGCAGGCGAAACGGATGCTCGGGGTGGTCACCAACCCGACCTTCACCGACGCCGACCGCGTCCTGAAGGAAGTCGCCGACGAGATGGGTTGCGGTGACACCTTTGTGCCCACCCCGGTAGGGGTGTTCTTCGGCCCCGACGGCGCCAAGACGCCCGGCAAGACGGTGCCGGACCCGTATTTCGGCGGCGCGGGACCGGAGCGCACCGGCTGCCTGGAGTGCGGTTGCTGCATGACGGGCTGCCGTTACGGCGCCAAGAACACGCTGCTGAAGAACTACCTCGGCCTCGCCGAATCGGCTGGCGCGCAAGTCATTCCGATGACGACGGTCAAGGGATTCCAGCAACGCCCCGACGGCGTGTGGGAGGTGCGCACCGTGCGCACCGGAAGCTGGCTACGCAGGGACCGGCGCACCTACACCGCGACGCACCTGATCCTGGCCGCGGGCACCTGGGGGACGCAACATCTGCTGTTCAAGATGCGCGACAGGGGCAAGTTGCCGCGCCTGTCGGAGCGGCTCGGCGTGCTGACCCGCACCAACTCCGAGTCCATCGTCGGCGCCGGGAAGCTCGAGGTGGACCCGAAGCTGGATCTGACGCACGGGGTGGCCATCACCTCGTCGATCCACCCGACCTCGGACACCCACGTCGAACCCTGCCGTTATGGCAAGGGGTCCAACGCGATGGGCCTGTTGCAGACGCTGATGACCGACGGCACCGGTCCGGAGGGCACCGACGTGCCGCGCTGGAAGCAGCTGTTGGACCAGGCCCGCGAGGATCCGCGGCGCATGATGCGGATGCTCAACGTCCACCAGTGGAGCGAGCGCACCCTGATCGCTCTGGTCATGCAGCACCTGGACAACTCGATCACCACCTACACCAAGCGCGGGAAGCTGGGCATCCGCTGGTACACCAGCAAGCAGGGACACGGTGAACCCAACCCGGCCTGGAACCCCGTCGGGAACAGGGTCACCCGGCGCATTGCGGAAAAGATCGACGGCGTGGCCGGCGGCACCTGGGGTGAGCTCTTCAACATCCCGCTGACCGCGCACTTCCTCGGCGGTGCGGCCATCGGCGACAGTGCCGAGCACGGCGTCATCGACCCCTACCACCGGGTCTACGGCTACCCCACGATGTTCGTGGTCGACGGCGCCGCGATCTCGGCTAACCTGGGCGTCAACCCGTCACTGTCCATCACCGCGCAGGCCGAGCGCGCGGCCTCGCTGTGGCCGAACAAGGGCGAGAACGATCAGCGCCCGGCGCAGGGCGAGCCCTACCGCCGGCTGGACCCGATCGCCCCGGAGCATCCGGTGGTGCCGGCAACCGCGCCCGGCGCGCTGCGCTGGTTGCCGATCACCCCGGTGCCCTCGGCCGGCTAGCTCGCGATCGCCTCGAGCGGGGCGCCGCTGACCACCCGGCTGCGTTGACGGTGCACGTTGAAGGGCACGTCACCCATCAGCGTGACGCGGTGCATCAGCCGGGGCTGGTCGTCGTAGTCGTCGATGGCGCGGTGCTGGGTGGCCCGGTTGTCCCAGATGGCCACGTCGCCGGGCGCCCAGCTCCAGCGAATGGTGTTCTCGGGCATGGTTATTCGCCGTTGCAGCAGATCGAAGAGCACCGTCGATTCGTAGCTGTCCAGGCCGACGAACCCGCGCACGAAATCGCCCAGTAGCAGCGTGCGTTCACCGGTCTCCGGGTGCACCCGCACCACGGGATGCTCGGTGCGGAAATCCGGCTTCTCGAAGGCGTGCCGGAATGCGCGCTGCGCGTCGGTCAACGCTTCAGGCGTGATGTAGTCGTAGCGGTTGGTGTGCAGCGCCCACAGGTCGTCGACGAGCCAGGCGAGCGGCTCCGGCAGGTGCTCGTAGGCGGCCGCGGTGTTGGCCCACAGCGTCGATCCGCCATACCGGGGCAGGGTGACCGCCCGCAGGATCGACGCCGCCGGGTAGTTCGCGACGAACGTGACGTCGGTGTGCCAGCGGGTCGCCTTGCCGTACTCGGAGTTGATCGGCGTGATGACCGGCGCGTTCTTGGCGGCGAGCACCTCGGCGGCCGGGTGGCCGACGGGCGTGCCCAGTAGCCCGGCGAACGCCAGCTGCGCGTCGTCGTCGAGGTGGTGCTGGTGGCGGAAGAAGACCACCTTGTGGGCCAGCAGCGCCTGACGGATCTTCTCGATCGCCCCCGGGTCGAGGTCCCCCCCGAGGCGCACCCCGTCGACCCGCGCGCCGATGCGGCTGCCCAGCTTGGTGACGGTTATCTGACCGATCATTTTCATCATCCTCGTGTGAAAAGGGGTGTAGTCAACTGACTACATCGCGTACTGTAGTCACATGACTACACGTTCCGCAAGTGGCCGCGCAAACATGCCCACCGGGCGGGCCGAGGTCGCCGCGGCGATCCTGGAGGCCGCCACCGACCTGTTCGCCGAACGGGGCCCTGCCGCGACGTCGATCCGCGACATCGCCGCGCGCTCCAACGTCAACCACGGGCTGGTGTTTCGCCACTTCGGTACCAAGGAGAATCTGGTCGGCGCCGTGCTCGATCATCTGGGCGCCAACCTGAGCGCCCTGCTGAGCGCCGAGGCGCCCGCCGACGTCCTGGACCGGGCCCTCGACCGGCAGATGCGGGTCATGGCCCGCACTGTGCTCGACGGGTATCCGGCGGGGCAGCTGCAGAAGCGCTTTCCCAACATCGCGACGCTACTCGGCTGGGTGCGGCCGCTTCACGACAACGAGATCGACGCGCGCCTCGCCGTCGCCAATGCTCTTGCGCTGCAATTCGGTTGGCGGCTGTTTGCGCCGATCCTGCGCTCGGCGACGGAAATCGACGAGCTGACGGACGATGAGATACGGCAGGCCGTGGGCGCGGAGGTGGGGCGGATCCTCAGGTCCGGCTGATGCCTACTTGTTCCGCGCCAGCGCCCTACGGTGTAGTGGCTCGCGGCCCGGCGGCTGCTGCGGGGGAGCCAGCAGCGGCTTACGGTGGCGCACCGCAATCGTTTTCGGCGCATCGGTGCTCAGGGTGATCTCCTCGCCCGCATGCCGGATGGTGAGCTGGCCGCCCGGCCCGTCGCGCACCGTGTAGGTGACTTCGGAATGGTTCACGTCGACAGTAAGCCGGAAATCGCGCCACCGGAGCCGGAATCTCAGCCGCGAAATGCCATCGGGCAGCGCGGGATTTAGTGAGAGGATGCCCTCGTCGTCGCGCAGCCCGCCGAAGCCGCCCACCAGTGCCGTCCACGCGCCGGCGAGCGATGCCATGTGCAAGCCGTCGCGGGTGTTGTGGTGCAGGTCGCGCAGGTCGATCAGCCCGGCCTCGTAGGCGTAGTCGTGCGCCAACTCCAGGTGCCCGACCTCGGCGCACATCACGGCCTGGGTGCAGGCGGACAGCGACGAGTCGCGCACCATGCGCCGCTCGTAGTAATCGACGTTGCGCGCCTTCTGTTCCGGCGTGAACGCGTGGCTCTGCCACTGCATCGCCAGCACCAGGTCCGCCTGCTTGATCACCTGCGCCGGATAGAGCCGCACGTACGGGTCGTGCAGCAGCAACGGATAGTCGTGGTTCTCTTGGAAGTCCCACTCCGCCAGCGTGGTGAACCCCTCGCACTGCTGGTGGACCCCCAGGCCGGCGTCGTAGGGAATGTTCGCGGCGTCGGCCGCGTCGCGCCAGCAAGCCGTCTCCTCGGTGGTGACGCCCAACGACTCCGCCACCTCTGGGTGGCGGTTGCAGGCATCGGCGGCGGTGCGCAGGTTGTGCGCGGCCATCAGGTTGGTGAAGACGTTGTCGCGCACGATCGCCGTGTACTCGTCGGGGCCGGTGACGCCGTCGAGGTGCCAGACGCCGTGCCGGTCGTGGTGGCCGAGGGAGAGCCAGAGCCGGGCCGTCTCGACGAGCACCGCGAGGCCACAATTCTTCTCCAGTTCCTCGTCGCCGGTGACGATGCGGTACCGCTCGAAGGCCATGGCGATGTCGGCGTTGATGTGCCAGGCCGCCGTGCCGGCCGGCCAGTAGGCCGAGCATTCCTGCCCGCGGATGGTCCGCCAGGGGAAGGCGGCGCCCTGCAGGCCCAGCTCGGCCGCCCGCTCCTTGGCGAGGTCCAGGGTCGACGCCCGCCACCGCAGCGCGTCGGCCACCGCATGCGGCGCGGTGTAGGTGAGCACCGGCAGCACGTAACTTTCGGTGTCCCAGAAGGCGTGGCCGTCGTAGCCGGTTCCGGTGAGCCCCTTGGCCGGGATCGCGCGGCGCTCGGCGCGCACGCTGGCCTGCAACAGGTGGAAAAGCCCGAAGCGCACCGCTTGCTGGGATTCCGGGTCGCCCTCGACCTCGACGTCGGCGCTGTCCCAGAAGTCGTCCAGGTAGGCGCGCTGCGAATCCAGCAGCCCCTGCCACCCGGTGTAGCGGGCGCTGTGGATGGCGGCGGCGGCCTGGTCGCGCAGGGCCGGGCGCGAGCGCATGCTCGACCAGCCATACGCCAGGTACTTGACTATGCGCAGCTTCTGCCCGGCGCGCAGCCCACAGATCACGGTGGTCCGCGCCAGATCGTCGCGGGCGTCGGTGCTGAACTCGACGCGGCCGGGAACGTCGATCTCATGGTCCATGGCGGCCGACATCATCAGGGCGCTGCTGCGGGTGCGGTGCATGAGAAGCGCCCCGGTTTCGGTGTTTTCGTGGGCGACGGCCACCAGCGGGCTCTCCAGAATGGCCGCCACCCGCGGGTCACCCGAGGTCTGTGGTTGGTCTTCGTTGGTGACCAGTTCGGACTGCACCGTCACGCGAACGAAATCGCCGACCGCTTCTACGACGTATTCGATGGCGGCTACCCCGCGCTGGGCCAGCGACACCAGCCGGGTGGACACCAGCTTGATCTCCTTGCCGGCGGGGGAGCGCCAATGCGCGCCGCGGGTCATCGTCCCGGCGCGCATGTCGAGAACCCGCTCGTGCGAAAGCAATTCGCCGTAGCGGACGTCGAAGGGCTCGTCCTCGACCAGCAGGCGGATGATCTTGCCGTTGGTGACGTCGACGATCGTCTGGCCGGCCTCCGGATAGCCGTAGCCCGCCTCGGCGTAGGGCAGCGGCCGGATTTCGTAGAAGGAGTTCAGGTAGGTGCCCGGCAAGCCGTAGGGCTCACCCTCGTCGAGGTTGCCGCGCAGCCCGATGTGCCCGTTGGACAGGGTGAACAGGGATTCGGACTGGGCCAACAGGTTCAGGTCAAGCGTGGTTTCGCAGACGTGCCATGGATCGACGGGGAAGGCTTCGTCGTCGATCATGACGGCAGCAACTCGGCGAGGTCGGTGACCACCACGTCGGCGCCGTTGCGTCGCAGATCGTCGGCCTGGCCCACTCGGTCGACACCCACCACGTAGCCGAAGTTACCGGCATGGCCGGCCTGCACGCCCGAGATCGCGTCCTCGAACACGGCCGCGGCCCCGGCCTCGACGCCGAGCAGCTCCGCCCCGCGCAGGTAGGAGTCCGGCGCGGGCTTACCGGCGATGTGCTCGTCGCGCAGCGTGACGCCGTCCACCCGCTTCTGGATGAACTGGTCCAGGCCGGTGATCTCCAGGACGTCACGGGTGTTGGCGCTGGAGGACACCACGGCGATGCCCAGCCCGGCCGCCGACGCTGCCTCCAGATATCGCCGCGAGCCCTCGAAGACCTCGACGCCGTCCTCGCGCAGCACCCGTTGGAACATGTCGTTCTTGCGGTTGCCCAGGCCGTATACCGTCTCGGCGTCTCCCGGGTCGTCCGGACTGCCGTCGGGCAGGTCGATCCCCCGGCTCTGCAGAAAGGACCGGACCCCGTCCTCCCGCTTCTTACCGTCCACGTATTTCCGGTAGTCGTCGGCCGCATCGAACGGGACGAATTCTTCGCCGGTGCGCTTGGCCCGCTCGGACAGGTAGTCGTCGAACATGGCCTTCCAGGCCTTGGTGTGCACGCTCGCGGTATCGGTGAGCACACCGTCGAGGTCGAACAGACAGGCATGCACCTTCTCGGGCAGACCCAGCACGGGTGGACCTCGCTTCCTGGTCTTGGAGGACTAGTTCAGCGATACCCACTCCACCATGCAGACATGTCTGTCGCCAAACGTTCACCCGCGCCCGGCCGCTGCGACCCCCTGAACGGCTCGAAGACGCCCGTCCGCCAGCGCGGCGGTGAGGTTCTCGAATTTCCGGTCGAAGTCGGTGACGAAGGCGTGCAAACCCAGCGGGGTGGCGGGCCGGGCCAGCAGCGCCTGCATGAACTCGGCCGCCTCCTCGGTCAGGTCGTTCCAGTGCTCCACGGCGAACCCGGCGGACTCGATGACCGCACGCAACTCGTCAGGGGTGACCAGGTGGCTGCGCTCGGGTTCATCGGCCCACGGCAGCGGATACCCCAGCGTGCCCTGGTTCCCGATCGTCAGGTCCCACAACGCAATCCGGCCCCCGGCCGCCAGTACCCGGCGCGCTTCGGAGTAGAGGCGCGCCTTGTCGGCGACGTTCATCTGAACGTGCTGGCTGATGACGACGTCAAAAGCGCCGTCGGCAAACGGAAGTTGGGTGACGTCCGCCTGCCGGACCGATATCCGCTCGTCGAGCCGGACCAGGCGATTGAGCCAACGGCTCGTCTCGCAATACTCCTCGGTGAGATCCACGGCCGCCACCGTGCAGCCGCACCGGTCGGCGACGTACCGGGCCGCGCCGCCGATCCCGCTGCCCGCGTCGAGCACCCGACTTTCGCTGGAGATGCCCGCCAGATCCACCAGCCGGCTGGTGGCGAAGCGGCCCATGGTGTGAAAGTCCTCCACCGCACCCAGGTCGGCGGGCACCAGGCGGTCGAGGTCTTTCCCGGCGGATATCAGCGCCCGTTCGATGTTGCGTCGGGACAGGCCGGTCGAGTACTGGTTGGCGATGGTGCCGGTCATTTGCGGACCTCCGTCCATGCGGTGATCAGCGGGGGCATCGTGATGAGGGCGCCGGCCGCGAGCGCCTCCCGGCGGAATTGTGGCACGAAGTTCTCGATGTCGGCGAGCTCGTCGATGGCGAAGCCGCCCTGTTCCGCGATGGGGGAGACCAACCGCCAGACTTCCGCGGCGTAGGCCAGGATGTCGGCGTCGGCGGCGGTGCCGATGGGTGTGCCCTGGGTCAGGCGCGGCGCGCCGAGGCCGGCGTCGGCGAAGACGGTGGGCAGCGTGGTGCCGAACCGCGCGGACAGGCCCATCGCCTCGAAGGCGCGGACGATGCCCGCCGTCACCCGCTCGAACAGCGGCAGGTCCGGGACGCTGCGCGTCGCGGTGATGTCGTTCTCGGAGAACGCGACGATGCCGCCGGGGCGCACGAAGGTGCCCAGGTGCCGCAGCGTGGTGGCCGGGTCGGGCAGGTGCATCAGGATCAGCCGGCCGATGACCGCGTCCACCGGTTCGTCCAGCGCGATCGCGTCGACGGTGGCCTGCGTGAAGTGCGCTGCGCGCAGGCCTTGTTCGGCGGCGCGGTTCCGTGCGAGCTCGACCATCGCCGGTGCGGCGTCCACGCCGAGGACACTTCCGGCCGGTCCGACCAGCCGCGCGGCGATGAACGAGACGTCGCCGGGCCCGCAACCGATATCGAGCACCCGCATGCCCGGGCGCAGCCCGGCGAGCCGCAGCGCGTGCTGAGTGTAGTCGTTGTACAGGCGCCCCTGCAGGAGGAGCCGCCGCACCTCCACGTCGGCGTGACCGAGGACGTAAGTGCTCGTGTTCATCGCGTCGCCATCCTCTCCGGTGTGGTGTGCTCGGCCCGCCACACCGCGGATTGACCGGAAAGCCGGGCATGTGCGGGTTGCGGATGTTGTTGGAGCCGGTCGAACTTGTCCAGGCGGTGCATCGGTACGAGTCCGGTCAACAGGAAGTTCCCGAGCTGCCGGATGAGATTACCTGCGGTGCGCCGTGTTTCGGGGCCGTTGACGTAGCGGCGCGCGATGGTCAGGAAGTCTTCGGGTTCCACACCGGCCACATCACGAACATGCGTGGTGGGACCACCCACTTCCCAGGTGCCCAGGGCGTATTCCGGCAGGTAGTGCCGCAGGCTGGACTGGAAGAACATGTCGGCGCCGAGCCGCTTGGCATTGACGCGCACGGCGCGCATGAACATCCATTGGGGGATGTCGATGTGGCGCACGCGCCGGCCCAACGCCTCACCGACCGCGTCGGCGATCTCGGCTCCCGAAAGCAGGGCCGGTCCGGTCGGGCGGTACGCGCGGCCATCATGACGGTGCGGGTCAAGCAGCGCGCCGACGGCGACGCGGGCGATGTCTTCGTTGGAGGGAGGCGCATTTCGGCGGGCGCCGGTGGGGACCGGCAGGATTCCCAGCGCGGCGGCCAGTGGCAGCACCTGCAAATAGTTGTCGGCGAAGTAGCCGGGATCGACGGCGACGTGGGCGGTGTCCGGCAGCAGGTCGAACAGCTTGTCGGTCAGCCATGCTTGTCGGGTCATCAGCGAGGGGTGCTCCGGACCGGCCGCCCACTGTCCGAGCGCCACCACCGCTTCCACACCTGCGCGGCGTACGGCCAACGCGAAGGCGACCGCGCTGTCGAGCGCGTGGGGGTGGTACGGAGGGTTGAAGTACAGTCGGTCGACCTCGTCCAGCGCGGCCGTAACCTGTTGGATGTCAAACATATCGGCCACGACGACCTCGGCGCCCAGCTCCCGCAGCCGCGCGCTGCGCGCATCCTCACGATGCACCATGGCCCTGGTGGCAACGCCCTTTTCCAAGAGCTGCGCGGCGACCGCGCTCCCGATCCTGCCCGTGGCCGCAGTCACCAATACTCGGGTATTCATGGCATTTCCCTTTCGATTTGACGTGCCGGCAACAACCAGCCGACGACGAGCGCGGCGCCCAACGCGACGCCGGCACAGACCAGCGAGCTCACCTGCAGGCCGTCCAGGAACGCGCGATCGACGACACCGCGGACGTAGCCGGCTTGTGGCGCGGGCAGCTGCTGGATCACCCTGTGCGCCAGGGCCATCGATTGCCGCATTGGCTCGGCCGGCAATCCGGTCAACGCGGCCGCCCCGAGATGCCCCGAGTACACCGAGGCGAAGATGCTGCCGGCGATGGCGACGCCGAGCGTGCCCCCGAGTTCGCGCGTGGTGTCGTTGACGGCCGAACCCACTCCAGCCTTATCGGCGGACAACGACCCCATGATTGCCTCGGTGGCCGGCGAAACGGTCAGGCCGAGGCCGCCGCCGAGCAGCAGCATCTGCGTGGCGATTTGGGTGTACGGCGTGGCGGCGTCGGCGGTGGACGCCCACGCCAGCCCGGCGGCGAAGACGGTGAGTCCGGCGGCGACGACGGCGGTGGTGCCGACGCGTTCCACCAGCCGGGGTCCCGCGATGCTGGCCAGCGCGATCGTGGCGGCGACCGGCAGCAGCCGTACCCCGCTCTGAAATGCGGTGTAGTCCTTGATGAATTGGAAGTACTGCGTGATGACGAAGATGAAGCCGAACAGGGTCAGAAAGCCGGCGGTCACGGCCAGGCTTCCGCCGGAGAACCGGCGGTCGACGAACACCGACACGTCCAGCATGGGGTGGTCGCTGCGCCGCTCCCACAGCGCGAATCCGGCCAGAACCGTTGCGGCCAAGGCGAACCCGGCCACGGTCCGGCCGTTGGTCCATCCCCAGGTGGGCGCCTGGATGACCGTGTAGACCAGCGCGGTGATCCCGGCCGCCGATAAGAGCAGGCCGGCGACGTCGACGCGCGGTGCCGCCGGGTCGCGCGAGGTCGGCACGAAAAGGACGCCGCCGACGATGGCCAGCACCGCAATCGGGATGTTCACCATGAAGATCGAGCCCCACCAGAAGTGCTCGAGCAGCCAGCCGCCGCTGATCGGCCCCACGGCCACCCCGACGCCGACCATCGCCGCCCACAGCCCGATCGCCTTGGCGCGCGCCGCCGGTTCGGTGAAGATGTTGGTGATCAAGCCAAGGGTGGTCGGAAAGATCACCGCCGCGCCCACCCCCATGGCGGCGCGGGCCGCGATCAACTGGCCGGCCGAATCAGTATGTGCCGCAACGGCGGAAGTTGCGGCGAAAAGCGCCAGTCCGGAGTTCAGCCAGCCCCGTCTGCCAAAGCGGTCGCTGAGGCTGCCCGCCGAGAGCAGCAGTCCCGACATCACCAGGGTGTAGGCGTCGACGATCCATTGCAGCTGGGCGGTGTTGGCGCCGAGTTCGCGCGACAGGGTCGGCAGCGCGACGTTGACGATGGTGGCGTCGACGCTGATGACGAAGACGCCGAGACAGATGACGGCGAGTGCGGGGACGGGACGGTTCCGTAAGAGGGGTTCGGTGCTCATAGACAAGACGCTAAAGCAAATGGACAAATAAATCAAGTAGCTGATTGAAAATCATGTCTACGGTTGGTAGGCTGGCCTGGTGGCATCCCGCAGGACCTACAGCCAGAACTGCCCAATCGCCCGAGGCCTCGACGTCCTGGGCGAGCGGTGGACGCTGCTGATCCTGCGCGAGCTGGTCGGCGGCCCTCGCCGCTACGGTGACTTGCGCGCCGAGTTACCCGGCATCGCAACCAATCTGCTCGCCGAGCGGCTCAAAGAACTGCAGGACGCCGGGCTCGTCGACCGCGCCGACCTGCCCGCCCCGATCGGGCGGACCGTCTACACCCTCAGCGACATGGGCTGGCAGCGGGCGTTGCCCGTGTTGAGGAGCGTGGCATGGTTCGGCCTGGACCGGTTGGACCCGATCGAGGGCGGCGCGGTGTCACCGCTCAACGGGTTCTTGGCCGGGATCCTGCTCGGCTTCGACTCGGGCAAGGCGGCGGGGTTGGAGGCGAGCTGTCGGGCCGAGATCGACGGCCGGCGTTTCGACTTCGCGGTGACCCAGGGCCGGCTAGCCGGTGGTCACGGCGAACCGTCGGTGACGATCACCGCCGCCGCGGCGGATCTGGTGACCGCCCGCCTGGGCGCGAACGAGGCCAAGCGCAAGGCGGCGCTGCGGCGCATCAGCGTGACGGGCGACCCGGCGGCCGCCGACGCGGCACGTCAGGCGTTCGCGCTTTAGGCCTGCGCCAGCAACTCGTCCACCGACCATTGGTCGTTGGCGTGGCCGCCGCGCTTGCACGCGACCACGCGGCCGTCCGGGCCGATGAGGAAGTCGGCGGGCAGGCCCAGATGGCCGCCGGTCGGACGCGGATTGGACACCGGCATGCCGCCCCGGTTGCGCCAATAGCTGGGGCGGGCCATCGCCACCACCGTCGGCGGAACCGCGCGCGGGTCGAGCACGGAACGCGGCGACGAGCCGACACCGAACTCGGCGTACAGCGCCTTGGCCGGGTCGCCAATCACCGCGAACGGCAAATCGCCGACGTATTGCCGCAATTCATCGTCGGTCGAGTGGAATACCACGACCTCACGGATACCGGCGTCGGCGATCTCGCCGTGGCGGCGCACGATCGACTGCAGGTGAACGTTGCAGATGGGACAACCGGCGAAGCGCCGGAACTGCAAATGGACGAGTTGGTCGGGATCGGGAATCGGCACCCTGTCCCCGGAAACGCTGGTCAGTTCGCGGGCGGAGACAACGCTGCCCCGGCCTATCGCGGAATTCTTGCGCAAGGGCGGCTCCTGTCTGACGAAGAGGCTCCCTTTTCTAACGAAGGAATGTATGGGCTGATTCCGAACCCACCAGGACACCCCGGACCGCCGGCATTGCGCGGCCGACCCATTTGATGTGACGGCGCAGCCACTAAGCTGGCTGCCGTGGAAACCCCCTCGCCGCGGCCCGTGTTGGTGATCGATTTCGGCGCACAGTATGCGCAGTTGATCGCCCGGCGCGTCCGGGAGGCGCGGGTCTTCTCCGAGGTCATCCCGCACACCGCCTCGATCGACGAGATCAAGGCCCGGGAGCCCGTGGCGCTGGTGCTCTCCGGGGGGCCGTCCAGCGTCTATGAGCCGGGCGCCCCGCAACTCGATCCGGCGGTGTTCGACCTCGGCGTGCCCGTGTTCGGCATCTGCTACGGATTCCAGGCCATGGCGCAGGCCCTGGGCGGGACAGTCGCCCACACCGGCACCAGCGAGTACGGCCGCACTGAGCTGAAAGTTGTTGGCGGGGAACTTCATTCGGGCCTACCGAGTTCCCAGCCGGTATGGATGAGCCACGGTGACGCGGTCACGGCCGCACCGGACGGATTCGACGTCGTGGCCAGCAGCCCGGGCGCGGTGGTGGCCGCGTTCGAGAATCGGGCGCGCGGCCTGGCCGGGGTGCAGTATCACCCCGAAGTCATGCACACCCCGCACGGGCAGCAGGTGCTCAGCCGCTTCCTGCACGACTTCGCCGGGCTCGGCGGGGAGTGGACACCCGCCAACATCGCCAGCGCGCTGGTGGAACAGGTGCGCGAACAGATAGGCGGCGGCCACGCGATCTGTGGACTCTCCGGCGGCGTGGACTCGGCGGTGGCCGCCGCACTGGTACAGCGCGCCATCGGGGACCGGCTGACCTGTGTCTTCGTCGACCATGGGCTCCTGCGCGCCGGCGAGCGCGACCAGGTGCAGCGCGATTTCGTGGCCGCTACCGGCGCCAACCTGGTCACGGTCGACGCCGCGGACACCTTCCTGCAGGCGCTGTCGGGGGTGACCAACCCCGAGGGCAAGCGCAAGATCATCGGCCGTCAGTTCATCCGTGCGTTCGAGGGTGCGGTGCGAGACATCTTGCTAGAGAGTGGGGCGGATACCGATTCTCAGGTCGAGTTCTTGGTGCAGGGCACGCTGTACCCCGACGTGGTGGAATCCGGTGGGGGCAGCGGAACCGCCAACATCAAGAGCCACCACAACGTCGGCGGTCTGCCCGACGACCTGAAGTTCAAGCTCGTAGAGCCGTTGCGGCTGCTGTTCAAGGACGAGGTGCGCGCCGTCGGGCGTGAGCTCGGCCTTCCGGAGGAAATCGTTGCGCGCCAACCCTTTCCGGGCCCCGGCCTGGGTATCCGGATCGTCGGCGAGGTCACCGCTCAGCGGTTGGAGACCCTGCGTCGCGCCGACTCGATCGCGCGCGAGGAACTCACCGCCGCCGGCCTGGACAGCCTGATCTGGCAGTGCCCGGTGGTGCTGCTGGCCGAGGTCCGTTCGGTCGGTGTGCAGGGCGACAATCGCACCTACGGGCACCCGATCGTGCTGCGCCCGGTGTCCAGCGAGGACGCCATGACCGCCGACTGGACCCGAGTGCCCTACGAGGTGCTGGAGCGCATCTCGACCCGCATCACCAACGAGGTGGCCGAGGTCAACCGCGTGGTGCTGGACATCACCAGCAAACCCCCCGGCACTATCGAGTGGGAGTGACCGCCCGGCGCGAAAGCGCCGCCACTTCACACCCATCCGCCCCACCGGTATCGATCGCATAAAGCCGCCCCTTCCGTTTCTTGACGGTTGTCGGAGGGCGGGTGTTTACTCTCAATCAGTCGAACATACTTTCGAAAATAGTCGTGCGAGAGCGGTGGTAGGAGGCTGGTCATGACTGCGGCTTTCGCCCCCGATGCCCGGCCGGAAACCCGTGCTGAGCAGCTCGAATCGCTGCGCCGGCGGATGGCCGTGATCACCGGAAAAGCGCCGGGGCCCACATCCGCCCGCACCGACGACCTGCTGCCGGAATCGGAAGCCCAGCTGGCGCTGCCGCGGTGGCTGGCCGAGGCGCTGCCGGCGCCCCTGCCGCGCGGAACGGTGGCGGTGCTCTCGGGCGCCCGGTCGCTGCTGCTGGCCATGGTGGCCGCGGTGACGGCAGCGGGTGGCAACGTGGCAATCGTCGGCCAGCCGGACGTCGGGCTGCTGGCCGCCGCGGAGATGGGGGCGGATCTGAGTCGGGTCGCGGTGATACCGGATCCCGGAACCGATCCGGTGGAGGTGGCAGCGGTGCTCGTCGACGGCATGGATCTGGTGGTCCTCGGCCTGGGCGGCCGCCGGGTGCCGCAGACCCGGGCGCGGGCGGTGGTGGCGCGGGCCCGCAGCAAGGGATGCACCGTGTTGGTCACCGACGGTGACTGGCAGGGCGCGCCGACCCGGCTGGAGGCCCGGGTCTGCGGCTATGAGCTCACTGCGGGAGGCCGCCCCGGATTCGGCCGGATCAGCCGGGTGCGGCTGCAGGT